>JBEKHC010000006.1:0-81543 GCA_050012475.1 Candidatus Velthaea sp.
CGGCGAGAGGCTCGCGTCCCAGCGATCGAGTGCGGCGGCAACGCTCGGCGCGAGCAAGTCGCGGCGACGAAGCGCAGGTTCCAATTCAAGACGGCCAACGTTCACGCGCTCAGTGTCCTCATCGCGGCGCTTCGTTTGCCTGCGCGCGCCCTTTGTGCCCAATCCGCATCCTGGTGCCAAACGCCGGCATCCGCTGACGACTCCATGGGACGGACGCCGCCCACCTCAAGTTCGTGGTCGAACTCATGGCGTGGGCTGAGCCGGCAGCTTCCCTCGGGACAGGCCCATCCCTGGCCGGAACCGTCGCGCTACAACGCCGGTTGCCTTGCGCGGCAAGATCCTCTGGCATGACGGGAACGGGCCATGACGTCCTTCTGCAGTCAAAGCATGATAGTGCTGGGTCGGGCGGCGAACACTGTTCTTGTTATGCACGGCCAGGCAGCCCTGGATTCCCACAATATTCCCATCCTCGAGACAGCCCTGAAGAGTCTGCTTTCGCACGAAGCTGAGCTGCGCGCGGCGGGCGTGAGCCATGCAGCGGTGTTCGGCAGCGTTGCGCGGGGTGAAGCAACCGCCGATTCTGATATCGACGTTCTCGTCGAGCTTGACCCGGCAGCGCGCGTCAGTCTCTATGACCTTATGGGCATTGAATTACGCCTAAGGGAGATCTTCGGGCGAAAAGTCGATGTCGTGAGCAGGCGCGGCCTTCGGCCTCGCCTTGACGACGATATTTTAGAAGACGCCGTAAGCGCGTTTTAGCAATGCGGCGCAGCGACCGCTTTATTTCACGACTTCGGGATATTCAGCTGTATGGGGAGCGCGCTAAAAACACCGTCCGCGATCGCTCGTTCGGTGATATGGAACCGGTCGAACTTGATGCTCTTTGCTATCTCGTACTCATTATTAGCGAAGCAACGATCCATGCGTTGTTGCTCGATGAGGAGTTAGCCCAGCGGCATCCGGAAATTCCCTGGCGGGAGATACGCGCTACCGGCAATCGCTTGCGTCATGGATATGCGACGATCGATCTTGAGCTCGTACATCAGGTGGTCCAAAAGGGTCACATCGATCAGCTATTGGAGGTCGCACGTACAGAATTAAGCCGCGCTGGTCTTCTTGATAGCGGCTCGAGTTAAGAAAGCCGCTTCCCCGCCGAATCTTCGTTAGCGCGCCAACGGGTGAACCCAACAAGTCGCCGCATCTCTACGAAACCTGCCGTCGGTTCGCTGCCGCGTCGTTGCCGGTCAGGAGACGAAGCGGAACGCCGTTGGAAGAATGGCGCGAGGTTCGGCAGCCATGATGGAACTCGACGTCGCGCACGAGTGATGCCGACAAGCGGCTGCACAGCGTGACGAGCGCTTTTAGCCCTTACACATGGCTTTCATCTGCTCTTTAGCGTGCGCCGCAGTTGCACCACCGGCCGCGCCCTGCGCAGCCAACGCGATATAGCCCTGGTCGAACGGCGGTGTAATGTTCTCGATGCCGATCTGGGTTCTATCCATACCGAGCGACTTCGAGGCTTCCGCCAGTTTGGCGCTGCTGAAGTTCATTCGGCTGACGACGACTGTCTGCGATCCGTCGGCGCTGATGACCTCGAGGGATGTCTGACTGTTTCCGCCGGCCTCGTCGCTTAGCATCCGGGTGAAATCGATCGCGCGAGACCCGGGGAGCCGGCTTTGGTACCATTTCGCGACCAAGTGCGGATCGGCGTTGACCGTCAATGACTTCTCGACGGTGATCGTGCGACCGCATGAGGTTGTTCCCGAATGACGGCCGGGTGGAAGCTTCTCCTCGTGCGCTGCCGGATATGCCGGGAGGTCGGCGCCGGCCGCCGCCGCCCGAGTAACAGAACTCAGGGCCGTCGCGAGCGCGAGCACGAGGAGCTGAGCCAGAGGTCCTGCGGGCTTGAAATGCATCGGTCGGTCTCCAGTTGTAAGGGGGCGCCCGAAGCAACTGCCGTTGAGCGCTCCGCTCATGCTAACCACAGGTCGTGCCGCCGGCGTGCGGTCCGTTCGGAGCCGGCTCGGCTCGCGGTCCGGCGGTGCGGCGCCCCTTGCGCGGACGTCGTCAATCCAAGGGTTCGATCTGCCGGAGACTATAAGGAACGGTTTCATGGTCACACCACAAACCGGAATCTTCGCGCTCGGCGATGCCGCGCACACCTATCTCGAGTTCGAGCTTCGCCCCGGCATCGATGCGGCTCGCTTCGTGCAGTCGGTCGTGGACATCCACGAACCGCGCTCGACCGTCGCGGGCGTCAACTTGATCGTCGGTTTCCGGCCGGAGCTGTGGCGCACGGTTGCTCCGGATGCAATCCCCGCCGCACTGATCGGCTTCAATGCGCCCATGACGGGTCCCGACGGCTACACGATGCCGGCGACCCAGGCCGACCTGTGGATGTGGCTCGCGGGATCGTCGTACGACGTCGTATTCGATGTCGCGCGCGACGCGATCGCTGCGCTCAAATCGGTTGCCGCTCTGACGAGAAATCTCGACGGCTGGTCCTATCGGCATAACCGGGACCTTACCGGCTTTCAGGACGGCACGGAAAATCCGTCGCTGATGATCGCGCCCGACTTCGCGATCGTACCTGACGGCACACCGGGAGCCGGCGGAGCCGTTTTGCTCTATCAGCAATGGCAGCATCAGTTCGCCGCTTGGGAGGCGCTCTCCGACGACGCCCAAGAACGCGTCATCGGACGAACGAAGCTCGCGAGCATCGAGCTTGCCGAAGATGTCATGCCGGAAGATTCGCACGTCTCCCGCACGACCGTCGAAGAGGATGGCGAAGAGCGCAAGATCTTCCGGCGCAATACCGCCTACGGCAATGTCACCGACCACGGTACCATCTTCGTCGGTTTCGGCGCCGACCAAGACCGCTTACACCGGATGTTGGAGCGCATGGCCGGGATCGGCGACGGCAAACGCGACGCGCTCACGCGCTATACGACCGCCCTGACGGGCGCGTATTACTTCGTTCCGTCGCTTCAAGATCTGCGCCGGTTCGCAAGCCCGGAGAGCGACTAACGCCGGGCGACGCACCGGAACTGGCAATATTTCATCACGCTCGCTGGTCGCCGAAATCGTTGCACTCCAGCGCGCGGCGCGGGCATCCGGATCGTGGTGCTTTAGCGCGGCCCGGACGGTTGCGCTCGTCGTTCACGAGAGCATTTCCCCGCGCCGCTTACCGGCAAGGACGAAGCTCCACCGCGCGCTCGCGCGGGGAACCGTCTTCCTAAACACTTGCGCAATGTCGACACGGCGGGTTGGCAAACCGTCTTCGAAACAAGCACCGCGATCGCAACCTGCACCAGGAAGAGATGTATTCGCAACAACAACGTTGCTTGCAAACCACACTGCACTTGCGTACCACACTGCAAATGAAGCCTTCGGAGCCATCCCACGCATCCGGCGTATTGCCACATTGTCTCGAACGAACACAATGCGTCGAGCCGGATACCATCGACGGATCGCCGTCACTCCTTAACGGAGCGCTAACAATGTAAAACTACGCGCCGATATTTCAAGTATGCGGCTGCTTGGAATGGTCGTCGCGGTGCTCTGCCTAGTGGGCTCAGCCTCCGGCGAAACTGAATACGACCCGCTCGTTGTGGTCAATCCCGTTCCCGCTGTCGTGCGCACCGCGGATGAAGCGGCGCTCATTTCGGATGTCAACATCGTACGAATCCGCCACGGCATCCCCACGCTGCGCACCGACAGCCGGCTCACCGAAGTTGCGCTCTCGCACGCGGAAAACATGGCCGCGCGCCGCTTCTTCGGCCACACCGGACCCGACGGTGTCGATCTTCCGGCCCGGCTCGCAAGGGCGGGCCTGCAATGGACCGTCGCGGCCGAGAATATCGCGCTTGACAGCGACGAAGCGCATGCAAACAACGCGCTGGTCAACAGCTCCGAACATCTGGCGAACATCCTCGACCCGCGAGTTCGAAAAATCGGGGTGGCCGCACTCGGCGTCGGCCACCAGGCAACCCTGTACGTCGAAGACTTCGCGCTCTAACCCGCGGCCGGCAGCAAAAGATCGCCGTTCGAGCAGCGACGTGCGGCGCGGGCTCCCGGCTGCGTCCGACGTTTGCGACCGTCGCGGCGATCACGCCGTCGAAAGCAGCGCCCCTATGCGCACGTTGTCCATGTGCGTCTCGGCCGGACACCGACGAGTTTTTCGTCGAGATTCGTGACAAAGTCGCGACGCGCGCGTCCCGCCTCCGCCGAAAACCGCTGCCGAGAGGCCGCGCGGTCACGGCGGGGGAGGAATGGTGGACACGTCCGAGATCATGCGGCAGACAATCGTAGCTGCTGCTGCCGCATCATCCAACCCGAAGCGACGTCCGGAGGCGACCGTCAGGGCTCGTCCGCGCCGGCCGAGCCCCTTTGCCGTTTAGACCTTGACCGTCGAAGCTTGGAAGATCTGGTCGATCGCTTTGGCGAGGGCCGCGTCGAATTCGGCGTCGGTCATCTGGAAGCGCAGTTCCTCGACCAGCGCCCGCGAGAAGCTCGCGATCATCCCGTGGTTATGCGCGAGTTTCTTGCACGCGTCGTCGCGCGTGTAACCGCCGGACAACGCCACGACGCGCTCGACACGCTCGTCCGCGATGAGCGGCGCGTACAGGTCGGCCTTGTCGGGGATCGTGAGTTTGAACATGATCGGCTTGCCGGCGGGGTACGAATTGAGACCCTTGAGCAGCTCGGCGAGCAGAATGTCCTCAGCCTTGGCTTTTTCGGGGCTCTTGATCGAGACTTCGGGCTCGAGAATCGGCGACAGTCCGTGAGCCGCGATCTGCGCGCCCAATTCGTACTGCTGCTTCACGATCGCCGCGATGCCGCTGGGGCTGGCCAGATTGATGACCGAACGCATTTTCGTGCCGTAGACACCGAGCTTCACGGCACGCGCGAGCAGTTCGTCCAGACCCGGAATCGGCTTCATCAGCTGGACGCCGTCGGCTTCCTTTTCCAGGCCTTTGTCGACTTTGAGCAACGGGACGACCCGGCGATCTTCCCACAAGAACGACGGAACGGGTTTGCCGTCGACATCGCCGTCCATGGTCCGCTCGAACAGAATCGCCGCGATGACTTTGTCGCCGGTAAACGCCGGCGATTTCATGATGCGGACGCGCCATTCGTGCATGAGTTTAAACATCTCGGCGTCGCCGCTGTACGCGGTTTCCGCGATCCCATACGCGCGCAAGGCCCCCGGCGTCGAGCCGCCGCTTTGATCGAGTGCGGCTAGGAAGCCCGGCTTCTTGGCGATCTGCTCGCTCATCGCCGCCTGCGACACGGTTGTAGCATTGACTGACAAAATTGGTTCCTCCACGAAAAATGACGTTGCCCCGTTAGCTTCGGCCCGACGGCAAAAAGTACCTTAGAGGCGCTTGCCATCTATGACGGCCCCACGAGATTGAGCGCGGCATCACTTGCGACGTCGAATGCCGCTCGTTGATGGCCGGTTCGCGCTCGCGCTAACGTGTTACGCGGCTTCAGGCAGTTCTCGTTCGAGTAGACGCTCGCGCCGGTGAGCGGCGCTGTTGTAAGCCAGGTCTCGTTCGAGCGAATGCTTGCTACCTCACGGGCTCAGCTCGCCGCCGAGAGCCGCATCACGGCCGTGTGCGGTTGCAGCATTTCGCCGCGTCTTCAAACGCTGAGCAATTCGATGGGCAACTCGCGGTGCAGCAAGACCCACTCTCCGTTTTCGACGACCGCCTCGCGGCCGATATCGAGGATGACTTCGCGGGCAACCGCCAAGCGCGACGCCGGAGCATCGTCGTCGGGGTCTTGCTGCGGCTGGTCGGCACGGTCGAGCGCATCGATCGCGCGTTGGTAGATCGCCTGCATCACGGAGTACCGGCGCGCGTGCTGGTGCAGCGCGCGGCGCTCCGGATAGTCGTGCAGCAGCGCAGCGAGAATCGTCGACGCGGCGATGAGAAAGATCAGGACGCCGTGCGCCGTTTCGGTGACATCGTCGGTTGGATACGATGCGCGCCCGAACGTCCACCAGAGGTGCATCGACACCCCAAAAGCGATCAAGAGCACCGACGAGGCGAAGCTCAGTCCCAAGGCCCACGTCGCGAGGCGCTTGTATCGATTCGCCGCAGCGCTCTCTCGCTTCGACGCCGTTTCGAAATACGCGAGCTGTTTGGCCACGAAGTCACGCACCGCCGCAACACCGTCCGCTTCGTCGAAGGCATACGTCGGGTTGACCGCGCGATCGACGTTGTGCGCGGTGCGAATCGCCTCGCGGATCCAATCGAGCTCGCTGCGCTGGCGTCGCACGTAGTAGTCGGCCACCGAGTCGCGCAAGCCGATGCGCATCCAGACGTGCTGCACCCACAGCCCCATTTCCAGTGCCCGATAGTCCTGACAGCGATCTTGCCAACGGCCGCGGCGGGCCGCCAAGTAAGCGAGACCGGCGATGACGAGCGCCGCGAGATAGGGCAGCACCAGCAGATGCTTGCGCGGATACAGATGCGAATAGCCGGCTAAGGTCAGCGCGGCGACGCCGGTGGCCAGGAACAGCCGGTCCAGGGCGACGCGCGACTTGCGCTGATAATGATTTGCTGCCGCCTCGGCCATGCGCATTCGACGCTCGGTGAACGACGTCGCGCTCGTGGGCGCCTGATCGATGAGCTGGCAGTCGTCGTTGAAATCCGCGATGCGCCGGTACAGCGGCTCGAACGGATCGGACTTCTCCCCTTCGAGAACCGCCAGCGCATACGGCGCGTCCGTGGTCGGCAGACCGCCGCGAACGATCCGCTGGGTATGACCCGGCGGTACGACCGCATCCTGCTGTGCGAAGCGCGGCGCATACACGTGATAGACGCAGCCGGTCTCGGGCGCATCGAGGACCGAGGTGCGGTGTAGATAGTGACCGGGGACGCCGTAACAGCGAAAGCGCACGATCTCCGCGGTGCCGCCCACCGCCGTTGACTGCTCGCCGTCCCACAAGGCAATGAGTACGTGCGAGGCTCGCGCGATATGCGCGCCGACGAGCGCATACTGGTGGGCCCGGCGATCCGGTTCCGCGACGTTTTCGGGATCGTTGTCGCGCACGAACGGCATTGCATACGAGCCGACGGCGCCGCGCAGCAGTTCGCCGAACTCGCTGCGCGAAGCAGGACTGAAGTCTTGGCAGTACTGCGCCAGCGGCAACGGCAGCGGGACGAGATACGAGATGTTGCGCGCGATGGCAACGCGCGCCAACAAACGGTCCGCGCCTTCGGCCAGCGGCGTCAGCGCCAACAGCGGCGTCGTCGGATAGTCGGCCCGCAGCTGGTCGAGGATCCGGCCGACAGCGCGTTCGAGTTCCGCGAGGTCCTCTGCGCGCAGATCGCGATGTCCGGTAACGCCCACGATGATCGGCAGCCCGCGCAGCGATCGCCGCCCGGATAACGCCGGCTCGTGCACGCTCGGCACTTGGAGACCCGCCTGGGTCACGGCAACGCGCGCCGACCGAACCGGCGACGCTTGCGGTAACGGCCGTTCACGTGCACGACGCAACCTTTCCGAACAGAGTCGACCCCAGAAGCTGAGTCCGCCCACGCGACTCGGCTGTCCTTCATCCAGCCGATTGCATGGCAAGCGCCAGTCGAGGGCTCCAGCTAGCATTCACAGTGCCAAAAGCCCCAATTCTTTGCGTCTCCATCGCGCGGTCTGTGCCGAAGGAACAACGACGCATCACCCTTTTGTTTGCGCGATAGGAACGGAAACGTTGCACGAGTCTTGCTCACCGTATGGTCGTCATATCGACGGAATCGATTGCGCTTGCCGAGCGCTCGACCCGCGTCGTTCTGATCGAATCCGGCTTCGCTGCCCGAACGTCATAGTGGAATGATTCACAGCGGAAATTCGGAGCAGCGCTCGGACGGCCAACGCGGACAGATCCGCGCGCTGGCGGCGGACTATTATGACGTTCTCGGTGTTGCGCGCTCGGCTAGTCCGGCAACGATCAAGTTTGCCTATCGTCAGTTGGCCCGCAAGCACCATCCGGACGTCAGCGAAGACCAAGCTTCAGCCGAACACAAGCTGCGCGAAATCAACGAGGCGTACAACGTCCTGAGCGATCGCCGCAAGCGGGCGAACTACGATCGCTTCGGCAACGCCGCCGCGACGGTCGGGGGCGCGGAAACGATGGCGCGCGTCTTCGACATGTTCTTCGGCGCAGCGCGCAAAGGCGCCGGCGAATCGCCGGGAAAAGACTTGCACTGCGACGCTGACGCTACCGCCGAAGAGTTAGCGGCCGGAACCGACCGCGAGATCTCGTTTCGCCATCTCGTGGCCTGCGAGGCTTGCAGCGGCTCGGGCGCCGACCCGGGCACGCCGGTATCCGTCTGCGAGCGCTGCTCGGGCAGCGGCACGATGCGCCAAGTGCGGCAGACGCCGCGTTCCGTTCACCTCACGCAGACGACCTGTTCGCTGTGCAACGGCGAAGGACAGATCGTCGCGACACCGTGTCGCGTTTGCGGCGGACGCGGCGGCATCGAGTCGGAGAAAGCGGTGATGGTGACGATCCCGCCGGGCACCCCCGACGGAACCGTGATCAAAATCGAAGGCGGCGGCGCGGCCGGTTTGCGCGGCGGCCGGGACGGCGATTTGTACGTCCGTGTCGCGGTCGCGAGCAACGAGCCGAGCGCAAGCGACACGCCGTTGCCCAGCGACGCAGGGCCGGCCACTCCTGCTCCTCTTTCTTCCACGATCCGCTGGCAGTGGATCGTCGCGATCGTGTTGCTCGCGCTCGTTCCGAGCGCAGGAATCGTCTATGCCGTCGATCATCGAGCTGCCGTCAAGCCGGCGAATGCGGCCGTCACCGTCTGCGCGATGCCGAGCGCGGAGCGGCTCGCGACCGACCTCGTGCGGGGCTACCGGCTCGGTGCGCTCAAGACGCCCCAGCGACTCTTTGTCACCGGGACCGACGGTGACAACTGCGACGTTCGGTTCTCATTCGCGCCGGGCAATCTCAAGGCGGCCGTCGCGCGCGACGGCATCGTCGCGATCGTCAATCCGCTCAATCCGATCTCGCGCATCAGCGAAGCCCAGCTGCGCGCGATCTTCAGCGGAACGATCCGTGACTGGTCGGAATTGGGCGGCCCGCCCGGCGCCATCGTTCCAATCTTGCCCAACGCTGCATCGGACGAAGCGCACGCCATCGAAGCGGCGCTCTTTTCGGGGCTGTCGATCGATCGCAGCGTGATCCGCCGCCCGACGATCGCCGACGTCACGCGAACCGTCGCCGGAGCCGGACGGATCAGCCGCACGGCCATCGGACTCGTTCCGTACAGTCAAGCCATCCCGGCCAAGATGATTCCGCTCGCCTATCTTCCGCCCCCCAACGTTCTGACGATTGCGTCGCAACACTATCCGCTCACGCTCACCATCGCGCTGCAATCCGAATCCCAGCACGACGGCGCGGCGGCGCAGCCGCTGATCGATTTTGCTCTCTCCCGCGACGGTCAGGCGATCGTCGAGAAGAACGGGCTCATCCCCCCGGAAGGCTTCTAACATGTATCGCATGCTTCACGTCGTGCGCACGGCAGCCGCGGCTCTCGTCCTCGTGCTGCTCGCGCAGGGAGCGGCGCAAGGGGCGCAGCCGCGGCGCACGATCCTGTTCGGCTGCCCAATCGCGCTGACCGGCATTCTGGCCAACGAAGGCCGGCTCTTACAACAAGGCTACGATCTGTGGGCCGGCTACGTGAACGCGCACGGCGGCTTGCGGGTCGGCGCCGCCAGCTATCCGGTCGCGATCCGCTACCTCGACGACACCTCCACGCCGGCCCAAACCGCGCGCGCTGCAGAGCAGCTCATCACCGCAGACCACGTCGACTTTCTGCTCGGGCCGTATGGATCGGCCCAGACGTTTGCCGCTGCCGCGATCGCCGAGCAGCATCACGTTCCGATGGTCGCGAGCACCGGAGCCGCGGAGCGAGCATTCGATCAGGGCTACCACTTCATCTTTAGCGTGATCGCGCCGGCGCGGAAGTACTTCGCCGGAATCATCGAATTCGCGGTCCGGCGCACGCCGCGCCCGCAAACCGTCGCCATCAGTTCGGCCAGCGACGAATTTTCCCGCGAGGTCCAGCAGGGCGCCGTGCAATCGGCCAACGACCACGGTTTCCGCGTCGTTTATGCCCAGCAATACTCGGGCGACAAGGCCAGCGTCGACGCAACCGCCGCCGCGATCGCCGCCAAACGGCCCGATATCATCCTCAACGCCGGTCACTTGCACGACGCCATGGCGCTGCATCGCGCACTGCTGCGGCAGGGCGGAACGCCCAAAATCTACGGTTATACCGTCGGACCCGACACGGCGGATTTTCGCACCGCGTTCGGCGCGGACGCGCAAGGCGTGATGGAGAGCGCCCAATGGTCGCCGGCCGTGTCGTATGCCGGCGACCCCGGATTTTATCGCACGGCAGCGGAGTACAGCGCCGCGTTCACGCGCGAAGTAGGACACCCGCCCGAATATCATTCCGCCGAAGCAAGTGCGGCCGGGATTGCCTTCGCCGATGCGATCGTCGCCGCCGGAACGCTCGAGCCCAACGCGGTTCGCAGGGCCTTGTCGCAGCTCAACGTGCTGACGTTCTTTGGCCCGCTGCGCTTCGACGAACGCGGCGTCAACGTCTACAAACCCATGGTCATCGATCAGATTCAAGGTCGGGACCTCGTCACGATCTATCCGTACCGGCTCGCCAACGCGCTGCCGATCTACCCGGCCCCGAGCGGAGCGGGCGAACTCGCGGCGCACGGTTCAGCCGACATCATCACCCACGACTTTCGCATCGAAACCGATCGAACCGATTCCGACCTCACCGACGGCAGCTTCAGCATGCCGCATCCGGTCAGGCTCATTCGCCCGGGCATCGATGTCGTCGGCGATAGCGCGAAAGGCAACACCCGCGACGGCATGGTCACCGTTACCGGTCATGCGGTTTTTCGCCAGGGCCTCCTCGCAGCGGACGGTGTCGCGCGGGCCGCTTCCCCGCCCAGTCCGGGGACGCTGCAATGCGACGAGCTCCAGGTCGACTCCAAGCGCAACATCGACGTTGCCACCGGCAACGTCGTCTTCGCGCAAGGCTCGCGCCGGGCGACGGCGGAGAACGGCCGGCTCGACGAGAATGCACACGAGCTGTTTCTCTCGGGCAACGTCCGGCTGGCCGACGGCGATCAAGTCCTCACCGCGCAGACGATTCGTTACGACACGCTCACCAAGAAGGTCATCAGCAGCGCTGGCCCGTGATCCCGCCCGATCGGCCCACGGGCCTTCGCCTGCCGTGTCATTGTTCGCCCAGCGCTACGTTTTGAGTTCGTGCCGCCGCTGCGGCCCCGTCGGGATCGCGAAGTCGCCGCGCAGATGACGGCTGGTAACGCGGCTGGGCTCTTGGCCATAGCTCTGCAAAACGTGGAGGTAGTTGGCGCGCTCGAAAGCGGCGGGATCGGTCACCTGCCGCTGACTGAGCGAACCGCGAAACTCGTCGAGCGACGTGAAACCATTCGACTCCATCCACGTCACCAGACCGTCGCGCAGTGTTGCCATGTAGCCGGCGCCGTGCCGCAGCAGCGCCGAGGTCGTCATCACGACATCGGCGCCGGCCAGCAGATACTTCACGGCCTCTGCGGAAGTCTCGAGCCCGGTGCTGGCGGCCAGCGAGAGCTTGAGCCGGCCCGCGAGCACCGCCGTCCAGAGGAGCGGCAAGCGAATCTCCTGCTTGCTGCTGAGTTGAAGATCCGCGACCAGCGAGAGATCGGCCAAATCGATATCGGGCTGATAGAAGCGATTGAACAACACCAGCGCGTCGGCGCCAGCATCTTGCAGCCGCCGCGCAAACGCGAACGGAGCGCTGAAGTACGGGCTGAGCTTGACGGCGATCGGAATGCGCACCGACTGCTTCACGGCGCGCAGGATGTCGATGTACCGGCGTTCGACGTCGCCGGCATCGAGGGCGGCATCGGCCGGAATGAAGTAGATGTTCAACTCGATGCCGCTTGCACCGGCCTGTTCGAGCTGTTTCGCGAAATCGATCCAGCCCGTGTCGGTCGTGCCGTTCAAGCTCGCGATGATCGGAATACCGACCGCGGCGCGCGCTCGCCGAACGATATCCAGATACGGCCGCGTGCCCGACTCGAACAATACCGGGTCCGGAAAATACGTCAGGGCCTCGGGTGAGCTGTCACTGGCGACGGACATGCCGCGCTCGAGTTCCTCGCGCTCGGCGTCAATTTGCTCCTCGAAGAGCGAGGGCAGGACGATCGCTCCCGCGCCGTTCTCCGCGAGACGCTGAATGTTCGCGATGTTGCGGGTCAGCGGCGACGCGGAGGCGACGAGCGGGCTCGACAGGTTCAACCCCATGTAGGTGGTTGCCAGCTTCATAAATGTGGGCTCCGGAGAGTGGGAACACGTTATACCGCCGGGCGGTCCATTGCTCCTCGAACCTTCCTTGCTCGAGCGACGCACAAAGCGCAGTTTTCGACCAAGTAGGCACCGGCGCCGGCCGCGAGGGGTTTCACCATGCCGCCGGCAACGACGGGATCGGCGACCCGCCGAGGCCATCGTCCGGCTATCATAGCCCGTAGCGTCTTCTGTCACGGCACGAGCCTTGACGTGACCGGCGGCTGTTCGCTCCGCGCTGGCGGCGGTGTTTTATTGCACCCGGAACGAACCGAGGCTCGTCGTGGGAACGCAAGTGCTGTTGGCATTGTTCAGATAGACCGTCAAGGTGCTTCCGGCGACGAACGTCACTCCGGGATTCCCGCTCGCCTGATACACCGGGCTGGCAAAACTCGGCACGGCATTCGGGGTCGGCAAGGGGTTGGGCGCCGCGCCGACCACGTTGAACAACAGGCCGTTTTGGGTCGTATTGTTGACTATGTAGGCTTGAAAGCCCGATGGGAGCGCCGTCGTGCTTCCGAGCACGACCAGACCAACGTTATCGGGAATGCCGCTCGAACCCGGCGCCGGATAGACCAGCACGGTTTGCGTGCCGCCGGGTGGACCGCACGGGCCGGGATTCGACGAGCTGTTGCCGTTGCAGCCCGCCAAGAGCAACGCCGCAACCAAACCGAAGCCGATCGTCCCGCGCATGCTGACTCCTCGCTCAATCGACGTGACGTTAGGGCCGAAGGATCGTCTTCGTAGCACGGGGCCGCGTTTCGTTGTGGTTAATGCATTTTTAATCGGCGCGGCGGCTGGCGAGCACGCGAGGCGCTTGAGCGCCCGACGCACATTGCCTTCAGCGTGCACTGCGCAGCCAGCAACGCAGACGCGCACGGTGTAGCGAGCTACGCAGACGTTCACTGCATAGCGAGCAACGCAGACGTTCACTGCGTAGCGCAACGCACGTATGACGAGCAACGCACACATAGCGAGCAACGCGCGCGTAGCGGGCAACGCAGAGGTGCACTGCGCAGCACAACGCACGTGTAGCGAGCAACGCGTAGCGAGTTGGGCAGACGTCCACTGCGTAGTCCAACGCACGTGTTTTTTCTCCCAACGCCGCAATGTTTCTTATGAACGTTGCCGATTCCGCTTCGTCATTCCGCCGTATCGGACATAGCAATGAGCGATTCGTCGATTGATTCGACATTTGGACAAGGAGCGCACTTATCTGCGATTGTCATTCGTCGTTAAAGATTATTCCACGTTCGACTCCACATCATCGAGATTTGACGTTACACCCTGAAACGTAACGCGAAACCGTTCGTAATTTAACCCGAATCAACCCGTTTTACGACTATTCCCATTTGAAAAATAGGGTTATCCTGAGATAATGAGGCTATGGACACCGACGCGCAAGCAGCACTTTCGGTTGCGTACCAATGGATCAGACAGACGGCGAACAGTTCGCGAGCAAATCGAGCGAACATTTGGCGGGCCGACGATTTCATCGCGCGCGCCGGCGAGTTCAACGCTCGCGTTCATCTCAGCACCGCGCCAAAACGCATCGGAGCTGATTGTATTCTGCTTTGGTTCTCGGCGAAGGCCGCCGGCGCGTCCGCCGTCATTTCGCTCGCCGGCGCAATCGATGCCGATATCGCCGCGATCGGTGCCGAGATCGCCGTTTACAACGCGCGCCGCAAATCGCCGGCCCCGCGGACGCGGCCGAGTTGCTGAGAGCTGCCCGAGCAATCGCATCCGTCGGAGCGGCGTACACCGTGCTGCTCGCGGTCTGCATCGGTGTGTGCGCGTTTTGCGGAATCGAAGGCGGGTTTCAACTCCATTTGAGCCACGATCATCCCGCGTTGGAGTGCGTGGTCAGTTACCTCTCGGACGGCGACAGCGTTTCGGCGCCGCCGTGTAAGATGCCGGACCAAAACGGTGAGACTTGGCGCTTACGCCTCGTCGCGCTGAACATGCTGGGGTTCGTCACCTTCGGCACGATCGCACTCGCGCTGCGGGAAACGAGAAAGACCGTGGAAGTGACGCCGGGAGCTTGGCGCCGCAACAGCTAAAGAAATCCGCTTCGCGCATTCCGTCGCGTTTGGGCTTGGCGTTCTGATTTCACCGGCAGGCGAAGGATTTGGTTCCCTTGATGTCGCTTCGCTTGACGAAGAAGTCACGAAGGGAGCCGCGTGTGTCGCATCCGTTGACGATGATCACCGGAGCCAGTTCGGGGATCGGTGAGGCCTCGGCCCGAGCGTTTTCCGCCGCGGGTCATCCGCTGCTGTTGCTGGCGCGCCGGTTGGAACGGATGGAGGCGTTACAGCTGCCAAACACGCTGTGCCGCGCGGTCGACGTCCGCGACCGAGCGGCGATCGCCGCCGCCCTCAACGAAGCGGAAGGGCGCTATGGTCCGGTCGATTGTGTCATCAACAATGCCGGCGTCGCGCATCTCGCGAACGTGCTCGAGCAAGACCCGCTCGAATGGGACGAGATGATCGCCGTGAACGCGACGGGCATGCTCAACGTGCTGCACGCGGTCATGAGCGCGATGGCAGCGCGGCGGCACGGAACCATCATCAATATGAGTTCGATCGCCGGCCGCAAGAACTATCCTGACCACACCGTGTACGGCGGGACGAAGTATTTCGTGCACGCGGTCTCGGAAAGCATCCGCGGCAAGCTCGCCCCGTACGACGTGCGCGTGATGGTCGTCTCGCCGGGAATGGTCGAAACCGAGGTTCTCGATCACGTCACCGATCCCAAGACGCTTCGCAGCTATCAGGAGGCGAAGAACCGCATCGGCGGCGGCATCTCGGCCGATCATGTCGCTGCGTCGATGCTTTTCGCGTATGGGCTGCCGCAAAGCGTGCTGATCCAAGAACTTTGCCTGGCTCCTACGCGCCAACAATACTGAACCAAGGCCGGCCCATGCGCGGGAGCGGGGACCGCGTCAACGGATGAAAAGGCCCCAATCGAGCCGAACCGGAGCGCGATGAAGAGCCGATGGTCCGACGCCCAAGCGCAGGCGTTCGCGCACGCTTGCGACGTCACCGACGCGCACGCGGTCCGCGCTGCGTTCGACGCGATTGTGACGCGCTTCGGCGGCGTCGACATCGTCGTTTCAAACGCCGGCGCGGCCTGGACCGGCATGTTGGCCGACCTCGACGATGCCGTGCTGCGCAAGAGTTTCGAACTTAATTTTTTCGCTCATCAGTACGTTGCAAGCACGGCCGTGCGGATCATGCGCCAGCAACGCCACGGCGGCGTGCTGCTCTTCAACGTGTCCAAGCAGGCCGTGAATCCAGGCCCGGGTTTCGGCGCGTACGGCCTAGCTAAAGCGGCACTGCTCGCGCTGGTTCGGCAGTACGCGCTCGAGCACGGTGCCGACGGCATCCGCTCCAACGCCGTCAATGCCGATCGCATCCGCTCGGGCCTGCTCACCGACCGTTTCATCGCCGAGCGGGCGCGCGCACGCGGTGTAAGCGAACGCGAGTACATGGGCGGCAACCTGCTGCACGAAGAGGTGCTGGCCGACGACGTCGCGCAGGCGTTCGTGACCTCGGCGCTGCTCGAAAAGACGACCGGCAACGTCATGACCGTCGACGGCGGAAACGTGGCGGCGATGCTTCGCTGACGGCACGTCCGGCGAAGGACCGACCGGCGCGGTCGATAACACTCCTCTCTGCCGTCCGATCCTGGAAAAAAGTCTCTTTGAGCCGATGAGTCAGCTGGCTGAGATGGCTTCGTTCTGGACGTCGCTGGGAAATCCGTACCGCTCGGTGCTGACGAGCCTGACGCACTACGAGGGCTTGGATCCCGCGGTGCAGGAGATCGCGGTTCTCGCGCTCATGCACAACATGGCGTCGATGTTGAAGAACCCGGAAAAGATCAAGACCACGTTGAGCGCCGAGATAGCGCGTTCCGCGTCTGTTGCGGCGCTAGTGCCCCGCTTGATCCGGCGAACTCGCGAGAAACATGCATTCAAACCGCTCGACATAGGAGAGTGCGTCGGCGTGTTTGAGCGGCGGGCCGGTGAGATGCCCTTGCACCGCATCGCAACCTTCAGCACGCAGGAACTCGAGCTGATCGTTCGATTGAACTCCCTCGGCGATAACGAGTAAATTGAGGCTATGCGCCATCGCGATGATCGCCCGGACGATCGCGGCATCGTCCGGCAGCGTCGTAATGTCGCGCACGAAGGTCTGGTCGATCTTCAAGATGTGCACCGGAAGGCGCTTGAGGTAGCCCAGCGAGGAGTAACCCGTGCCGAAATCATCGATCGCGATGCGCACGCCGTTCTTGGCCAGCGCCCGCAGTGTCGCAATCGCGTACGCTTCATCGCCGATCAGCAGACTCTCGGTAATCTCGATTTGCAGCGCCTCGGGAGCAAGTCCGGTCGCAGCCAGCGCTTCGTTGACGGTGGGCAGAAAACGCGTATCGGCAAACTGACGGGCCGAAACGTTCACCGAAACCGACGCTGCCTCGGGGTTGCCGTTGATTCGCCACAGTGCAGCATGCCCGCACGCGGCCCGCAGCATCGCGGCGCCGAGCGATACGATGAGATGCGATTTTTCGGCGAACGCGATGAACTGCGAGGGCGGCAAAATCCCGCGGTCGGGTGAGATCCAACGCGCCAGTGCTTCCATCGATTTGAGCCGTCCGGATCGAATATCGACGATCGGCTGGTAGTAGGGGACGAACTCGCCGCGTTCCAAGCCGCGCTGCATCCGGCGCTGCAGCGCGATCACCTCGGAAGCAGCGCGGTCCTGCGTCTCGCCGAAGCGCCCAAGACGGTTGTGGACCAGCTCCTTCGAGCGCAGCATCGCGGCGTCGGCATGCCGTACGAGCGTTTCGGCATCTTGCCCGTCGACCGGATAGACGGCGACGCCCATGCTCGCGGTGAATCGAAGTTCCTGGGCATTTGCCACGATCAACGGTTCGGAGATTGCGGTCAGGATCGCGTTCGCTACCGTTTGCACGTCGGTTTCGGTCGCAAGCGGCGCTGTCAAGACGACGAACTGATCCGCACCGAACCGCGCGACCGTGTCCTCGGGCCGCACGCAGCGCCGCAGCCGCTCCGCGACGGCCTGCAAGACGCGGTCGCCCACGGCCTGTCCGAACGTATCGTTCAATCGCTTGAAGCGATCGATGTCGAAAAACAGCACGGCAAGCAAAGCGCCGTTGCCCATTGCTTCGCTCAGTGCGGTGTTGAAGGTCGCGCGGTTCGGTAATCGGGTGAGCGGATCATGATCGGCAAGATAGCGGATCCGCTCGTCGGCCCGCCGCCGGTCGAGGGCATGCGCGCGCTCGATGATCCGCTGGCGCACGACGCGCGCCGTGTCGGCATCGTGCTCCGACCAAGGCAAACTTCGCCCGCGAATCGTTTCCTTGGTCAGTCGCAGCGGCGTGCGCGGACCCGGCGCGCCGTTCTCATCCATCGCGGCTGCACGCACGACACCGCTCCACTCGACGACTTGGATCGTTTCTTGACGGAAACATAGGACATACTCATCGCACGAGCCCGAGAGCGCCAGCAAGAGCGCTCCGCCCGGCAAGTTCGCACCCAAGCTCGCCGGCGCAACGAAGTCCGCCAGACGATCGGTCGATGCGACACCGTTGTCGGCAATACGGAAAAGCTCGGCGGCGATCTGCCCCACGCCCCGTTCGTCCGGCACGCTGCCGGCCCAGCGAAACGTTCCGGCGTGTCGCACGACGACCCCTTGCGCGCAGAACAAGTCGAACAGATCGTGGGCCGCTGCGATGAGGCCGACGCCGATGTCGTCATACGCGGCCAGATTGCGGCTATGCGATCCGACCAGCGCGCTCGTGCGAACCTTGGCCTCGAAGGTCCGGGCTTCCATTCGCGACGCAAGCTGCAGGGCCAACACGTCCGCCAGCAGCATGCAAAGCGCGCGCTTCGCGTAGTCGATGCGATACGGCTTGCGGTGGTGACACATGATGAGGCCCCAAAGCCGGCGGCGGATGACGATCGAAATCGACATCGACGCACCAACGCCCAGGTTGCGCAAGTACTCACGGTGCACCGGCGAGACGCCGCGCAACATTGCCGGCGACAAGTCGACGACGCACTCGTCCGACAACGCCGGGGCGACGATCAGCGGAACCGGCACGGAGCCGACATCGGGGATGATCCGCAGCACGCTTTTTGGGGAGAGCCGCGGCGCTTGCTCGGGGAGGTCGTCCGCTGGGAAGTGCAGGCCCAAGAAAGCCGCCGAAAGTTTTTCGCTGGTGACTTCCGCGATGACTTCGCCATTGAAGGCAGGATCAAAACGATAGACCATGGCGCGATCGAACCCGGTGATCTTTTGAACGGTGGCGGCGCTGAGGCTTACCAATTCCGTGATCTCGAGCGTTCGTTCCATCCGCGCGAGCAGCATGCTCATTTGCGCATACGAATCGACCTGCGCGCCGCCGTCGTCCACACAGAGAACTTCGAGTTCGAGGATGACCGACGTCGCCGAGCGATGCGCGACGCACTCGAACCTGAGCGGCGTGCCGCCGGCGTCCCACTCGAATCGCAGCGGGTTGGCTGCGACGAGCTCACCTTGGCGAACGCCGGCTTCGAGACGGCTCCCCAGCGCGACACCGAAAATCGCGTTCAATCCCGCGCCGCACGCGGCCGCAGCAGGGATCCCAAGCAGTGGTTCGATGTTCGCGCTGACGTGAGTGACGGTGAAGGTCGTGGCAGCGAGCACGATGAGCACACCGTGCGGCTGAATACTGCACGGCATGAGGATCGGCTCTGTCGCGCAACGCGATCTCTCGTCGGGCGAGCGCGCCTGATCGGTCATCGACTATCGTTTTTTCCAGCTGCTCTGCATCGCAGCCCCGCCGCAGAGCGCGCCGCCGGCGGCCCTTGATTTGTAGACCCCGATAGTATTCGAAGTGTGCCTAGCCCCGACCCTTTTAGACGACGGCCGCCGGCGAGCGCTCGAGCGCCTCGGCGACGTGGCGGCGTTGGACCTTCCCGGTTGCGGTTTTCGGAATCTCGCTGGTGACATGAACGATGCTCGGCACTTTGAACGTCGCAAGACGCGTGCGAACGTGCGCGAGCACGTCCTCCGCCGTTACCCCCGGGCGCAGCACGAGCGCGGCCGCGACGGTCTCGCCATACTTTTCGTCCGGCGCGGCGTAGGCGACGGCATCGATGACGCCCGGATGCGAAAGCAGCGCTTCGTCAACCTCGAGCGGTGAGATCTTCTCGCCGCCGCGGTTGATCGTTTCCTTGATCCGTCCCGCCAGCGTCAGATAGCCCTCCTCGTCGAGCATCCCACAATCGCCGGTGCGGAACCAGCCGTGAACGAACGCCTCGGCGTCGGCCTCCGGATTATTGTGATAGCCGGAGGCGACATTTCTTCCACGCACGACGACTTCGCCGACGACACCGGATCCGAGCAGATTGCCGGCCTCATCCATCGTCCGCACGTCGACGTTGGCGCCGATGCCCACCGAGCCCGGCCGGCGTTCGCCGTCGACCGGGAGCGGATTGGCGCACATCTGATGCGACGCTTCGGTCATCGAATATGCCTCGATGACCGGAACGCCGAAGCGCGCTTCGAGCCGCAGCATCTCCGTCGGGGGCAGCGACGCGCTGCTGGAACGCATGAAACGCAGCGTGTGTTCCCCCGGCCCGGGCGCACCGTCCGTGTCCGCCCGCAGCAGCAGCGTGCGGTAAATGGTTGGCACGGCGCTCACGATCGTCGCCCGGGCGCGCCGGACGTCGGGCCAGAAAGCCGATGCCGAGAAACGCTCGGGAACGATCTCGGTGGCACCCGCCAGCAGCGTCGCGAGCGTCGAGAAGACCAACCCGTGCACGTGGAACAGCGGCATCACGCACAGCGAGACGTCACGCGGCTCGATGTGGTACCAGCGCACGATGTTGCGCGCCGACGTGGTGAGGTTGGCATGGGTGAGCGGCACGCCTTTGGGGCGGCTCGTCGTGCCGCTGGTATGCAGGAACAGCGCGACGTCCTCGTCGAGCGGCGTCGCGACCGGCGCATCGAGGATCAAGGGGACGCCGTCGAGCACGAGCGTGTTTTGAATGTCGAGATTCAGCTCGATGATCGCGATGTTCAGCGCGGTTGCGGCTTCCCGCGCCAATGGCGCCGCGCCCGGCAAGACGATGAGCGCTTTGGGTGCGATGTCCTCGAGATAAAACGCGTATTCGTCGCGCGTGTACGCCGGATTGAGCGGTGCGGCGACCGCGCGGGCGCAGGCGACCCCGAAGAATGTCAGCACGATTCGGGGGCCGTTCGGCAGCGAGATGGCGACGCGGTCGCCGGGCGCGATGCCGCGGTCTTGCAGCGCACGCGCCAGCGCATCGACGTTGGCCCGCATGCGCGCGTAGGTGAGATCGATGCG
This sequence comes from Candidatus Velthaea sp., assembly GCA_050012475.1. Classification (GTDB taxonomy): domain Bacteria; phylum Vulcanimicrobiota; class Vulcanimicrobiia; order Vulcanimicrobiales; family Vulcanimicrobiaceae; genus Velthaea. The sequence goes on from JBEKHC010000006.1 coordinate 20,765, forward strand.
GACGAGTTGCCGCAGTGCAAGCCGGTCGGACGCGCCGGTCTCGAGCAGTTCGCGTAATTGCATCAGTCGATCACCGAAGCCAGCCGCGCGTCGGCGGTCAGCCTCCCCGTGAGCGTCACCTGTGTTTGACGACGCAGCGGTTTGAGCGCGAAGACCGCCAGCAGCGCCGTAACGACATTGAAGGCGATGATGATCTCGAAGATCGCGTTCCACGAACCCGTCACCACCGTGACGTAACTCCCGATCGGCACCAGCAACGCAGCGACCCCCTTAGCGGTATAGAGTAGGCCGTAGTTGATCGTCGCGAAACGACGGCCGAAGATGTCCGTGCAGACGGCCGGAAAGAGACTGTAGATCTCGCCGGCGGTAAAGAACGTCAGGCCCGAGAGGACGACGAACAAGGCGGCATCGTGGGCAACCGACAGCAGCGCGACGATCGCGATGGCCTGCAGCCCGAAGGCTACGGCCATCGTGTTCTCGCGTCCGATCCGATCCGAGATCGCACCGAACACCGGCCGGCTCAGACCGTTGAAGATGCGGTCCAGCGCGAGCGCGAACGGCAGCGCCGCCAGCGTGATGCCCAACAGCGAAACCGGTGTGTCGGCAATCTTGAAATCGGTGGCCATCACCGAAAGCTGGGCCGTGATCATCAGCCCGCCGGTCGCGATCATGACGAACATGCCATAGAGTAGATAAAAAGCGGGCGTACGCAGTACGACTTTTGGGGGCGCTCCGGCATCGGCACGCGCCGGGATCCCCGGCGCATGGTCGTCGGCGACGGCGACGGGCGGCTTGACGAGCAGCGCCGCGACGGCCACCACCACCAGCCCTTGGATCGCGCCGAACACGGTAAACGTCGCGTGATACCCGCTCGATTTGATCATCTGCGCGATCGGAATGACCGTCAGCGCGGAACCGGCGCCGAATCCGCCGGCAGTGAGGCCCGCGGCAAAACCGCGCCGGTCGGGAAACCACTTCACCGCATTGCCGATCGTCGCGCCGTAGATAATGCCGGCGCCGACCCCGCCCAAAACGGCGCCCAAATACAGGATCCCCAGGGTCGCCGCCTTGGCGTCGATGAGCCAGGCGGCGCCGACTAGAATTCCGCCGAGTGCGACCATCGGACGCAGTCCGAACCGATCGATGAAGTAACCCTCGACGGGCACCAGCCAAGTTTCGGCGAGCACGAACAGGGTGAAGGCGAGTTGAATTGCACCCTTGGACCAGCCATGATGTTCGGCCGCCAGCGGGGGAACGAAAAGCGTCCAGCCGTACTGGAGGTTGGCGACCATGACCATGGCGAGGATGCCCAGCGCGAGCTGGACCCACCGATTCTTCAAACCAATCCTCCGCAAGGAGCCCTTTTGAAACTTGCCGTTGTCGGTGCTGGGGCGATTGGCGCCTACGTCGGGGCGGCCCTGGCCCGGGGGGGAGCCGACGTCACGCTGGTCGCCCGCGGCCCGCACCTGCAGGCGTTACGCGCGCACGGTGTGCGGGTGCACAGCGAACGCGGTGACTTTGCCGCGCATCCGAAGGCCGTCGAACGGATCGCCGAGGTAGGCCGCGTCGACGCGGTGATCTTGGCGCTCAAGGCGCATCAGCTCGGCGACGTCCTCGCCGGGCTGCCCGCGCTCTTTCACGAACGGACGATGGTCGTCGGGATGCAGAACGGGCTGCCCTGGTGGTATTTTCAGCGTCACGGAGGCCCGTACGACGGCATGATTCTCGAGAGCGTCGATCCCGGCGGGCGGATCTCCGCAGTGATCGACGCCCGCCGCGTGATCGGCTGCGTGGTCTATGCGGCGACCGAAATCGCGTCGCCGGGCGTGATCCGCCACGTGGAGGGGACCCGCTTTTCGCTGGGCGAGCCGGATCGCACGATCTCCGAACGCAGCCGCGAACTCGCCGCGGCCTTCGTCGCCGGCGGCCTCAAGGCGCCGGTTGAACGCGAGATTCGCGCCGAAATCTGGCTCAAGCTGTTGGGAAACGCGTCCTTCAATCCGCTCAGCGCGCTCACGCGCGCCACGCTGGTCGAGTTGACCGACGACCCGTTCGTCGAACCGCTGGTCCGCGAAATGATGGTCGAATGCGTCGCGCTGGCAAACGCGCTGGGCGTGACGCTCGACATCACGATCGAGCGCCGCATCGACGGGGCGCGCCGGGTCGGCGCCCACAAAACGTCGATGCTGCAAGACCTCGAGGCGCGCAAGCCGCTCGAAACCGAAGCCCTCGTCGGCTGCATCGTCGAACTAGGGACGAAGCTGGGCATCCCCGTGCCGGCGACCCGCCACGTGTACGCGCTCACCAAACTGCTGGAGCGTTCGATCCGCGCTGGACGTTGAGCCGCGGATTACTTTGCGGGCAGGACGATCGCGGTGAGCTGATGCGAGTCGTCGTGCGCGACGACATAACGGAACAGCGTGTCGACGGCCACGCAGCTCTTGGCCGCCGGCGCAAACGCTGCAGCCGACACCGCGCTATCTCGCAAACAACGCGAGGCTGACCTTCTTGTTCCATCATATCGAGCGATAAATAAGACGTATCGACCGCATCGATGCGCAGCCGGACATGCTTTTTCGGGTAGGTTCTACGACGTTGCCCGGCGGGCAAACCGGACGCTGGCCGCGACCAGCAGCAGGGTCGCCAAGGCCAGCATCGCGAGGACCGGCTGCCACAGTTCGCCCAGGCCCGCGCCGCGCAAAACGATCCCGCGCAAGATCTCCAAAAAATACGTCAACGGGATCACGTCGCCCAACCACTGCATCACCGGCGGCATGAGCGGCCGTTCGAAAAAGAAACCGGAAAGCAGAATCGACGGCAGCGTCAGCGCGAAGACCCCGAGCATCGCTTGGACTTGCGTTTCGGCTATGGTCGAGACCAACAGGCCCATGCCCAGCGCCGCGGCCAGAAAGCCGACCGCCAGCAGCAACAACAGCGGAATGCTGCCTGCGATGGGGACGCGGAAGACCACGTTCATCGCCAAGAGCGCCAGCAGAAAATCCACGAAGCCGATCACCGCATAGGGCGTGATCTTTCCCAGCATGAGACCGAGCGCGCCGATGGGCGTGACCATCAGCTGATCGAGCGTGCCGCGTTCGCGCTCGCCCACGATCGAGAGTGCGGTGAGAAACATCGTGATGAGCTGCATGATGACGCCGATGAGACCCGGGACGAGAAAGTTTGCGCTGCGCAGAGCCGGGTTGAACAAGACCCGCGGCCGCACGTCGAGGATCGCCGGCGGCATCCCGCTCAACGCGCCGCCAATCGCCGTCGCTGCCGCATAAGCGGGCTGCGCGACCGTCGAATCGGAGCCATCGATGAGCGCCTGTACTTGGGCGGGATGACGCGCGTCGAGATCCGCGGTGAAGTTGGGCGGGATGTCGAACGCGACGCGGCAGGTGCCCGAGACGATCAGTTGCTCGAGTTGCGCACGCGACGCCGCAACGTCGCTCACGTCGAAGATCTTCGAACCCCGCAGCGCATCGATGAATGCGACCGAACGCGTTCCGCGATCTTCGTTGAAAACGGCGGTGCGGATATGTTCGACTTTGGTATTGATGGCGTACCCGAAAATGATCAACTGCACGACGGGCAGCATGAACGAGATGATCAGCGTCAGCCGGTCGCGCATGACGTGGCGACCTTCTTTGTACAGGACGGCGCGAAAGCCGCCGGTATCGAAGGGGTTGCGCATCAGGTTTTGCGGTGCGCGCGCGTGAGCGCGACGAAGACGTCTTCGAGCGTCGGCTCGATGTCTTGCACGGATTCAACGGGGACGTGAAGATCGCCGGCCAGCCGTTCGCGCGTTGTGGTGTCGTCGACGAGCACGTGCAGCTCCTGACCGAATATCGTCGCATCGCGAACATACGCGATCTGCCGTGCTTCGCCGAGCGCCTGCACGACGTCGCGGCAATGGGCTTGATAGCGGCGCGTCGCGGCGGGCGAGACCTCGGGCCGCGCCCGCAGCTCGTCACGCGAACCGGCGGCGACGAGCTGACCGTCCAAGATATAGCCGACCCGGTTGCAGCGTTCGGCTTCATCCATGTAGTGCGTCGTGACGAACAGCGCAACCCCGCCGCGGCTGAGCGCGAAGAGCAAATCCCAGAGCTCGCGGCGCGCCACCGGATCGATCCCGGCCGTCGGCTCATCGAGAAACACCACGCGCGGTTCGTGCAGCAGGGCGCCGGCAAGCGCCAAGCGCTGCTTCCAACCCCCCGAGAGCGTGGCTGCGAGTTGGTCGCGGTACGGCTCGAGTGCCGAGAAGGCAACGAGTTCTTCGATGCGCTGCGCGCGTTTGGCCGTCGAAAGACCGTAGGCGCGGCCATAGAACTGTAAGTTCTCGAACACCGTGAGATCGCCGTAGAGCGCAAACGATTGCGACATGTAGCCGATCGAGCGGCGGACGTCGTCGCCCTGAGCTTCGATATCGAAGCCGCAGACGCTCGCCGTTCCGGATGTCGGCTGAACCAGACCGCACAGCATCTTTATCGTGGTCGACTTGCCGCTGCCGTTCGGCCCCAGAAAACCGAAGATCTCGCCTTCGCGGACGGCCAGTGAAAGCGCGTCGACCACGACCTTCGAGCCGTACTGTTTTTTGAGCGCGCGCGTTTCGATCGCGATCCGATCGATCACGGCAGCGCGACCGCCGCCGTCGTTCCGCCGTGTACGCGGCCGGCGCGGTCGTGGATGCGCACTTTCACGCCGAAGGCCAACGTAGCGCGATCTTCCGCGGTCTGCACGCTTTGCGGCGTGAACTGCGCTTGTTCGTCGATTTGCTCGATCGTGCCCGCGAGCTTCACGCCGGGTTGCGAATCGGGATAGACCGCGACGTCGGCGCCGACGTTCGCGCGCGCGAGCAGCGACTGCGGAACGAAGATGCGCACGAACGGTTCACCGTCTTCGTCGATCGTGGCGACGGCGGCACCCGGCGCGACGAGGTCGCCGACGTGCAGGTTCAGCGCGCTCACGATACCGTCGGCGGGAGCGCGAACTTCGGTGTCGTTCAAGCGCGCCCGGGCGTTTGCGACACCGCTGTTCCCCGCGGCAAGCGTCGCTGCAGCCTGGCGAATTGCGTCGGGCCGTGCGCCTGCCGCCAGCGAGCGATACGCGTTTTGCGATGCATCGAACGAGGCCTTGGCGGCCGCGGTATCGCGCGGCAGCGTCACGTTTTGGGCCTGCTCGAGTTCCCGCTCGGCGTTGCGCACGCCGGCGCGAGCGGCATCGGCCTGCGCGCTCGTGCGCACGGCCCGCGCGACCGCCGCGTCGCGTTGTTGTGCCGAAACGTCCCCGGTGACGAACAGCGCGCGCGTCCGCACGGCATCCCGGCGCGCTTGTTCGCCGTCGGCGAGCACGTCGGCGAGTTGCGCCCGCGCCTGGGCGAGGTCTCCGCGCAGAATGCTTATCTGACGGGCTTGCGAAAGGCGCGTGCGCTCGAACGTTTCGCGGGCTTCGCGAGCTTGATCGTTGGCGCGGGCAAGATCTTCGGCGCGGGTGCCGGCGCGCAGATCCGCGAGCGCGGCTGCCGCCGCAGACGCCTGCTGCCGCGCCGCTTCGAGCGCCGCCCGCTCTTGCGCGTCATCGAATCGGACCACCAGTTGGCCGCGGCGCACCCGCCGGCCGTCCTGCACCGCTACCAACGTGACCCGGCCGCCGATCGGGCTCCCGACGGCGGCACTTTCCGCCTGAACGGTTCCGCTGAAGAGATCGCCGTTCGCGCGCGCACAGGCGGCAAGCCCGAGCAATGCGCCCAGGCTGATACGTGCGAGGTTCGAGAGCGTTCGGGTTCGCCGCGGCTTGTACGTAAGTGGTCGTTTCCTTGCCGATGTCCTTAGCTTGGAACGCAGCGTCGACCTCGATGGCCCGCCGGCGTCAGCTCACCAGCGAATTTCAAACGTGCAGCTCGGCGCGCCGCGTGCCTCGCAGTCCACCTCGACGGCCCGGGCCCGGGCCGTCACCAGCGCGCGGAACAGCCCCTCGAACGACGCGGCGTAGTAGCTGCACGCCGGGGCCTGCGCCCGCGAGCCGCGACAAACGGGGCACCCTTCGATCGCGATCCGCGGCGGACGGCCGCCGCGGACGCGCACCGCCCCGCTGCCGGCGAACGTCCAGGTATGCTTGGTGATCGATGCAAGCAAAATGGGCGCGACCAAACGCGGCGGCAGCAGCCGCAACAGCGTCTGGGCCGGGCGCGGGATGCGATTGGCCAGCACGTAGTCGGCAGTTTTGTAGCCCGCGAGCCGCGCCACGAGGTCCGCGTCGATTCCGTCGAGCCGCAGCCGGACGACGCGATAAAGCTCGCTGACGTCGGCTTCGGGAACCATCGTCGAAGGCACGGCGACGCCGTACTCACCCAACCCGGCGGCGTGCAACAACTCGCCCGTTGCGGAAGCCCCGATGCGCTCCCGCAACGCTGCGAGGGTCTGGATAATCGCGTTGGGCCCGATGCGTGCCGATTCGGCGGCAACCGCCGGCCGCGTCACCACCTAATGCGTGCCGGCGGACCCGGCGATGCCTTCGGCCTGCTCCAGCGTCGCGAGCTCGGGCAAGTCGTTGGGTGCCCCGCAGACGTTCGCCGTGTCGTGCTCGGGGAGGCCGCCCGGCGCGCCGCACGCGCTCACCAGCGAGGTCGTGGTGTTCGCGCGGCCCTTGTAATTGACGTCCGCGCTCAGCTCGGGCTTCGCTGCTTTGAGGGCCGCGATCTGCTCGCGGCTGAGCACTTTGGCGGTATCGAAGCCGAAATCGACATCGGTGCGGTTCCCGCGGAACTTGAGCCGCTCGAGATCGTAGAACTTCTTGGTCGCCGTGCTCTTCAGAAACGCTTTGAGGCAGCCGAGCATGTAGCGGCGTTTGAGATTGTCGCCCTTGATCATGAGATACTCGAAGAACGCCTTGTGCATGTAGAAGCGCGCGTAATTGCGCAGCACGCCTTTGAGCACGTCGGCGCGTTCCATCTCGTCGGGCTTCATGATGGGCGTGACAAAATTGTACTTGGCGTAGTCGCGAACTTCGACGCGGTCGCCGAGATCCTCGAACAACTCGGCGAACGGCCACGGCGTATACATGTTCCAATTCGCCATGTCGGTCTTCCAGTCACGCGCGTAGCGGTACGTTTCCTCGATCGTCTCTTTCGTTTCGCCTTCGAGACCGATGATAAACTGCGCTTCGGCAACGATGCCCGCTTCGCGAATGAGTCGAATCGCCTTCTTGTTTTGTTCGATCGTCGTCTGCTTGCGGAACAGATCGAGCTTCATCTGCGCGGCTGCTTCGGTGCCGAGCGAGATGTGCAGCAGCCCGGCCTTGCGGTACAGCGGCAGCAGATCGGCGTCGCGCAAAATGTCGGTCACGCGCGTGTTGATGCCCCAATACACGGGAATCTTGCGCTTGATGAGCTCCTCGCAGAGTTCGATGAACTTCTTGCGGTTGATCGTCGGCTCTTCGTCGGCCAGAATGAAAAAGCCGACGTTATAATCGCGAACGAGGATCTCGATCTCGTCGACGAATTTCTTGGGATCGCGCGTGCGGTATTTGCGCCAGAATTTCCACTGCGAGCAGAAGCGGCACGTGAACGGGCAGCCGCGCGCGAAGTTCGGTACCGCAACGCGGCAGTTGAGCGGGATGTAAATATACTTGTCCCACTTCAAAATGCTCCAATCCGGCGTGAGCGTGTCGAGGTTCTCGATCACCGGGCGGGCCGGAGTCGCGATGAGCTTGCCGTCTTCGAGAAACGCGAGGCCTTGGATATTCGCGCGATCGGTTTTGTCGGTTCGCGCGTCGATCGAGCGCAACAGTTCGACGATGATCTCTTCGCCTTCGCCGCGCACGATGTAGTCGATCCACGGCGCCTCGGACAGCACCTGCGCGTACATGAACGTCGGATGGATCCCGCCCAAGATCGTGACCGCGCCGGGAACCGCTTCTCTCGCGAGCTTGAGCGTCGTTTGCGCTTTGTAGATCATCGGCGTGATCGCCGTTGCCATCACGATATCCGGCTTCTTTTCGCGGATCATTTCGCGCAGCTGGTCGTCCTCGATGTGAAACGCCATGGCGTCGAGGAACGTGACGTCGTCGAAGCCGGCATGTTTGAGCGCGCCGCCGATGTAGGCCGCCCAACCCGGAGGCCAATTTCCCGCAATCTCCGCGCCCCCGGCGTGGTAGTTGGGTTGGATCATCAAGATGCGCATGAAGGCCTCACATTTGCGGCTGCGGTGATCAAACGAGGACGATCTCGGCATCCCTGGCGATTTGCGCATCGCTGAGGTGACAGGCCGGATCAGGAGCCCACATATCGCCGCTTTCGGCAAGGGCGCGAGAGCGGCAATTTCCGCCGCAGAGGTCGAGATAACGGCACGCCGCGCAGCGGCCTTTGAGCCGCGGCAGCCGGTCGCGCAAATCGGCCAGCAATTCGCTGCTGGGATCGGTCCAAATTTCGCTGAATTTTCGGTCCTTGACGTTGCCCAAAGTCGCGCTCTGCCAGTGCCGATCGGGATGGACGTTCCCTTGCGAATCGATGTCGGCGATACCGACACCCGAGGACGAACGGCCGCCGCCGGCGCAAGCCAGCGCCGTATACGCGCGGTCGGCGGCGTCCAGCCGGCCTTGCGCGCGCAGCATCAAATAGTAAAACGGGCCGTCGGCGTCATTGTCGGCCGTGAAGATCCGGCGCCGGTCACCCCGGTCGTCGAATTGCCGCGCTCGCCGCGCGATCGTACGCAGGGCTTGCCGAATGGCATGCCGAGACGAGTCGGCTTGGGCATGTCCCCGGCTCGCAGCGACGACGTGCGCGAACGTGACGCGCTCGATCTGCAGGTCGTCGACGAAGTCGAAGATTGCGTCGAGCTCGCACAGCGTTTGCGGCGTTAACGTGAGCCGCAAACCGACGCACTGCCCAGCCGCCTTGCAATGATGAATACCTTGCAAAGCGCGTTCGAACGCCCGCCGCTTGCCGCAGTACACATCGTTGGCGGCGCCGATCCCCGCGATGGAGATCTCGACGGAAGCCACCCCGACGTCGCGAATACGGCGCGCAGTGTCGAGATCGAGCAGCGTGCCGTTCGTACACAGCGTCACGCTCAATCCGAGCGAGCACGCGTATTGCGCCAAATCGAGCGTATCGCGGCGGACCAGCGGTTCGCCGCCGGAAAAAGCCACCATCGGTACGCCGAATTCGGCCAGATCGTCGAGCAGCGCCCGCCCCTGGGCAGAGCTGAGTTCATCGGGATACGCCACGGCGCTCGAGTCGGTCTGGCAGCGGATGCACGCCAGATTGCACGTCCGCGTGAGGCTCCAAACGACGACCGGTTTGCGTCCCGCAACGCCGTCGGGCGAATCGCTGCCGCTGCGGCGGCGTCCAGCGCCGGGCAGCTCAGCGCCGCACACCAGCGCGGTAACGTCGATCACGCAGTGGCGCTCTCGGGCGAACGAACGTACGCCGGGGATCGATAGACGCAGCACGGTTCGGACCCGAACGCGTCGCCGCTGAACCCATACGCACGTGCACGCGAGCCGCCGCACATCTGGCGGAAATCGCAGCCGCCGCACTTTCCGTTCAACCGATCGGGATCGCGCAAACGACGGATGGTGGGATCGTTGCGGTAGACGTCGATGAGCTTCTCTTCGCGCACGTCGCCGACGGCGATCGGTAGAAATGCGCCGGGAAAGATGCCGCCGGTGTGCGAGACGAACACCAAGCCCTTGCCGTCGCCGATCGCCGGAAAGCGAAAATGATCGGCCTTCGACGGCCGCTCCTTGACCGGCAGCGTTGCGATCCGCTGAGAAACGAAACGCCGGAAATGCGGCGCTTCGGTCGTCGTCAGCATGAACGGCGCATCTTTCCAAACCGCAAAAAGGTCGGCGAATGCCGCCTCGAATCCCTGCGCATCCAGACAATCCTCGATCTCGGGCGCAGTCACGGGCACGGGAAAGGATACCGCCCACAGCGACGCGTCGAGCCGCGGAATGAGATCGGCGATCGCTTTGATCTGGGACTGATTGTGGCGCGCGAGCGTGGTGTTGATCTGCAGCTCGATGCCGGCTTCGCGGGCGTGCGCGGCTGCCGTCAGCGTGCGCTCGAACGCGCCTTCGACGCCGCGAAACCCATCGTGGGTTTGGGCGTCAGCCCCGTCCAGGCTCAACGACATCCGGCGGCAGCCGGCCGCGGCCAGCCGTTCGAGCGCAGATTTGGTCAGCCGTGCCGTTGCGCTGGGCGACAGCGCAACGCGCAACTCGCGCTGGACTGCGTACGAGACGATCTCGAAAATATCGGGCCGCACGAACGGATCGCCGCCGGCGAGGATAAAAATCGGCCGGCCGTAGGCGGCAACTTCGTCGACCAGATCGAAAGCCTCAGCGGTCGTGAGTTCCCGACCGTCACGCTTGGGAATCGACTTCGCACGGCAGTGCACGCAGGTCAAGGCGCAGGCGCGCGTCACCTCCCAAATGACGATACGCGGACCGTCGTCGTAGATACTCACGGGCCTACCGTACTTGAGGTTCCCGAAGAACCCAGGAAGAAACATATCGGGAGTCCGTACAGTTCCTTCAACAAACGTTCACACGTTGACGACGCAACGCGTTCCGGAAATTGCCGCGCCAACTCCAGAAATGACGGGGTGAGCGGGGTCGAGAAGCACACGAAGCGCCGCACAGGCGCGGGAGTTTTCACGATGAAGCGGAGCCTTTTCCTGACCGCGGCCTTGACCGCTCTGACCGCGCCGGCGTCTGCGGCAGGCGTCACCGGCTGCACGTGCTGCGAAGGCTGGGCCGGCGCGATGAATGCGAAAGGCTACCACACCACCATTCACGAGATCGAACACGCGGCGCGCTTGGCGAAGTTTGCCATTCCTGCCGAGTTGGCCGGCTGTCACACCGCGGTTGCCGCGGGTTACCTCATCGAAGGGCACGTGCCGGTCGAGGCCGTCGCGAAACTCCTGCGCGAACGCCCGAAGACGCGCGGCGTCGCATTGCCCGGGATGCCCAGCGGAACCCCCGGTATGCCCGGGCCGTCGAGCAAAATCGACGTCGTGTTCCTCGACGACCCGCAGCGCGTCTTCTTTACGCGCTGATCGTTGATGTGCGGGCAGGGCCGCGGCTCGTGACGCACGCCGTCGAGAATCAGCCGCCCCTGCTGTGTCCGTACAATGTGTTCGAGGCCAGCCCGCTGCTGAGCGAAACGCTGGACACGTTCGCGGCAGCCGGCGCCCGGCGGCGATTGAACGAGCTCGGCGCGCTCGCCGGCAGCGCCAAGGCCATCGGCTGGGGATTCGACGCCAATCGCAATCCGCCGGCCCTCAAGACGTTCGACCGCTTCGGACATCGCATCGACGAAGTCGAATATCATCCGTCATACCATGCGCTGATGGAGGTCGCGGTCACGCACGGTCTGCACGCATCTTCCTGGTGCGATCCGGCTGGGGGCGCCCACGTTGCGCGCGCCATTGCGTTCTTCATCTGGAGCCAAGTCGACGCCGGACACGGATGTCCGATCTCGATGACGCATGCATCGATTTCCGCCCTGCGCGTGCAGCCCAATCTTGCCGCGCTCTGGGAACCCGGCATTCTCGCGGCTGCGTACGACCCCGTGCTGCGGCCGCCGGCCGAAAAACGAGGCCTGCTGCTGGGTATGGCGATGACCGAAAAGCAAGGCGGCTCCGACGTCCGCGCCAACACGACTCAGGCCGTCGCTACCGGGGCCGGCGGTCCGGGCCAAGAGTATGCGCTAACCGGACACAAATGGTTCTGCTCCGCTCCGATGTGCGACGCGTTTCTGGCGTTGGCGCAAGCACCGCGCGGGCTCTCGTGTTTCCTCGTGCCACGCATCCTGCCGGACGGAACGCGGAATGTTTTCGCCTTGCAGCGGCTCAAAGACAAGCTCGGCAATCGTTCCAATGCCTCCAGCGAAGTCGAGTGGAACGGCACGCTCGCGTATTTAGTCGGCGAAGAAGGCCGGGGGATTTCGACGATCGTCGAGATGGTCAACTTTACGCGACTCGACTGCATCATCGGTTCGGCCGCCGGCATGCGGCAAGCCGTGACGCAGGCCGCGCATCATCTTGCGCACCGTTCGGCTTTCGGGAAGATGCTCATCGACCAACCGCTGGCGCAAAACGTGCTCGCTGATCTGGCGATCGAAGCCGAGGCAGCGGAGCTGACGTTTCTGCGCGCGGCACAGGCGTGCGACCAGGCCGCCCGCGATCCGGCGCAAGCCGCCTTCAAACGCATCGCTACGGCAGTGGGAAAATATTGGGTCTGCAAACGCGCCGCAGCCCACGCCGCCGAAGCGCTCGAATGTTTGGGCGGCAACGGCTACGTCGAAGAGAGCATCATGCCGCGGCTTTATCGCGAGGCGCCGCTCAACTCGATCTGGGAGGGATCGGGAAACGTCAACGCGCTCGACGTCCTGCGCATCCTGGCCAAAGAGCCCGCAGCGGTCGAAGCGTTTCATGCTGAGATTGCGACCGTGCGCGGCGCCGACGCGCGCTTCGATGCAGCGTCGGCGGTCCTGCAACGCGAGTTGCGCGATCCGGACGAGCGCGAACGCCGTGGGCGGCTGCTCGTCGAACGGATGGCGCTGATGCTCCAAGCGTCGCTGCTCGTTCGCTACGGCGATCCGAACGTTGCCGACGCTTTCTGCGCCAGTCGCCTCGCTGGAGGCGCGGGCCATTGCTTCGGAACCTTGCCGCCCGAGGCCGGCTTCACGGCGATCGTCCGGCGTGCGGCACCGCTCCGATAGGATACGGTCCTTATGCCATTGCGCTCATTACGCCCAATTGCGCCCATTACGCGCATTACGCCGGGAACGAGGTTTGCGTAAGAATCGCTTAACAAAAAATGATGTGGATCTTCAGCGCAGCGCCGAGCGGCGTTACGTTAGCTTCGTTAAAGACTCTTTACAACCGTAAAGCTGCTTTACAAACGGCCCATACATCGTTAGCGCTCGCGTCGAATGCGCGACGATGCTTTTCGTTAAAACTGCTTTACACGGATAGCTTCGTACGTCATTTGCGGTCAACGCTGCAAACGGCGATTGCGTAAAAACCACTTTACAAACAACGCGTACGCCGCTAACGACGCGCCATCCGGCGCGACGAGGCTTTCGTTAAAACCGCTTTACACGGACTAAAGTCCGTAGCTTTTACGGCGTTAAGAACCATACGGTTGTAATAATTGCCGGGCGATACGATACGAACGTAGCACTTCATGCTGCGCCGCCCGTAGCGCCTATGCCCTAAGGCGTCGGGCCGCCGGGTTATCTGTTTATCGAGTCAGCTCCGGCCATCAAACTGCCATAGTACGCTCTGCGCTACTATATATAGCGCTTCCCAGAGCAATACAATCCCTGAACGCTCCGTCGCGCAGGGATCCGCGGCGACTACCCGGCCAGCGGATGTCCCGTCGACGGCTTCGGCGTGGGCTTGGCAACGGCCGGCGCATAAAAGGCTGCGGGCGTCGCATGGTTCACGTAGGCAGCAGCGTGCGAACCGGCACCGGACATTGCTGACAGAAGGGCCACGAGAAGGGCGATCATTTAAATTAGACCTCACAGCGAGAAGTGCGAACAAAGAAGAAGACCAAGGCAAGTCGACCAACATTTTTGCTGGTCCAAAGACTGATGGACCGAGTTAGACTTGAATGGTTTCACGTCAAATTCTGCCGTTGTTAAACGCGGTGGACCGCGTTGACTACGGTAGCTTCCGGGCGGCTGGCCCTTTTTCACACGAGCCTGCCTCCGTATTTTCAGTATTCGGTTGCCGTTGGCTGAACTTTATAGTGCTCCAGTATGATTCTGCAGACAACTCTACGAACTTGCAGGTTCCCTCTTTTTCAATGATCGAACGACATTAGGCCCTACCGTATTTGCATATAACAACAGTGCCGTGCAATAGGAACATTCGCGTCAATTACTCAGAAACAGTTTGAACGGACGGATGCTCGTCCTTGCGTTCGACACAATCCGCCTTGAACGCGCAACAGTACAGAAGGCTGGAAATCCTAGCGCCTGCGGTCCAGCAACGCCCGGCAAACGGGTTTAGATTGGGTTCGGGTTCGCCGAATCCGCCGCATTTGGGGCTACGCATAAGCCGCAGGGCTCGAGTGGGACGCCCACCCGAGCGAGGCCCAGGCGCCCAGCCAGTCGTCGCGTGCCGGGTAAACCCGACCGGTTCAGGAACGCTTGGTCAAGACGTCGTTCATGGCGTCGATGACTTCGGGATCGAACTGCGTCCCGGAGTGACGGCGCAACTCTTCCAAGGCCGTTGCAGGCCGCATGGGCTGCCGATACGGCCGGTTCCCGATCATCGCGTTGAACGAATCGGCGACCGACACGATGCGAGCCGCAAGCGGGATTTTCGAGGCCGCGAGCCCATCGGGATAACCGCGGCCGTCGAGCCGCTCGTGATGGCCGCGCACCGCCGGCGTGTGCTGCGCCAGCAACGGGATCGCCGTGATGATCGCGCCTCCGTCTTCAGCATGCCGTCGCATGATGTTCATCTCCCGCGCGGTCAGCTTGCGCGGCGCCGTGAGGATTTCGGGCGGCGTCGTCATCTTTCCGATATCGTGGATCAATCCGCAGCGCGACACGTACGTCGTCTCGGTACGCGAAAGCGACATCCGCTTGCCGATGCGCGAGCACCAAACGGAAACGGCGCGCGAATGTTCCGCCGTCAATGGATCGGACGCCTCGAGGCGGCTCACCAGTTCGCCGAGCACGACATCGATTTCGTCCAGCGTATCGGTCGCAACCAACGCTGCAGGTACGCGCGGACGGCGAATGATGCGATCGATCTCTTCGGCCACTACGTCCAATTCCGACGTCCGGTTGGCCAGGCCCACGTTCAATTCGCTCACCACGCCGGCTGTCGTCGACGTCGCCGCGCTCAGCAGCCGCGGAATCACCGCCATGTGCGGATACTTCTCGCAGATCCCGTCGACCCACGCAAGCAAAATCGACCAGTCTCCGCCGGCGATCGCGTCGGCAAACCGCTCGGCGAACGACAGCGCCGTCAGTTCCAGTCCGATGTTGATCTCGCGCCGGCGAACCGAGCGTTGGATGACTGCGGCTGCAACGGCATACTTCTTCGCTCGAACCGCGTCTGCGATAGCGATTCGATCGTCGCGAATCGGGCTGGCGACGAAGTGTCGCTCGAACTGCACGGACGCCCTACTTTGCCGTCGTGGAGCGCCGCAACATATCGGCACTTTGTGCCAAAGCCACAGCGTAACGCGGGCTCGTACAGCCCAGCTTGCGACACAGCGATCGGATCAATGATTCAACCATTTCTTCGGTGCGTCCGGAAAGGAGGGCAATTTCGTCGGCTTTGAGACCCTCGGACAAGTGAATGAGGACATCCCGCTCGCGGTCGGTAAGCTGAGAGAACTGCTGGGCGAACGTTTCCGGTAAGGGCAACGCTTCGATCAACAGACCGATGCCCCCAAAATCACAAGCGTCGAGCGTGGCCAGCGCTTCGCGCAGATCAGCCGAGTAGCGGCCACGCGACCAGCGGTCGTTGATGGTTCGAATCGCTTCGACCAGCTGCTGGAATCGCGGGGTCAGCGTGTTGGAGCGGCTCAGCCGTGAAAGCAAGCGTGCCGCTCGCTGATGAAAACCGAGCAGCGTCAGCGTCAGGGCAACATACGACTTGGCGAACGCAACCGCTTTCGCCGACGGCTCTGCTTTAGCGGCAAGCTTCAAAGCCGGCTGCACGGCCGCAACGGCCTCAGCGTGGAGGCCGGCTGCAGCTGCGTACAGCGCGATCTCGGCGTAGCGCTGCGATTGACGCATTGGAGTGATTTGTTTCTCCGCAGTCGTAGCGAGGAGGCGGTAAGCGCGGTGGAAATCGCCCGTCCAGGTTGCGCGCAGTGCCTGTGCGGGCAGCAGCATCTCGCTAGCGAACACAGAGTAATTTACTTCAAGGGCCTGAAGTGCCTCGTCCAGGCGCGCGCTTTCGTGTAAATTTCCCCGCAGCACCTCGATCTCGAACTGGCCGAGCGTAGCGTAAACGAGCAAGTTCCGGCTGCCCGCTTTGATGCTGCACGACGCAAGCTGATCTAGATACGATCGACCTGCGCGCACGTCGTCTTCGTAGTCCATCGCGATATTGTAAAGAATGCTCAACGCTCGCGCGGCGATGTCGTACAGATGAGACGCAAACGCGGTCTCGACGGCTTGGCGGGCGTATGCCTTGGCACGTTCGGGATCGCGCGCAAAAAAGGCAACGTATCCGGCCTGAAAATACAACTTCGCCCGCACCGATGCGTCGCTAACGTCGGAAAGCTGCTCGAGAGCGCGTTCGATCGTCAGTGCGGCAAGCTCGCCTTGTTGATGCGTCGCGTACGCGGTGGCGAGCAGACCGGCCAGGGAAACGGCAAGCGCGAGGTCGTGTCCGCCCTCCGCGACAATCGGTTGCAGCAGATCGATCGCGTCGCGCCGGTCCTGGCGCACCAGGTCGGTCGCAAAGCGAAACACGATCGCGCCGCGCTGGCCGAAGTCTTCGACATGCGCGATCGCATCGCGAAACCACGCTTCAGCGACGTCGAAACTTCCGTGCAGCGATTCCAAGCTCGCCTTCACCGCGAGCGCGACGGGGAATTCAGAAAATTCGACGTCGCTGAGCGCATTGAGCGCCCCGTAGATGAGATCGGTCTCGCCGCGATCGATCAGCTCGAAACCGCGCTCGCTCAGCAGACGCGCGAGAGGCACCACGTCGTGCAATTCGGTATACAGCTCGATGGCGTCGGTCCAACGTCCGACCCGTCCGCAGACGGCGGCCGAGGCCGTGCCGATCTCGCGGTACGAGGGATCGGGACCGGCGCGCAGCCGCTGCTCGAGGAACGCGCGAAATAACTCGTGGTAGCGATACCCGCGGGGACCTTCACGGAAGATGATCGCGCCTGCGCTGCAGAGCCGATCGAGCATCGGCGCAGCGTCGTGCCAGCCCGCTGCTTCGAGCAACGCGACGTCGAAATGCTTGTAGAGGCACGTCTGGAGGAGAAAGCGCCGTTCGTTGTCCGGTCGTGCCGCAAGGGCCCGTTCGGCGAAGTACGCGTATGAGTGCGCGTCCGGTTCATCGACGAGCATCGCGAGCCCGGGTATGTCGCTCAAGGCGAGGGCGGTTGCCGCCGGCCAGTTGTCCGTCATGCGGGAAAGTGCGAGTACCGTCGTGCGCGAGATCGGTGCCCCGGAGCGTTCGACGGCGACGCTTAAATCGTCGGGGGTGAGCGCCAAGTCGATATCGTCCAGCGGCAAATCGAGCCGATCGTTGGCCAACCAGCGCGCGATCGGAAAACGGTCGGCGCTTTCGGCGACGAGTACCCAACGGATCGTCGTCCGGTCGGTCTGATCGACCAGTTCGGTGAGCAGGCCGAATAGCCGTTCATCCGTTACGTTCTGCAGCCCATCGATCATGACGGTAAGGTCGAGCGAGACCAGATGGCCCGCGGCCCACGCGGCGATCTTCTTCGGCCCTTCGTCCGCATTGTGCATGCGGTCGTACACGCCCAGGAACGAGGTGCGTAAAGCCGGGACCAGATCGCCCAAGCAATTCGTAAAGGCCCGCATGAAACCGAGCAAATCGCCCTGATTCGACGCCAGTTCTAGACACCGGTACGGGCGACCAGTGGCTTTGAAGAATTCGCGCAGCACCGTGCTCTTGCCGAAGCCCGTGGGAGCGGACACCACCAAAATGGGGAAATCGACCGCTCGTTCCAGCCGCTTGAATGCGCGCGTACGGGCCGCAGACAAGAGCGCTTGCGCGCTATGCCGCGCTGTTGCGGCGGAGGTTTGCACGTGCGACACGATGTCACTCACGTGCGAACCCGCCCCTCACGTGCAAGCGTACACGGCCCGATCGCGAGCGGTCGCCGGGCACAGCGCAAACGACCGCGTCCGACGAACGCCTAGGCGCATCGATCTTCCTTCGCTCTCACTCACCTTAAAATCCAGTCCGCAGAATAGATCAAAAGTTACGCGTACCGCGCCCGCAGCATTCGCAATAAAATAAACAGTAACAGTTTCGCGCGCTTTCGTCACTGAGAATCGTTCAGACTTGACACGCGCCAAGTCAACCAGGCTATAACAACTGCCGCGCGAGCCGATAGACTTCATAATGCTGAAAACGTCCGGGCGCTGGTCGCGTTTGGTTTCCCGCAGAGGTTGCATGTCAGGTTTCGTACTGCAGCCCGGCTTCTCGTTCGCACGCTCTTCTTGTCGAGCGCAGTGCGACGCGGCGTGCAGCACGTACTGCGAGCGAACGAGCCGCGTGACGGTTGGCCCGACATGTTGAGCAAACGGCCGGCGAGCGCATTAGCGCCGCGCGGCACGATCGTGCTGGCGGAAGACGATGCAGCCACCCGCATCGTTCTGTGCCGAATGCTCTCCAATGAGAATTTCCGTGTCGTCGCCGTCGAAAACGGCCGCCTTGCCTGTGAAGCCGTGCGACGCGAGCGTCCGGACGTCATCGTGCTGGACTGGCTGATGCCGGTTATGGACGGCCGCGCAGCGGTCGAGGAGTTGAAGTCGAGCGTTCAAACGCGCAGCATCCCGATCGTCATGCTCACGAGTCTCTCGCAGGTCGACGAACGGATCATCGCGCTCGAATCGGGCGTGCAAGATTTCTTGAGCAAACCATGCGATCCGCGCGAGCTGATCGCTTGCATCGAACAGCAGCTGCGCTGGCGCCAGGGTCTGGCCGTCGACGCGGACGCCGCGTTCATTGCCGAACGCGACGCAATCCGCGCGGCGAACGAACGCCGGTACCGTTTGCTAACCGAAGCAATGCCGCACATCGTGTGGATCGCGGATTCACACGGAGAGATCACCTATTTCAATCGCGCCTGGTGGGACTATGCGGGCGGTTCGCCGGAAAGCAGTGTCGGCGCCCATTGGGCGTCGGCCGTCCATCCGGACGATCGCGCGCGCTCGCAAGCACCTTGGCCCGCGGCGTTGGCGACCGGAAAACCGTACGAAGTGCAATGCCGTCTGCGGCGCAAGGCGGACGGCATGTATCGCTGGCATCTCGTGCGCGCCATTCCGACGAACGACGAGCACGGCGCCGTCATCGAATGGGTGGGCTCATGCGCCGACATCCACGACTACAAGATCGCCAGCGAAACGCGCGCTATCCTGGATTCGATCGGCAGCATCGTGGCAATTCGAACCGAGGACGGCTTCGTCGATTATGCCAGCCCGTGTTGGAATCAGCACACCGGATCGCCCGTCGGTTCGGCGCTAGGCTTCGGCTGGCGTGACTTCGTCCATCCCGACGACCTGCCCGTCGTCGAGCACAGCCGCACCTCGTTCTCCGCGAGCGACAACGACCCGCACCAATACGAGATGCGGTTGCGCGGACGCGACGGCCGCTATCGCTGGTTTTTGACGCAGACGACGGTGCTCCCCGAAACGCCCGACGCCCCACACCGCTGGATCGACACATCGACCGACATCGACGAGTTCAAGCGCACGCAATCCGCCTTGGCAAATAGCGAAGCGCGCTACCGCGCGCTAACCGACTCGATGCCGCAGCTGGTGTGGGTCATGGGCGAGTCGGTTTGTGAATACGTCAATCACCGCTGGTCGGAGTACACCGGTTTCGATCTTGGCGCGACGCGCAGCGCCGGTCCCGCTGCGCTCGTCCATGACGACGATCGTGCGGCGCTCGAAGCAATTTCGACGGCAGCGCCCGATCTCGAATATACGTGTGAGGCTCGCTTTCGACGCAACGACGGCACGTATCGTTGGCACGCCGTACGCGCGGTGGCTTTCGACGGCGCAGGTGAAACGTCGCCGAAGTGGATTGGAACCGCGACCGATATCGAAGACAGCAAGGCCGCCGCGACGCTGCTGGCGGGAACCGCCGCCGCCCTCGAGCATCTCGCCCACCACGATCCGATGACGAACCTGGCCAACCGGCGGCTGCTCGAAGAGCGTCTTTCGCAGGCCATCGCCTTGGCGCAACGCGCCAAAACCGAAGTGCTCGTGCTTTACCTCGATCTCGATCGCTTCAAGATCGTCAATGATACGCGCGGCCATGCTGCCGGCGACCGCGTCTTGGCCGTGACGGGCGAACGGATCGCCGACGCGCTGCGTACCGGAGACACGGCCGGACGCGTCGGCGGCGACGAGTTCGTGCTGGTCTGCGCGACATCGGAGGCAAAACACGAAGCAGGAAGGCTCGCAACTCGTTTGCTCCACGCCGTGAACGAGCCGATCGAGATCGACGGCACATCGGTTAGCATCGGCGTCAGCATCGGCATCAGCTTGTATCCGTCCGATGGCACGACCGTCACGGAGTTGATCCGCAAGGCCGACAGTGCGATGTACGCCGCCAAACAAAGCGGCCGCAACTTGTTTCACCTCTTTCAAGAGGAAACGCACAGCTCCATCGTCGCGGCGATCGAACTCGAGGCAGAGCTCCACGCAGCCGTCGCCGAGCGTCAAATCGTGGTGCACTACCAGCCGATCGTCAGTCTGCGAACCAACCGGCTCATCGGCGCCGAAGCCCTCGTGCGTTGGCTGCATCCGCAGCGCGGACTGCTGCAGCCCGCCGATTTTCTGGCCTTTGCCGAACAGCACTGGCTCATGGGCGAGATCAGTGCGATCGTTCTCGACGCCGTCTGCGCGCAGATCGCGGCCCTCGGGCCGAGCGTCCCCGACGGTTTTCACATCTCGATGAACGTCTCCGCGCGCCAGCTCATCCAACCCGGCTGGGTCGCGCAAGTTGCCGACGCGCTGCGGCTGCACGGTGCGCAAGCACGGTATTTGCAGATCGAACTAGGCGAAAGCATCGTCACCGCGGAGGCCCGCTCGATTCGGGCGGTGCTCGACGACCTGCGAGCGTTGGGCGTCTCGCTCTCGATCGATGATTTCGGCACCGGCCTCGGATCGCTGGCGTCGATCAAAGACTTTCCGCTGCACACGCTCAAGATCGACCGCTCGTTCGTCGAGCGGATCGTCACCAATTCGAGCGATCAAGCCGTGGCCAAAACGATCATCATGCTCGCGCACAGTCTCGGATTCAAGGTCGTGGCAGCGGGCGTCGAAACGCCGGATCAAATCGCTGCATTGCGAGCTTTCGGATCCGACGCGTTTCAAGGCTACCTCGCCAGCCCGCCGATCGCGGCGGAGGAGCTAACCGCTTTCGTCGCGCGGCATGAACCGCGCGGCTTGCCGGTCGTGTACGCCGAATTCCAATCGACCGATTCTGCCGAAATCACTACCGTGTCCGGTGGGGCAACCGAACCCGGCCACCCCGCCCATTAGGATTAAGCGAGCTCTTTGAGCTCGCGTAATCCGTGACGTTTACCTCTTCGGGCCGAAACGCCGCGGCGTTCGGCGCCGCGCGCCTAGCCGCGGTTGCCTTCGCGGCTTCGCCCAATCCGTGACATTCGGCGTTGCGCACCCAGCCTTGGCCGCTATTAGGCCATCGGCCGACCCGCGGCGTTCGGCGCTATGCGCCGAGCCGCGGTTGCGTTTGGGCTTTGCCGGGAGTCCGTTTTTAGAACAGATTCCAGAGATACTGGTTGTACACTTCGTGGTGGTATTGTACTTCCTCGGGCTTCACGAACGTGCCTAACAGCTTCGGACAGCGGTCTGCGCTGGCTTGTTTGAGGTCGGCATACCGCGCCTTGACGTCCTCGCCGAGCAAGGTGCTCACCCACTGCGAAGAACGGAAATCGGCCAGCGCATCGTAGATGTTGTCGGGCAAGTAGCGATCGGCTTGGCGCAGGTTTTCGGTGCTGCTGATCGAGCCTTCCAGGCCCGTCTTGAAGACCGACAACAAGACCATGTACGGGTTCGCATCCGGCGCGACCGAGCGCATCTCGACGCGCGAACTGCGTTCGTTGCCGAGCGGAACGCGAATCATCGAACCGCGGTCGACGGCTGAAGCCTTGATTTGATTCGGCGCCTCGAAGTGCGGATCGAGCCGGCGGAACGCATTGACGCTGGCATTGAACACCAAGCACGTATCGCGGCCGACCGACAAGATGCGATCGATGAACTGCCAGCCGAAGTCGCTGAGCTTCTCTTCGCCGGCCGGATCCCACATCAGGTTTTTGCCGTTCTGAGAGACCGAAACGTTGGTGTGCATCCCGCTGCCGTTGACGCCGACGACGGGTTTGGGCAAGAAGCTCGCCGTCATCCCGAGATTCGTGGCGACTTGGCGGCAAATGAGCTTGTAGAGCTGAATCGTGTCGGCGCCCGCCGTTACTTCACCGTAACCGTAGTTGATCTCGAATTGCGACGGCGCGACCTCGGGATGATCCTTCTCATTCTCGAAGCCCATCGCGCGCTGCACTTCGGCGACCGTGTCGATGAAGGTTCGCAGCGGATCGCCGGGCAGCGAATGATAGTAGCCGCCGGTGTTGACGTAATCGAATTTGCCGGTTTTATAGAAGTGCTGTTCGGCGTCGGCACCTTCGAAGACGAACCCTTCGATCTCGTTGGCCGCATTGAGCGTGTATCCGTTTTTCTCGAAATGCGTGTTCGAGAAGGCCTTGAGAATACCGCGAATGTCGGCGGGGAACGGCGAACCGTCTTTGTCGATCACGTCGCCGAACACCAGCACTTTGCCCGACCCGAAGACGTCGGCCGGCGTCCAATAGAACGCGCTCCAATCCACGAACAACCGCAGGTCGCTCTCCTTTTGCGCCGTGAAGCCGCGAATCGACGAGCCGTCAAAGGTGAGATTGTCGCTCGACTTGATCAAAAATTTCTTATCGTAGTCGAGCATGTGCAAACGGCCTTCAAGATCGCTGAACAACAGCGTGACGGCCTTGATCCGCTTCTCATCGGCAAGATATTTGATCCGCTTTTCTTGCAGCACATGCAGCGGGACGCGTTTCTTTCGCTCCTCTTTTGCCGCCAAGTTAAGCTCTTCGAGCTCGCTGTACGGCAACTCGAGAAAGTCGCGTAAGTTGGTCGTCATATGATTATTTTGAAACTCCTTGACGTGCCCCGGTTTGAGGCGCAAATCGCGTGAGACCGGCGGGAACGGTGCGTAGTTAGCAGCCTATAGCCGAATTCCTCGCTTTAATTGGGTGACCAACCGGCTCACTTTTCTTTAAAAGAACAAAGGTTGTCCGGGGAACAATGTCCGCCCGCCGAGCATGGAAGCACTCCCAGGTCGCCCCTCGCAAACAACGGAATAGCTCTTCTCGCTCCTTCCCCCGGCGTCCGAGGCACGTGAACGAAAGGAAAATGGTGCTCAGCGACCGCGTTCCCTCGACTAATGCTCTGGTGAGCCCCCCGGCAGCGGTGTCCGCCGCCTTCGCAGGGTGGCGTCGATGACGCTGCGCGCCGTGATTGTGTTCGCGCTGCTCGCGGCGATCGTCATTCCGGTGGTTGTGGCGGAGTTGCGGCGGTTTCGTCCACGGCCCGGAAGCCGTACGAGCGCGCCGCGCCCGCCCAAACACGCGGCGGCCGCAAAAACGCCGCTCCGGCTCGTCGTCAACCGGAACGACATGGACCGCGAACTCGCCGCCCTGCTGGCCAAGAATAGCCGCGAGACGCCGGAGCCGGACGAATAGCCCGGATGCGCGGGCTCGCCGCCGGACTGGGCTTGGCCATCATCGCGGCCGGGTGCTCGCCGGCGCCGACCTCGACCACCGACCGTTGCGACCCGGCCGCTTTCCGCAGCGTGCAAGCCGCGCGCGCCGGCCACGCGGAGGTAACGCTGTGCGGAACGGTCGTGCGGACCGGCCGCGTGCGCCGTTCGCGCAGCGGTGTGCACCGCGTTTTCATTGTCGACGTCGGGAACGGCGACCGCGTCCAAATCGACGCGAATGTCGACATCATGGGAGACTTTCCCATTCGCAGCGGCGAGTACGCCGTGATCCGCGGCGAATATTATTACGACGCCCCCGGCCGCGACGGCGTTCACTGGACACACCGCACCGATCGCGGGAGCCATCCGCCCGGCTACGTCACGCTCGACGGCGTGACGTACCGTTAACCCGCTCTCAGCGCTGCGCGCGAGCGTCGAGAAACGCCGAGCCCAGCGCGGCTAGTCCGAGCAGCGACACGACCGCGATCGCGGCGCCGTTGCCGGCAAAGTGAAACGGCACGACGGCGACCAGGCCGATCGCGGCAACGATGGTGAGCACGCGCGTGCGCTGGGTGTAGCGGCTGCAGTTGCGCTTGCGCGTCATATAGAGGAAGAACGCATACAACACCAAGCCGGCCAGCTCGTACGGATAACCGGCGTCGAGGACGGCATTCATGACCGTTCGGTCCTCCAGGCCGCAGCGTTCCAGGTCGGCAGAAAGGCATTGGGCGCAAACCCGCGGAGCCGGCGCGCGTACGCGTACACGTACGCCGGATTGAACAGATAGACGATCGGCACGGCCGCCGCGACGCGCCGCTGGACTTGCGCGTAGAGCGCTGCTCGCAGCGCGCGATCGGGTGTGGCGATCGCGCGCCGTTCGAGTTCGTCGACCGCCGGATCGCACCAGCGCATGTAGTTGGCCGTTCCACGGCACGTCAGCAGAAAACTGTCGTCGGGGTCGGCGCCCATCGACCACGGCACATAGGCGAGGTCGAAGGCACCGCCGGCCAGCGTGCCGCCTTGCGACGCGGGCAGAAAAAGCTGCGCGTTCGAGATCGACTTGATCGTGATGGCGATGCCGCGCGCGGCCAGTTCGCTTTGCACCACCGTCGCGACGCGGACGCCCGTCGTCGTTTCGGGAAACTGCACGTACGTCAACGCGAGAGCGCGGCCGGCTTGCATCCGCATCCCGCCCGGGCCGCGTTTCCAGCCTGCTGCGTCGAGCAGCGCGTCGGCGGCGCGCGGATCGTAAGCGGGGAGACGCGCGGCCGGATCGTGCGCCCACGACGTCAGCGGCTGATCCGTATCGATCGGCGGATACCGTCCATACGTTATTTTGCGGCTGATGCCCGCCCGGTCGATCGACGCCGCCAACGCTCGGCGCACGCGGACGTCGTCGAGCGGCGGATGCGTCGTGTTGATCGCGATCCCGGCAACCAGCGCGAGCGGCGCGATCGCGTACGCCAGCCCCGGCTTGCCGGCGAGCGCGGCTTGTTGCGCGGGTGCGATCAGATTCCAGTCGATCGCGTCGCTGCGCAGTAAGGTGAGGTTGGTGCCCGGATCGGGCACGATGTTGAGCTGCAAACGCTGCACGGGCGGGCGGCCGTGCCAGTACGCCGGATTGGCCTCGTAGATGAGGCGCTCGCCCCGATCCCAACGCACGAAGCGAAAGGGCCCGTTGCCGACCGGATGCGCACCGAAGGCGTCCTGCGCGAGATTCGCCCGTCCGGCGAGCAGATGCTCGGGCAGCACGTACTGCGGCGCCGTTCCGTAGCTGAAAAACGTCGCCACGGCCGGCGCCCAAGCCGAGCGCAACCGGATGCGCACGGTTCGGTCATCGAGCCGTTCGGCCGCCGCGATCCGGTCGTAGCCTTCACGCGAACGGACCGGATTGCGCGGATCCACGATCGCGCGCAGCGTGAAGAGCACGTCCCGCGCGGTCACGAGCGGTCCGTCCTGCCAGTGCACGCCGGGGCGCAGATGATACGTGATGGTCCGCCCGTCGCGGCTGAGGTCGCCGTTGGCCAATGTCGGTATGCGCGCTAGGAGCACCGGAATCGATTTGCCGCGAGCGTCGATGTCGATGAACGGCTCGAACGCCAGGCGCGCCACTTGGCCCTCAACGCTGTTGGCATCGACGTGCGCGAAGAGCGGATCGAGCGTGGCCGGATCGGCGGGCAGATCGAACCGGACACTGCTCTGGGCCGTCCCGGCGGGCGGCTGCGCTCGGCTGCAGCCCCCGAGCGCCGCGGCCACTACCAGCACACAGAAAAGACGGCGCCCGGCCGCGAAGAATCGCATACGTTTCAGGCGTTTCGTTGCGCCGGCGGCGACCCCGCTCGCCCGCAAAAACATCACGAATGTTTCGAGGGTACTTTCATATTTATATCGAACATATCGAGCGTGACAGAGGGAGTGTCCAACGATGATCGCGCATTCCGAGCTTGATCAGCTCGACCTTCAGCTCGTCGAAGCGTTGCAGCGAAACGCCCGTTCTACCTTTGCGGAGCTGGGCACCATCGTCGGCCTCAAGGCACCCGCCGTGCACGAGCGCGTGAAACGGCTGGAGAATCGCGGCTACCTCCGCGGCTACGCCGCCCAGGTTGACAATCGGCGCTTGGGCTACGAACTCATGGCATTCGTTGGCGTCGTCACCGCGCCGGAGAAAACGTACGACGAGTTCACCACCCAAATTGCGACGCTCCCCGAAGTACTCGAGATGCACAGCGTCGCCGGCGACCAGACGTTTCTGCTCAAGGTTGCGACCCGCTCGACTGGGCACCTGGATGATTTGCTCTCGCGCATCAAGCGCATCCCGGGAATCGCGCGAACCCAAACCACGATCGTCCTTTCGACGCCGTTCGAACGGCCGGGGGTCGTCGTCGTGGATCGCGCGCTCCTGCCGGCGTGAACGCGGTGGTTTCCGGCTGCCGCCTCGGAAGCCACCGCGTCGTGAGCCCCGCCGGAAGTCTGCCCCAGGCCGCTTGGCAGCTGGACAACACGCCGACGCCATATGCCAACGAGATCCTCTGCGGGGTCGACGTTCTCAACATCGACTCGGCATCGTTTCGGCAAATCGCCGAGTCCTGCTCGCACGATCCTGCGGCGATCGGCCGGCACATCGCGCAAACCGTGGCCGAGCGCGGCAAACAGCATAACCCGGTCACCGGCAGCGGTGGGATGTTCGTGGGCCGGGTGCTCGAAATCGGCCCGGAGTTGGCGGCGCGCGACGACATTGGGGTTGGCGATGCGATCGCCTCGCTTGTTTCGCTGACGCTCACGCCGCTGACCATCACGGCCGTCCACGAGGTCGACGTCGCGACCGGCCGCGTCTGGATCGACGGACGGGCGATCCTGTTCGAGACCGGATCGTACGCTCGGTTGCCGGACGATCTTCCACTCGACGTCGTGCTGGCGGTGCTCGACGTTGCGGGCGCCCCGGCCCAGGTTGAGCGGCTGGCCCAGCCCGGCCAAAGCGTGTGCGTGATCGGCGCCGACGGGAAATCCGGCCTTCTGGCATGTGTCGCGGCCCGCGGCCGGGTCGGTCCGGCCGGACGGGTCGTGGGGCTCGTTCCGGTTGCCGGCTCCGCCGCTGCCCGCCTTTTGATCGAGCACGGCTACGTCGACGCAATCGTGGAAGCCGACGCTCGCGACGCACTGGCCGTCGTCGCTGCCATCGCGACCGCGCTCCCCGGCCTCGCCGATCTGGTCGTGAATTGCGTCAACGTCCCGGGCACGGAGCTGGCCTCGATCCTGTGCGCACGCGACGAGGGCACGGTCTACTTTTTTTCGCTGAACACCTCGTTCACCGCGGCGGCGCTGGGCGCCGAAGGGGCGGCCAAAGACGTCACGATGATCGTCGGCAACGGGTATGCCAAGGGCCACGCCGCCTGCGCGCTGCAAACGCTGCGCGATCATGTCCCAGTTCTAACATATTTCACGCAACGCTACGCCCCCCGAGCGGTTTGAGAGAACTGGTTCTATGGACATCCTTGCTCCGCGTCACCTTGCCAAGCCGCCCGTCGATCCCGCGACCCTGGCGTACCGCAACCTGCGCGAGGGAGAGTTCTGGCGCTCGATTCCCGCCTATTCCGAGGTCGACGAGGCGACGTTCCTCGATCATATTTGGCAAGGCCGCGAGTCGGTGAAGACGCCCGAGGAACTGCTCGAAACGATCAAGGACTTGGTGCCGGCGGCGTTCTTCGACGACGCGCGCGAAGGCTTCCGGCGCGCGCCGATGGCCGTGCGCGTTTCGCCGTATCTGATCGCGTCGATCGATTGGAACGCGCCTTACACCGATCCGATCCGGCGCCAGTTCATCCCGCTCGCGTCGCATGCGCTGGCGGATCATCCGCGGTTGTCGTTCGACTCGCTGCACGAGCAAGACGACTCGCCCGTTCCGGGCGTGATCCATCGCTACATCGACAAAGCGCTGTTTCTTCCGCTCAACACGTGCCCGGTGTACTGCCGGTTCTGCACGCGCTCGTACGCCATCGGACCGGATACCGAAGGCGTCGATCGCAAGACCCGGTTGGCGAAAACACCCAAAGATTGGCAGAACGCGTTCGACTACATCGCGTCGCGTCCCGAGCTCGAAGACATCGTGATCTCGGGCGGCGACACCTATCAGCTCGCGCCCAAGATGCTCGCGCTCATCGGCAACGCGCTGCTCGACATTCCCAACGTGCGCCGGATGCGTTTCGCCACGAAAGGGCCGGCCGTGATGCCGATGAAAATCCTGACCGACGCGGCGTGGACCGACGCACTGACCGCGATCGTCGAGCGCGGCCGCACGATCGGCAAGGAAGTCGTGCTTCACACGCACTTCAATAGCCCGAACGAGATAAGTTGGATCACCCAAAAAGCGATCGACGTTTTGTTCGAGCGCGGGATCTACGTGCGCAATCAGAGTGTGCTCATCCGCGGCGTCAACGATACTACCGCGACGATGACGACGCTGGTCAAGCGGCTCGAATACGTGAACGTTCACCCGTACTACGTCTACATGCACGACCTCGTCAAAGGGGTCGAGGAATTGCGCACGCCGCTGCAAACGGCGATCGACATCGAAAAGAGCTTGCGCGGCGTCACGGCCGGTTTCAACACGCCGACGTTCGTCTGCGACGCGCCGGGCGGCGGCGGCAAGCGCGACGTGCACAGTTTCGAGCATTACGATCGCGAAAACGGGATCGCCGTCTATACTGCGCCGAGCGTGAAGCCGGGCAAGTACTTCTTGTATTTCGATCCCATCGACACGCTGTCGCCTGCAGCGCAGCTGCGCTGGCAATCACCGGCGCTGCAGGAACAGATGGTCGCCGAAGCGATCGAACGCGCGGGCGGCCGCGTCGAAGCCCTCGCGTAATCGCCCGGAACCGGCCGGCGGCGCCGGCGCGGAGGACGCGAGTGAATCAGGGAACGTTCGCGAACGAGATCGTATGCTTGTCAACGCCGTGAACTCCACGGGGATTCGCCCGCTTGCCCTATCCCTTTTGGGTCAGCCGTGCACGCCGCTCGCGTGATCCGTTGGTGCGTCTTCTGTGGTTCGTCGCCGGGGCACGACCCGCTGTACCGGCAGACCGCGACCGCAACGGGAACGCTGTTCGCGCGCGCCGGCATCGAGGTCGTGTATGGCGGCGGAAACGTCGGCTTGATGGGCACCGTCGCCGACGCGGCGATTGCCGCGGGCGGAAAAGTCATCGGCGTCATTCCACAATCGCTCGCCGCGCGTGAGGTCGCGCACGACGGGATCACCCAACTGTATATTGTTGACTCGATGCACGAACGCAAAGCTCGAATGAATGAGTTGTCGGACGGATTCTTGATGTTGCCCGGCGGCTTCGGCACCTTTGAGGAGTTCTGCGAAGTGGTCACGTGGGTGCAGCTGGGAATTATCGCCAAGCCCTGCATCGTGCTCAACGTCGGCGGATACTACGATCCGCTCTTGGCGATGTTCGATCAGGCGAACGCCTACGGCTTCATCAGCGACCGCAATCGCGCGATCGTCGACGTCGTTCCCAGCGTCGAGGCGCTCGAGGGGATCGTCGCGGCGTTTACCGATTAGTGTGGTGTCTCAGAAGTTCGCATACAAAATCTCGCTCGTCTTTTCGCCCGGCTCATCGTCGTTCTTCGGTCACGAAGCGGCTTCGCCGGGTGCACCGAGCGAAGCCGAGGGCACCCATCCCATCACTCCTCGATCCGAACGAAAATACTTCGCGATCTTTTGCATGGAACTTCTGAGACACCGCACTGGTCAGCCGTTTCCCTGAGCGGGCGCTGCGTCCGCGTAGGGGGCGTGCTGCGCGCCGGTTTCGCGCGGCCGATCTTCGCCCAGAAAATCCGCGATGATCTGCGCGCACTCGCGAGCGCTCGTGACGAGAAACAAGTGCCCGTCATCGATCGTCACCAGCCGCGCGTGCGGAATCATCGCAGCCAAGAAGCGTCCGTTCGCGAGGGGAACGATCGGGTCGTCCGTTCCCGCCATCACGAGCGTGGGCTGTTGCACGCTGCGCAGCCAATGTGCGCTTGTCCAGCCGACGAGAGCGCGCAGCTGTAGCCCGTATCCCGTCGAACGCGGCGCGCGGAGCGAGTCGGCGTAGCGCTCGAGCAGTTGCGGATTGCCGCGCAGTTTGCCGCCGTAGAGTTCGCCCCCGATCCGCAGCATGAAGTCGCGATCGGTGTAGCGGCGCGGGTCGAGCAGCTTGACGAACGCCGCCGGCGCGCCCGGCAGCGAGACCGCACCGGCGGACGTTGCAGCCAGCAGCAATCGCCGCACGCGCAACGGGTAGCGGTGGGTGAATTCCTGCGCGATGCCGCCGCCCCAACTCACGCCGCCCACGTCGACTTGACCTTCGATCCCCAGGCTCACCAGAAGTGCACACGAGAGGCTGGCCAGCCACGCCAGCCGGTATGGCCCCGGCGGATCGCTCGAGCCGCCGGTGCCCGGCACGTCGAATGCAACGATACCGATTCCCAACTGCTGCATCTCATCCGCGAAGCCGCGCAAAAGTTCGAGGTTCGCTCCGATGCCGTTGAAAAAGAACAGCGGCAGCGCACCCGGCCGTCCCGCACTGGTCGCCACCCGCAGGTTCATTCCGTCCACCGCGACCGCTCGAATGTCCACGTACTTTGTCTCTCTCTTTCGCACCGGCGGCATCACGGCACGCCGCACTGCAGCAACACCGTTCAGCGTGCTTGAAAGATACCCCGGCCGGCGACCACGTGAATCAGCTCGGCAGAACGACTCTCCTGCGATTTAAGTCGGAATGCTACGGGCGGCTTATGGTTGTGCCTCGACTTCGCTCGCTGCACCCGCGAAACCCAAACGCGACGGAATGCGCGAGGCGAATTCCGCTAACGTTTGGGACCCGGATCGTCTTCGTCGAGCGCGGTGCGCACGATGCGCTCTTGTTCGACAGCGTGCGCGCCGGGGTAGCCCTCGGACGGGCTCGCCCGATACGGCCGGCCAATGTATTCGATGTCGCTGATATATTTGGGAAGATTTTCCACCAGCCGGCGCCGCACGTGCGCGCGCGCACCCATGTTCTTGGGTTCCTCTTGCACCCAGACGATGCGTTTGAGATTGGGATACGAGCTGATGAGGTCGAGCAGCTTCGCCTTGGGCAAAGGCGACAGCATCTCGACGCGGACCAGCGCCGTTTTCTGCATCTTGCCGAACGCCGGATCGGCGACCAGATCGTGATAGATCTTCCCGGTACAGATGAGGAGCCGCTCGACGGCACCGCGATCCTCTCTGAAGCGCTTATCGTCGATGACGGTATGGAACCGGCCGTCGACGAGTTCATCCAACGTTCCGTACGACGCGCGATTGCGCAGCAGCGATTTCGGCGTCATGACGACGAGCGGAAACGCGCTGACGGCTCGCGACTGCGCGCGCAACAGGTGAAAGTACTGACTCGACGTCGAGCAATTCACGATGCGGATGTTGCCCTCGGCGGAAAGCTGCAGGAACCGCTCGAGCCGCGCGCTCGAATGTTCGGGGCCCGCACCCTCGTAGCCGTGCGGCAGAAGCAAGGTCAGCCGCGTGTCCTGGCCCCACTTGGCGGCACCGGCAGCGATGAACTGATCGATGATGATCTGCGCGCCGTTATTGAAGTCGCCGAACTGCGCCTCCCACAGCACGAGCGCGTTGGGCAGAACACCGCCGTAGCCGTATTCGAAGCCTAAACAGGCGTATTCGGACAGCGGCGAGTTGTAGATCTCGAACGACGCCTTCGCATCGGAGACGTGGTGGAGCGGAATGTATTTCTGGTTCGTCCGCATGTCGTGCAGTACGGCATGCCGATGACTGAACGTGCCGCGCTCGACATCCTGCCCGGTCAGCCGGATCGGTGTCCCGTCGCTGAGCAGCGATGCAAACGCCAAGCCTTCCGCCAGCGCCCAGTCGATTTCGCCCTCGGCCAGCAGCGTCGTCCGGCGCTTGAGGAATTGGCCTTGGAGCTTTTTGTTGAGCTCGAACCCGGGCGGCGTCGCGATGAGTTCGTCGGCGTACCCCAAGAGCCGGCCGCGCTCGATCTCGGTCGTCGGCATGGTTTCGACGTGGGCACCGCCGGGCTGACTCTGGCCGACGATGAGTTTGTTCCCGTAGCCGTCGCGCACGTTGCGGTGGGCCTCGGCCATGCGCGCGCTGGCGGCTTCCTGCATGACCTTGACTTCGTCGGTCGTGAGGACGCCCTGCGCCACGAGTTGGGCGGCAAAGAGTTCGCGGACCGTCGGGTGCGACTTGATCGCCTCGACCATCAACGGCTGCGTGTACGCCGGCTCGTCTTGTTCGTTGTGACCGAAGCGGCGATAGCCGATCAGATCGATGACCGTATCGCGGCCGAACTTCGCGCGATAGTCGATCGCAAGGCGAACCGCGGCAATGCACGCTTCGACGTCGTCCGCGTTGACGTGCACGATCGGCACGTCGTAGCCTTTGGCGAGATCGGACGAGTAACGGGTCGAGCGGCCTTCTTGCGGATCGGTCGTGAAACCGACTTGATTGTTCGAGATGATGTGGATGGTGCCGCCGGTCGAATACCCGGTGAGCGCCTGCAGATTGAGCACTTCGGCGACGACGCCTTGTGCGGCGAACGCGGCGTCACCGTGGATCAGAATCGGCGCGGCCGTCATGAAGTCGAGCGTCGGCGGGTTCGAGCCGTGGTTGGTCTGGAGCGCGCGGGTGATCCCTTCGACGACGCCGTCGACCGCTTCGAGATGCGATGGGTTGTTGGCCAGCGTGACGTTGATATTCGTGCCGTTCGAGGTCGTGTAGACGCCGTTGGCGCCGTGATGGTACTTGACGTCGCCGGTCACGTCGGCGTCGTCTTCGGGATCGGGCATCGCCGTCTTCATCGCGCCGGCCTCGAACTCGGCCAGCAGCTCTTCATACGGACGATTGACGACGTGCGCGATCGTCGAAAGCCGTCCGCGATGCGCCATCCCGAGCACGGCGTGCTGGGTGCCGTCCTCGGCGAGCATGCTGATGATCTCTTCGAGCATCGGCACCATCACGTCGAGGCCTTCGATCGAGAACGTCTTTTGCGAGAGGAACTGCTTGCGGAAATAGCGCTCCATCGTTTCGACTTTCGTCAAACGCTCGAGCACTTGAACTTTGCGCTGCGGTTGCAGTTCGCGGCGGTGCAGTCCGCTTTCGATGTATTCCCGCAGCCATTCGCGCTGCGCCGTGTTGGAGATGTGTTCGATCTCGTAGGCGATGGTCGAGGCGTAGGTTTCGCGCAGCCGCGGCAGTGCGTCGGCAAGCGTGTTGCCGGGGACTTTGATGCGCAGAACCGAGGCCGGAACCGCGTTGAGCAGCGCGGGGGTGAGATTATAGTACCGCTCGCTCAGCGACGGTTCGCCTTGCGGCTTCGTGCCCAAGGGGTCCAGCGTCGCCGCCAAGTGCCCGTGACGCCGGTACGACGAAACCAACGCCATGCCGGCGGCGATGGCGCGCACCATTTCGTCCGAGGCCGCGGCGACGTCGGTATCCGCCGCTGCGTTGGCGGCCGCCTGTGCTTCGGCGTCCGCCGCCTCGGCCGCGGCAGCATGGGGCGCGATGCCGAACTGCTCGAAGAGCTTTTCGTAGAACGCGTCAGCGCCCGACAGCAGCTCCTCGATCCGCTTGAGAAACTCGCCCGACTGGGCACCTTGGATGACGCGGTGATCGTAGGTCGAGGTCATCGTCATGACCTTTTCGATCCCGAGTTGTTTGACCGTGGCTTGCGGCGCGCGCCGGAATCCCGGGGGCAGAGCGATGGCGCCGGCGGCGATGATCGCACCTTGCCCGACCATGAGCCGCGGCACCGACGCGACCGTACCGATTCCGCCCGGATTGGTGAGGGTGAACGATGCGCCGGTTTGATCTTCGACCGAAAGTTTGCCGTCGCGCGTTTTCGCTACCAGTTCGTCGTACTTGGCCACAAATGCCGGAAAGCTGAGCGTCGCGGCGTTCTTGATGACCGGCACGACCAGGAAGCGCGAACCGTCCTTGCGCTGCGAATCGACGGCCAAACCGAGGTGCACGCCGGCTTCGATCTTCTGCGGCTTGCCGTTCTCGCGCCGGAACGCCGCCGTGATCGCGGGCTGTTCCTTGGCCGCGCGCACGATCGCGTACGCGATGATGTGCGTGAAGCTGACTTTCTCGCTGCGTCCGGCGCTCTTGAGTGCGGCGTTGAGTTCGCCGCGGCGCGCTTCGAGGGCACCGACGCCCAGCGTGCGGAACGACGTGGCCGTCGGAATCGTCAGCGACTGGTCCATGTAGCCGGCCAGTGTCCCAACCGCGCCTTTGAGCTCGCTGACTTTCGTTTCGGCGAGCAGCGGCGGGAACGCGGCTTGCCGGGCCCGGTCGCGCGGGCCGTTCCCCGTTGGCAGCGCACCGCCGGTGGCCAGGGCGCGCTCGACGTCGGCGCGCAGGATGAGGCCGGCCGGACCGCTGCCCGTGATGCCGGCCAGATCGAGGTGATGGCGCTGCGCGATCAGCTTCGCCTTGTGCGACGCGACCCCGGCCGGAACCGGGTCGCCGTTGGCCGTCGCCCGCTCCGCGGGAGCCGCAGCCGCTGCCGCTGCCGCCGATGCCGACGCGGCCGCCGCTGCCGGAGCTTCGCCCGCCGGTTTGGCCGCGGTCGGATCGATTTCGACCAGCACCGTGCCGACGGCGACGGTATCCCCTTCGCCGCCGTGAAGTGCGACGATCACCCCCGCAACGGTCGCCGGAACTTCGACGTCAACCTTATCGGTCGTGACGTCGACGAGCGTCTCGCCCTCGTCGACCCATTCGCCGACCTTCTTGCGCCACTCGACGATCGACCCTTCGGCAACGGATTCCCCCATCTCGGGCAACGCTACCTTTACCAACGATTCGAGCACGCTATCTCCTAAAAATGCAGAGCGCTGAACACAGCAAACTTAGCTTCGCCGACTGATCGGCCTGCACCGCCGGTTCCGGTTTTTGTTACAACTCGCAAACACAACACACCGCGTCGTTCCCCGGCAAACATATCACTCCGAGCGGTCTTGATCATGCGTCCGGACCGCTCGCCGCCGCGTCGGCCCGCGCGCCCTACGAAGCCTCGGAACCCGTCGGGCGATAGTGCAGGCAGCCGCAGATCTTCTGCTGCCGGCCGCCGCGCCCGGTCGGCTGAGTCGACGACTGAACGAGGCACCGGCCTGCGGGATTGTGCTCCGCCCGGGTATGTCCGCACGTGCACGGCGGCTTGTCGCTTTTCATGTCGACCGGTCATATTCGCGAGAACCGGAGCGGGCAACCCCTAAACGGCCGAATCCCACGTCTCGGCTCGAGACGAAAACGGCCGCGTCAGAACGCAGCCGTTTCCCACGAACCTGCCCAAGAAGGGACTCGAACCCCCACGGCCTTGCGGCCACTGGTACCTGAAACCAGCGCGTCTACCAATTCCGCCACCTGGGCGCGACCAGGCGCGATTAGGCGCCGCCCTAACCCGGGCCTTTATCCGTCAAGCCGCCCAGCGCCAAATCCAATGCCGGCCGCGCCCGGTGCTAGACACTATGTCTAGGCCCGCTGGACCAGAAAAATCCCCAGCGCGATGGCAACGAGGCCGCCGACGTCGCGCGCTCCGACGCGTTCGCCCAGCAGCAAATACGCGATGAACAAGCCGAAGATCGGCGTCAGGAAATAGAACGCGCTGACGCGACTCGCTTCGCCGCGGTTGAGGAGCCAAAACCACAGCAGCGACGCGCCGACGCTGATGACCAACACCAAATAGACGAACGAAGCAACGATGCGCGGCGACCACACGACGTGCGGCGGGCCCTCGAAGATCAGCGCGCACGGGAGCAGCACCGCCGACGCGGACAGCAGCTGCAGCGACGTCGTCACGCGCAGATCGAGCCCGCCGCAAAAGCGTTTGAAGACGAGCGTCGACGCCACGCTGGCGACGACGCCGATGAACGCGAGCAGCACGTCGGGCGGGTTGGCGCTGCCGCTGCCGGTGCGCGCGATCATCACCGCGACGACGCCGCCGAATCCCAGCAGCAGTCCGCCGATCTTGAGCGGTGTCAGCCGTTCGCGCAAAACGTAGGGTGCCGCGATGGCCAACACCAGCGGATTCATACTGGCGATGATCGCGCCGACGCCCGACGCGAGATGCCGCAACGCTTCGTACGTGAAGCCCAAATACAGCGCGTTGCCGCAGATGCCGAGCGCCGCTATGGCGGCCCATTCGCGCGCGTTGCGCGGCAGCGTCGCGCCCAACCGCAGCGCGATCCCGAACGCTACGGCGCCGGCGGCCCCAAAGCGCACGCACAAGAACCACAGCGGCGAGGAATCGAGCACGCCGATCTTGCTCGGAACGTAGGCCGAGGCCCAGAGAAAAATATAGAACAGCGCGCCGGCCACGCCCAGCATCTCGCTGCCGGCTGCCGGTCCGCGCGGTAAACCGTCGGCGCGGTTTGCTCGCATCGCCTACGGCTGCAACACGAGCGTCGACACGCCGGCCCGCGCCACGGCCGCGTCGGAAAACGGCAGCGGCGTCAGGGCGTGGCGGGCATAGCGCGCAGCTAGATCGCGGTAATGAGGCGAGCCGGGTTCGCCCGACTCTCCGAGTGGAATGTCGATCCCGCCGGCGTCCCAGTTACCGACGTCCCACACCGCACGAAAACTTTGACCGAACGTTGCTGCTTGCACAGCGGGAGCAAACCGTCCGCCCTGACCGCGGAGACGCGGGCCGTTCCACATGGCGAACCCGAAACTGGCCAACGGATGTTTTGCCATGACGGCAAACGTGTCGCCGTACGGCGTTGCGACGCCGTCACGGCCATAGCGCCCGACGATCGAACGCACCTCCGCGGCCAGAAACGCGTCGGGGTCATCGCCGGCGAACCAGCCCCGCGGCCGTTCGCGCAGCGCCCGCATGAGCAGCGGAAACCGCGAGTCCGCCGCGAGATAGCGCGCCGCCAGCGCCGGCGGCAGATGGGCGCGCACGAGATCGGCGGCAGCTTGCAGCCGCAACCGTTCGACGACCGTCGCGCCGCGCGATTCGGGCGTGAAACGGCCGTCGAACGAGGCCAACGCGAGATAGGCCGGGCGCAAGGCGTCGTCGCGATCCCAACCCCGCGCGCGCAGCGCCGCCGCCGCGCGCCGCGCCAACTCGCGTTCGGCGAGCGATTCGGTGTCGGCTTGGATCGCCGCGAATGCCGCCGGATCGTAACGCGACACGGCGCGCAGGCGGCGCGCGATCTCGGCCGCGCGATACGGCGCGCGATACTCGGGACTCAGCCGGTAGGGATAACCCGCGCCGTACTGCAGGTTGTTCGCGCTGACGATCACCGCCGAACGATCCGGCGGCACCTGCGGCAGCCGGTCGAACGGAACGAATTCCAGCGGGCGCGGCGTCGCCGCCACACCGTCAGCGGCCCGCAATCCCCATGGTCCGTCGGGGATCGACCCGGCCAGTGCGTACGCGGCGCGTCCGGCGATATCGGCGAGCACGAAATTTTGCGGTGGGCCCGGATACTGCGCGAGCGCGGCCCAGGCGGCGCGCAGATCCGCGGCGCGGGCGAGCTTGTCGAAGGTGTCCAGCGCCGCGGCCGGACGCGTGACAACGTCCCACTGCACGGCATGGCGCACGCGTCCGCCGCTTTCGACCACGAACCCGTGGCGGGTGGAGAGATAGCGCCGGGTGCGCGTGCCGCCGAAGCGGACGGTGAAGCGCTCGAGCCGCGGCGTCGCCGCGCGCACACCGCGTTCCGTCGCATACGTATCGCTCGACGCCGAAGCGAACTCTTCGCGAAAAACGCGCGGCCCGGCGACGGTCCCGTTCGTGGCGGCCCAAGCGACGCGCTCGTTGTGGCCCAAGATGATGCCCGGGCTTCCCGCCAGCGTCGCTCCAGCAACGTGCAGCCCGGGCGCCGCCAAATCGACCAAGTACCAGATCCCGGGAATGCTGCTGTCGAGATGCGGATCGTTCGCCAGCAATGCCCGCCCGGTCGTCGTCCGATCGGCACCGGCGGCAAAGGCATTGCTGCCATGGCCGGAACGTTCGCGATCCTCGACCTGCGCCACCGGATCGGCGCTCCCCCGCGTGGCCGCGATGCTCGGAAGCGGTGCGATCGCGGCTGGCGAGCCGCCGACGGTCGGGACGTCGTACGCCGGATCGCTCAGTGGGAAGAAGGCCGCGATCGCGTGCGGGCCGCCGGCGCGCACGACGTCGTCGCGCAGGATCACGTCGTGCCAGCTGTCACCCAAATCGCGGACGGTCGCGAGTCCGCACGCCAACGAATCTTGAGGCTGCCACGGCTCGAAACGTGCGAGGAGTGCGACGTATTCGGGCGGCGTGGGCTCGCGGCTCGCAGCAGCATTGACTCCTTGCGCATACGCGCGCAATTCGTCGCGCTGAACCTCGTCCAGCCGCGCAAATTGCGCCGCAACCACGGCAGCGGGGTCGTAAAGCCGGCTTTCTTCGTCGGTTGGCAGGGTCACGGCGCCGAGCATTTCGGCGAGCCGGCCGTAGACATACCGCCGCGTGACGTCGATTTGAAACAGCCGATCGCCGCCAGTGACATATCCTTGGGCGAAATAAAGATCGTGCAACGTCCGCGCGCGGATGTGCGGCACATCGCGCGCGTCGCGCACGATCCGCACCGGAGCGTCGAGCGGTAGTCCGGCGATCGTTCCCTCGGTTCGCGCAACCCCGCGCAGCACCGTGAACGCCACCGCGCCTGCGTACGCGGCAAATGCGGCAACGACGAGCCCGAGCGCGATCGCCGCTGCAACGGCGACACGCACCCAGCGGCGCCGCTTGCGCCGAAACGGCGGCGGCATCCGCCGGGCTCGAAGCGAACCCCTAACGGTTCACGCCGGAAAGGAGCATAGCTTCCCTTGCGCGTTCGCGCGCACCGGACCCTCTGGGTTCGACTTCGGCGAACCCTTCGCGTTCAGCGGCACCGAGCCGCCTCTGGGCTCAGCGGCGCCGAGCCGCCTCTTGCGTTCGGCTGCGCCGAGCCGCCATCGCGTTAGGGAGCTTTGGGTTTGAACATGCGGGCGGCGACGCCGGCGATCAGCACGCGCGGCAGCAGGCGCGGCGCGAACGCGACGAACCGATTGAGCGGGCCGTCGACGGCCAGGCTGTCGCCGCGATCGTAAGCGCGCATCGCCGTGCGAATGACTTGCGCCACGCTGCGGGCGCCGCCGAATTGCGCGCCCTCGCCCGCCGTCTTGAAGAAGTTCGTCTTCGTTGCGCCCGGGCACAGTGCGAGGACGCGCACGCCGCGGCCCTTGAACTCTTGCGCGAGCGCCTCAGTGAACGACAACACGAACGCTTTGGTCCCACCGTAGACGGCCATATACGGCACCGGCTGAAACGCCGCCGTCGAGGCGACGTTGATGATTCCGCCGCTGCGGCGCGCGAGCATTTCGGGCGCAAACCGATTGGTGAGCGCGACAAGCGCCTCGATGTTGACACGCACTTGAGCGGTGTTGCGCGCGAACCCGAGTGACTCGAATCGGCCGTGGGCGCCGAAGCCGAGTTCCGCACCGCTGCGGGCGACGAGCGCGAGATCGTAGCCGCGGGCGGCGAACGCGTCGGCAAATGCTTCGCCGATTCCCATCGAGGCGCCGGTGACGAGCGCGACCGGACGCTCAGACACGGACGGTTTCCTGCTGTGCGCGCAGCGCACGCACCGTTGCGGCGATCGCGGCATCGTACAGCGTTTTGCGCACGTCCGGCAGGACCGAGCGCAGCAGCGCGTCGTCGAGCACGACCGGATGCGTGAAGAGATAGTACGTCTCGACGAATTCGCGCAGCAACGGGCTGAACGTGAGCGCCGCGAGTTTCTTCGCGTCGCGTCCGACGATGCGAACGCGGTGCCCGCGGCCGAGCAATTCGGGCAAGGCGATGCGGCCGATCGCTCCCGCCGCGCCGAAAATCGCAACGTTCATCTTCGCCCCTCACCGGAGTGCGCCCAGGTGCTTTCATTCTGGCACCCCCACGACTTACCGAACCAACATACTGAACGGCGTTCATTATGTCAATACAGATTCATTGAATGATTGACAGTCACATTCTGAGAGCCTATGCTCGAAGTCAGGATGGGGACGAGCGAGCGCCGTGAACGCGAGAAGGCCGCACTGCGCGATACGATCCTCGCGGCCGCCCGGCGGACTTTCGCCGAAGAGGGTGCCGCGGGTCTGACGATGCGGCGGATCGCCGACGCGATCGAGTATTCACCGGGAACGCTGTATCTCTATTTCGCGAATCGCGAGGAGATCGCGCTCGTTCTGGTGCGCGAGGGGTTCGAAAAACTGCTGGCGGCGTTCGCTCCCGCCCTGACGGTCGCCGACCCCGTCGAGCGTTTGCGGGCGCTGGGCCGGGCCTACGTCGATTTCGGCCTCGACGATCCGCAAACGTACGAACTGATTTTTATGGTCGATGCGAAGTTCGTCTACGCCGTGCTCGGATCGGCGGAGCCGAATCCGGCCGGCGAGCCGGGGCAGCGCGCGTTCGATCTGCTCGCCGCAACGGTCGCCGAAGCCGTGGCCCAGGGCGAATTTCGACCGGTCGACCCCGCCCGTGCCGCGGACGCGCTGTGGGCCTCGCTGCATGGTGTCGTGAGCCTTTCAATCACCTGTCCGGGCACGCTGCCCGATCCCCGAACCGTCGCCGACCTCATCTGCGAGGCGCTGCTCGCCGGATTTCGGTAGCGGGTTTCAGCTTCGCTGAATCCGTCGCGTTTCGGCTTCGCCGAAGCCGCCGCAGCGATGCGCGCTCCGGACGGTTTGAGAGCGAGGATGGCAGAACGCAAGCCCGTCCTAGTCACCGGCGCGTCGTCGGGCATCGGCGAAACGACGGTGGCCGAATTGCTGCGGCGCGGCTTTCGCGTCTATGCGGGAGTCCGCTCGTGTGCCGATGCAGCGCGGCTGGCGGGGACGGACCCGCGCTGCACGCCGTTGCAGCTCGACGTGACCGACCCGGGCTCGATCGCCGCGGCGGCGCAGACGGTGCGCACCGCCGGCGGACTCTATGGCCTGGTGAACAACGCCGGCATCGCGGTGGCTGCGCCGCTGGAATATCTTCCGCTCGACGAACTGCGCCGGCAATTCGAGGTCAACGTGATCGGCGCGCTGGCCGTCACGCAGGCCTGCCTGCCGTTACTGCGCCGATCGCTCGGGCGGATCGTCAACGTGGGTTCGATCGCGGGGCGGGCGCCGCTGCCGATTGCCGGACCGTATTCCGCCTCCAAAGCCGCGCTGGACTCGCTCACCTCGAGCCTGCGCATCGAACTCGCGCCCTTCGACGTGCTCGTGTCGTACATCGAACCTGGATCGCATTGCTCGCCGATCTGGGAACGCAGCCGGGACGACGCCGAACGCTTACGCGCGCAGCTCCCGCCGCTCGCCCGCGACTACTACGGCGCCGCGTTCGAGGCGCTGGCCGCGCTGACGAAGGCGGCCCAAGCGCGCGCCGGCGACCCGTTGCGTGTCGCCGAAGCGATCGCCCATGCGCTCGAATCCGAACATCCGCGGCCGCGCTACACGATCGGCGCGGACGCTCGGCTCGGGGTGTTGTTGGGATTGCTGCCCGCGCGCTGGCGCGATCGCCTCATCCTGCGCCGCCTCGACGACGCGGCGTCGACATGATTCTGCGACTGCTGCCGATTCTGGGAATCACGTTCATCGATATCCTCGGCTTCAGCATCCTCATCCCGCTCATGCCGTTTTACGTGCAACGCTTTGGGGGGTCGCCGTTCGTCATCGGTGTCTTGTTCTCGACCTTCGCGTTCTGCCAGCTCATCGCCGGGCCCGTGTGGGGCAACGTCAGCGACCGCATTGGGCGCAAGGCCGTGCTCATCGTTTCGCAAATCGGCGCGACGATCGGCTGGACGATGCTGGCGTTCGCACCATCGCTCGCCTTCGTTTTTCTGGCCCGCATCATCGAAGGATTGTCGGGCGGCAACATCAGCGTGACGCAATCGTACGTTGCCGACGTCGTCGAACCCGCCAAACGCGCGCGCGCCTACGCGTACATCGGCGCGGCATTCAGCGCCGGAATGATTTTCGGTCCGGCCGCCGGTGGCTATCTGGCCCACGCATACGGTTTCGCCGCACCGTTCTTGCTCGCCGCGGCGCTGCAGCTCGTGACGCTCATCGTCACGGTCTTCGCGTTGCCCGAATCGCGCGCGGCCGGCGCCGAGCACAGCGTCGCAACATTCGCCGACATCGTGCTCGCGCTGCGCAATCCGGCCGTCGCCCCCGTGCTGTGGCAAAAACTCGTGTATTCGCTGGGATTGTACGGCTGGTTCGCGTCGCTCACACTCGTGCTGCAGCGCGAACTCGGACTGCGCGAAGACAGGGTGGGTTATTTTTTCGCCGGATTTGCCGTCGTGAGCATCGTCATGCAGCTCTTCGTGGTTGGGCGCTTGACCGAACGCATCGGCGATCGGCGCGCGAACAACATCGGCCTCGCGGCAACGCTCGTGTCGTTCGCGATCGTGCCGTTCATGCACGACGCGGCAACGGCGCTGGCGATGCTGGCTGTCTTCGCGCTGGGCTTGTCGATCAACAACGCGACACTCGCAGCGCTCATCGGCGAAGCCGCGCCGGAAAACGCGCGCGGGACGATCTTCGGCGTCGGTTCATCGCTGGACAGCGCGTCGGGTGTGATCATGCCGCCGCTCTCGACGGGCACGCTGAGCGCGTACGGTTCGCCCGCGACCGCGGCAATCTCGGGAACGCTGACGCTCGTCGCGCTCATCATGGGCCTGGCCCAAACGCGGCGCGCCAAACGCCGGGCCGTCGAATGAGCGCGCAATCAGCGCCCTTCGGCGCACTCGAGCGACGCGAACAACGCGCGCTCGACGATGTCCGCGGCCGCCTCGATCGCCGCGTCGCTGAGCCCGTCGCGCTCGAGAATCGAGGCCCGCACGATGCCGTCGTATAAGGCGATCAGCGCCGCCGCCGTCGACGCCGGATCGGCGACGCGGGCAAACCCGCGGGCATCGATGGCAACGATGTGATCGCGTAGGCGAGTAAACATGCCTTCGCGGCGTTCCTCGCGATACGCCGTGAGCCGGGCGTCGCTGGCGATGAGCGCGTGCCAGGCGCAGACGCTGGCCCGGCGCTCCCGCGCGTAGCGCAGCTTGTCGACGATCCAGCGGCGCACGCCGCTGCGCGCCTCGCCGGCCGACGCGACGTCGTCGCGCAGTAAGCGATCCTCGCCGATCCCCCGCGTCTCACGAATGTGCCGCGCAAGCTCTTCGAGCACGTTCGAGCGATCGTGGAAATAGCGGTAGAACGTGCCGTGCGCAACGCCCGCCGCGGACACGATCGCGTCGACGGTGAGCGCGGAAGCGTCGCCGGCCGCCAGAAGCGTTTCGGTGGCCTCGAGCAGCCGTAACCGGGCGTTGGGCCGTGCCGGCCGGGCCTTCGCCGTTTCGCGCTCGCTTGCAACCCGGCCGAGATAGGTCCAGCGGTTGCGCACCTTC
Organism: Candidatus Velthaea sp.; assembly: GCA_050012475.1. GTDB lineage: Bacteria > Vulcanimicrobiota > Vulcanimicrobiia > Vulcanimicrobiales > Vulcanimicrobiaceae > Velthaea. The sequence continues at coordinate 64,255 of JBEKHC010000006.1, forward strand.
CCGGTCTGCGCATCGCGTTCGCTCTGCACACGGTAACGATATTGTCGGGTGCCGATCGTCTTGACCACTTCGTACGCCATGTGTGGTAAGATGACTTGGCTGTCATGCCGGTTTTACCTACAAATGCGACACGGCGCGGGCGCGCCGTCAGGCGACCGTCCCTATCGGGTCGACGCGTTCGAATCGGCGTAGCGCACCGTTGAGCGCGTCGATTCCAGCTGTCGGAGTTCGCCGGCGAGACCCCGGACGGTCGGATGCGTCGCCGCTGAGCTCCGCTGGGGGCGCGAAAGCGAAAGCCGACCCGCCCGTCATCATGATCACCCTGACAACGATGCTCGGGCTGATCATGGCCATCGTCGACACGTCGATCGTCAATGTCGCGCTGTCCAACATGGCAGGCACGCTGGGCGCATCGATCGATGAAATCGGCTGGGTCGCCACCGGCTACATCCTCGCCAACGTCGTCATCATGCCGCTCAACGGCTGGCTTACGGCGCGCTTCGGCCGGCGCAACTATTACGCAGCGTGCATTGCGCTCTTCACGCTCTCGTCATTCTTGTGCGGGACGGCAACCAACGTCTGGCAGCTCGTCGCATATCGCGTGCTTCAAGGTGTCGGCGGCGGCGCACTCCAGCCGACGGCGCAGGCAATTCTGTTCGAATCGTATCCGCCGGAAAAGCGCAGCGGCGCGATGGCGATCTTTGGCCTGGGCGCGATGGTCGGTCCGGCGCTCGGACCGGTTCTCGGCGGCGTGATCATCGATAATTTTTCCTGGCCGCTGATCTTCTTCATCAACATCCCGATCGGGATCGTCGCTTTTCTGATGACGATGCGGTATATCCGCGACCCGGCATACATCGTCCGCGACGATTCGCGCGTCGATTGGTTCGGGCTGGGGATCATGACCGCCGGGTTAGCGTCCCTGCAATACGTGCTCGAACGCGGTCAGCACGACGACTGGTTCAACTCGTCGACGATCGTGATCATGTCGATCATCGCCTTCACCGGCATTGTCGGATTCATCGTTCGCGAACTGCGGGTACCCAATCCGCTCGTCGATTTGAGCGTCTTCTTGTCGCGCAGCTTTACCGCCGGCAACATCATCGGCATCGTCAGCGGCTTCGGTCTCTACGGGCTCAACTTGGTCATCCCGCTGTTCTTGCAAAACGTGCTGGGCTTCGATGCGACGACCACCGGACTCGCGCTCTTACCGGGCGCCTTGGCAACGGCGGTCTCGATGCCGATTGCCGGACGCATGACGAAATTCTTGGATCCGCGCGCCTCGATCGCGACGGGTTTGGTCATCTTCGCGGCCGGATCGTGGATGCTCGGGTATCTCAATGCCAATGCCGGGATCGGTGACATCTTCTGGCCGCGTGTGCTGCAGGGCTTCGCGCTGGGTTTCCTTTTCGTGCCGCTCACGACCGCGACGCTGTCCAGCGTTCCCCGCGCGCGCATGTCCAATGCGACGGGAATCTACACCCTCGTCCGGCAACTCGGCGGCGGGTTCGGCATTGCGATCCTGCAATTGGTGCAGCAGCGCAGCGAGGATGCGCACTACGCCGTGCTGGCCTCCGGCGTTACCGCGGCAAATCCGGCGGTGTCCGCGCTGCTGCACGGCACGCCCGACGTCGGCGCAAAGCTCGGTCAACTCGCGGGAATCGTGACCCTCAACGCGACGGTGATGTCGTACAACGATGTCTTCCGCCTCTGCGGGCTCATCTTCGTGCTGTCGATCGCGTCGGTTTTTCTGCTCGGCGGAAGGCCGGCGAAACCGACCGAGCCGACCCTGATCGCCGAATGATCAGCTGCTCTGCACGCTCGTCGTCGTCACGCTGATCGGCAACGGCACCGCCGCGCCGCCGCTGCCCGTAACGGTGTACGTGCACGTGCCCGCCGCCAGCGCCGTGAAGGTAAAGGGTCCCGGCCCTTTCGCGGGTGCGACGGTCACGATCCCCGTGCAGTTCGTCGTGCTCAGCGTAAAGACGCTCGTGTTGGGCTGCGTCGGAGACACGCTCTGCGTGGGCGTGCCGCTCCCGGCCGCGAGAAATGAAAGCGATGCCGGGGCGAGACTGATCGCCGGGGTGGCGGTCGGCGCAGCGGTCGCCGTGGGCGACGCCGATGGCGAGCTCGTCGGCGCGGCGGTCGGTGAAATCGCGCCGACCGTGGGGGATGAATTGGACGAGCCGCCTCCTCCGCAAGCAACGAGAGCAACGGCGGTCACGCCGGCAGCGACGATGAACGAACGCAAACGAAAGGCCTCACAAAGAGCGCAGGCACACCGATGTGTGCCCTAAATCACACTCTTATGATGTCCTATGGCGACCATGGCCGACGTGAGCCTTTCGCCCAGTCCCGATGGGAGGTTGTGCCGGGAAGCGGGGTAAGCGCGGACCCGATTCCGGCTATTTGCCGACGACGCTGGTCGTGGTCACGCTGACGCCGATCGTTGCCGCCGCCCCGCCGGTCCCGCTAACGAGATAACTGCACGTCCCCGGCGCGAGCGGAGAAAAGGCGAACGGCCCCGCACCGCTCGTCGGGGTGACGCTCACGATCCCGGCGCAGTTCGTCGTCGTGAGGGTGAACGCGGTGTTGTCGAGCTGAGAAACGCTCACGCTCTGGGCCGCTATCCCGATTCCGACGGCGGTAAATGCGACCGATGCCGGCGAGGCGACCACCGCGGTCGGGCCGGGCGCCGGCGACGCGCCGCCGATCGGCGACGGGCTGCCGGCTGCGGGCGTTGATCCGCCGCCGCCTCCGCCGCAGGCGGCCAGGGCGAACAATCCCGCCGCGGCGAGCGGCGGGATCCAGCGGAACGCGATGCCGCGCAAGCGCAGCCGGCGACGGGACGACGCGCGAGAGATTGTCGACGGGATTACGGATGCGAGCATGCGCGATCATGATGTCCCAGGACACCCACCTCGCGCGTGGGACTTTCGCTCTCTTCTAAAGGGGCCTTCACCTAGCAGCGATCGCGCTTGGAAGCTTGCCCACGGTGGACCCGAAGCGCTCGACGAACGCTTCCGGACTAAGCGTCGTCTGCACGCTCAAGCGTGAAAGCCGCGGCTCTTCGAGGTCGCTTTCTTCCAGCCGGATCATGTATTTGCGCGCGACCTCGTAGGACTCGGTCGTTACGTCGACCATCCGAATCCGGATCCGGCCCGTTGCCGGGTCGATCAGCTCCTCGAGGGTTACCGGCGTCACCCGGCCCCCGGAGAGCGCGATGAGCGCACCGCTGCCGCCTTGCAGCAGGTAGCGAACGGCACCGTATCCGAGCGTGCGCGTGTATTCGGCATCGAACGGGACCGGTTTCGCGCAGCGCAGCTCGTAGCCGATATCCTTGGTCACGACGGTGATGTCTTTGAGGCCCAATTCGTTGAGGCGCGCGCGAACGGCGTCGCGCAGGACCATCCCGATCGGAACGTCGGCCAGCCGGATGTGACCGTACGCGTCGCGCGGGGCACCGTCGAACGAGCCGAGTTGCTCGGGGTCGAGGCGCTCGGTGATGCCCTCGGCGATCATCGCGACGCCGTGATCTTGTCCCATCGCCAGGCGTTTGACCATCGAACCGACGATCGTGTCGACGACGCTGTCGAGGGTGAGCGAGTCACCTGCAAATTCCTCGGGGATGACGGCCAACGTCGCGCCGGCCGCCTTGCAGATGCCCAGCGCGAGCGCGCCGGATTTTCGCCCCATCGTGACCGCCAGGTACCAGCGCTGCGCGGTGCGCGCATCTTCCATGAGATTTTCGACGATCGCGGTGCCGACGGTACGCGCCGTCTCGAAACCGAAGGTCGGCGCGTTGTCGGGCAGCGGCAGATCGTTGTCGATCGTCTTCGGAACCGTAACGACCCCGAGCCGGCCGCGCGTCTTGGCCGCGATCCGCGCGGCGCCATAGGTGGTATCGTCGCCGCCGATGGCGACCAGATAGCGCACGCCGAGTTGCAGCAGCGACCGGATGCAGTTGTCGAGCGTCGCTTCATCCTTGCCCGGATTCGTGCGCGAGGTCCGCAGGATCGAACCGCCGGAGAAGTGGATGCGCGACACATCGTCGATGGCGAGCTCCGTGACATGCGAGGTGTCGCCGCGGGCGATGTGGCGATAGCCATCATAGAGACCCAGCACGCGAAGGCCGCTGTTCGCCGCCTCGATCGTAGCTGACGCGATCACCCCATTGATGCCCGGCGCGGGGCCTCCGCCGACGAGAATTGCGAGCGTATCTTCCTTCATGACCGCCCACTTCACCATCGGATTGCTCTTACGCTGCGAGCGAGCGCAACTTTTCTTCAGCGATCCGGCGGGCAACGAGAACGTACGCGATCGCCGACAGCAGCGGCACCGCGCTCACGTCGAGCAGCGCGGCGGTGGGCCCAACCCGGGTCAGCAGAAAGCCGACCGCCGTCACCGCCGCCGAGCCGATGCCGAACGCCACGCCGTTCATCAATCCCAACGCCATGCCCAGATTGCGCGGCAGCATCGCTTGCGCCAGCGCGACGCCGGGGGCGTTTTGAACCGAGAGCAGCACGCTCCCGGCCAGCAGCAGCCCGACGGCAAGCCACCCGCTCATCGTCAGCGATAGCGCCAAAAACGGAACGGCGGCACAGAGGCTGAGCACGGAGACGGTCACCGGTCCGAAGCGGTCGGAGAGCGCGCCGCCGGCAAACAGCCCAAACGCGGCGAAGACCAGAAATCCGGTGACGATCGTGCCGGCCCCGGCAAGCGAAACGCCGCGTGCGGTGAGCAGGTTGGGCAAGTAATAGGCGAACGACGCGGCGACCAAGTAGCGCAGCGCCGTGCTCGCGATGAGCAAACCGACGCCGACCCGGTCGACGCGACGGCCGCGCGTGCGCGCCGCCGGAGCGTTGCCGGCGTGCATCGAGCGCGCGGTGCCGTCGATTGCGCGCATGAGCACCGCAATGGCGGTCACCGCGACGAAGCCCGGAACCAGCAGCCACAGCGAACCGCGCGGCCCGTAAGCGCCGAGCAGAAAACCAACGACCGCCGGGCCGAGACCGTAGCCAACTTGCCCCCCGACCTGATAGATCGAAATCGCCGACGCCTGACGGTTGCCGCCCAGCATCGCCGCGTAGCGGCCGGCCTCGGGGTGCATGATCGCCGAGCCGAGCCCGCCCGTCACGATGCATGCGGCCAGGATCGGCAACGACGTCGTCGTCGCGGCCAGGGAAACGGCGACGACGGTCAGGCCGACCGAAGCCGGCAAAAACCACCAGCGGCCGCGACGGTCGCCGTAGGCCCCGAAGAGGGGCTGGACGATCGAACTCGTCAGATACCAGACAAACGCTAACGCGCCTTGATACCACGGCGCGAGTCCCGCGCGCGAAACGTCATAGAAGATCACCAGCGGAACGACGCCCGAGTAAAAATCGCTCGCACCGTGCGCGAACGAGACCACCGAGATTCCGCTGAGATTCCAACGGCCGGGTACCGCGCTGTTCACCGCCATCGTGACAGTGTACCCCACGCACTCGACGTCCGCCATCCGCGGGCGCCGCGGGTTCGGTCAAGCCGCGCTGGTCTTGCGCCGCGGTTTCGCTCCGCTCGCGGCCTTCTTCCTGGCCGCGGCGCTTTTCGACCCGCGTTTGGCTTCGTCGTCTTCGGACACGCTCTCGACGGTCGCGCCGCGCTTGCCCGATGCTTCGAGGCTGCGCTGCAGCACGTCCATGAGATTGACCACGTTGCTGGGTGCCGGGCGCGCGGGCTCGCCGGCCGGGACTTCTTTGCCCGCCGCGCGCGCTTCGATCATCGCGAGCACATCCTCGCGATACTTGTCGTGGAATTTCTCGGGCTCGAACTTCTCGGCGCTCATCGTATCGATGAGCATCTTGGCCATCTTGAGTTCGGCCGGCGCGACGTTTTCTTTGAGCGAAGGAAAATCGAAATCCGCTTGTCCGACGAGTTCGTCGGCGTAGTGCATGAGTTCGAGAACGAGCGCTTCGCCGTTGGGTTTGAGCGCCGCCAGATGTTCGCGCGAACGGATCACCACGCGCGCGATCCCGACTTTCCCCGACTCGATCAGCGATTCGCGCAGCAGCGCGTACGCGTGGCGGCCTTTCTTCTCGGGCTCGAGATAATAGGGCGTATCGAAGAACATCGGGTTGATCTGGTCGAGTTCGACGAACTCGACGATCTCGACCGACTGGGTGGCCTCGACGTTGACCCGTTTGAGATCCTCATCGCTTACCACGACGTACTGGCCCTTTTCGTACTCATACCCGCGCACCAAATCGGCGTATTCGACTTTCTCGTCGCACACCGAACAGTGCCGTTCGTTGTAGATGCGGCCGTCATCGGCTTTGTGCAAGAAGTTGAAGCGCAAGTCGCTGCTGCGAACGGCCGTGAACAGCTTGACGGGAATCGTCACCAAGCCGAACGAGATAGCGCCGGTCCAAATTGCGTGTGCCAAAGTCGATCTCCACGGGCGAGTCTGCGAGCTTCTTCAAAGCGCCCGGAGGCCGGTGCCGCGGACGTTCCGACGGCGACGAACCGCCGCTGCGAGCCGCAAAGCGGACTCCAGCGCCGGGCGCGAACGCGGCAAACCTTCGCCGCCTTCGGCTTCTTCCCGTTTGCACGGCAACGAAATCGCGTGCGGGACAACTGCCCAATGGGTGCGCGTACGCAACGGGGAACCGCATGCTTGGCATGCGGTCGAGCGATCCCAAACGAGGGGCGACGCAGCAGCCCGGCCCTAGGCCGCCGCTGCCGAGCCGGCAGAGGTCAGTCCCACAGCGAGCGCGCCGTCTCGAGCGGGCCTTCCAAGCGTTGCGGAACCCAGCCCTCGCCCGACCACGGGTCGCCGCTTTTCGCGACCAGCGCGGGGACGTTGGCCAGTGTCCAGCGCGCGATCTCGCCGCTCGTGTCGCGCGCGCGCTTGCGGCGCAACGCTTCGACCTCGTTCCAGCGCAGCGGCATCGACACCGGCGCACCGTCGCGGGCCCGCACGCTGAACGGCGCGACGTACGTTTTCCCCTTGCCGACCTGAACGTAGTCGAGGTAGACGGTTCCTTTCGGCCGCTTCGCGATCGTGCGCTCGAGCGTCGTGTCGCCGGGCGCCACCGCGTGCACGCGCTGCGCCAGGAGATGGGCGAAGTTCTTGGCCATTTCGTAGTCGTAGCGCGGCTCGAGCGGGATGACCAGATGCATCCCGCTGCCGCCGGTCGTCTTCACCAGCGGGTGCAAGCCGATGCTGGCGAGTTCCTCGCGAAAACGCAGCGCGACGCGGGCGAGCGTTGCGATGCCGCACTCGAACGGATCGAGATCGATGAGGATGAAATCGGGCGTGTCGAGCGTCGGCACGTGCGAATACCACACATGGAGCACGATCGACCCCAGGTTCGCGACGTAGGCCAGCGTCGCTTCGTCGTCGCACACGACGAAATCGATGTGGTCGCGGCGCGTCGAGGCGTCGACCGCCACCGTGCGCACCCAGGGCGGCAGCCCGCGCGGCTTGTCTTTCTCCCACCACGTCTCGCCGTCGATCCCGTCGGGGAACCGCTCGATCGTCAGCGGCCGGTCTTTGAGATACGGCAAGATGTACGGTGCCATCGTACGGTAGTACGCGATCAGATCGCGCTTGGCATAGTCGTCGCGCGGAAACAAGATCTTGTCGGGATTCGAGAGCACGACACTTTGGCCGCCGATCTCGACGCTGCTCTCGACGCGCCGCGCCATCAGGCCGGAAGCTCGCCTTCGCGCACGACGTCCCGCGCGTCCTTATCGGTGCGCAGCCCGACGAACACGGCTTGACGCAAGATATCGTCGCGCGTCCATTCGGCAAACTCGATCTCGGCGACGAGCGACGGCGTGACCCAGTGCGCTTTCGTGTTCGTCTTGGGCGCTTGCGCAAACGGTGATTTCTCGGTCTCGAGCGGGGCGAGCTGTTTGGCGATCGCGCGCAGTTTGGCTTGATCGAAGCCCGTCCCGACGTGGCCTGCATAGACCAGCGACTTGCCGGCATACACGCCCAGCAGCAGCGCACCGAACGCCGGGCGGCTGCCGCGCGGTTCGGTCCAGCCGCCGACCACGAACTCCTGACGATGCTTGGCCTTGACCTTCACCCACTCGCGCGAACGCGCCGAACGGTAGGGCGAGCTTCGCTGTTTGCCGACGATCCCTTCGAGCGCTTCACGAACGGCGAAGTCGTACAGTTGCTTGCCGTTGCCGACGACGTGCTTGGAGTACATTACGCCGTGGCCGGGCACGATGAGCTTTTCGAGCAGTGCCTTGCGCGTTTCGAGCGGCTCGGACCGCAGATCCCGCCCGTCGGCATACAAGCAGTCGAAGACGACGTACGTGACCGTCGTCCTCGAAGGTTTGGCACCGTTCGCGAAGCGCTTGTCGCGCGACTGCAGCGCTTGAAACGACGAGCGCCCGCGGTCGTCCAGAATGCAGATCTCGCCGTCGACGATGATCGGCAACGACGTGAACGCCGCGCCCACGTCGGCCAGTTCGCCGAACTGCGCGAGCAGATCGTTGCCGTTGCGCGACGTCAGCGTCACGTTCCCGTCCGGCGCGATGGTTGCGAGCGCGCGGTAGCCGTCCCATTTGAACTCGAACAGCCAGTCCGGATCGTCGAACGGCGCGTCGATGAGCGTGGCCAGCATCGGCTTCGTCACGACTGGCAGCGGCTCGAGCGTCGCGCGCCGCGTCACCCGCTTCGCACTCGCGGTCGAAGGCGCGGCCGCGCGATCGCTCTTCCACTGCTTTTCTTTCGCGCGGCCCTGCGCGATCTCGGCCAGCGTCTTGCCGGTCTTCGCGCTTTCGGGATGGGCGTCGATGCTCCACTTCGGGTCGACGTATTCATCGCGGTCCTTGATGAGCAGCCACGGTTCGCCGCTTTGATCGCGCGCGTGGCGGATCTTCACCAGCGAGAACATCCCGTGGAGTTTCTTGCCGTTGAGAATGAATTTGATTTTGCCCGCCGCGATCTCGGCCACCGGGTCGTCGCCTTCGGCCAGCGTGTACGTCCCCTCGTCCCAGACGATGACTTCGCCGGCACCGTAGTTCCCGTCCGGAATGATCCCCTCGAAGGTTCGATAGTCGTACGGATGATCTTCGACGTGCATTGCCAGGCGGCGGTCGTGGGTGTCCAGCGACGGGCCTTTGGGGACCGCCCACGATGCGAGCACGCCGCCCGCTTCGAGCCGGAAATCATAGTGCAGCCGCGTCGCGCGGTGCTTCTGAATGACGAAGCGTAATTTGCGCGACGGTGCGCGCGCAGCTCCCTTGGGTTCGGGGGTCGCGGCAAAGTCGCGTTTGCGGACGTATTCTTTGAGCGGATCTTGCGTGGCCAACGCGTGCTCTCCATGGGGCCTTCGGCGAACCGTGCCGGGACGCCGGGCGCGCTGCCGCACGGCCTTCGCGCGGCTGTTGTCGTACCCAGCCCGGGTGCGTTCGAGACCTGCCGGATCGCAGGCCCGGCGGTGGGTTCCCGCGCCGGGTGCCCGGCGGCGCCTCGGTCCGGCCGCCAGGTCGGCGCCGTCCGACCCGATAAGGCGCAGCCATCGACTCGTTATGCGACCCGTAGCCGTTCCGCCGCCGGTTCCCCGTCCGCGCCATGCCGGGCAGCGGCGCGTGCGCCGAGCACCGTATGCCTGACCCGGCGGCCGCCGTCTACGCGATCCTCGGCATCGTCCTGAGCTGCGGCGGCGGCGGCCTTGCGCTTTGGCGCGCCCGGGCGCCGCGCTCTTACTATGCCGCCGAAGTGTACCACATGACCCGGCGCTCGCACCGGCGCTTCGCCGCGCTCAGCGCAGTCTTCGCAGCGGGGTTCGCGGCCGCGCTGCGCTGGCCGGTTCTGAACTTGCCCCTCCTGTCCGCGTACACGCTGCTGCTGGTGCTGTACGCAAGCTCGTTCGCACGCGGATTTTCCGGCGAGGACGAATGAGCCAAGCGCGATGCGTTGGACTCAGGCACGCGAGCCGTAATGCCCGAATCGCGCGCAGCCGGCTGCGGAACAATCGATTCGTGTCCATTCGCGTCTTCCGCCGGATCGTCGTCGTCATCAGTGCACTGGTCTGGTTTGCCGGTGCGAGCCTTCCGGCGCAAGCCGCTGTCGCGGCGCCGGCTCGGTGCGATACCGCGCAGGCCGCCAAATTCCGTGCCGCGGCCGATCGTTACGCTGCGCACGGCCAATACGCCGACGCCGCCGCATGGTACTTGGCCGCGACGCACGCGACGAGCGAATGTCGCACCCCCGACGACACGATCGTTCGCGCGACCTCGCTGTTTGCCGCCGGCACGGCACTGGCGCTCAACGGCGACTTCCTGCGCGGACTGGGCCTGTTGCAAACCGCGCAATCGCAGCTGACCGCGGTGGCCGCGTCCGGCGACCCGATCATGGCTCCCAAGGCCCGCGCCATCCTCGATCTCATCGCCAGCGTGATCGGCGAAATCGACACGGTCGCAAGAGGCTCGATGTAGGACGCCGGCAGGCCGGCCCAAGACGTTAGTCGTGCGCTTCGGCGAGGCGTTCCATGAGCGTGACGGCGATGCGCAGCATATCGCGCTCGCTCGTCGTGAGCGTGTCTGAAATCGCCTTAACAAGCCAGGCCTCCCGGCTGCGGGCACTCTTGCGCAAAATCTCGATTCCGTTTGGGGTAATGGCGATGATCGATTGCCGGCGATCCGACTCATCGGCGACGCGCTGAATCAATGCGCTGGCTTCCAAGGTTTGCAGCGCGCGGGTGAGCGACTGAGGCTGCAGCCCTTCCCGCGCGGCCAAGGCGGCTGCCGTCGACGGCCCGTCGCGCACCAGCCGCCCCAGCAGACTCAGGCCGGTGGACCCAATCCCGGCCGCATCGTCGTGCGCCCGGAGCCGGCGATTGAGCTTTGCCAACGACGCGCGCAGCCGAGCCGCCTCGAAGACGTCGTCAACGTCATTCACAATAATACGCTATACGTTTCAATCTAATCAGCATCCGCCCGTAAGACCGGTCTAAACGGCTTGATTTCATACGCAATGCGTAGTATCCTGCGGTCCATGAGCACCGCTGCTCCGATGCGCCCGAACCCGTTGCTCCTCGCCGCGGGGCGGGTGGACATCCTCGCTTGGTCGATCGCCGCGCTCGTCTTCGTCGCTCACGCGCTCGTAGCCGGACGCTACGATGCGTTTCGGAACGAACTGTATTTCATCGTCTGCGGCCGCCATCCGGCGTTCGGGTACGTCGATCAACCGCCCGTGGTCCCGCTGCTCGCCGCGCTCACGCAAAGCGCGGGCGACAATGTCCCGCTGCTCCGGCTCCCCGCGGTGGTTGCGGCGGCGTTGCTGGTTCCCGTGACGGTCTCGCTCGCGCGATTGCTCGGCGCCGGAACGCGCGGCGCATGGCTTGCCGCACTGGCGGCGGCGAGTGCGCCGCTGCTCGTCGGCGTCACCACGACCTTGACGACGGCGACGTTCGAGCCTTTGGCCTGGACCGCCGTCGCCTACGCGATCGTGCGCGCGACGGTGCGCGGCGAGCGCCGCATCTTGATCCCGGCCGGCATTGCGGCGGGCGTGGCCGCGCAGGCGAAGTATGGAATATTCATTTGGCTCATCGCGCTCGCCATCGGCATCGCCGTTACACCGGCGCGCCGTTTGCTGGCCACGCGGGAGCTGTGGATCGGGGTCGCTTGCATCGTGGCGATCGCGCTGCCGAATCTCGTGTGGCAAGCCGCGCACGGGCTGCCGTTCGTGGAAGTGATGCGCAACGACAACGCCGGGAACCTCACCGGTTCGCTGCTCGACTTTACGCGCGACCAAATGCTCGCGATGAACGTCGTGCTGGCGCCGCTTTGGCTGAGCGGCGTCATCGCGCCGTTCGCGCGCAAAGATCTCGCGCCGTTCCGCTTCCTCGCCTTAACGTTCGTCATCACGGTGCTCCTGGTCTTCGGCACGCACGGAAAAAGCTATTATCTCGCCGGCGCGTATCCGTCGATGTTCGCCCTGGGTGCAGCAGCCGTTGCCAAACTTCCGCGCTTCCTCATCGGCGGGTGGTCGCTGCTGGTCATGGGGAATGCAGCGTTGGCACTGCCGTTCGTCGCACCCGTGCTCGCACCGGATGCGCTCGCGCGGTACCTTGCCCACGCCGCGCTGCGGCCGCGCCCGGTCGAAGTTGCGGGCATCGGCGCGCCGTTGACGCAAGTGTTCTCGGATGAGTTCGGCTGGCGCGAACTCGAGCGCACGGTGGCAAGCGTCTACCGCGCGCTGCCGGCGCAAGAGCGCCGGAACGCCGCGATCCTGGCCAGCAATTACGGCGAAGCGGCCGCCCTCGACGTCTACGGCGCCGCCGATGACTTGCCGCCGGCGCTGAGCGAGCAGAACCAGTATTTTCTGTGGGGAACGCACGGTTACGACGGAACGATCGTCATCGCCGTCAACGCCAGCCCACGCCGCTGGTCGCGCATTTGCGCCCGCAGCGCGACCGCTGCCCGCTTCGGCGTTCCGTACGCCATGCCGTACGAGCGGGATCGCGCAATCGTCGTGTGCCACGGAACCATCCTTCCGTTAGCGGAAGCGTGGCCACGCTTCAAACGGTACGGCCTCTAGATGGATGAAAAGGCCGGTCTCCGAAGCGGAGAGCCGTCTTAAGAGGTTCCGCGTGACGCACTCGTGGTGCAGTGAAAACCGACCGACCGAAGCCCCGGACGACATCAGCTGTCGTTCCTCAGGCCGTGCTTCCAAGGTTAGCCGGTTAGACGGTGCGATCGCCTGTGGATCAAGCCAGCGGCGGCTTGATAGTCCGTGGTCGCATCACGAGGTTTACATGCGCGCGCCCGGATCGTGCATCAGCCGGTGATGAACCTGATTGGCCGTGAGGCCTTTTATGCAAGCGCAGCACAGCCGCAATCCGGATCGTGCCGGGTAAACGTCGTGCGACCGGGACGGCCGGAGCCACCAGGCCGCGAGCGTGTAAAGGTGTGAAGCGCACGGTCGCGGGGTCGGCGTGCGTCGCGTTGTCACTGCCCGCTGTCGGACAGCCGAACCCTTTTGTATTGAATCCGTCTCACGAGGCCCGGTCCGCCGCCGTTCCATCCGAACTTCCGATCGCGCGCGTCTCGGTGGGGATGTCTCGAGCATGTTTAACGCCAAAATGCAGAAAACATAACAATCTCAGCACTGCGCTCGAGACGATCAGGTGAACGGGATTCGGGGACGGCACACCTGCAAGAGGCTGTCGCCGCTGGGGATCTCCAAGCCGGTCTGAGCCGCCGGCGATATGTGCGGGGCGTGTTGACCCTGCAGCGAGTGGAAGGCATCGATCGGCGCCAGCCTTTGACGGAGCTCGCTATGCTGACCTTCGGCTCATTTCGCAGGTCGGTGCGGTCGAAACATAGCGAAGGATGATCCCCTTGTCGAGCCGCGACGCCCAACGCGTTGCCGAACTCCGGAGTTTCAATATCCTCGACACGAGCCCGGAAGAGGGGTTTGACTCCATAACGCGGCTCGTTGCCGCGACGTGCGCGGTCCCGATCGCGCTGCTCAGCTTTGTGGACACTTCCCGGCAGTGGTTTAAATCGCGCGTAGGCGTGAGCCTTTGCGAAACGTCTCGTGACTCATCGTTTTGCTCGCATGCTATTGCCGATCCAAGCGACATCTTTCTCGTACCCGATGCGCTCCTCGATCCGCGTTTTTGCGAGAACCCGCTCGTCGTCGGCGAACCGCATATCCGCTTCTATGCAGGCGTTCGGATCGTCACGCAAGCGGGCTTCGCTCTGGGAACGCTCTGCGTCATCGATCGGCGGCCGCGCGTTCTGACCCCGGCGCAGCGTACGGTTTTACAATCGGCGGCAAGTACCGCGCTCTCGCTGCTAAGCTATCGGCGCGCCGAATCTGAGCTGCGCAAAGTTGTAAGCGTAGTCGGGACCCCAAACGCTTACTCGTCGTCGCCGAAGCTATCCGTCGTGGCACCGGCGAGGTCCGCGGGCGCGGCGCTCGCAAACGAACGCGAGATTCCCACTGCGGTCATCGACGCGCTACCGGGCGTCTTCTTCGTGTTGGACTCCGGCGGGCAGTTTCTCCTTTGGAACCGCCGGCTCGAAGACGTCAGTGGCTATACAAACGACGAGCTGCAGCAGCTGCTCGCGATCGAACTTTTCGAGGGCCACGATCGGCCTCGAGTCACCGAACAGATCTTGCTCGGTTTCGTTCAGGGTGAGGCACACCTCGATGCAGCGTTAGTTACGAAAGCCGGAACCTCGATCCCCCACTTTTTCACGGCGAATACCGTTGAATTCAAGGGGCGAACCTACCTTGCAGGTATGGGTATCGATATTTCCGATCGCAAGCGCGCCGAAGAGATGCTCCGACACTCGTCCCTGCACGATCCGCTCACGGGACTTGCGAATCGCCTCTTGATGGAGCAGCGACTCGCAGGAGCCATAGTCGATGCACAACGCGATAGTCGCTGCGCTGCCGTTGTCTTTCTCGATCTCGATCGCTTCAAAAACGTCAATGACACCCTCGGCCATCGCGTCGGTGACGAGCTTCTCATGTCGGTTGGACGGCGCTTACAAGGCGCAGTGCGCGCGTCGGATACGGTAGCGCGCATCGGCGGCGATGAATTCGTGATAATTGCCGACCTCAACGTCCCGGCCGACGGATCGGTCATCGTCCAACAGCTCCTTGATGTGTTTCGGGAACCATTCAGCATCTGCGGTATGGTGCTCCATGCAACGGCGAGCATGGGTGTCAGCATATCGCCCGACGACGGCATCGACGCCGAGAGCCTTCTTCGCAATGCCGACGTTGCCATGTACATCGCGAAGGATCGTGGTCGCAATCAATGTTTTTCTTATGCGCGCGAGATGCACGTGGCCGCGGCACGTAGGCTGACAACGGAAAACGATCTGCGCCGAGCACTTGAAAATGATGAGTTCGAGCTGTTCTATCAGCCAGCCGTTGATCTGCAGACCGGACATGCCGTCGCAGCGGAGGCGTTGATACGTTGGCACCATCCGTCGCGTGGCCTACTTGCGCCGAATGAGTTCATCGACATCGCCGAAGAGACCGGCCTGATCGTGCCAATGGGTGCGTGGGTGCTGGAACAGGGCGCACGTCAAGCAAAGCGCCTCGGCACGTTGGGTATTCCACCATGCCACATTTCCGTCAATGTGTCGGGTCGCCAATTGCGCGATCCAGCGTTCCTTGGCTCGGTACGCGCAGCCATCCAAAGTCAAGGTCTCGAGCCTGAGATACTGGGCATTGAGATAACGGAAAGCGCGGCTCTCGGCGACCCGGATGCAGCGCAAGCCGTGCTGCTCGAATGTAAGCGCTTGGGACTGCTGGTTCTTCTGGACGATTTTGGAACGCATTACTCATCGCTTACGTACGCGAAAAAGTTTCCGATCGACATTATCAAGATCGATAAATCGTTCGTGGACGGCCTTTCGCACGACGCCGACGATCAGGGTATCGTTAAGGCGATTATCGGCCTTGCAAGCAGCTTGGATTGCGACCTTGTCGCCGAAGGAGTCGAGACCGAAGTCCAGGCCAGGTGGCTAACCGATCATCGCTGCCATATCGCAACGGGATACTATTACGCTCGGCCGATGCCCGCCGAAGAATTCGAGAAGTGGCTATGGAGGAGAAGTCACGAAGCGGAAGGTTAGCGCGCTAAGCGACGGTACGACTGTGCGCGGACCCGGAGCGGCCGGAGTCGATCTGGTCCGAGCGCGGTGATGCAGTAAAGTATGAGGGCAGAACCCAGACGGTTTGTCACCGCGACGTCGATCGATCCACATCGAAGCGGATGAAAATGCCGGCAGCCGCCCAGTGGGCCCTGCGACACCTTACATGTTCGTGCGGTAGAAGGCGTTCCAGTACCACGAGCCCCAAATGCCCATCACGCACGAAACCGCGATGAGCACGCGCCACACGGGGTGCAAACCCCGGCGCGCGGCCAGCGCCATGAGCACGAAGAGAAAAGCTTCGAAATCCAACGCGTGCCGCATGCCGAACTGGATCGAACCGTTCACGTAATACAGCAAATTGGGGCCGGCGGCGAGCACCGTCGCGCACCACAGCGAAATCACCAGCGGCAGCGGGCGCCAAACAAACAGCGCGAGCAGCAACGCCGGACTCGTCCAGGTCAGCGCGACGCCCATTTGCGGCGGCGTGAGGTACGGCCAGTGCGGTGCGAACGCCAAACCTTGGGCAAAGAACGACCACAGCTGATACGGCACGTTTTCCAGCCCGAATGGCGAGCCGACGACGTCCCCGACGTTGACGTCCTGATGGAAGAATATGGTGTGACCGCTATCCCACGGGACATGCCAGCGCACTTCGTTGTACGCCACCCACAAAACGGCGAACGGCAGCAGCGTCACGAGCGCCGGCAGCAGCGCGCGCCAATCCCGTTTCGGGGCGGCGAAGCCGCACGTCAGCCAATAGGCGAACGCCGGCAACGTCAAGATGACCGTAAATCGCGAACCGCAGGCCAGGGCAAAAAACAGCGCGACCAGCCAGGGCCGGCCGCGACCCGAGAGCTCACACAGCGCGAGCAGCAAGAACGCGGTGCACGCAACGTGTGCCAGATACCAGACGTCGCCGAGCATCGCGCACCACATGAAGTCGGTGCCGAGCAGCATGAATGCCGCAAGCCAGTCCGCGTCGGCTTCGCCGACGCCGATGTTGCGCGCGAGTTTCCAGGCAGCGCCCGTCCCGGCGCCGGCCAGCGCGCAAGCCAGCAGCGTTTGGTTCGTTCCCAGATGCCAAATGGCGGCGAACGGAACGAGCAGCAGCCCCGGCACCGGATCATTCACGATATAGCGGTGATTCTCGAACAGCACGGCGTCGATGTAATCCCCGGGCCAAACGATCCAGATCCGGCCGTGCAGCAGCGCGTCGGCAAACAGCACGTAATTGTTGTACGGCGTCGAGCGGCCGTGCGCAAAGAGCGCCGTAATGCCGAAACCGACGATGCCGACGATCCACGCGCGCCGCACGGTCGCGTTCATGGCAGTGCCGCGAGGGCCGAGAACAGATGCGGCGCGGGAGTCAGGAGTTGCTGCTCGCGGACACGCAGGCCGGGCACGGACAGAATCGGATCGTCGCTCACGAAGACGATCGGCCGGTCAGCCAGCCAAGCCGGATAGTACGCGCTGTAGTCTTCGGGCCAGCCGGTCACGACGATGCGCCGGCCAAAGTTTTTTTCCACGTAGGCCGCGTAGGCCAGCGGTGTGGCGTACATCCACGGTGCAACGACGATCGCGTTGGCTGGCGTTTCGCGCACGACGCGCGCGATGAACTGCCGCGCCGAATCGTCTTGCGTGATAAAAAATGCGCCACGATTC
>JBEKHC010000007.1:0-80585 GCA_050012475.1 Candidatus Velthaea sp.
AAGTCAAGGACTATTCGCGCCAAACGGCGATCGCAATGCTCGGCATGCCGGGCTTTCTCGGTTTTACGGGTGCCACTGTCGGGTCGCGGATGATCACGGTCACCGCTTGGGAGGATGAGGACGGCCCCGCCAGACTCAGAACCGACCCCGTTCATCGCGAGGCGATGGCGAAGTTCTTTGGAACTGACATTGGGAGCAGCGGGTTCGTGAGCACCTGGGTTCCTCGCTACGTCGCTCCGATGCGAGTGCGTTGCGAGTCCTGCGGGGCGATGGCAGCCGTGCAGCCCAGTGAAATGCGTTGCCATTGCGGCGCGCGGCTGCCCGAACCGCCTCCGTATTTTTAGCAGGCGGCTGCAGCCCACGTTTCGGTGCCGCCCGGAACGAAATAACATGCGTTCGCGCGCGGTCCGGGCGCGGCCGGGATCGGCACGTGCACCTCGGCTGACGGCATCGGGATGATGCGCTGGCCGAGCATTTGAAGGCGGCCCGGTAAGCGGGCGAGAGTCGGCGGAAACCACTCGCTGCGAGCAGCGAACGTCGAGGGCCGCCATCAGCCGGCGACGATCGCGCGCAAGCTCGCCGCGACCGTCGTCGTGCCGGACTACGAACGTCGTTCTGGGGTCGGACGCTTATCGGACGCTGCGGCAATACGCTAACGCTATCAGCTCACGTTGGAGAGTGACCGCGATGGCGAAACCCGCTGGATATGAGCCCGTTCCCGGCAGCGAACGTCCGAACGTCCCGGAATCAACGTTGGTCGGACCGGTACAAGGATCGGAAAAGATCGCTTTTACGGTCCTGTTACACCAACGCCCGAACAGCCCGAACCTCCATGATTTCGAGCATTGGCGAAACACGCCGCCGAACCAGCGGACGTTTCTTTCGTCCGAGGACTTCATGCGCACGTACGGAGCCGCCGACGAAGACTTGCGTGCGCTTGTGGACTTTTTGGAGTCGCGCGAACTGCGCGTGATCGAAGCGGATGCAGGCCGCCGGCGCGTCGTCGTCGAGGGAACCGCGACGCACGTCAATGAGGCGTTCCACCTCGTGCTCCACCGGTATCGTACCAACTTCCAATTTCCGCGGCGTCCGACTCGCGTGAACGACCATACGGTTCAAGCCAAAATTGAGCCGCGCCGCGAGCACCGCGGGTTTGACGGGCCGGTATACGTGCCTTCCAATCTGATCCACGTCGTCCGCGCGGTGATCGGCCTGGATAACCGGCGCGTGGGGGGTCCGGCGGGCGCAGGCACCGGTGATCCGCCGGGCGCCGGATTTCTCGATCCGACACAGGTAGCGCAGCTCTATAACTTTCCGACGAGCGGAGCGTCCGGTCAAACGATCGGCTTATTTGCTGCCGCCGACGAAGGGTCGGCGTATTTACCCGCAGACATTTCCGAGTTCATTACGTCATTGCCGCCCGGTTATAACACGCCGCCGAATGTCACCCCTATCGGATTAACGGTGGGCGCGACCGTGTACGGCAACAACACGGCACTCATTACGGGCGGCTCCGCGTCGGGCGCCGCCTATGAAACTACGCAAGACATCGAAACCTCGGCGGCCATCGGACAAGGCGCGAACATCAACGTCTATTTCACCCAAAACTCCGAAGCCGGATGGGAAGCGTTCTTTTCGCGCGCCATCTTCCCGCAGCCCGGCGATAATCCGCCGTCAGTGCTGTCCGCAAGCTGGGTGCTGTACCTCGATGATGCCCAAACGCCCAATGCCGCTGCCGGCAGCCCCGGCATCGGGAATCCTAGTGCCAGTGGAAGTCTTTCGAACATCCTGTCGGGGTATCTTCAGACTGCCGCAATGCGCGGAATCAGCGCGTTGATCGCGATCGGTGATTGGGGTGCGGCCAACCAGGTCGTCGACAGCGAATGCCATGTCAGTTATCCGAATTCCGATCCCTGGTTTACCGGCTGCGGTGGCACGATTATCGGTGCCGTCACGTCGGTCGCGCCGCCCGGGTTCGAAGAGTACGCGTGGAGCGACGCCAATACGGCCTCGCAATTCAACGGCAGCCCGTACGACGCGACCGGCGGCGGCGTGAGCGATACGTTTCCGATACCTCCGTATCAAACGGCCGCCGGCATTCTGCCGATCTCGAAAGTCGACGGGAATTCGCGGCGAGGCGTCCCAGACGTCGCCGGCATGGTTGCCATGGAGGGCTTCGTCCTCAACGGCGGCGGCTACACGTTTCTTGGAACAAGTTGCGTCGCGCCGCTGTACGCGGGGCTCGTGGCGACGATCAATGCTTTCCTTGGACACAGCGTCGGCTTCCTGAACCCAACGCTCTACCGGTATGGGCCGGAAATTTGCAAAGACGTCACGGTCGGCAATAATGACTCGGGCTACGCGCCGGATTCGCCCTTCTACACGACCGACATCGGCTGGGATCCGTGCACGGGCTGGGGCAGCATCGATGGATTGCGCTTCCTGGCGGCGCTCGCGCCGGGAGCGATCATCGCGACTGCGATCACGACGGCAGGCGATTTCGGGACGGTTTGCGTTGGTTCATTCACCGATGAACCCTTGACGATCAACAATGCCGGCTTCAGCGACTTGCTGATTACCGGCATTTCGATCGCGCCCGCAACGGAGTTCAGCGCGCCGGCGGTCGCATCATATCCGCTCGTCGTCAGCCCCGGCGCTTCGATCGATCTCCCGATCCGCTTCAAGCCGACGAGTTCCGGTCTGGCAAGCGCGACCGTTACGATTTCGAGCAATAGCATCTTCGGTGCAGCCACGCTTGAGGTTACCGGGATCGGGGGAGCGCCTCGGCTGGCACTTGCGATTGCCGATCAGGGCAACTTCGGGCACATCTGCCGCGGAAGCTTTGCCGACGAGCCGCTGCTGCTGAGCAATAGCGGTACCTGTCCGTTGTCAATTACGAACATCGCCTCCGACTCGCCCGAGTTCGTCGTTCCGCAGGTCGTCTCGTTCCCGCTCGTCATCGCGCCAGGCGGCTTTCTTCCGCTTCCGATTCGCTTCGAACCGAGTGCGGCCGGTGCCGCGTCAGCGACGATCACGGTCACGAGCAACAATCCAGCCGGCCCGCTAAGTGTCAGCGTCGCGGGTGATGCTCCCTCGGGAAAGCTCGCGGTTTCAGGTTCGACGTCCTTTGGCGGCGTGCAAGCCGGTTGCTGCGCGGATCGGACGGTCTTCATCTGCAATGTCGGCAAGTGTGCGTTGGATGTTACGAGCGTGGCTTTCAAACGCAAGAGCCGGCAATGGAAGCTGTTGAACAGTCCCTTCCCGACGACCGTTCCGCCCGGGACCTGTCTGCCGCTCGTGCTTCAGTATCACGCGCTCGATAAATGTTCGCGGCCCTGCGAACTCGTCATCGAAAGCGACGATCCGGCGACGCCGGTGAAATCCGTAGAAGTGCTGGCCTATACGGTCGGCGGCGACTGCGGATGCGGCGACGACCAGCGCAAGCCGCAGTGCTGCCGCCAGGGCTATGAGTGCTGCGGCGACGACGGCGATGACTGCTGACGATGACTGCGAGGACACATTCAAAAGGAACGGACGCATCACCGCACTTCAGCTTGCTGTTGTTTGTACGGAAGCGGCTGCGCTCGCTTCGAGTCTACCACTGAGCCTTTTCGCCTGGCATGATAGGTGAACGCGAGCAGGCCCGGGTAAGGCGCGCGCCGAGCCGTGGTCTTCGGGGGATGCGCTGCCGGTGGCTACATGCTTCCCGGTAACGGACTCGAAAGATGTTTCGAAAGATGTTTCTACGATGGTTCATGTGAAGTAGCCGCCGTGCTGGCCGCTCTCGCGTCGCTAGTCTCGATCGTTGCGCTCTGGGCGGTCACGGCATGAACGAACAACACGTGGGTTAGTGCTGGCCGTGCGGTAACGTTTCTGTTGCTGGCGGCCGCGCTGTATATCGGCCACCCGTGCTGGAGCATACAGAACATCCTTATGGTCGCAGCGGTGCTGATCTCGATCGCCGCGCTCGTGGTACCGCCTCGGCACCGCAACGGCAATCCACGCTCGCAGAACCGACGCGAGGTCTTCGTCAGTTCGGAGCCTAGCCCGCTCGATCACACGGTCCTTGCGTTGGCCATTGTCCGGGATGATCTAATTTAGCCCTGGACGTCTTCGCTTTATCTGCTGAAGCAAACTTCTGCTGAAGCAAACTTCGCCGCATCCCTGGAGCTGCCTGAACCGGACCAAGTCGGCGGTCTAAGGCCGGCTCAACGGTCGCGCCGCGGGCGAATCGTGCCGGCGCGAAGCCGTGCTTTCGTTGGAACTCCGCCGGCGCTCCGGAATCGAGCTGTTTGAGAATCGACACGATCCGGCTTGGGTGAAGCGCCTCTTACGCGTGCGGTCCCGTTGCCCGGGCCTGACCCCCGGAAAAAACTCACCGTCTCCGCCTGTCCGACGTCGCCGCCTCAGTCCACGCGGTTGACGGCGCGGCCGAACGGCTTGGGGCGAAAGCGGTAGGGTTTTCCCTACTGCTCAGCCGTCCGTCCCGTCACTACGATGAGTGAAGCACCTGCGACCAAACTGTCCCTTTTTGGGCGCCGAGACAGCAACGGCCGCCTTCTCGACGCGCAAATATAACGAAGCCGCCCTTCTTGGTCGGGCTTCGCGCTATTTGCAGGCACTCGCGCCCGGTGCTTCGATTTTCTAAAGGAGGTTGGGACCTTTGACACGTGTACGTCTACTGGCGGTAGCGCTATTTGCTGCCAGCCTTGTTGCCTGCGGCGGCGGCGGGAGTAGTGTCAGCACGCTGCCGCCGTCCTCGAATACTTCAATATCACCGCAGAATGCGGCGACGAGTACGAGCGCGAGCACCAGCGATGCGACAATCCAGGATTGGCAGCGCAACCCCAACCCCACGCCCACGCCATGTCAGGGATATTGGAAGTGGGAGGGGTGGCATTGGACCTGGTGCGGGTGTTCCTCGCCGAGTCCGTCACCCTCGCCGACCGTCAAACCAACGATTGCGCCAACGGCGAAGCCGACGGTTACGCCGACTGCTGCTCCGACGTCAACCGAAGAGCCGACACAAGCACCGACGACTGCCCCGACCGTGAGGCCGACTGCAACAGCCAAACCAACCGCTACACCCACCACTACCCCAACGGCCACGCCGACTGCAACGGCGAAACCAACCGCTACACCCACGGTAGCGCCCACCGTGGCACCGACGACCACCCCGACCGCCAAGCCGACTGCGACCCCGACGGCGAAGCCGACTTCGACGCCGACTACGGCACCGACAACGGCACCGACGTCGGTACCAACGGCTGCACCAACGCCGCTCTGTACAATTGAACCAGGTGCGCCGGGGAATATCCAGCAAAAAGCCTTTACTTTCACTTTCAACCCGGCCGGTGGTACGGTTCCCATTCAACCTCTTGGCGGATTTTCAACCACGATGAACTATCCGTCCAATACGAACACGGTGGGTGGCCCCGTTTCAGCTTGCGTCATCGAACAAGTTAATAGCGAAGGCGTATCGAGCAACGGGCATACCGAAGCAACCTTTAATGCTGGATTCACCTTATATGGTGGCACGACCAATGGTACGATAACCTTCGCTCTGGGCGGAGGTAACGTAGACGGTACCATCACTCCTGGCGCAATAACATCTACTGTTACCAATTCGGGGTTTGTTAACGGAGATGCGATTATCCAATCATGGAGTACGGTGGATATTTACTTTACCGAAACAGCCAGCGGTGGTTCAGCAACATTTATCTCGCCATGGGATAATGCAACACAACCTGTGCCAACAAATATTAGCCAAAATATGCTCCCGCCAATGAGCATCACTTACTATGATGCGACACAGTAGCACAAGGTAGTTGACGAAAAAGCTCCCTCGGAAAACCACCGAGGGGGCTTTGTCGCCGCCAGAGGAACCGAAGATCGAGCGCCGGACGGGTAAGATTTCCGTTGAGGAACCGAAGATCGAGTGCCGGACGGGTAAGATCTCCGTCCCGACGGTCGCCCGTAAGTAGCGGGTTTCTCTAGCGCAAGTGTCGTCAAGGGGCCCACGAGTTCATGCGCCGGTGTCGAATCGCTCAAACGTCGACAAGGAGGGAGGCCCCGAGTATCGTGCCTCGTTAACTAGCGTTATGGCCTGACGAGGTAAAAGTCGTTGGTGTGGTGCCCGTTGAGGTCGCGCAACAGACGGGGCACGTCATCGTTCGGTCGCGGCCGGCTAAACAGGTAGCCCTGGGCTTCGATACAGCCCAGTCGCCGCAGATTCTCGAGTTGCGCGGGTGTTTCGACGCCTTCACCGGTCGTAACGAGGTCGAGATTGACGGCCAAGCCGATAATCGCGCGAACGATTGCTTCCGCGTTGTCGGATGCGTCGAGGCCCGCGACGAACGTGCGGTCGATTTTGAGCTTGTCGAACGGGAATCGCAGAAGGCTCGACAAGGACGAAAAGCCGGTCCCGAAATCATCGAAAGCGACGGTGACGCCCATGGCCCGCAAATCGTCGAGGACGTTGCGCGTCGCAAGACTTTCTTGCAGTACCGCCGCTTCGGTAATCTCGATCTCCAGTCGCTTCGCCGGCAAGCCCGATGAAGCCAGGCAGCGGATCACGTCGGTCACGAGATTCTCGTTTTGAAATTGGAGCGGCGAAATATTTACGGCCACTTTTACCGGTTCCGGCCAGCGCGCGGCCTGCTCGCATGCCGTGCGCAGCACGCCTAACCCCAATTCGATGATCAAGCCGCGCTCCTCGGCGAAGGAAATGAAACGGTCCGGGCCCAGAAGGCCGTGCTCCGGATGGTTCCAACGCAGGAGCGCTTCAAACGCGGTGACGCGCCCTCGTCCAATATCGATGATGGGCTGATAGAAGACTTCGAACTCACCGTAGTCGAGTGCGTGACGTATGTCGCTTTCAAGCTTTCGCCTTGCTTCAATCTGCAAGCGCAGGTGGGTCTCGAAGAAGCGATAGGTGTGGCGCCCTGCGCGCTTTGCTTCGTAAAGCGCAAGATCAGCTTCTTTTAAAAGGCTTTCGGCGGTCGCCCCATCGCCTGGTAATGCAATGCCGATGCTTACGCTCACGACCGCGGACTGGCCGTCGATCACCAGCGGTTGACTGACGTCAGCGATAAGCCGCTCCGCGGCTTGGGCGATGAAATCGGGGGTGTCCGTGTCGGCGAGAATTACCGCAAACTCGTCGCCGCCGAGTCGAGCGATCGTGTCGCCGGCGCGCAGGCACTTCGTTATCCGCTGGGAGACGCTGCACAGCAGCTGGTCACCTGCGCCATGTCCGAGCGTATCGTTGACATCTTTGAAATGGTCGATGTCGAGATACAAGAGTGCAAACGGCGCATTGCGCCGGTAGCGCGCGATCGCTTCGTCGATTCGCTCGCCAAAAACAAGCCGGTTCGACAGCCCGGTCAACGCATCGTGTCGTGCCAAATGAGAGATCTGTTTGTCGTGACGTTCGAGATCTTCGGCTTTTCGATGCAGATCCTCAGTCGTCGCGTGCAGGCTGGCGGTGAGGTCCTCGAGCTGAATCGAGCGGCGCAACGACAGGAGGAGATACGCGACGAGCAGCGCCGTCATCGTCAAACCGGTTGCGAGCGCAATTAACGCATACAGCTTCCCGCGGTTCCAACTCGGGGCATAAGCCGGCGTGACGATTGCTCCCCAGTGCTGATCTATCAGCGTTACTGTGCCTTGCCAATACATCGAAGCGCGGAGCACGTGCTCTGCCGAAACGCTTTTCGCTGCTGACGACGAGTAAATGCGGCGATGGTCGAAGTGTCCGGCGGGATCATAGAGGTATAACGCAAAGCCGCTCTCGCGCATCTTGTCCGCGATGATGTTGTCGATCATCGGTGCAATCTCGAAGGCTGCGAGCACAAGTCCCGTGTGGTGCCGCGTGCCACCGTGTTCGGCATCCGGTCCGCCGGTCGCCATGAACGCCACGACGCCCGCCCGCGCTCCCGAAACGCCGATGATCCCGAGCGGAATCGTCGCTGCGGGACGCCGCGTCCGGATGGCGCGCGCTATTGCCGCTCGCCGCAGCGGCTCGGAGGCCAAGTCAAAGCCCAGTAGGCTGGGCAAGGCGGTTTTGCTGTACTGGGCACTGGTCTGCACATAGACGATCGGATAATAGGCCGGCCGATCGCGGGCGGGCACGACCGTACCACGGGCATTGCGTTCGACGATCCGGTCATGACCGGCGATCGCGGCAGCGGCGAGGACCACATGCTCGAATGAGCGTCGCTGAGAGCGGCTCACTCGCGGTGCCCAGCAGATGTTGCGCACGCCGACCACGCGATTGTGCAAGACCTGCGCGAAGCGCTCGAATTGCGGGGCGCTCACCATTTTTCCGTTGGTGTCGACGTAGGCGCCCATCGTGTAAAGTAACGTCCGAGCGTCTGCAAGATCGGCGTTGATAACTTCGAGATAGCTTCTGGCCTTGCTTTGAAAGTCGATCTCCGCGACGCGACTTTCCCATGATAAGACAAGTAAAAACGCACCGACCGAGGCGATTGTTCCTAATACGGCAGTCATCACGATCGCGGCGTAGCGCGATCGCGCCGGTTCGTGTCTGGGGTCTTTCATCGATACCGCGTCAGGCTTGCTCCGCACCTTCGCTGCATGTCTTTCGCTTCGTTTCAAGACCGTAAAGATGCGGCCAGGCATGTCGTCCACAATCTTCATCGGCAGAAGGAGGAGCAAAGTAAACGCAAAGCGCGCCGCCTTCCTCGCGAGCGCAGGTTCGATCGCCCGCAAACGGTCGATGGTGCGGCCTTAACGCGGGAACTCAGGGGAATTCGCAACGCTGCGGACCGCCGAAAACCATCGGCAGCCACAAGAAGCTATCACCGAGCCAAGCGAATTACGGGTTTCTCCGCTGACGATGAGGTTGAGGGTCTCCAGACTCCTTGTATCGCGCCGAAGTGAAACGCCTTAACCCTTGCGGCACGAAGCTGCCCGGACCGCCGCCGTAGTTCTCGTCGCCGGTCGCAGCCCGCTCCTCGCTGACCGATTCGAGCGAAACGGCCGCATCCCGCGCACTCCGCGGTCCCTTCAGCCGAAGAAGGGTTCCGTATGGACGCTGAGGTCAGCTCCCGAGTGCCAAGCCCGACCGATCGGAAGCCGACCGAATCGTCGCTCAGTAATCCCGCCACAACATCGCCGCGATCGTGCCTTCGTCCTGGAAGACATTCGTGACGTCGGGAATTCCCGTGATGGGCACGTCGTTGACGACGAGCTCAAAGGTCAGGTGCCGCCCGCGCTTTGTGGTGACATACCCCCCGAGCGCCTGTGCTTTGAGCACGATGGTCTTGCCGACCGAGTCGATGAACGTTCCTGTCTTGGCGTGAACGTTTCCCATCGCACCGGCGAGAGTCGGGTCCGACTCGAAGTCCTTCACGAATGCGAGCGAACCGTCAACGCCCAGGATTGGAAGCGAATCATAGAACGCCGATGAGGCGCGACTGCGTTCGAGCACTTCGAGCATGCGTGTCACGGCGGCGTTCGTCGCGGTCGTGTAGCCGCCGCCGCTGCCGTCAACGAACGTGTATTCCCCGCTCGGAATGCCGTATTGCGACCAAAGCGTCCGACGTTCGATTGCAAGCGCGGCAAGGACGGTATCGACATGGTGCGCGAGCCCAAACAGCATCAGGGTCGTGTCCGCACCAATGTTGTAACTGATCTTCATCACGAGCTTCGCGTCGTCTGCGTATGGCAAGCCCTTGAGTTCCGTGAGTTCATCGGCTCGCCGATACGATTGTTTCGCTGGCAGCAGTTCAACGGGATTGACTGCGACGGCCGGTGCGTCGACCGACACGCCTGCGGCTGCCAGCTGCTCGATGAGCACGGTGCGCGCGTAGTTCGATGGCTGGACGATTCGCACGGCTTGCACGAGCGTGGGCTGCCCCGTCAGGGGCGGAACGAAGTTGCTGGGCAGGGAACCGGAGATTCTGGCTGTGCAGCCGGGTGATCCGATACAGGCTGGGAAGACCGGGTCGAGCGTTAGCGTGTTGCGCGAATTCGCGGCACCGGTTCGGAGCTGGTTGTCGATCTCGAGCGCGGCAGAATGGGGGCGCCAGCCGACGTCCGCGCGCGCTCCCGACGCCCGGCCTGGAACGATCGACAGATCGACGAGATCGTCGTTGACGAAAATCGGTCGAATGTTGAACTGGCCGCGAAAAGGAAAGGGCGGAAACAGCCGGTCGTCGATGATGACGTTGCCCGCGATCCGTTTGATGCCGTACGCGCGCATGGCACTTGCGAGCCTCCGATAGCCGGCTAACGGATCTGGGTCGGTCAGTATCGCGTTGCCTAAACCGTCGGCCTCATTGTGGTCCCAGTTGCTGATCGCGATGGATCCGTCCGGGTTGGTGCGTCCGCCCATCGTCAAATCACCCGACGCCACCAGGATCAGATTGCCGTGCAAGGTGCCGTTGGTGATCGCACCCGTGCGGTACACCGGCGTGTCGTACGTGTGCCCCGGGCCGATGGTATTGAGCAGCTCGCCGACGCTGAACACTTTGCGCACCGAACCGATCAGGAACGGGTGCTCGGAGTTCAAGTCCACCAGCGTTCGCGATCCGTCCCGGACGCGAAGTCCCCACGTTGCCTTTGCATACGCCGGCTTGTCAAAAACGGCTCGGATATCCACGGGAACGGTCGACCAGAACGGTGTCGCCGTCCGGGCGATGGCGGGCGTTGCCCCGCCGAGACTCGCAATAACGGAAAAGGCCAGGAAGCGAAAGACCCTCTGCATAACGCACGTCGCTTTCTCATGCTCATCGTCCGGTTTCACTCGACGGTTCGCGCCATCCGTCATGCGTCCTCGAACGAGCCGGAGTCGTGATTCGCCGACGGGTCGCGATCGTGCAGACTCCAAAGCGGCGTCGCATTGACGTCCGATGACGAGCTCCCTCGCGGAGGGCGTCGAGCGCTGCACCTAAGGAGTAGCTCCGAGCTACGGCACGCTCATTTGCAACGATGGTTTCGGGACACGCCTTCGTGATGTCGACATCCGTACCGCGGCCCGTGCCGCTGCGCTTCCGGCTTTGCTGAATTGAAGTCATTTCGCCCGGCGCCGCCTACCGGTCCCGGAAGACCGAGCGTTTCCAGCCTCAGGCATACGCGCCGCGCGCGTAGGAACGCTCCCTCTCTCACGAAGCTGCGCATGCTCTCCCGATCGCTCCGACGACTCCTGGGGGAGCGGCTTCATGGGGCGAAGGTCTTGTCCTAGGAACGCTGGTCCTGGGAACGATTCGTCGCTTTCGCTCGCTGACGCTACGGTGGTAGTGTCAGTCCCATAACGATCCGACGAAACGCACGTGCACGACGCCGGTTGTCCTCGCGAAAACAGGAGCTAATTTGGATATTCAGCGCGTTGGTTCGCAACATTCGATAAAGGTCCCGAAGATTATTTCGCCGGTACCGTTCGGATCGATCCGGTCTTTCCGCTCGTGGAACCGTCACGCCTCAGCGCCGGCTGGTTACCTTCGAACCGTGTGCGCGCTTCGCGCGGCACACGCATCCGCTGGCCAGCGGTTCATCGTCACGTCCGGCTGCAGGCGGGTGCAGCGCCGGGGCAGACGCACTGGCCCGGCGCGGCTTCCACGGCTGCGATGTCGTACATTGCAATTCAAGAGTCGCTCAACGGCCGCAACGTCGATTTGCTCGAAAAAGTCACGGACGAAGAATATAATGGCTGAGTCCACGATGCCCGGCACTGGACTTCAAGGACCAGGTAACGTGCGCTTTGAGGAGCGGTCGCCTCCCGAGTCGTGCAAGCCACCCATGCCGTCATCCGGATAAACGATCGAATCGACGCGGCGTACCGCGCGAAATACCGCGAGAGCGCATACCTCAGCCCGATGATCGCTGCCGGACCCCGCGCGGCGACCGTCGAGGTCGTACCAACGGAGATTTTGAAACATGACTGACAAGCCCACGGCCGCACGAAACTCCTTCGGCGACATCGCGCCCGCCTTAGCAATGTACACCGACGAAGTTCTCTTCGGTGATGTGTGTGAACGCACTGGACTTTCGAAGCGCGACCGCAGCCTCGTGACCGTCGCCTGCCTGGTCTCGCTCTACCGCACCAATGAACTGCCGTTTCACTTAAAACGTGCGATCGAAAACGGCGTGACCAAAGATGAACTGATCGAAGCCATAACGCACCTCGCGTTTTACGCCGGGTGGCCTGCAGCGATGACGGCGGTGCAGGCGGCTCGTCGCGCGTTCGAGGAGATCTAAGTGCGTCGGCGTCCTCGGCAGCGCGAATGTCGGAAAGACGTTCGCACGAGCATTCCGCTCCCGCGGACACCACATGATGATCGGTTCGCGCAAGCCTGCGAAGCTCGAGGAGTTTGTGCGCGAGCATCGCGGCATGCAGGCGGGTTCAACTTTGCTCCGAGCGCCTGGGCCTCGTGCGACGGCCGGCTGCTCCCGATAAAGCTAGGCTGGAAAATAGAGTACGATCTCTATCAGGCTCTGTTTTCATTGCTGGGCACTACCTTTGGCGGCGACGGAAAGACGAATTTCGCGGTGCCCGACTTGCGCGGCGCAGTCGCACCATTGAAGTCGCTAACGTTTTCCAACGCAGCGGAATATTCTACAGGCGAATTTCCTCAAAGGCCTCCGGGTGCTTGAGCGGGGATCGTCTCGGGCCGTGCGGCACGGGGTCGCCGGTTGCTGCGGCGTCTCGTTAAAGCCCGAGCGCGTCGCGGCTCCGTTTTGCTGGATTTTGATGCTGCCATGGGAAAGCGGTTGAAGGCGGCTAAGCCTGTCCGCTAGGCGCCTCTCCGGTTTCTTTCACTTAGCGCGATTCGGCCAATAGGACTTCGGCGTAGGCCGCTAATGTTTTCGCGGCAGCTTCAACCAATAGTGCGAAAGTTCGGCCCCGACATCAGCTGACGTGAAGAGCAAGCGCGGGGACATTGGTTGTTTTCCGAGTGCGACCGAAGCCGCCCGCACGTCCGATGTCAATTGCCGGACACGCCGGTCGATCCGCGCCAGGACTCGGCCGCGTCCGAATCGGCGCCTCTCCCTTGTCGGCGATGATAGCATCCGGTGTTGGCGACGATGCGTCCGGCCTTGCGATGCGCCCGGTGTTGCGATGATAACGTCCGCCGTGAGGTCGGCCAATTTTGGCTTGCCGGGCCAGCGGCAACCGATCTCGTTGACCGGGCGGGGCGTGTTCGAGGACGCGTTGCGGTTGGTGCTCTCGGCGCAGCCCGTCGTCTGTCCAAGGAGATGTCCGCCGTAATCGCGTGTCAGCCGACCGCACGCCGCAAAGAACGAGCTTTCGTCAGGCAGTCACCGATTCGTAGTTGCGACCTTGCGGGATCAAGCGCCTGCGGCTCGCTGGGCATACAAGCGTACGAGGGTTAGAGCCGTTTGGCAGTGCCGCCGTAAGACCTTTGATTCAAGGCCTCGACCGCGGTTCGACGCTAACTGAGGGGGGCGAATGGACACTCCGCAAGTTTGCTTGGCCACTCTTCAAACCGATGGCTTGGCGTAAGGCTCGACAGAGATGGTGCAAAATGAAAGCAGCGATCGCAAGCATCGTGAAAGCCGGAGGACTCTTCACCTGCAGTCTGTTGCTGCTTCTGGGCGGCTGCTCGGGCGGAAGCAGCACCAACTCGACGCTTCCGATCGCCCCTGCACCGTCGCCGGTTGGCGCGCAGACGCCCAAGCCGGGAAGCTCGCCCACGGCTGTGCCCAGCGTGAAACCGTCGGCAATCCCCAATCCGGTCGTTAGCCCAACGCCGACACCTGCCCCAACTCCGATCGGGTTCAATGATTACGTGACGTTCGGGTACGATAACCAGCGCGATAGCTTCAATCCGAATTCGACGGCGATCACGTCGGCGAGCGTGGCCGCCATGCATCTTGTCTGGCAGTCCGCGTTGAGCGGTGACTTCGACACGCAGTCTCAACCGATTCTGGCGACGGAGATTCCCGGACACGCCGGCGTGCTGTTCGTCGCCGGCGGTTCAGGGAGAATTTACGCTTTCGATGCGTTGACTGGGAAGTCGATCTGGACGACGACCACCGGCCAGGCACACTACGCCTGCCCCGACAGCACCGGCGCGTTGAACAAGTTGTCCTCGTACGGCATCGGCGGCACCCTCGCATACGATGCCGCCTCGAAGTCGCTCTATGCGGTCGGGAATTACAGTCCCGGAACCACCGCGTATGCAAGCAACATCTTATATCACATCGACGCGGCCAGCGGGACGGTCATCGGTCAGGTGAACTTCGCCCCGGCGCAAGTCAGTGCCGGAGAGTTTAACAATCACGCGCACACGTCAGTCGCGCTGAGCAACGGTACTGCGTATGTCGGCATCGGCTCCGCGTGCGACGTTTCATCGTGGCGCGGAAGCGTCGTCGCCATCAGCGTTCCGTCGATGGCCGTTATCGGCACGTTCTTGACCCTTTGGGACCCGAATAACACCAGAGGGCAGGGCGCGCAACCGTGGAGCGGTGGCGGCGTCTGGGGTTGGGGCGGCGTGTCGCTCGATGCCGCGGGCAACGTCTTTACCGGTGTAGGAAATGCGGACAACGGGACCAACGTCGGCACGATCCAGGCGCCGTTTACGTCCGCCCCTCAGGAATATAGCGGTTACGCAGAGACGCTGCTGGAACTCGCGCCAAACCTTTCACAGGCAATCGCGAGCCATCATCCGATCGGGCTGGGTTTCTATAACAGCAGTACGGGAGCGATCGATCTCGACGTGCAGGGCACGCCGGTGCTTTTCACGCCGACTGGCTGTGGCCCGATGGTTGCTCTGCAAGCGAAGTCTGGTGAATTATCAGTCTACAATGAGGGAACGCTGAGCAATGGGCCGGCCGCGCAATATGTAATGGGGCCCGCCAATGGCGACGACAGCTATTTAGGTAATCCGGCATACTCGCCAGCTACGGGTTTGTTGTATGCCGACATTTCGTCGAGCACTGCTCCGACATTGCTCCCTCCGGGTCTCATCGCCATCAATCCGGGCTGCGGCAACCCTTCGACAGCTTGGCACGCGCAATTCGGAACGGATTCAAGCCTGGCTAGCGTGTCGCGGCCGGTCCCGGCGGCCAGCGCGGGCGGCGTCGTCTTCGCGGGTTCGACGAACGGCAACGGCGGGAGCGTCTGGGTCCTCGATGCTTCAACGGGTGCCGTTCTCAACAATGGAGCGCCGCTCTTGCAAACCAGCGGCTACCTGCGCATGCCGCCAACGCTCGACGGCAAGTGGGTTTTCATCATCGACAACAGCGGCGATCTCTACGGCTTGACGATCGACCCAAGCTACGCGGCGATCCGCGCCCGGTATCGTGCACCAAGTCCGCTGCAGCAGTCGCGCTACGCGGGGTGGCGGAATTAGGCGTCGCCGTCGGTCGCAAGCGCGACCGCGCTCGACGAGCGGCGTGCGGCGCAGGTCGCGTTCAACGAGCGCGCGCCGTTGCGCCGTTCAATGCCGACGCGGCGGCGCTTCTTGCCGACTCACAGAGGACGTGATACATCGGCAACGCGCCGCTGCAGCCGGGCCGACACGCGCGATATTCTGAAATTAGAAGGTCGCAGCGACAGCCCGGATCACCGCGGGGCCGGATGCGCTCGCCGAGTCGCTTCGTTCGCGCAACCTGGACCATGCGCGGTAGATTCCTGGCCGGATGAGTCGCGCGACAGACCTGACGAAGGTGCTGCGACCGCGCCCACGAGCGCGAAGCCAGCGCGAGGCCCGGGCCTTCGCCGCGTGGCCTGTGCCCGTCGAAGGCGGCGCCCCGCGGAGTTTTCGCTTGCGCCCTCGCTGGTCGGCTGACGTCTCCGCTCCGCCTTTGCTCGCTCCCCGCTCGCTCCGTCCGCATAGGCCGGGCGCAAGGCCGGGCCTCGAGCGCCTCGATGCCCGTCTCGAGCCTGTCGAGTCGGGCGAAGCCCGCGCGCGTTTCTATCCGGAGTGCGTGTCTGCCCGGAGTGCGTGTCTGCGCGTACCTCGTCGACGTCCGTTTGAAGCCGGCCGACGTTGGCCGAGATTCTGTGCATCGCCGTCTCGAGTTTCCCGGCCTCTTCCGTAATGTGGTCGAGGCTCACGGCTGTCCGGTCGATCCAGTCGGCTCCGCCCTCGGCGGTCGGTTCCAGCGCCAAACGGGGCTAGATAAAGCCGTTGGACGCGCTTTTGGAACTAGTCAGCCGAGCCCCCGTCGACGCACTCTGGCGTCCGCGACGGCCCGAAAGCTGTCACATTTCTCAGGCCAGCCGCACTGCAAATCGTCTCGTCTCGATCAGATCGTCTTACTCGCCTGGGGGACGTGGTATCGGCCCATGATAGGATTGGTACAATGCGACGCGCGGCGCCGGCCGGATACGACGACGACTTCGCCCTGTGGGCCGAGGAGCAGGCCGTCGCGCTGCGCGAGGGGCGCTTCACCGAGCTCGACCTGCCCCATTTGCTCGAGGAGGTCGACGACCTGTCAGGCAGCATTCGGCGCGAAATCCGCTCGCGGCTCAAGCAGATCACGGCGCACTTTTTGAAGTTCCAGTACCAGCCGGAACGCGCGAGCCCGTCTTGGGAGACCACGGTTCGCGTTCAATCCTCGGAGATCAACGACTTGCTCGAGGACTCGCCGTCGTTGCAACGCGAGATGCCTGAGTTCACAGCCACGGGTTATCGTCGCGGTCGCAAGCTGGCAAGTACGGAAACGGGCCTGCCGATCGCGACCTTCCCGCAAACGCCGACGCCCGAGTTCGCCCGCGTGCTGGCAGCAGCGTTAGCCGGCGACGACTTCGCGCCTTAGTCGCCCTCGATTTCGGCCCACATCCGGCGCCAATCTGCAAGCTGTATCTGATACGCGGAAATCGATTCGAGTACATCATGCTCGGCAATCAGCTGAGGTCTACGTTCAATGCCGAGAGCTTTGCGCAGAAATGGTAGGCGCAATGAGCCCGCGGAGATGGCGAGTACACGAGCACTTCGACGCGTTCCCGACCATGGCGTTCGAGTAAATCGCAAAGACCGAATGGCGCTCGTAGCGCGAGCGCGCCTCGTTCAGCCTGCAATCCCTGCGCAAATTCCCGACAAGCTGGGCCAGCAACTGCAACGTGGGCAACGATCGAGCGAACCCCCATAGTGCGGCTCCGAATCTGCCACTAGGTCTAGCTTGTCGGCTAAACACCTTGCCGTCGGCGACAGCCGACCATGGAACCACCCGCGGATATTGAACGGCGCCGACGTCGCTGGCACATGCGCAGGCAGCCTGGGGTCGAGCGCTCATCTGTCTTTGGCGGCTATTGACTCGCGCGCTCTTCGGCTGCGTGGAACAGGTGCAAACCGACGAGCCGAGCCAGTAGGGTCGCGGGAAACATTTGTCCGAGGACGCCTTCGAAGTTGGCGGCCGCGCGCGCCAGCGGATGCAGCGGCACAACATCGCCGAACGTAGTCGACGTCAGAGTCGATAAACTGAAATAGAGCAGCGTCCCGAACGGCGGACGCGGTGGGCCCGAGAGTGCCCCGGGAAAGAAGATTTCGAGTTCCGAATAGACTTGCGCGAACACCAGCGCGATGTCCAGATATAAGACCACGGCGCCCTGGATACGATGGACCGTAACGCGGCCCGGACCGAAGACGGCGTTCAGGATCACCCACGCGATCGCGATGCCGAAGCAAAAGTTTATCACCGCGAGTAGCGGGAGCACCGCGCCTGATGCAGACAGTCGTAGCGCATTGGTAGCCGCCGCGAGCATTGCGACCGCGACGACCGTCGTTCGTGCCGCGCCGGCGTCCGCGACAAAGAACGCCGCGATCAGGCCCAGCGCGAGTTGAAAGATCTGCGCTACGCTCCCGGCGACGACGTGCATTTCGCTGAGCGGCCGCAACACAAACATCGCGAAGACCTGCATTATAAGCGTGACGGTTAGCGCACGATCGCGCCGCCGCTCCCGACGTGCGATATCGGCGTCGGTGGCTGGCGTGTTGCCGTTCGGCCCGGCACTCATTGGAACCTGAACATTGCTGTCATGTCGGGAACGATTGCGCTATGGTGCATAACGTCCACTTCGTGCCCAGAAGACCTGTGAAGATCGGTCGTCAGGCCCGCCAATTCTCACCACGGGCACGAATGCGCTTTCGAGCACCTAGTGAGATTCTGGCTTGGCGCCTCGACGGGGGCTTGCCCGAATAAGTTAGGAGTGTTGCGCTTGCGCGGCTTGTAGCCGTAGGTCATCGGCTGATCCTTCGGCGGGTAGGCGTCGTCGACGCAGGTCGGCGGCCTAGTGGCGAGCGCGTTCTCGGCTTTATCGGAGGACGGGATCGAGCAGCGCGCGCCGTTTGTTCGATTGACGACGCGGTGTGACGTCCTCACCAGCCGCGCCGTTGCGATATGAAGTTCGGCGATATGAAGCCAAGCGTCTCGCCCTCCAAGTTGCGGAACGCCGGTGCGTAGAAATCTTCTGGCACTCGAAGACGCGATCCACGCGTTCGAGTGCGAAGTGAATAAGGCGCAAGCGCGTCGCACTACACCGCCGGCGGCTCACGCGGATTCGCTGATCCCCGTTGATGGGGAGGAATCGGAAGCTTTCTGAGGGCCTTTTAATGAAAAAACCCTTACCGAATAAGGGTCTTCTTGGTAGCCCCAACGGGATTCGAACCCGTGTTACCGCCGTGAGAGGGCGGCGTCCTAGGCCTCTAGACGATAGGGCCGTAGTGCTCCCGGGCAGAGACTCGAACTCCGATAAACGGCTTCAGAGGCCGCTGTCCTACCATTGGACGACCCGGGAACGCCTATGATTCTTGGCACCGAAAGTTTCGGTCTGGCTGTGACAGTTCGGACACAGCATCCGAAGATTCTCAAGACGGTGATCGTCCCGGATGCCGTTGCGGTGATCGATTTGGATGGATAGCGGTTTACCCCTCCACTCCGTGAGGCCGCAGTCGTCGCATGCATTGATGAGTATACCAGCCTGGATCAAGCGACGCTTGATCGTCGTGCGCGACCGTGAGGTGGCAAGCACTTTGTTGATCGGCGTGAGGCGGCCGCGAGCCACCAATTCGCCGCGCTGAACGGCCTTCGTCCAGGAGGCGGGCGCAAATCGAAAGCGGTCCCGGCACTCCCGGTACGAGTGGCCCTCATCGTAGTAGCGCTGCACGTCGGCCCAGTCGTATCTGCGCCGGCGATCGGCAAAGGTTTCGCCGTCTCGCGGCACACGGAGCTCACCGCGGTTCAAGGCCTTGATCCAAGCGGTGTGCGAAAACCCAAAAGCCTTGCAACAGGCGACGAACCGATGGCCCTCGTCGACGAACCGTTGGACAGCGGCCCAATCGTAGCGGCCACGTCGCTTGCACTGCTCTTCCATCCGACCAAGCATAGCCAACCCCTATGCCAGCCCCCTGGCACTCTGCCCAGAATACGAGCGAGGCGCCGGGGGAATAGGGTATCCCCAACCCGGTGGCCTACTAAGAAACCGCAGGATTCTTCTTTTTTCGAAGGAGTTGCGTTTGCAGGCAGTGGTCCTAGTCGGTGGCGAGGGGACGCGACTGCGTCCATTGACCCTCGAGACACCCAAACCGATGGTTCCGATCATGAACGTGCCGTTTCTAGAGCGGACCATGGAGCGGCTCAAGGAAGCAGGGATCGACGAGGTCGTGCTCCCGGCGGGATACCTGCCGGCAGCAATCAGCGATCACTTCGGCGATGGGTCCCGTTTCGGCATGACGATCGACTACGTCATCGAGGACACGCCGCTCGGAACCGCCGGCGCGGTCAAAAACGTGGCTCAATACATCAAGGGTCCGTTCTTCGTGCTCAACGGCGACGTGCTCACCAGCCTCGATCTGCGCAAGATGATCGAGCTGCACGAGCGTAAGCGCGGCATGGGCGTTCTTCATTTGATTCGGGTCGACGATCCGTCGGCGTTCGGCTGCGTCGTGCACGACGAGTCGGGCAAAGTCAGCGCGTTCGTCGAGAAGCCCAAACGGGAAGAAGCTCCAACAAACGAGGTCAACGCCGGAACATATTTGCTCGATCCGGCGGTTCTCGATCTCATCCCCGACGGACGGATGGTCTCGATCGAGCGCGAAACGTTTCCGCTCGTCGTGGCCGGTTCACGTCCGCTGTATGCATATACGACGAGCGACTATTGGATCGATCTGGGAAACCCCAAGGCCTATCTCAGCGCCCACCACAACGTGTTCGACGGCGCGATGCCGCTGGGGATCGGGCAAGGGATCGAGGGGCCCGGGGCGAAGGATGTTCCTGCTGGTTCGTGCATTACGCCGGTCTATATCGGCGACGGCGTGCGAATCGCATCCGGCGCCAGTGTCGGGCCGTACGCCGTACTCGGAGCGGGGTGCTCGATCGGCGCGGGCGCGATCGTCCGCAACTCGGTTCTCTGGGATGCCGTCACGGTAGAAGAAGGCGCGTCGATCGACGGCGCGATCGTGGCCAGCCGCGCGCTCATTGGCGCGGGTTCGACCGTCAGGCCGGGATCGGTCATCGGTCACGGTGTCATCGTCAGTTCCGGATCGGAGTTGGGAGAGAACGCGCGCGTCTCAGCAGGCTGATGCCTCGTTTGTGAAACTATCTCTTCGGGTATTACCTTAGTAGAAGATAAGCAGATTGGCCTCAGCGAGTTTGAGGGCGGCCTCTGGTCGTCTTTGGTTCGTC
This sequence comes from Candidatus Velthaea sp., assembly GCA_050012475.1. GTDB lineage: Bacteria > Vulcanimicrobiota > Vulcanimicrobiia > Vulcanimicrobiales > Vulcanimicrobiaceae > Velthaea. The sequence goes on from JBEKHC010000007.1 coordinate 20,614, forward strand.
GGCCATTGCAGAGGTAAAATTTTTTTGAACACGTCGCATCGCACGCTTTTTTTAGGATCGTTTCCTCCGCGCGAATGCGGAATTGCTACTTTCATGAAGGACGTCGTCGATAGTCACGATACGTTCTTCCGAACCAAGAGCAGAATTGTTGCGGTTGACGAGCTGGGCGGCGAAAGCCGTGTTTATCCCCCGCAAGTGATGGCCCGCTTTGGCCAGAACGATCGTGAAGCATACACCTCGATCGCGCGTTTGATAAATGCCGACTCGTGTGACGTACTTAACATTCAACATGAATACGGCCTATTCGGCGGCGAAGACGGCGAGTGGATCGTCGACCTCATCGTAGCCGTCAACAAGCCGGTCATCGTCTCGCTGCATACCGTGCTGCCCGTGCCGTCCCCCAACCATTTGCGCGTCGCACGGCGGATTTGTGCGGCGGCCAGCGCGATCGTGGTCCTCTCACAGACCGGTCGCGATATTTTAGTTCAGCGCTACGGCATCGATGAGTCGAAGGTCCGCGTCATCCATCATGGCGTGCCCGATGTTCCCTTCCGCGCCAGCGATGTTCCCAAAGAATCGTTCGGATTCGGCCAGCGCATGGTTATCTCGACCTTCGGTTTGATCAACCGCGGTAAGGGACTCGAGTATGCCATTGATGCTATGCGCGAAATCGTCAAACGCCATCCCGAAGCCCTGTATCTCATCTTAGGGGAGACGCACCCGGTCATTCGCCGTAACGAAGGCGAGACGTATCGGGAGTCGTTGCAAGCATCGATAACTGAGCACGGTTTACAAGATAACGTCAAACTGGTCGATCACTATCTGGAATTCAACGAGTTAATCAATTATCTGCAAGCAACGGACGTTTATCTTACGCCCTATCTGAACCCGGTTCAGATCGTGAGCGGCACCTTGGCGTACGCCGTCGGCTGCGGCAAGGCGGTCGTCTCGACGCCCTACCTGTACGCTGAGGAACTGTTGGCGCACGGCCGCGGCTTCCTGGTCGATTTCCGCGACGCCGCGTCGATCGCCGAAACGATCACGTCGCTGCTCGACGATCCTGAGCTGCGGCATGCGACCGAACGGCGCGCTTATCGCTTCGGGCGGCAGATGACCTGGCCCCATGTCGCCGATGCCTACGGCCGGCTGTTCGTAGAACTCACCCCGCGGCACCAGCGGACGCTGCGCGTGCAGCCCGCGCCCGTCGCGTTGCCTGCGTAAAGCGGCATGATCGCAAAGTCGTACCCCATGCTTGATCATCTCGTGGCGATGACCGACGACACCGGGATGATCCAGCATGCAACGCACGACATCCCCAATCGCGCGACGGGCTATTGCACCGACGACATTGCGCGCGCGCTGATCGTCGCGGTCAACGCCAGCCGCCGGGGCGCAACCGAAGCGACCGGCAAACGGCTGGTGACCACGTACCTCGCGTATCTGCACGATTCGCAGACGCCCGACGGCTGGTTCCACAACTTCATGGGTTACGACCGCAGCTGGCAGGACCATCGCGGCACCGCCGACTCGTTCGGCCGGGCGCTCTGGGGTCTGGGCCATTGCATGCGTTTTGCCCCGCGTGACTCGTGGCGGCGCATCGCCGCCCGCCTTTTTGTTGCGGCGCTGCCGCACGTCGACGATCTCGAACACCTTCGCTCGCGCGCCTACGCTGCGCTGGGCATCGTTCATGCGCTCGAAGCGCCGGACACCGATCGATTGGTCCTCCGCGCGGCGCTAGTCGCAGCAGTCCGGCCGATCGCCGACGCGTTCGCCCGTGAAGCAAGCACCGATTGGCGCTGGTGCGAACCAGTCATGACCTACGACAACGCCCGCCTGCCCGAGGCCTTGATCCGAGCCGGTCAGGCACTCGATGACGTGCGTTTGACCAACGCCGGCCTGCAGATGCTCGCATTTTATGCTTCGGTCGTGATCGAAGGCGAGACGTTCGTCCCAGTGGGCAACGACGGCTGGTTCCCGCGCGGGGGCACCAAAGCGCGTTACGGACAGCAACCGATTGAAGCTGCGGGGATGATCGATGCCTCCCTTGCCGCCTACGCGGCCAGCGGTGACCCGGCCAATCTCCGCCACGCCGAGATTGCGCTCGACTGGTTCTTCGGCGGGAACACCGCCGGTGCGCTGCTGGTGTCCAACGGCGGCTGCTGCGACGGGATCGACCCGCAAGGCGCGAGCTGCAACATGGGCGCCGAGTCCACCTTGGCCTATCTCCACAGTGCGATGGCGCTGGTCCGGCCCTCGGTGGCTCGGCTGCAGATCGTCCGCTAAATTCCTCGGTCCTCACACCGGGGATAGCTCGGCGGATTTTCTCCAGGTCGTTCAAAGACCGACTGGGAAGAGCGCAAGTCGGGCCTTTCGCGCAATGGCCCGCGACGCTATAGGCGAAATTCGCCTGTTTGGCGAAGATACACGCGATGATTGTCGAGAGCGAACTTCTTAACGACGTTCAGCGGGCTGCTGTCGAACGAACGGATGGCCCGGTCCTGATCTTCGCCGGAGCGGGTTCCGGAAAAACCCGAGTCCTCACCCACCGCATCGCGTACCTGCTCAATACCAAGAACGTTTTCCCGGACCGCATCCTCGCGGTGACGTTCACCAATAAGGCCGCCGGCGAAATGAAAGCCCGGCTCGAGCGGATGGTGGGCGAATCGGCCCGCGACCTTTGGGTCGGCACGTTTCATTCCATGTGCGTGCGCATCTTGCGCCGCGACGGCCGCAAGATCGGCATCGCGTCGAACTTTGCGATCATGGACGACACGGATCAGCGCGCGATCGTGCGCGACATCCTGCACGATTTGGATTACGACGAACGGCAGATCGCGCCCGGCGCGGCGCTGGCCGAGATCTCGAAGGCCAAAAACAACTTGTGGTCGCCCGACGTGTACGAGTCGAAAAACTCGTCGTTCATCGGTGAGCGCTACGCGACGGTCTATCGCGAATACGAACGCCGCCTCAAAGAATCCAACGGGCTGGATTTCGACGATCTCATCGGCCGCACGATCGAGCTGCTCGAAAACGACGCCGATACGCGCGTGCGCTACCAGTCGAAGTTTCGCTATGTGCTCGTCGACGAATACCAAGACGTCAACTACGCGCAGTACAAGCTCGTTTCGATTCTGGCCGGCGAGCACAAGAATCTGACCGTCGTCGGCGACGACGATCAATCGATCTATTCGTGGCGCGGCTCCGACTACAAGATGATCCTGCGCTTCGAGGAAGACTTCCCGGGCGCGACGGTCTTCAACCTCGAGGAAAACTACCGCTCGACACAATCGATTCTCGAAGCCGCCAACGAACTCGTCGGCAACAACGCTTCGCGGCATCCCAAGAAGCTGTTCACCAGCCGTGCCGCCGGCGAGCCGATCACCGCGTATCAAGCGGAATCCGAGCGCGCCGAAGTGCGCTACGTGCTCGAGAAAGTCAAAGAACTCGTGCGCGAAGGCGCGGCCTACCGCGACTTCATCGTCCTCTACCGCACCAACGCGCAGTCGCGCGTATTCGAAGAAGGCTTCCTCGCCGAAGGCATTCCCTATCGCGTCGTCGGCGGCGTCGGCTTCTACGCGCGCACCGAGATCAAAGACATGCTCTCGTACCTGCGCTACATCACCAATCCGTCCGACGCCGTCGCGTTCCGGCGGATCGTCAACGTACCGCGCCGGTCGATCGGACAGCAGACGCTGGCGTCGCTGCTCGAAGCGGCAAACGCGGCGAATATGTCGGTCGGCCAAGCCGTGTTCGACAGCAATCTGCTCAAGCGCGCCGTGCCGAAGAAGCAGCGCGAACTCGAGCGTTTCGCCGAGCTCATCAACGATCTGCGCACCAAAGCCGAGTCGTTCTCGATCTCCGATCTGCTCGTCGCGGTGATGGAAGAGTCGGGCTACCTGCGCGAACTGCAAGCCGATGAATCCAACGACGGCAAGGCCCGCATCGAGAACCTGCAAGAACTCGTCGGCGTTGCGCGCGAGTTCGAAGCCAACCCCGAAAACGGCAGTTCGCTCGAAGACTTCCTGGCCAACATTGCGCTGGTCAGCGATCTCGACGCGCTCGATCCCGAAGCGTCGTTCGTCACGCTCATGACGATGCACGCCGCCAAAGGCCTCGAGTTCGCCAACGTGTTCTTGACCGGCCTCGAGGAAGGCGTCTTCCCGCACACGCGCGCGCTCACCGACATGACCGAACTCGAAGAAGAACGCCGGCTGGCCTACGTCGGGGTCACCCGGGCGATGGATCGCCTGTACTTGTCCTTCGCTGGCCGCCGCACGTTGTTCGGCAATACCTTCAGTCATCCCAAGTCGCGCTTCATCGACGAGATGCCGTCGGTCGAAGTCATCGGCGGGATCGGAATGGGTCAACGTCCCACCGGCGGCCGCTGGCGCGAAGTGGCGATCCACGAAAACGCCGGCGCGGGCATCGGGCTCGACTTGCAAGAGGGCGACAAAGTGCGGCATCCCAAGTGGGGTGAGGGCACTGTGGTCTCGGCGGCCGGTGCGGGCGGCGACGGCCTGCTCACGATCAACTTCCCCAACGTCGGGCAGAAGATGGTGATGCTCAAATACGCCCCGCTCGAACGCGTCTGACATGGACGCTTTCCGAGCTAGGACAGGCGGCTTGGGCGAAGCCCAAACGCGATGGATTGCGCGCAGCGCAATCCTCTAAACTCGCCGCTCTAAAACGATGATGAAGAAGCGAGCGCACGAGCCTCTCGCTTCGAGGGCGATGAGGCGAGGAACCGGGGTCACGGAATTTGGCTGCTGAAACGATTCGAGTCGGCGTGGCGGGGGCGCACGGCCGGCTCGGACGCATTGCTTGCGCGGCGGTCAGCACCGCGCCTGGCTTGACGTTGGCGGCGGGGTTTGTCCGCACGCTGCCGGCGGGCGTCGGCGACGGCGGCCCGGCGCTCTTCGACGACATCGGCGCGTTCTACGCCGCCGGGCTGGACGTGGTCGTCGACTGCACCGTGTATCCGGTGTCGCTCGACGTTGCGCGGCGGGCCGTCGCGGCCGGCGTCGCGCCGGTGATCGGCGCGACCGGTTGGACCGACGCCGACGTCACGGGTTTTGCCGAGCGCTGCGAGCAAGCCGGAATCGGCGCGCTGCTCGTGCCGAATTTCTCGATCGGCGCGGCCCTGATGATGCGCTTTGCGGTCGAAGCGGTGGCGTTCATGCCGCACGTCGAGATCATCGAACTCCACCACGACGGGAAGCGCGACAAGCCCAGCGGAACCGCGCGCTTGACGGCTCGCCGGATCGCGGAAGCCGGTGGCCCCGCAGCGGTCCCGATCCACAGCGTTCGGCTGCCGGGACTGGTCGCGCATCAAGAGACGATTTTCGGCGGGACGGGCGAAACGCTGACCATTCGGCACGACTCGAACGGACACACCGCCTACGCCGCCGGGATCGTCCTGGCGGTGCGCAACGTCCGAGCCCAGCGTGGTCTGGTCAAGGGGCTCGACGCCTTGCTTTTCGCGCAAAGGACAGCATGAGAGTAGCGATAGTCGGCGCAACGGGCGTCGTCGGACAAACCATCTTACAGATCCTCGACGAACGCGCGATCGCGATCGACACGTTGTTGGCGTACGCGTCGCGCGACCGCGAAACCGGAATCGTCTTTCGCGGCAAAGCGGTGCCGGTCTTCGCGGCGTCGACCGAGCGCATCCGAGCCGACCGGCCCGACGTCGTGTTCTTCGCCTCGAGCGACGACGCGTCGGAAGACATGGCCGAGGCACTGGCGGCCGGCGGCGCGTTCGTGATCGACAACAGCGCGACGTTCCGGCTCGATCCGCGCGTCCCGCTCGTCATCCCCGAAGTCAATCCGCACGCGATCGGCGCCGACCACCGCATCTTCCCGGTCGCAAACTGCACGGCGATCGTGCTGTGCGTCGCGCTCGCGCCGGTCGAACGCGCGATCGGCTTGGCCAGCGTTCGCGTCGCGACGTACCAGGCCGTCAGCGGTGCCGGCCGCGCCGGCTTGGAGACGTTGGCCAACGAAGAAGCGGCGGCGCTGGCCAAAGGCCCGCAGCCTGGCCGCGGCGCGTTCGCGGCGCCGATCTTCCGCAACGTCGTGCCCCAAGTCGGTTCGTATGACGGCGACGGCGACACGGGTGAAGAGCAGAAGGTCGTGGCCGAAACCCGCAAGATGCTCGAGCGGCCCGATCTGCATGTCGCGGCGACCACCGTTCGCGTTCCCGTCCGACGGGCGCACAGCGAAGCGGTCTTCTTCGAGACCAAGCGCACCACGACGCGCGACGAACTCGAAGCCGTGTTCGCTGCAGCGCCGGGCGTCGTGTATCATCCGCGCGGCATCGTCACGCCGCTGGACGTCGAGGGCACGGACCTCGTGCACGTCGCGCGCGTGCGGCCCGAACCCGATTCGGACACGCATTGGCAGATGTGGATCGTCGGCGATCAGCTGCGCAAGGGCGCGGCGACCAACGCCGTGCAGATCTTACAGACGCTCGTCGAGCAAGGCCGCTTTGCAGTCGCGGCGGGAGCGCCGCAGCGGTGAGCCGCATCGTCGTGCAAAAATTCGGCGGCTCGTCGCTGGCCAGCGCGGAGTTGCGCGAGATCGCCGCGTCGCGCGTCTTGGCGGTGCTGCAAAACGGCGGCTTTCCCGTCGTCGTGTGCTCGGCGATCGGGCGCGCCCCCGATCCGTATGCGACCGACTCATTGGCCAAGCTCGTCGAACCCGCGCGCGGCGGTCCGAATCGCGACGCGCTCATTGCCTGCGGCGAGACGATCGCCTGCGCGGTCTTTGCCGAACTCCTGGTGTCGTTGGGGGCAGCCGCGCAGACGGTGACCGGGGGTCAAGCCGGTTTCGTCAGTGACGAACGTTGGGGCGACGCCAAAATTCTGCACGTCGATCCAACCCACGTGCTGCGCCTGATCGAAAACGGCATCATTCCGGTCGTGACCGGGTTTCAGGCGCTCTCGCAGAACGGCGCGGTCACCACGCTCGGCCGTGGCGGCAGCGACTTGACCGCGATCGCGCTGGGCGACGCGCTGTCGGCCGAAAGCGTCGAGATCTACACCGACGTGAGCGGCGTGATGACCGCCGATCCGCGGCGGATCGCCGGCGCGCATACCGTCGAGCGCGTGAACTACGCCGAGATGGTCGAACTCGCAGGCAACGGTGCGAAAGTAATGCACCACAAGGCCGCGCAGCTCGCGCACGACACCTCGACGCCGTATCTGGTCAAGGGCCTGCGTTCCAACGTGGGCACGACGATCGACGACGGTGCGCCGGCCGACCGCGAACAGCCCGTTACCGGCATCACGTCGCTGCGCAACGTGACGTTCTTTCGCATCATTCAAGGCGAAGACGTCGAGCATCGCGCCGATCTCGATCTGATGATCTTCGAGCGGCTCGCCGAGCGCGGCATCTCGGTCGACATGATCAATGTCAATGCGGCCGGCGTGTTTTTCGTCTGCGACACGGAGAACGTCGACGCGGTGCGCGCCGAACTGAGCAATCTCAATCTGGCGCTGCGCGTGCGCCCCAATTGCGCGAAGCTGTCGATCGTCGGCGCCGGCATGCGCGGCACGCCCGGCGTCATGTACCGCATCGTCCGGGCCGTCACCCAGGCCGGCGTCGAGATCATCCACTCGACCGACTCGAACATCACGGTTTCGGTGCTGGTGCCGGAAGATGACACCGCGCGCGCCGAACAAGCACTTCACGATTTCTTTCGGCTAGGGCGCGAGGCGGCGGTTTCATGAAATCACTTGGGCGAATTCTCACGGCGATGGTCACCCCGTTTGCTGCCGACGGTTCCGTCGACATCAACGAGGCGTGCCGGATCGCCGAACATCTGATCGAGAACGGACACGACGGAGTAGTCGTCAGCGGAACGACCGGCGAATCGCCGGCGCTCGAGACGCACGAGAAGCTCGAGCTGTTCGCTGCGATCAAACGCCGGCTGGGCAATAGCGGCACGGTCGTGGCCGGAACGGGCGGCAACAACACCCAGCATTCGGTCGAACTCACCAAGCGCGCCGTCGAAACGGGCGTCGACGCGGTGCTCGCGGTCGTCCCCTATTACAACAAGCCGACCCAGGACGGGCTGCTCGAACACTTCGGGGCGATCGCCCAGGCGGCCGATATCCCCGTCATCATGTACAACATCCCCGGCCGGACGGGCGTCAACATGCTGCCCGAAACGACCCACGAGCTGGCCCGCCGGCATCGCAACATCGTCGGGCAAAAAGAATCGACCGGCAACGTCGAACAGCATGCCCAACTCGTGAGCGGCAACCCGCGGCCCGATGAGTTCTCGCTGTGGTCGGGCGACGACTATTTCTACCTGCCGGCGCTGGCCCTGGGCGGCTACGGCATCATCAGCGTCGCCGGGCACGTCGTCGGCCGGCGCATCCGCGCGATGACCGATGCGTTCGATCACGGCAACATGGCGGCGGCCGGTGCCATTCATCGCGAATTGCAGCCGCTGTTCACCGCGCTGTTCACGATCACCAGTCCAATCCCGATCAAATGGGCGGTGAACCGGCTCGGTTTTGCCGCCGGGCCGTGCCGCTCGCCGCTCGGTGCCATGCCCGAGTCACTCGCGCGCACGCTCGAACCGCTCATCGCGCCGTATCTCCGGGTGCCGGCTTAGCGCTCCACCTGCCCAGCGTGGCCTCGATCGACATCCTGGGCTGCCGGGTCGATGCGCTCGACCGAGCCGGCGCGGCAGCGCGCGTCGCCGCGTTGGCCAACGAACCCGGTCCTTCGCTGGTGGTGACGCTGGGCGTGGAGATGGTCATGCGCGCGCAGCGCGATGCGGAATTCCGCGCGCTCATTAACGCCGCCGCGCTGAGCCTGTGCGATACGATCGGCTTGCTGTTGGCCTCGCGCGCCCGCCGGGGCCCGCTGCGCACCCGGGTGACCGGCGTGGAACTCGTGGTCGACCTCGCGGCCCGTTCGGCCCGGCTTCACGACGTCCGATTGTATTTTTTGGGCGCGAGCGGCGACACCGCGGCGCAGGCGGCGCGCGCGCTGGCCGATCGCTTTCCCGGTGCCGTCGTCGCGGGTGCGCGGAACGGCTATTTTTCCGAGGCAGAGAGCGCGGCGGTCGCCCAAGCCATCGCCGCATCCGGTGCGAACGTGCTGTGCCTGGGCCTGGGCAGCCCAGAGCAGGAGCGCTGGTTCGCCCACTACGGTGCGGCAACGGGCTGCGGTGCGGGCATCGGCGTCGGCGGTTCCTTCGACGTCTTGGCGGGAACCGTTCGCCGCGCGCCGCGCGTTATCCAAACGCTCGGGCTTGAATGGGCGTACCGCTTGGTGCGCGAACCACAGCGTTGGCGCCGGCAACTCGCGTTGCCGCAGTTCGTTGTCGCGGTGACGAGAGACATGGTCGCTCGTCGGAGGTAAAAGGAGGATGGGACCCGGTCGAGCGAGCGGGGGTTCGCGGGTGCACGGGTAGGATGAGCAGCGACACGAACGGTGAGATCAACGACCCAAACGTGAAGAATCGCCCCCGATTAGCCGACGAGAATTGTGTCGGTGGCCGATCGTGCCGCGCGGATTCTCCAACGAGTACGAAACCTTTCCCCAATTTTTCTGCCGCGGCGAGCTTGAGCCGGGGCCTCACGCCCCTAGCGTGAGGGGCACGCAGCGGATTTGGAGCGCCCTCGATACATGAAAGCAATGATCCTCGCCGGCGGCATGAGCACGCGTCTGTACCCGCTCACCCGGACGGTTCCCAAGCCGCTGGTTCCGGTCGTCGGCGAACCCGTTTCCGCTCATCTGCTGCGCTGGCTCAAATCCTTCGGCTACGACGAGATCGCGATCAACGTCCACTACCTAGCCGAGACGATTCAAGAGCGCTTCGGAGACGGGTCGGACTTCGGCGTCAAGCTGCACTACCTGTACGAGCCCAAGTTGATGGGCAGCGCGGGCGCGCTCAAAGCGCTCGAGGATTATTTCACCGAGCCCTTCGTCGTGGTCGGCTGCGATTGTCTGACCGACGCCAATCTCGAATCGCTGGTCACGTTCCATCGCAAAGCCGGGGCACTGGCGACGATCGGGCTCGTCGAGGCGCAAGAAGTCGATCAATACGGCGTGGTGATCACCGATGCCAACGGCCGCATCACCGATTTTCAAGAGAAGCCTCCCAAGGGGACCGAGCGCTCGAAGCTGGTGAACACCGGCATTTACGCGTTCACGCCCGGGATCTTCAAATACATTCCGGCCGGCGAGTTCTACGATTTCGGTAAGCAAGTGTTTCCGGCGCTGCGGGCCGCCGACGCCGAGTTCTATGGCTTCCGCCTCAACGGCGCGTACTGGGCCGATATCGGCACGCCCGAAGAATACGTGCGGGCAACTGCCGACGCACTGGCGGGTCGCGTGCACTTGCGCGGGACCCGGGGTCGGGGCATCGCCGGCGACGCGCATCTGGGCGATGACGTTCGTATCGAAGGCGACGTCCGGATCGGTTCGGCAGCCCGGCTCGGCGCCCGGGTCCGGATCGTCGGACCCAGCGTTATTGGCGACGGCGTGACCGTCGGCGACGACGCGCGCTTGGAACGGACCATCGTGTGGGACAACGCCGAGGTTGGCGGCAGCGCCCAGCTGACTGACAGCGTCGTCGGCATCGACTACCGGGTTCCGCCCGGCACGGTTTTGAACGACACGATCGTCGCCAACGAGCCCGTCGCCTCCTAACGTTGCGGCTCGGCGCGAAGCGCCGAACCCCACGGGCTCGGCTCGGCGCAGTCGGGGCCGCCCTTCAAACGCCGCGGCTCGGCGCGGTTCTTCGAACGCCGCCGCAGGTGGGAGCAGTCGAGCCTTGCTGCTGCCGCTAGGTGCTCGGGCCGCTCGGCGTGATGGGACGGCGTGTGGGAGCGCCTCCGGCGGTGGTTCTTTCCGGTCAGTTGCGTGGGCTGCGACGTCCCGGACGTGGCGCTGTGCCCAGCCTGCGCGCCGGCGCCCGCCCAGCGCGTAACGGGCGACGTTGCGAACGTCGCGGTCACCGCAGCGGGCAGCTACGACGGCGTGCTGAGGCGGGCGATCGTGGCGATGAAGCACGGCGAGCGCGCCTATCTCGACCCTTTCGCCGAGCTCATCGCGGGCTTGATCGCGCCGGGGGTTCCGCTCGTTCCGCTGCCGACGAGCCGGCGCCGTCGAGCCGCGCGCGGCTTCGACCAAGCCATCGAACTCGCGCGCCGGGCGGCCCTGCGCCGGCAGGCGCCCTGCTGCGACATCTTGCTCAAGCGCGGGAGCGCGCAGCGCGGTCTGAACCGCCGCGCGCGCCTCGCCGCCGGCGGGCGCTTTCACCTCAAAGCCGGCGCCGTCGCGCCCGAATTGGCCGTCGTCGTCGACGACGTTTGGACCACCGGCGCGACCCTGGCGGACGGCATCGCCGCGTTGCGCGCGGCCGGTGTCGCGGTCGTCGGCGCCGTGGTGCTCGCTCGAACCGCGCCCGGGCGGAACTCTCGCTTCGAGCGTGCGGTCTTGTCAGCGGATGGCGTCGAAGCGACGCCCGGCCGGCGAGGAGACCGACGCCCATGCAAGCCATTTGGAACGGACAAGTGATCGCCCAAAGCGACGCGACCGAGGTGGTCGAGGGAAACCACTATTTCCCCGTCGGGGCCATCAAGGGCGAGTTTTTTCGCCACAGCTCGACCCACAGCAACTGTCCGTGGAAAGGCGTCGCCAGCTACTACACGCTGGAAGTCGATGGAAAAGCCAACCCCGACGCAGCGTGGTATTATCCCGACCCCAAACCCGCGGCGAAGAATATCGCCGGCCATATCGCGTTTTGGAAAGGCGTCGAGGTCAAGCCATAGAGCTCGAACGAGCTTATCTCGCGCGAGCGTATGAACTCGCGGCGCGTGCGATCGCCGACGCATCGCCGAATCCGCCGGTCGGTGCGGTCGTCGTCCGTGATGGCCGAACGTTGGGCGAGGGCTATCACCATCGCTGCGGCGAGCCGCACGCGGAAGTCGAAGCCTTGCTTGCCGCGCGCGCCGGCGGTGCCGACGTTCGCGGCGCAACCCTGTACGTCTCGCTCGAGCCGTGCGACCATCACGGCCGGACCGGGCCTTGCACGCAGGCGATCCTCGCTGCCGGCATCGCGCGCGTCGTCGCCGGCACGCTCGATCCCAACGCGGTCGCGGGCGGCGGTGCCGCTCGTTTGCGCGCGGCAGGCGTCGCGGTCGACGTCGTCGACGATTCTGCGGCGCGTGCGCTCATCGAGCGCTTCGCCTTCGCAACCGCGCACGCGATCCCGTTCGTCACGCTCAAGATGGCGATGTCGCTCGACGGCGCGATCGCTCCCCGCCCCTGCGGCAACTACGCCGTGTCGGGCGCGCCCGCGCGCGAGCTCGTTCGCGATTTGCGCTATGAGTACGACGCGGTGATGGTCGGAGCGGGCACGATTCGCGCCGACGACGCGCAGCTGACGGTCCGCCCGCACCGCACCCGGCGCAAACCGTACGTGCGCGTCGTCGTGTGCGAAAACGACGCCGTGCCGGCGCACAGCCGCGTGTTCGCCGCCCCGCCCGACGCCCCGGCCGGTGCTTACGCGCCGACGATCGTGCTGGCTCCGGCGGGGATTCGCGAACGTTTCACGGCGCTCGAGACGATCGCGGACGTCGTGTACGTCGGGCCGTCCGCTGCGCGCACGCTCGATCTCGCCGCGGCGCTGCGGGCGCTGCGCGAACGCGACCTGTGCAGCGTTCTGTGTGAAGGCGGTCCGACGCTGGGGGGCCGGCTGCTCGAAGCGCACCTGGTCGCGCGCATCGTGTGGTTCATCGCGCCGCGCTTTCTTCAAACACCGCAGGCGGTGCCGGTGCTCGCCGGCGCCGATCTCACGCGCGCGTTCGACGGGTGGCGCTTCGATCGGGTCGAACGCGTCGGCAACGACATGCTAGTGAGTGCTCGAGTCGATCGTGTTTAGCGGGTTAATCGCGTATCTCGGCCACGTTCGGCGGGTCGACGGCGATCGTCGCACCGGAATGCGGCTGGTGATCGACGCGCCCGAAGCGACGGCCGAGGGCGTCGCGATCAAAGATTCCATCGCAGTGAACGGCGTATGTCTGACTGCGGTTGCCGTCGACGGCGTGGCGGTCAGCTTCGACGTCGTGCCCGAAACCGTCCATCGCACGACGTTCGGCACGCTGCGCGCCGGCGATCCGGTCAACCTCGAACTCTCGCTGCGGCTCGGCGACCGGCTCGGCGGCCACTTCGTTTACGGCCACATCGACGCCACCGCGCAGATTCTGGACAAACGGCCCGAAGGGCAGGGCGACCGGCTCACGATCGCCACGCCGGCCGCGCTCGACGCCATGATCGTCGAGAAGGGCTATCTCGCCGTCGACGGGGTGAGCCTGACGGTCGCGTCGGTGGCACCGGGCCGGTTTACGATCGCGCTCATCCCCGAGACCGCGAAGCGCACGACCCTGGGAACCAAAAGCGTCGGCGGCCAGGTCAACCTAGAAATCGACCCGATCGCACGCTATGCGCAAGCCGCGATCGCGGCCTACGCGCAAAACGGCGCGACGAACGACGAACTCGCTTGGGCGTATGAGATTTAGTCGGGCGGCGCGCCGTGAACGACGGTGAACTGCGCCCGGCCGCGGCTACGGGCATCCGCGTCCGCGATCGGGTCAGGTGGAGTGACATCGACATGATGGGCGTCATGTACTTCGGACGCTACGTGCGCTTTGCGGAAATGGCCGAGGCGGAATTTTTCCGCGCGATCGGCTACTCGTATGACGAGTTGCATGCGCAGTACGCGATCTGGCTGGCACGGATCCATCTCGACATCGATTTCCGCTCACCAGCCCGGCTCGATGATGAAGTGGAATGCCGCGCCCAACTCATCAAAGTCGGCGCGTCGTCGATGCACTTCAATTTTCCGGTCGAGCGCGCGAGCGACGGCACCCGGCTCGCCGACATCGGCTTGGTGATCGCTTCGCTCGACGCCGTCACGTTGAAGACCACGCGCACACCCGCCGCCTTGCGCGATCGACTGCGGCCGCACGTCGCAGCGCACGCGCGGCAAGAAGCTGCGGGTTCGCCGTGAATGGAACACTGTTGGAAACGCAGGACATCATCGCGGCGATGCGCAGCTGGATCGAAACCGTTGCCGTCGTTCCGCCCGCCTATGATCGCTACGCGCCGTTGGTTACCGATGGGCTGCTGTATTTTTTGGCCCGGCTGCCGGCGGCGCGTTTGGAAGCGATCGTCGCCGATCAAATGCTGCTCGCCCCCGATGCTTCGGCGGACGAACGGCTCATCGCCGTACTGCGCCAGTGTCCGACGCTGCACAAGCTCGGCCAGGTCGTGGCCCGTCAGGATGGCTTGCCGCTCGAGCTCCGGGTGCGGTTGCAGGCGCTCGAATCACTTGCGCCGCCCCCCGGCGGTTATGATTTTGACGCGCTCGTCGCGCGTGAACTCGGCAGCGTCAGCGGTTTGACGGTCTCCAAGGCGACGCTGGCCGAAGGCAGCGTGGCCTTCGTCGTTCCGTTCGAATGGCGCTCGGCGCCCGGCGCGGCCCCGCGGCGCGGCGTTTTCAAGGCGCTCAAGCCGGAAGCCGAAGCGCGGCTGCTCGAAGATCTGGCGATTTGGCCCGACTTGGGGGACTACCTCGAAGTGCGCAGCGTGGAGCTGGGACTCGAGACGCTGGATTTTCGTTCGTTGCTCGACGGGGTCGCGCGCTTGCTCAGCAACGAGATTCGGCTCGACCGGGAGCAGGAACGGCTCGAACAAGCGCGGCGCTTCTACGCCGACTCACCCGACGTCGTGATTCCCGAGCTCTTTCCGTTTTGCACGCCGCGGCTGACCGCGATGCAGCGGATCGACGGCGTGAAGGTGACCGATCCATCCGTCCCGCCAGCCAAGCGGCGGCGCCTCGCGCAAACGATCGTGGCAGCGCTGTTGGCCAAGCCATTTTGGACGGCTGCTGCCGCCCAACCATTTTTCCATGCCGACCCGCACGCCGGAAACCTGTTCGCGATGCCCGACGGCAAGCTCGCCATCTTCGATTGGGCGCTCACGACCCAGCTCACCAGCGCCGAATTGGCGGCCGTCGTCCAAGCCTTGCTCTGCGCCGCGGCACTCGACGAGCCCGGCGTCATCGGCGCGCTGGTCAAATTGGGTGCCCTCAAGCGCGAACCCGATTTGCGCACGGCGGTCGGTCGTGCGCTGGCTGACGTTCGCCACGGGAGCTTTCCGGGCTTCGCCTGGCTGACGCCCTTGCTCGACGATCTGGGCCGATCGGGGGCGCTTGCGTTTCCCGAGGAAACCGCGCTGTTCCGCAAGTCGCTGTTGACCCTCACCGGGGTCATTCGCGACGTCTGGCCCCATGCGTCGATCGACGAAGTGCTCCTGGCCAGCGGCGGCCGTCAATTCGTCGCCGAGTCGTGGCTTCGCCCGCTGGCGCCCCTCGAGTCGCGGATTTTCGGGACGCATCTCTCGAGCGAGGACCTGCTGCGCCTGCTTAGCACGTTTGCTTGGACGCCGGCCCGCTATCTGCTTGGTACCTATCGCGATTCGCTGAGAACGAGCGCGCCCTAGGGGCATTCGCCGAACGGCGACGGCTTGATTGGCCTGCCGCCGGAGCCTGATTGGATCGGTCGGCGAACTCAGTTTTCTCCCCTTTTCCGCCGATAATGTCGATTGACCGGCGATAAAAGGAGCCGGCAAACGGGCGTTTCTTCCCCTTGATCGGCAGTGAGCTTGGTAAACCTTGCAAAAAGTGGAACACTTTACGCTTTGGTACGCGTTATGCTGTGTAAGCCAACCGATAGAGCAATGAGAATCCCCCTCATACGGAAATCGGTCGGCCCAGTGCCGCTGAGTTGGCCCTTACACGTAGACCGAGAAACGAAGTGAACGGCTGAAGAGTGGGGTAGCACCATCGAAGCGGAGTTGATCAATCGTGGCAAAGCTTGAACCCAAACCTAGCGGCGTCGCACCGGGCGAGCCTCTTCCAACGCCCACAATTTCGTGTTGTACCGCGCGTCCGCCATCTTGCCCGCAAATTCGGCCGATCGCGCCGACGGACTCGGATTCGTACCGGAGCATCCTCGAGCGGACGACGCCCGAAGATCTGTATTGCCGGTTCTTCCATGTGGTCGATCAAGCCGAACTCGACGACGTCAAGCCGTTCGTCGAGCTGCGCCCGGACACGATCGGCTTCATCGCCGAATACGAGTCCAAACCGCTGGGCGTCGCGCACGCCTTCCTCTCGCCCAACCGTGCCGAAGCCGAGATCGCGATCGTCGTCGCCCGGGATGCCCGGCGCTGCGACGTCGGGCACGCGCTGCTCGAGCGGCTCATCGACGAGCTGCGTGCGCGCAAATGCCGCGTCGTTTCGGCCTATTCGCTGTCCGGCAACAGTGCGTTTTCCCATCTCGCCCGTTCGGTCGGGATGCGTCCGATCGGGCCGCCGAGCGATGTCATGACCTGGACCTTGGCCGCCTCCGCCTAAAGGGCGCGCGACCCCGGGGCCGTTGCGGCAGTCATCGCCGATCGCCCGTAGCCAACAACTCGAACGACGTTCGCCCCTCGGCGGACGTCGTTTTCGTATGACCGCCGTTAGCCGCGGCTTACGCCAGTTGGGCGGTTTGCCCCTATTCAGCGGTTTGGCCCTATTCAAATGAAGCGTCAATTTCATACCACGGCGAACGCGTTCGTGCTTTGTCGCACCGTTTGGCGACCGTCGGCGCAACCTAGGGAGGAACCAAGCACGATGGAAGAAATGTCTCTCATCCGCTGCACCTGCTAGTTGCTGCGCCCGCAAACATTTCGTTTCTTCTCCCCGCCAATTATGAGGGAACTCGTCAAGATGGATGTAGCCAACCCCGAAGGCATCGAAGCATTACTGCACGAGCACCGCGTCTTCGCCCCCGATCCGAAATTTGCGGCTCAGGCAAACGCGCAGCCTGGCATTTACGAGGAAGCCGATCGCGACTACGAAGCGTTCTGGCAATCCTGGGCCGATAAACTCGAATGGATCGAGCCATATACCAAAGTCTTGGAATGGAATGAGCCCTTCGCCAAGTGGTTTACCGGCGGCAAGCTCAACGTATCGGTGAACTGTCTGGACCGCCACGTCAAAGCCGGCAAGGGCGATCGCATCGCCTATTACTTTGAAGGCGAACCCGGCGACCGGTGGACGATCACCTACGACAAATTATTGCGCGACGTTTGCAAGTTCGCCAACGGCCTGCGCAAACTCGGCGTCAAAAAAGGCGATCGCGTCGCGATCTACTTGCCGATGATCCCCGAATTGCCGGTCGCGTTGCTGGCCTGCGCCCGCATCGGCGCCGCCCACTCGGTGATTTTCGGCGGATTTTCCGCCGATGCGATCATCGACCGCGCGAAAGACGCCGAATGCGTCGCGATCATCACCGCCGATCAAGGTTGGCGGCGCGGCAAAAAGGTGCCGCTCAAAGAAACCGTTGACGTCGCGCTCGAGCAAACGCCGACCATCAAGCACTGTGTCGTCACCAAGCGCGTCGGCGATCCGGCCAGCATGCAGGCCGGTCGCGACGTGTGGTGGGACGATCTGGTCAAAGACGAACCCGAGACGTGCGAACCCGAGGCGATGGATGCCGAAGATCTGCTGTTCTTGTTGTACACGAGCGGCACGACGGCCAAGCCCAAGGGCATCATGCACACGACTGCCGGCTATCTGACCGGCGTCACCGCCACCGCGAAGCTGGTGTTCGATCTCAAAGAAGAGACCGACGTGTATTGGTGCACGGCCGATATCGGTTGGGTGACCGGACACTCGTACATCGTGTACGGACCGCTCGCACTGGGAACGACCGGCATTCTCTTTGAGGGAACACCGGATTTCCCCGACAAGGATCGGTTCTGGGATTGCATCGAGCGCTACAAAGCGACGATCCTCTACACCGCGCCCACCGCGATCCGGTCGTTCATGAAGTGGGGCACGGAGTACGTCAAGAAGCACGATCTGTCGTCGCTGCGGCTGCTTGGCAGCGTCGGCGAGCCGATCAATCCCGAAGCGTGGATGTGGTATCACGAAAACATCGGCGGCGGCCGGTGCCCGGTGGTCGACACCTGGTGGCAAACGGAGACCGGCGCGATCATGATCACGCCTTTGCCGGGGATAACGACGCTCATGCCCGGCAGCGCCACGCAGCCGTTCCCGGGGATCTATCCCGACATCGTCGACGAGGAAGGCAAGAGCGTTCCGTTCGGCGGCGGCGGCTACATCGTGCTGCGGCGTCCGTGGCCCTCGATGCTGCGGGGGATTTACGGCCAGCCCGAACGCTACAAAGAAACGTATTGGTCGAAATTCCAGCACATGTATTTGGCCGGCGACGGCTGCCACCGCGATGAAGGCGGCAATTACTGGTTCATGGGCCGGATCGACGACGTCATGAACGTCAGCGGTCACCGCATCTCGACGACCGAAGTCGAAAGCGCGCTGGTCGATCATCCGGCGGTCGCGGAAGCCGCCGTGGTCGGCAAGAACGACGACCTCACGGGACAAGCCATCGTCTGTTTCGTGACGCTGCGCGAAGGTGTGGAAGCCACGCCGGCGTTGAACGAGGCGCTGCGTAAACACGTTGGCGAGCGGCTCGGCAAATTCACGACGCCCAAACAGATCACGTTCACCCAGGAACTGCCCAAGACGCGCAGCGGCAAGATCATGCGCCGGCTGCTGCGCGATATCGCCGAAGGCCGCAATCTCGGCGATACGACGACGCTGGCCGATTCGACGATCGTCGCCGATCTCCAAAGCCGCGCGGCCGCCGAAGCGGGCAAGGAAGGCTAGGAGCAGCTCGTCGGGTTTACCCGACGGGCGACGATAGGATGGGTGCCCTCGGCTCCGCTCGGTACACCGGGCGGCTCGGGGGTAGCCCGAACACGGCGGATCGACGAAGTCGATCCCCTCGATCCGGCAACAAGTCGGGGGCCGCAGAACAGCACTGCGGCCCCCAGCTTCCCGGCTCTGCGCTTCAAGCGCCGCGCCGGAGCTGCAGAACGGCTCAGCGGCCCCCAGCTTTCCGGCTCTGCGCTTGAAGTGCCGCGCCGGAGCTAGAGCGCGTTCAGCAGTCGCTGAGGGCTTGCGGCGGCGAACAGCCGGACGAACTCATCGACCGCAATCCGGGCAAAGTCGCGCGTATCGAGATTGACGTCGAGTTCGACGACGGCGCCGCCGTTGTCGATTTTTTCTTTGAGACGGTGCGCGAATGCGGCGTCCGCCGCCGGATCGAACATCGGCCGGCCTTCCCGGTTGAGCGACGACCAGCCCTTGCGCGGGATCAAGAAGGTGAACGGCCCTTTGGCTTGGTTGAGGCGCTGGGCGATCGTATCGGCGGCGAAGGTCAATTCGTCGGCGCTCGCGCGCACCTGCACGCGCAGCGCGTTCTGTTCGACGCGGTTCTTGCGCGCGGACCCGGTGCGGTTGTCGCGCGAACCGCCGTAGCTGAGGATGTCGAGCCCGCACGGCGCGAGCACGGCCGGTATCCCGCGGCAGACGGCGCCCGCCAACCGGCCCGGGCCGGGGTCGCGGTTCCCCATGAAGAGATGCTCGATGACGCCGCCGGTGCAGAGATCGAGCACGCCGGCAAAGGCGCCGTCGCGGATCATCTCTTCCATCGCCCGATCGCCTTTGCCGTCGGCCTCGAACACGACCGGGAGGAAGCCTTCCTCTTCGAGCATGCCGAGCGCGGCTTTCACCGCGACGGCGGCGCAGCCGGACGACGATACGGCGACAACCGGCTTGTCGAAAACGTAGTCGTTGCCGCGCGTCGTATCGACCATCCCGCAGATCGCGCCGACGGCGTTGGTAAGTTGTGTCTTGAGCAGCGGGTTCATCTTGCCGATGTCGAGCACGGTGTGGTGCAACGTGATGTCGCGCGTCCCGACGAACGCCGCGATCGCTGCCGGATCGGCCGCGAGCGGCGACGCCATCAGCTTGGGCAGACCGAACGGCAACGTCTTCATGATGCTCGTGGCGACGTGCGACGCGATGGCGCCGCCGATGCCCATGATGCCGTGGACGCGGCCCGCGCGAAGCAGGTCGTGGACGATCGCCGCGGCGCCCGCGATCTGGTTTTCGATCGCTCGCGTCCGATCGGAACGGTAGAAGACGCGGACTTTTTCGACCGGCACGCCGCCGCGCGCCGCGACCTGTTCGCAGGTGATGTCGCCGGCAAACGGCGGCGCCGCCTCCAGGCTGAAATCCAGCAGCAGCGGCACGTGTCCGCGGCGGCGGATGAGATCTTTGACTAGCCCGACATTCTCGCTTTGCGCATCGAGGCTGCAAGCGACGACGATGCCCTTCTTGGGCGTGTCGGTTCCCAATGTCCAGGCGGACCGCATGCGCATCTACGTCCGAACCGCGGCTCGGGCCGCGAGCTCGCTGCCTTTCCGATCCGCGCAGTTGATCGCGCCGATCTCGCGATCGTGTGGAGCGAACGACTGCCGATTCGTCATCAGGTATACGGCCTTTGCAATGTCGACGGTACGCTTGAGGGGGAAACACGCATCCGCAAAGCGCACGTTCTGCGCTCGACCGACGGTTGAAAGATGAAACCGTCGTTTAATTCTTGTGAAAGAACTTTACTTCAAAAATACGTAGTAGCGCAAGATGTAACGCAAACTATTTTCATGTTACCCAGTAAGACAAAAGTTAGTCTTCCGACAATTAACACACGAAGTGCGGGCCGGAGCCTGCAATTCGGCATTACACCTACCGTAACCGCAGAATTCCTCGAGTCTAAATGCGACGTAAGTGGTAACTTTCGTTAGCGGCCATCGAAGACATTTGTCATGTCGGTCGACCGGGTTGGAGCTGCCGTTCCGCTGCGGGGCGGCGTTTTGGTGTGCGCTGTTGTGCGCCCAGTGGTGTCGTGCCGGCGACGGTCGCGAAACGAAAGCACGATGAAACGTTCGACGTCGACAACGGCCGGATTGCCGCGATGCATTTCCGTTCAAACCGCCGGATCGACGTGGCGGGTGCACGCTGAAGCGATGTGCTTCGGCGACGTTCTTGTCGCGATTTGGGGCGGCGAAAAACTACACATCGGGGCAGTTGCTGCTGCGTCGTGGCCAGTTGAACCGACCCGCGACGTCGAGTGCGACGTCGTCGGTACTGACGTCTATCGGGCACAAAGAGGACGTCGTGGTAAAGCCGGTAGCGGAAGCGCTGTGCGCCGGCTCGGCACCAATGTCGTCGTTACCTCCGGCCTCCATTGGGATGACCTCCCAGAACGCGGAATCGCCGCCATTCGCGCGAGCTGCACGGAACTCGTCGACTTGGTCGCGCTCGCGCTAACCAGAGACCCGCCAGCAGGCTAGTTTACCGCCACACGTCCCACCAGACGCCGACCGGATGACCCAGGCAGCGAGCGAATGGCGTGCCGGGAGCCGACGTTTCCATCGGGTAGCAAAGTAGGCCACTGCGACAGCGAGGAAGTCGTGCCGGAAGTCAACGTCCCACTGGGGGAGTAACGGATGACCGCGGTAGCGAGCGAGCCATGCGCAAAGTCGCCGACCTTAAATCGGGCAGCAAGCCGATGACCGAGACGTACCGGACTAATGGTGCCGCAAACCGACCTTCCAGCGGGCAGCAAATCAACCATCGTGGCCATCAACCGATCGGCCGAAGACGGCCTCAATCGGCGATGAAGGTCCGCCTTGACATTTGTTAACTCGGGCTTGTAGGCTTGAAGCCGTGGAGAATTTTTCAGCCGAGCTGTGCGCGGCAATGAGCGAGGCCGGCGTTTCCGCCGCCGAGCTTGCGCAGCGCTCGGGATTGACCGAGGGCGCGATCTCCTACCTCCGGTCGGGCCGGCGCGAGCCCTCATTCCGCTCGATCCAGGCGCTCAATGCGGCGCTGCCCGAACTTGCGGCGCGCTTCGATACGGAACGGAGAAAAATGGACTCGATCGAGTCGGCCATCGCCGACATCAAAGCCGGCAAGATGGTGGTCGTGCTCGACGATGAGGAGCGGGAGAACGAAGGCGACCTGGTGATGGCCGCCGAGCGCGTCACGAGCGAAGCGATCAACTTCATGCGCAAGGAAGCGGGCGGCCTGATCTGCGTCGCCTTGACGGGCGAGCGCCTCGACCGCCTGCAGATTCCGCCGATGGTGAACGACAACACCACGCCTTTGGGCACGGCGTTTACCGTCTCGGTCGAAGCGCGCGGCCGGGTCACCACCGGCATCTCGGCCCAAGACCGCTCGAACACGATTCTGGCCCTGATCGATCCGGCGGCGACGCCGGCCGACTTTCTCCGCCCAGGCCACACGTTTCCGCTGCGCTCGCGCGACGGCGGCGTGCTCGTCCGGGCCGGACAAACGGAAGCATCGGTCGACCTCGCGCGGCTGGCCGGCCTCAAGCCCGCGGGCGTCATCTGCGAAATCATGGATGATGACGGCTCGATGATGCGCTTGCCGCATTTGCGCGAATACGCGAAGAAACACGATTTGCGGCTGGTCACCGTCAAAGATCTCATCGCGTACCGGATGCGTCACGAGAAGCTCGTGCAGCGGATCGCCGAGTTCAATTTGCCGACGCCCTTCGGCTTGTTTCGCGGCTTTGCGTACGAATCGAAAGTCGACGACGTCGCGCACGTTGCGCTGGTCATGGGTCACATCGGCGACGGCAAAGACACGCTGGTGCGCGTCCATTCGGAATGCCTGACCGGCGACGCACTGCATTCGATTCGCTGCGACTGCGGCGCGCAGCGCGATGCAGCGATGGAAGCGATCGCGCGCGAAGGCCGCGGCGTCTTTCTCTACCTGCACCAGGAAGGCCGCGGCATCGGCCTCGCCAACAAGCTGCGCGCCTACGCGCTCCAAGATGCCGGCGCCGATACGGTCGAAGCGAACGTTGCCCTGGGGCTGCCGGCCGACAAACGCGATTACGGCATCGGTTCGCAGATTCTCGTCGATCTGGGTGTCCGCGAGATGCGCCTGCTCACCAACAACCCCACGAAGATCGCCGGACTCGAAGGTTTCGGGCTGACGCTGGCCGGACGGGTGCCGATTCAGACCAACCCCACCGTGCACAACTCGCACTATCTCGACACCAAGCGCGACAAGATGGGCCACTTGTTTGCCGGCGCGCCGGCGACCGTGCCGGTCGTGCCGTGAAGAAGACCGCCGCGGCAACCTCCTATCCCGACGCCAAAGGCAAACGTTTCGCGATCGTTTCGGCCCGGTTTTACGGCGATCTCGCCGACTGGCTCGAAGACGGGGCGCGCCGCGGACTGCGCGACTGCGGGGTGAGCGAAAGCGACATCGACTTCGTTGCCGTGCCGGGCTGCTTCGAGATTCCGCTCGTTGCGCGGAACCTCATCGTCGGCGGCGAGTACGACGGGATCGTCGCGCTGGGCGTCGTCATTCGCGGCGACACGCCGCACTTCGACTATGTCGCGGGTGAATGCGCGCGCGGGATCATGAACGTGCAGCTTACCACCGGCGTGCCGATCGGCTTCGGCATTCTGACGACCGAAAATCTCGCGCAAGCTGAGGAGCGTGCCGATCCGCAGCGGCTCGATAAAGGGCACGAAGCGGCGGTTGCGGCGGCCAGCGTCGCCGTCATCGAACCGTCCAAGCGCGACAAGCAGCGCGTCGGATTCCGCTAAACCGGGCCGTCAATCTTGCGCTGAGAAATGCCCAGCGTTGCGGGCGTAGCACATGCCGCCAGCGAACGCTCCAGGCGTGGAATCGGTATGGTTCGACGGCGGAGCCGTTGGTTTTGTCGATCAGCGTGCGCTCCCGCAGGCAGTCGAGCGAAAGCAAGCGACCAGCGTCGATGAGGTGGTCGATGCCATCGCAACGTTAGCGGTTCGCGGCGCTCCGGCGATCGGTATTTTCGGCGCGTACGGAATCGCGCTCGCCGCCAGCCTGCACGGCGGGCAGCACTTCGACGTCGCCGCCCAACGCATTCGCAACGCACGGCCGACGGCGGTCAATCTCGCTTGGGCCGTCGATCGCGTGCTGGCGCGCGAAGACGGCGAGTATCTCGCCGAAGCGCGCGCTATCCACGACGAGCAGCGCGAGATCGATCGCCGTATCGGCCGAGCCGCCGTCGACCTCTTCCCGGCGGCGGGAAACGTGCTCACCCATTGCAACACCGGGCCGCTCGCAACCGGCGGCGACGGGACGGCGCTGGGCTGTTTCATCGCGGCATTCCGCAGCGGGAAAGCACTGCATGTTTACGCCGACGAAACCCGGCCGCTATTGCAGGGCGCGCGCCTGACGATGTTCGAGTTGCACGAAGCGGGCGTGCCGTGCACGCTCATCGCCGATTCGGCGGCGGCGATCACCATGCAGCGCAAAGCGATCGTCGCGGTCGTCGTCGGCGCCGATCGCATTGCCGCCAACGGCGATGCGGCAAATAAGATCGGCACCTACGGCGTCGCCATCGCCGCCGCGCATCACGGCATTCCGTTCTACGTCGCCGCGCCGCGTTCGACGATCGATTTCTCGCTGGCCGACGGCAGCGGCATCCCGATCGAGGAGCGCTCGCCCGACGAGATCCGGATCGCTCCGGGCGACGATGTCTACAATCCGGCGTTCGACGTCACGCCCGCTTCGCTCATCGCCGGGATCGTCACGGAATACGGCGTGATTCGGGCGCCGTACGCGCAAACGATACCGGAATTACGGCAACGGCCTGCGGTCGCCGCGGACCATGCCGAACACGTTCGGTCCTGAGCGCGGCACGACATCAAGTATTTCGATTTCGTCGACAAGGAACCGAAGCTCGACGGGCTGATCGTCGTCGAGGGAACCGACGTGCTGCTCGCGCAGCGGGCCATCGATACGGTCGTCGAGCGCGCCTTGCCCGCCGATATGCGCGCGCTCAACCTCGACGTGATCGCCGGCCCCGAAACCGACCACGTTGGGCGCGCGGTCGCCGACGCATCGACC
This sequence comes from Candidatus Velthaea sp., assembly GCA_050012475.1. Lineage (GTDB taxonomy): Bacteria > Vulcanimicrobiota > Vulcanimicrobiia > Vulcanimicrobiales > Vulcanimicrobiaceae > Velthaea. The sequence continues at coordinate 45,497 of JBEKHC010000007.1, forward strand.
GCGATGCCGTTTCTCGCCGAACGGCGAGTGATCGTCGTGCGCAATTGCCAGCAACTGCGCGCGCAGCCGCGGCGCGACGTGTGGGCCGCGGCGCAAGCGCTGCCGGCCGGCAACACGCTGGTGCTCGAAGACCTTTTCCCGCCCAATAAGAAGACGAAGCCCGAGCCGTTCGGCGTGCTGGCCGGGCGCAAAGCGCTGCGCATCGATACGACCCTGAGCGCCGACGCGCGCGAGCGCTTCGTGCACGAAACCCTGGCGCGGTTGGGCGCGCGGGCCGAAGCGCGCGCCGTCGCGGAGCTCGCCGCCAGCGCCGCCGACCTCGGCTCGATCCAAAACGATCTCGAGAAGCTGGCCCTCTCCGGCAAGCCGATCACGCTCGCAATGCTCCAGAGCGAGAGCCTCACGATCGAAGATCCAAAAGCCTGGCAGTACGCGCAATCCTTGGTCGAGGGGCGAGCTCAAGAAGCCCTCGCCATCGCCTACGAACTGTTCGCGACCGATCCGCGCGGCGCGGCGGTCCCCCTCGCGAGCGCGCTCGCCGGCGAGATGAACTTGCTGTGGGAACTCGCGCGACCGGGCGGCGGCGACGCGGTCGAGCCGCGCCATCGCTGGCGTGCCGGCAAGCTGCAGGGTCTGGCACGCCGGATCGGGGCCGCGCGCGCCCGGCGCGGCTACGAAGCGGCCGTGCGCGGATTCGAAGCCGTCGTGACCGGGCGCATCGACGACGGCCGGGCGATGATCGAACTCCTCACCGCCGATATCGCTGCCAACGTAACTGCTGTCCGCACTCCCGCCTGAGTGCCCAGCGCGTCGCGCGATCATCGAGGCGCGGCGCGAACGCAACGCGAAGAGCGGCCACGACGCATGAACGAGACAACGTACGCCTCGCCGTTTTCATGGCGCTACGCGCGCATGGAACTCCGCGAGCTTTTTTCCGAGCGCGAACGGCGCAAGCTCTGGCGCGCGGTGTGGATCGCGCTGGCCGAGTCGCAGCTGCGCAGCGGTCTCGTATCGCAAGCCGAACTCGACGATCTGCGCGCGCACGCCGGCGACATCGATCTCGCGGCGGCGCTCGCCATCGAGCAGGAGATCGGCCACGATCTGATGGCCGAGATTCGCGTTTTCGCGAAGCAGGCCACCGTCGGCGGCGGCAAGATCCATCTCGGCGCCACGTCGATGGATATCGAAGATACGGTCGAGATCTATCGCATGCGCCTCGCGCTTCATCAAATCGTGGGTTCGATCGATGCGTTGCTCGTCGCGTTTGCGGCCCAGATCGACGCGCATGCCGACACGGTGTGCATGGGCTACACCCATCTCCAACCGGCCGAACCGACGACGATCGGTTACCGGCTGGCCGTCTACGCGCAAGACGTGCTCATCGATCGTGCGGCGCTGCTCTTCAGCCTCGAACAACTGACCGCCAAAGGCATTCGCGGCGCGGTCGGCACGTCGGCCTCGTATTCCCGGCTGCTCGCGGGCACCGGACGTTCTGCGGCAGATCAGGAAAACGATGTGCTCGGCGCGTTCGGTTTGAGCGCGCGCGATGTCGCAACGCAAACGTACCCGCGCAAACTCGATTTTCTCTTGCTCTCGCAGCTCGCGGGCCTGGGTGCGTCGCTGTCCAAATTCGCCGCCGACGTGCGGATCCTGGGTTCAGCGGGTTTCGGCGAAGTCTTCGAGCCTTTCGGCGCCAAGCAGGTCGGCAGTTCGGCGATGCCGTTCAAGCGCAATCCGGTCATGTCGGAGCGCATCGACTCGCTTGCGCGGCTGCTGCCCGGGTATGCCGACGTCGCCTGGCAGAACGCGGCGACGAACTACTTGGAACGGACGCTCGACGACAGCGCGAACCGCCGCACGATCTTGCCCGAAGCCTTGCTGTGCAGCGACGAACTGTTATCGCTCGCGCGCAAGATCGTGACCGGCTTGCGCGTCGACGAACGCCGGATCGCCGAGAATCTGCGCACCTACGGACCGTTCGCGGGGACCGAAGCGGTCCTCATGGAAGCGGCGAAGGCCGGTGCGGATCGTCAGGAAATGCACGAAGCCATTCGCGAGAGCGCGATGACGGCGTACGCCGCGCTCGCGCGCGGCGAAAGCAATCCGCTCGCCCGGCTGATCGCCGACGACGAGCGCATCGCTCGTTACGTCGACCCGGCCGAGATCCGGGTGCAACTCGATCCCACCGGGCACACCGGCGATGCCGCGCAGCGCGCGCGCCGGCTGGCTGCCCGCATCCGCGAAACGCTGGAGATTACCGGTGAATAAGGGCCATGAAATAACGCGCGGCAAGACCAAGGTTTTGCACGAATACCCCGGTCAGCCCGACGTGCTCGTCGTGTCGCAGCTCGACGCGATCAGCGCGCGCGACGGCGAACGGCGCGACACGATCGAAGGCAAGGGCCGGATCGCGGCCAAAACGACGGCGCGCGTCTTCCGGCTGCTCAATCTGTGCGGCCTGCCGACGCATTATCTGAGCGGCGGCGAAGACGACGACGACAACGAGATGCTCGTGCGGCGCGCGCAGATGATCCCGCTCGAAGTCGTCGTGCGCGGCGTCGCCGCCGGCTCGCTGGTCAAACGAAAACCGGGCATCGCCCGCGGCGCCTTGCTCGTGCCGCGCCTGATCGAGTTTTTCATCAAGGACGACGCCAACCACGATCCGCTCATCGAAGCCGACGAGATCGTCGGCCGCGGGCTGGCGTCGCCGCAAGAACTCGGCACGATGAGCGAACTCGCGCGCATGACGTACGAAATTCTCGCGCATGCGTGGCGCCGGCGCGATACGCTGCTGGTCGACCTCAAGATCGAATTCGGCCGCATCGCCAGCGGCGAAGGCAAAGGCTCGCTGGTCATCGCCGACGTCATCGACAACGATTCATGGCGCGTCTGGCCGCAGGGGCGCGAAGAGCTGATGCTCGACAAACAGATTTACCGCAATCTCGAAACCGTGACGCCGGCCGATCTGGAGTTGCTGCACGACAATTACGAACGCGTCGCCGAGATCGTCGGGACGTTTCCCCAAATGCGCCCGGGGATGATCGCGATCCTCATCGACGGCCCGCCGTTTGCCGAACTGGGCAACAACGTCGCACGCGCCGTCGGCCAATTCGGTTTGGCCTCGGTTCGGCACATCGTATCGGTCGAACGCACGCCGGGATACGTGCTCCAACTCGTCGCGCAGCTCGACGCGACCTTTCCCAAGATGGTGCTGATCGCGGTGGGGGCAACCAGCAGCACGCTGGCGGGGATGCTCGACAACGTGAGCGCGAATCCCGTGCTGCGGGTTGACGCGGCAGCGCTCGATCTGGACGGCGTCGCGTTCAGTTGCGCGAAGGCGCTGGGGCTCGAGGACACCGTCGTCTATGGGCGCGTCATGCTCATGCAGGCCAACGTGCGGTCGTCGGTGATGCAGGCCGACGCGCAGCTTCAAGCCCAGCAGCAAGCGCAGCAGACACCGGCACCGGGCGCCACTCTTGCTTGAGGAAGCGTCGCTCGAAAGCGACGTCCTGCGCATCATCGAGCGGCGCAAGCAACTCGCGATCGGGTTGTCGGACGCCGAGATTCGCAGCATCGTGCGCAAGCTCGGGCGGCTGCCCTCCGACGTCGAGCTGTACGCGTTCGATGCGCAGTGGAGCGAGCATTGTTCGTATAAATCCAGTCGCCGTCATCTGCGCAAGCTGCCGACGGACGGTCCGACGGTCATGCAAGGACCGGCCGAGGATGCCGGCATTCTGCACCTCGGCGAATGGCAAGGCGATGCCTACGGCGTGGTGATCGCGCACGAGTCGCACAACCATCCCTCGCAAGTGGTGCCGTTCGAGGGCGCGGCGACGGGGATCGGCGGGATCGTCCGCGATGTCTTGTGCATGGGCGCCGAGGTGATCGCGATCGCGGACCCGCTGCGGTTTGGCCGGCTCGACGATCCGCATTGCCGCTACGTTGCGCAAAGCGTGGTCGACGGCATCGCCGCCTACGGCAACGCGATCGGCGTGCCCAACATCGGCGGCGACGTGTACATCGATGCGTCGTTCGACGACAACGTGCTCGTCAACGTCGTCGCGCTGGGTTTGGTCAAGCAAACCGACATCATCCATTCCAAAGCACCGGCCGATTCGCTGGGCTGGGACATCGTGCTCGTCGGCAAGGCCACCGATCGCAGCGGGTTCGGCGGCGCGTCGTTTTCGTCGGTCACGCTCGATGAAGCCGATGCGCAAGCCAACAAGGGAGCGGTGCAAGTCCCCGATCCGTTCTTGAAAAACGTGATCATCCGGGCGTCCTACGCGGTGTTCGCCGAATTGCGGCGGCGCAAGATCACTGCCGGCTTCAAGGATCTGGGTGCCGGCGGGTTGGCCGGCTGCAGCGCCGAGCTGGTCGCCGCCGGCGGCTTCGGCGCGCAGATCGATCTGGGGCGCGCGCCCACCGCGCAGCCCAACCTGCCCGCGCCCGTCATCGCGATCGGCGAAACCCAAGAGCGGCTGTGCTGGATCGTTCCGCCCGCGTTCACCCCGGAGCTGCTGCGCATCTATAACGAAACCTTCTCGCTGCCCGCCATCGCGCGCGGCGCGTGTGCAGCGGTGATCGGCACGGTAACCGGCACCGGCCGCTACGTGGCAACCCATCACGGCAGCGTGGTGATGGACGTTCCGCTCGATTTCCTGACCGAGGGCGTGCGCTACAATCGTCCCTACACCATCGCTCTGCCGGATGCCGAGCCGATCGACGCGCTGCGCGAGCGCATCGGTTCCGCGTTGCCGCCTTTGACCCGCGCCGAAATTCTGACGCGGATCGTGGCCCACCGCGACGTGTGTTCGCGCGCGGCGATCTTCGAGCGCTACGACGCGGTCGTGCGCGGCACGACCGCGGTGCCGCCGGGCTACGCGGATGCCGGCGTGATCGTGCCGATTCCGGGCGCGCCGCTGGCGATCGCCCTGGCGGTCGACGGCAATCCGCGCTACGGCAAAATCGACGCTCAGCGCGCCGCCGAACTCGCCGTCGTCGAAGCCGTCTGCAACGTCGCGGCGGTCGGCGCGCGGCCGCTGGGGATGACCGACTGCCTCAACTTCGGCGATCCGACCGATCCGCGTCAGCTCGGCGAATTCGTCGCCGCGGTCGACGGCTTGGCGCACGCCGCGCGCGAATTGGGCACGCCGTTCGTCTCGGGGAACGTCAGCCTCTACAACCAATCCAAAGCCGGCCGCGCCGTGGCGCCGTCGCCGATCGTCGCCTGCGTCGGCGGGATCGCGGACATCGCGCTCACCGCCACCTCGGCCTTCAAGCGCGCGGGCTCGACGCTGCGCTACATCGGCGCGCCGCAAGCGGCGCTGGGCGGATCGGTGTATGCGGACGTCATGGGCTTCGCGACCAACGCCCTGCCGGTGCCCCACTACGCGCAGATTCGCAAAGCCTTGGCCTTGCTGCAGACGGCATATGCCCGCAATCTGGTGTACGCGGCGCACGACGTGAGCGACGGCGGGTTGCTCGCCTGCACCGCCGAGATGGCGTTCGCGACCCTCGACGGGACGCCGGTCGGCGCGCGCTTGGACGCGCCGCACTGGGCCGGCGACTTGCTCGAACGCGAGATCTGGTTCGCCGAGTACGGCGGTTTCGTCGTCGAAGTCAGCGACGACGCCGCCTTCGCCCGGCTCGCCGCCGAACTGCAAACCGACGCTCCGGCGATCGGGGTGACGCTTGCACGCGCCGAACTCGTGCTGAGCGCGCCGGACGAAACGATCGGGCTGGCCGAATTGCGCGAAGCCTGGTCCGCGCCGCTGCGTGACTTTTACGGAACGGCCGCGTGACCGCGCGCGTCGCCGTGCCGGTCTTCCCCGGCACCAATAGCGAAGACGAGACCGTCCGGGCGCTGCAAGCCGCCGGGCTCGCTGCCGAAGCCGTGCACTGGAGCCGGGGCGGCCGGGCATTGCAGGCGTTCGACGCGTTCGTTTTGCCGGGCGGATTCGCGTACGAAGACCGGGTGCGCGCCGGTGCCGTCGCGGCCCACGACGAGATGACCGATGCGGTGATCGCCGCGGCGCAAGCGGGAAAATTCGTGCTCGGCATCTGCAACGGCGCTCAGATTCTGCTCGAGACGGGCCTGGTGCCGGGGACCGGGCCGATCCGCCGGCCGACGGCCGCGTTTACCCCCAATCGCGACGGCGGCCGCTATCTGTGCCGGCACGTCTACGCGCGCTTCGCGGTCGCGCCCGAGCGCGTGCCGGCGCTGGGCGGTCTTGCGCCGGGCGCCGTCATCCCGATGTGGCTCTCGCACGGCGACGGCCGGCTGGCGGCGCGGCCCGATGAACTCGCCCGGCTCGCTGCGGGCGGCTACGTCGCCTTCGTCTATTGCAACGCTGCAGGCGAGCCGGCGGCGGCGCCGCAAGGCTCGGCGCTCGACTGCGCGGCACTGACCAACGCCGCGGGAACGGTGGTCGCGATCATGCCGCACCCCGAACGCGACGCTTGGACCTTCATGCATCGCGACGGACCCGCGAAGTTGCGCGCGCGCGGCGTGACCGGCGAGATGCTGGCGCCCGCGGGCGGCAGTGTGTTCTTCAGCGCGTTCGCGCAAGCGCTGCGCAGCGGCGCGGTGCGCTGATGGAGGTGCTCGAGAAGGCGTTTGCCGTCGCGCTGACCATCCCCGACAACGAAGCGTTCACCGCGCTCGAAACGCTGCGCCGGTTGGGCTTTGTGCTGGGCGGCGTCCGCCGCGCCGACATCTGGTCCTTCGAGGTGGACGCGCCGGCGGCCGCGGCGCTGGCCGACACGATTGCGACCATCGAGACGCTTTTCAATCCCAACAAACACGAGATCGCCGAGCGGCCCGGCGCGCGGCCGCAAGCCGGCGAGGTCTGGATCGCGCCGTTCGACGACCCGGGCGTGGGCAGCATCGGCCGCGGCTCGATCCCCGGCGTGCACGCGGTACGGCGGCGGGTCGCCTGGCAACTGCTCGATGAGTCCGGCAGCATCGTCGCGCCAAACGTGCTCGAGCGCGCCGTTGAGACATTTCTGTGTAACCCCGCGTTTCAGAAAGCAATAGGATGTGGATCGATGAACTGGTGACGCGATGAGCATGATGGTGGAGACGCAACGCGATCAGCTAGGCGAGGACGCCGAAGCGCGGCAATTCTACACGATCGCTACACTGGGGTCGCACTCCGCCCTGCAGATCCTCAAAGGCGCGCACGACGAGGGCTTCCGCACGCTGGCGATCGCGACGCGTGACACCGAGCGTTTGTATCGAAGCTTCGCCTTCGTCGACGAAGTCATCGTGATCGCTCAGTACTCCGACTTCATCAAGCTCGTGCCCGATCTGGAGCGGCGCAAGATCATCGTCGTTCCGCACGGTTCGTTCGTCGCTTATCTGTCGCTCGACGATCATAAGAAGATGCGCATTCCGTACTTCGGCAACAAGGCGGTGCTCGATTGGGAAGCCAGCCGCGAACTGCAGCGTCAGTGGCTGACGCGCGCCGGTCTGCGCGTACCGCGTCAGTTCCGCACCGGCGCCGAAATCGATCGCCCTGTGATCGTCAAGCTCTACGGCGCGCAAGGCGGCAAGGGGTACATGTTCCTGCGCGACGCGCTGGATTTTGAAGAACGCGCCAGCTTGCTCGCCCGGCAGAATTATATTCTGCAAGAGTACATCATTGGCGTGCCGCTCTACATTCACTATTTTTATTCGCCGCTGACCGGCCGGCTCGAGATCATGTCGATGGACCGGCGCTACGAGACCAACGTCGATTCGCTGGGGCGCATCCCGTCGCGTGCGCAAGAGAGCATGGACATCGACCCGTCGTATGTCGTGGTCGGCAACTCACCGCTGAGCCTGCGCGAATCGATGTTGGCCGAAGCGTATCGGATGGGTGAGGACCTGGTGCGCGTCAGCCAGGAAATCTGCGGTCCCAAAGGGCTGTTCGGCGCATTCTGCATCGAAACGATCATCACGCCGGACGCCCAGTTCTACATCATGGAAGTTTCGGCGCGCATCGTCGCGGGTACCAATTTGTTCATTGACGGTTCGCCGTATTCGTATCTCAATTACAGCGAGCCGATGTCGACCGGCCGCCGCATCGCGCGCGAAATCAAAAACGCTTTGCTCACCAATTCGCTGAGTGCCGTGCTGGATGACTCGAGCGTTCTTTGAGCGCGTGAAGCGCGCGGGCTGCGCGGCCGTCGCGGCAGCCCTGGTTGCGGGCGCACCTCCGGCGGCGCAAGCCGAGCTGCAGACCGACCCGATGGTGCTCTACGGCACGATGAAGGCGGCGTACGATAAAGGCATCGCGTCGGGCTGGCACTTGGGCGACGAGCTGGATTATTTCTCAACCGTGCTCGATGCCGGCCGCGCGTTCGAACTGCGCCGCCGCGACGATCCGGAGAATGCCGCCCTCAAGGGCACGGCCGTCGATTTGGCCGCGCGGTTGCACTACGATCCGCTCATCAATCGCGATGCCGCCGAGTGGTACGTTCGGCTGGCGGCGCAAACCTACGCCAACGATCCCGCCCGCGGCGCCGCCGCGCAGGCGCTGCTTGCCAAGCTCGACGCTGAGGACGCGAATTTCACCACGCTCGCGCACGACGCCGATGCCGACGCGAGTGCCAACGCCGCCAACTATGCCGGCGACGTCCAAGCGTTGCTCGGCCGGGTCGACGCCGACGTGCGTGCCTACGATTTGACGAAGGATTCGTATTACCGGTCGCTGGCGCTGCAGCGCGCGGCGGAGCCGGATTTCCCGATCGCACTCGTGCCGCCCGAAACGGCGAAGGACCTCAACGTGTTCACCGATGCCGCGCGGCTCGGGCGGATCGGCTACTCGACGAACGATCAGGAAGCGGCCAAGGCGATCGTTTCGCATCGCGCCACCGCGAAAACGATCCCGACGATCGGCCACGTCTTGTCGCACCAAGCGTACTTGGTCGTGACGGCGCCGGCCGACGAGTATTTCGGTCAAACCAAGCTCTCGCCGCTGGGCGTGCGCAATGCGCTCCTGCACATCACGAAATATCTCGACGCCGGGTGGGGATCGCAGATGACCGGCGAGGCGCTCTACGTCGTCGATGCACTCGACGATTGGCGTCAGCAATATCCGCGCGACTACGAGCTCCCGCGGTTGCTGCTCAATGCCTACAAAACACTCGACCGCATCAACTCACCGCAAGCCCGCGACGCCGAGATCCGGGTGAAGCGGCTGCTCACCGTCGAATACAACGCCACGGACGAAGCACGGTCGCTGCTTGAAGGCTGACGTCGAGCGTCCATGACCGCCGCCTTCGACGTTCGTGCTGCGCTCGCGACCTACGAGCCGGCGGCGCTGACGCTGTGCTCGATCGGCAGCCACTCGGCGCTCGAAGTCGCCGCCGGCGCGCGCGCCTGCGGTCTGCGCAATCTCATCGTTACCGAGAGCGGCCGCGAGCGCACGTACACCGAGCACTATTTTCGCAAGCCCGCTCCGCCGCGCGGCTGCGTCGATGCGGTCTTGGCGCTGGCGAAGTTCAGCGACGTGCTCGATCCGGGCGTTCAAGACCGGCTGCTGGCGCAGAACGTGCTCTTCGTGGCGAACCGTTCGTTCGAGGTGTATTTGCGCCAACGCTACACGTACCCCGAGATCGAACGCGGGATGCGCGTGCCGTTCTTCGGCTCGCGCACGCTGCTGCGCGCCGAAGAGCGCGACGAGGCCGACAACCAGTATGCGCTGCTCGAGCGCGCCGGGGTCCGCTATCCCAAACAATTTGCCCACGCCCGCGACATCGACCGGCTGTGCATCGTCAAGGCGCCCCACGCGAAGGTCTCATTCGAACGCGCGTTTTTCCTGGCGCGTTCGAGCGCGGATTACGAACGGCAGTGCGCGCTGTTGCTGGCCGACGGCATGGTCGATGAAACCGGCTTGCGCGGGGCGGTGATCGAGGAGTTCGCGCTCGGGCCGTCGGTCAATTTGAATTTCTTCTATTCGCCGATGCTGGGTGAACTCGAACTCATGGGCACGGACACGCGCCGTCAAACCAACCTCGAGGGGCTCAAGAATCTGCCGTTCGCACAAGCGCAGGCGCTCGCCGACGAGCCGGTGCGTTTGGAAGAAGCCGGACATATCTCGGCGACGCTGACCGAGTCGATGCTGGAAAAAGCCTTCGCGATGGGCGAACGGTTCGTGCGCGCGACGCAGGCGAAGGGCCGGCGCGGCATCATCGGCCCGTTCGCGCTGCAATGCATCATCGTCGCGGGCCCGCCCAAGGACTTCATCGTCTACGACGTCTCGCTGCGCATCCCGGGCTCGCCCGGCACGCGCTTCACCCCCTATTCGTCGTACCGGTGGGGCCGCGACGTTTCGGTCGGCGAACGCATCGCGATGGAAGTGGTCTGGGCGCGCGACGCCGGCCGGCTCGCGGATATCTTGACCTAACCGGATTCGCGGCGCTGAACGCGCTGCGAATCCATGGCGTTTGACGCTGCGCGCCAAGCGGCGCGCGTCCCTTGGCGTTGCGCGCAAGCTGCGCGTTCGGACCTACATGTTTGGGCTGCGCGGTCGGCGACGGTCGACCGTTCTCGGCGCGGCCCGCGCGGCGTTCGCCAAGCGGTGTCTGCGCTGCGGCGTTGGGGAATGGCAGGACGTGCGTTCAAGTCGGAATCCAAACGAAGGGAGCGCCGAACGGCTATCCCTAAAGGGCGGCGTATGCATCGATCTTTTTAGAGGAGAACTCCATGAGCGTTTATCGCGTGACTGAGATCATCGGTACGAGTTCGAAGAGCTGGGAGGATGCGGCCCAGACGGCGCTGTCCACCGCCGCCGGAACATTGCGCGACTTGCGGGTCGCCGAAGTCGTCGAACAGGACATTGCCCTCGACGAGAAAGGCGGGATCGAAGCGTTCCGTATCAAGTTGAAGATCAGCTTCAAGTACGAAAAAGAGTAACGCCGCTTCGACGTGAAGCGGTGCGCGCGTCGCGAACGAGGCCGATGTTCCGGCTCGAGCCGGCATCGCCAGCGTTCGCGGCCAGCCGGCGAACGCGTTCTACTGAAACCGGTGGGCATGCCCGGTGGGGCGGGGAGAGGTGTATGTCGACAAATGCGGCGTTTACGATCCAGCACGTTGGAAGTTCCGAGGTGGTCGAAACCGATCTCACGGGCGTCGATCTGCTCAACGTTCCGCTGCTCAACAAGGGCACGGCATTCTCTGAAGACGAGCGCGACGCATTTCTGCTGCACGGTCACTTGCCACCGCACGTGGGTACGCTCGAAGAACAGGTGCGGCGGCGAATTCAAGCGCTGCGCGGTTTGGGTTCCGATCTGGAGCGCTATCTGTTCGTTCGCACGCTTCAGGACACGAACGAAACGCTCTTCTACGCGCTCGTGACCAAACACCTCGAGGAGCTCAATCCGATCGTCTACACGCCGACGGTCGGTGCGGCGTGCCAGCGGTTCAGCCAGTTCTTTGCCCGGCCGCGCGGTTTGTTTCTGAGTTGGCCGCAGCGTGCAAAGATCGAGCAAATCTTGTCCAATACCCGGTTCGACGCCGTCGAGGCGATCGTGGTGACCGACGGCGAGCGCATTTTGGGCTTGGGCGATCAGGGCGCGGGCGGCATGGGAATTCCGATCGGCAAGCTTGCGCTCTACACCGCGTGCGCCGGTCTGCATCCCCGAACCACGCTGCCGGTGATGCTCGACGTGGGCACCGACAATGCGGAGCGGTTAGAGGATCCGCTCTACATCGGTTGGCGTCACGAGCGGCTGCGCGGCCAAGTGTACGACGATTTCATCGAGGCGTTCGTGAGTGCCGTGGAGCGCCGCTGGCCGCACGTGCTGCTGCAGTGGGAGGATTTCGCGCGCGATAACGCCGGCCGGCTGCTGGACAAGTATCGCGACCGGTTGTGTTCGTTCAACGATGACATCCAGGGCACGGCCGCGATGGCCGCCGGAACGCTGTTGGCGGCCATCGCAGTCACCGGCGGAACCTTGCGCGACCAGCGCATCGTCATCTTCGGCGCGGGTTCGGCCGGCTGCGGCATCGGCGGCCAATTGCAGCGTTTGATGGCCGCGGCGGGATTGTCGGCGGACGAGATTGGCCGCCGTTTCTTTGCCGTGGATCGCAACGGATTGCTCGTCGAAGGCGACCCGGATCTGCAATCGTATCAGCTGCCGTTCGTGCAGCCGCGCAGCGCCGTCGCGGACTGGCGGCTGGAACATCCGGGCCGGATAATGCTCGACGACGTGATCGAGAACGTCAAGGCGACGGTCCTCATCGGGGTGTCGGGGCGCGGCGGCACCTTCACCGAACACGTCGTTCGAACGATGGCGCGCGACACGGCGCGGCCGATCATCTTTCCGCTCTCGAATCCGACGGCGAACATTGAGGCAAAGCCCGAGGACCTCATCGCCTGGACCGAAGGCCGCGCGATCGTCGGTACCGGCAGCCCGTTCTTGCCGGTCAAATACGGCGGCACGTTGATCAAGATCGATCAAACGAACAATTCGTATACCTTCCCCGGGATCGCGCTGGGCGTGCTTGCCGTGCAAGCCCGGCGCGTGAGCGATGGTATGCTCGAAACCGCGGCGGCCACGTTGGCCGCCGCCTCGCCGGCGCGCCGCAACCCCGGAGCGACGCTGCTGCCGCCCGTCGCCGATTTACGCAAGGTCGCGGTGTTGATAGCGGAAGCCGTCGCGAAACAAGCGCGCGACGAAAACCTGTGCGACCCGCTCTCGAACGCCGAGATCAGCGAGCAGATCGCGCGCAAAATGTGGACACCGGTCTATCCGGCGTTTCGCCGCGGGTCAAAAGGCCGCGACGCCGTTGGGTGAACCCATGCCGGCCGGACCGTTGTAGCCGGCGCCGGCGTTGCACAGATACGGCGCGAGCAGGCAGATGCCGTTGGACCCGCTCACGATCGAAAACAAACCGGTGGGATTTGCGTACAACGAGGCGGCGCCGTTGAGTTGCGCGCCGTTTGCCGCCAGCCCGTAGATCGCGGCGACGATCGGCGTCGAGACGCTCGTGCCGCCGACTTCGATCCAGCCCTTGTCCTGATACGAGTCGTAGACCGCGACGGGCGTTGCCGGGTCGCCGACCGCCGCGACGTCCGCGAGCGTCCGCTTCGCGCAGCCCGTATCGTGCTGCCAGGCGGGTTTGGGCGCGACCGAACTGCAGGCGCTGCCCGTGTTCGACCAAGCGGTTTCGCGCCAACCGCGCGTTAACGTGGAATCGGCGGCGAGCGTCGTCGCGCCCACCGCAATGCTCGTCGATGCCGCGGCCGGCCAATAGGCCGCACCGTATCCCAGATCGCCGGTTGCGGCGACGACCGGCACACCCGGATGCGCCCACATCGCATTTGATTCCGAAGCGTCCTCGGGGATGACGAAGCTGTTGCTGACGGACGTCGCGCCGGCAGCGACCGCTGCCGATACGGCTGCGGCGAGATCGGTGGCCTTGGTGCTTGCCGCTTGGGACAGCAGCAGACTGCAATTGGGGCAAACCGCCGACGCCATCGCCAGATCGGTGGCGGCCTCGCGCGCCCAATCCTTATCGCCCGCGTTGCTGCCGGCCGAAATCACGTGAAAACAGCCGGTCGCCGAGGCACAGGCGGGAAGCCCGAACGTCGACCGGTACACCGCGAGATCGCTTTCGGCGTTCGGATCGGCAGCCGCGATGACGACGCCGATCGTTTGACCTTGGCCGGCGCCCGCGGAGGGCAACGCATACGCCGATTGCAGATCGAGGGGATGAAGGCCCGGCACCGCCTGCGCCGGCGTGCCTGGTCCCAACGTCGGTCCGCCCGCCAGTTCGATGTTCGTGCACAGCGCGATATTTAAAATTGGTATGGTCAGCGAGCAATTTGCGGCAAACGCGCGCAGCTCTTGCGCGTGACGCGCGTTCTGCGTCCCGGGGTTGCTGCCGATGGGGAGCGGCGGCTGGGCCGACGGTGAACCCGCCCCGCATGCCGCAAGACCAACGATCGCGACGCTTGCAATGCAGCGAACCAACGTGCGCGGTTCAAAGAGTTTTTTCATTGACACTCATTCCTCATCGCTCCGGCGCGGCAGCCGGTGGATCGCAAGGTGCTCGTCGCGCTGCGGACCGCGCTACGCGATCGAATGCACCGTGGGCCGGAAATGCAACACGCCGATCATGGCGGCGACGATCTCCGGATCGAATTGGGTCTCGCGATTCCGCTGGAGTTCTTCGAGCGCCGCGTTGGGCGCAAGCGGGGCGCGATACGGACGACGAGCGATCATGGCGTTGAACGAGTCGGCGACGGCCACGATCCGGGCTGCCAGCGGGATCGCGCGCAGGCGCAGACCGTCGGGGTAGCCGCTGCCGTCGAGCCGTTCGTGATGGCCCCGCACGATCGGGATGAATGGACGCAGGAGATCGATGTCGCCGACGACTCGGGCGCCCTCCGCCGCATGATTCTTCATGGTCGACCATTCGACTGGGCTCAGCCCGCGCGGCGCATTCAAGATTTCCAGCGGCGTCCGCATTTTGCCGATGTCGTGAACGAGTCCGCACCGGCTGACGAACTCGACCTGCGTTTCGCCAAGGCCCAAGGTTCGCGCGATTCGCGTACACCAGGCCGAAACGGCCCGGGAATGCTCGGCCGTGAGCGGCGATGCGATCTCGAGCTGGTCGATCAGCGTGGCGATCGATGCGTCGACGTCATCGACGAAACGGAGCAACGCCGGTGCCGGGAGCGCCGGCTGCGCGAGCACCGTGCCCACGGTTTGGCTTGGCCCCGCAAGCCCGCGCCGATACGGCAGCGTCTCGATCAGCCGCGCCATGCCGCCGAACGAGGCCGTCCGCAGCTCGGCCAGCGCGCTGCGCGCGGCCGCCGTGACGGCTGGTGACTCGAGCGATCCGGCAAGCAGCGCGTCGAGCACGCTGCGCAAGGCGGCGTTGCGCGGCGGCCGTTCGACCGCCGTGCGATCGGCCCGCTCGATCCAAGTCCGCGTTTGGTTCAGATCGCCGCCGGCCCACGCGGCAAGCGCCAGCGTCAAGAGGGTGAGGTCCGACATCGACGTCGGAACGTCGACGGCCTCCTGCTCGTGCTGCGCGCTGCGCGCGGCGTGTTGCGCGCGTCGCGCCTCGCCTTGGGCCGCGCGATACACGCTGATCTGCGCCCAGCTCAACGCACGTCGCTGCGGAGTCGCATAGCGCTCGGCCGTCGGCTGCAGCAGTTCCGCAGCGGCGGCGAAGTTTCCCGAGTACGCGACCCGCAACGCTCTCGCCGGCAAAAACGACTCGACGATTTCGACCCCAGCATCGTGTTTGTCGACGGCGGCAAGCTGCGTCTCGAGCGCAGCGAGGGCCGCCTCGTCGCCGGCTTCTGCCTGCAGCTCGTACATCCCCAGCAGCGAATAGCGTTCGAGCCGCAAGGTCCCGGACTTCACCCCCATCGCGCGCACGCGGCGCAGGTATTGGAGGCTCGCGATCGCATCGCCGCTGCGATAGGCGATGTTGTATAACACCGAATACGTCGAGGCGGCAACGTCGTACAGCGATTGGGCTACCGCCAGCGGCGCGGCAATCGATGCCCGTTCGCGAGCGAGTTCGAGTGCTCCGCATTCCAGCGCGACATACGCAGCGCGAGCGAATACCCGAGCGCGCAAAGCCGGCGGCAGGTCCGCGTCGAGCATCGTGAAGACTTGCTCGGTGCGCGAACGCGCTTCGTCGAGTTGGTTTGCCGCCGCCAATGCCTGCGCGAAGGACGAGCGGACGTCGATGAGGACCGCGCGCGGCAGCGTCGTCGAGTCGGCGAAGGGTTGGAGCACGGCGCACGCGTCGTCGCGCCGGCGCACTGCAAGTTCACGCGCGTAGTACAGCGCGATCGTAACCCGCGTGCTCTCGTCGTTCGCGCTTTCCAATCCAAGCCGAAACCAGGCCTCGGCCGCATCGAAGCGGCCCCGCTGAGCGTCCAGATAGCCGCGCAAAGCGTGCGCCTTCGCGCCCGGCGATGCTTCGGAGCCGTCGCCGGCGTCGAGTGCCTCGCTGATGACGTCGATCTCGCCCGACTCCAGCAGTTGAAAGCCGTATTCGTCGAGTAACGCGCAGCGTTCGGTGCTCAGCCCCTGGCGGGTTGCAACGTCCAGCGCGTCCCCGACGTGCCCGGCGCGCCGCAGCGACTGCACCGCTTGGCGCGCAATCGTCGACCGGAACGCGGGCTCGCAAGCGGCAAAGCGCCCGGCCAAGTATGCGCGGAAGCGATCGTGAAAACGAAGATTGCCCGCGGAGTCCCGTTCCCACATGAACGGCGCGTCGCAGACCATGGTGGTCCGGATCTCGAAGGCGTCCTGCCAACCGGACAACGCCAGCACATCGTCGTCGATCCGCGAGCAAAGCGCGGCGTTGAAGAGCAACGCTCGCTGACGTCCGGAACGGCGATCGAAGATCGCCGTCGCAATGCCCTCGAACGTGTCGGGCAGGGGCGCGCGGGCAAACGCCTGCGGATCGCGGCACAACCGCGTCAAGGCATACATCACCGCGATCGGCAGCCCGCGCGTGGCGGCCAGGATCTGCGCGATCGCGCCAGGCTCGAGCGGCACGCCGAACTGCGCTGCGGCCGTCGCGACGTCGAGATCATCGAAGCGTAAATCGGCTTCGTCGATTGGACGATCCATCCGGCCGGTGGCCATCCAGAGCGCAACGGGGAGTTCCCCGCTCGTGCGCAGCGCGATCGTCAGCGCATGTTCGGACCGTACATCCGCCAGCGCGGCGATGAACGCGGCGATGCACGGATCGGACGCCGCATCGTGAAGGTCGTCGAGAACGATCGCCCGATCGATGCCGGCGAGATGCTCGCCCAGCCAATGCGCGAGCACCATTCCCGGCGAGCGCGATTGGAGCGCTCGCTCCCAGGCCCGCGGGAACGATGCCTGCGCGCCGGGTGCGATCGGCGCGATCGTTTCCGCGAGTCCGTGAACGAAGCGTCCGAACGTGCCGTGTTCTTCGCCGGCGCGGAAATAAATTGTGTCGGGATCGATGCGCAAGCCGCGCAGAAGTTCGCTCTTACCGCAGCCCGCCGGGCCCTGCAAAAGAACGATCCCGGCCGACGCCGGCAAGCGGCACTCGAGCCGCGGGCGTTTGACGCGCGCCGCTGCGGTGCATGTCATCGCCATGAGCGGCTCGTCCCCCGTTTCGCGCATCGCGCTGCATCGCGTCTCGCCATGCTGGGTAACGTTCTCAATGCGAGCTCCATTTGCCAGCCGTTTTGGCGCCTGTTCGTGTTTGTCGCCCGAAAGAGCGGTAGCAGTCTCGATTGCCGTGCGGGAGTCTATCCCTCCGCTTGAGTTGCTTGCGCTTCGCTTGCGTTGCTTCGAACGAAAGGTCTGACGCAACCAGAATTCTCGCTGCACGGGTGGCGGATTTTTCCGCGGGCCGAATACGCGGAATGCAAGCGCGCGGTTCGCCATCGGCGATCCCGCGAGGCTTTCACGGAGAGGCGGCCTCGCGCGGCGAAGGCCGAGGGAATGCCCGCTGTTTCGACCCGTCCGGCAACCGTCGTCATCCTGGATTTCGGCGCCCAATATAGCCAGTTGATCGCGCGCCGCGCTCGGGAAGCGCGCGTTTACAGCGAGCTGCTTCCTTACGACACGCCCTGGAGCGACATCGAAAAGCGCCGCCCGGCGGCGATCATCTTGACCGGCGGGCCCGAATCGACGCTCGCGCCCGGTGCTCCGGGACTGGATCCCGGCGTGCTGGCCAGCGGGCTGCCGATCCTGGGCATTTGCTACGGCATGCAACTCTTGGCGCGGGATTTGGGCGGCGAACTCACGCCGCTGCAGCACAGCGAATTCGGCCCCGCGCAGCTGAGCGTCGACCGGCACGACAGCGCGTTGTTTTTCGGCGTACCGCCCGAGAGCCGGGTCTGGATGTCGCACGGCGATTCGGTCGTCACGCCACCGGCGGGGTTTGCGGCGCTGGCCCACACGTCGCGCTGCGCGATCGCGGCGATGGGAGATCAGACGCGCAAGATCTTCGCGGTTCAGTTCCATCCCGAAGTGGTCCACACCGACTACGGCGCGACGGTGATCGAAAACTTTCTGCATCGCATCGCCGGCATCGCCGGCGATTGGGAGATGGGCGCCTTCGTCGAGCACGCGATCGACGACGTGCGCGCGCAGGTCGGCGACGCGAACGTGATCTGCGCGCTGTCGGGCGGCGTCGATTCAGCGGTCGCCGCGACGCTGGTATCGCGCGCGATCGGCAAACAGCTGACCTGCATCTTCGTCGACACCGGTTTGATGCGCAAAGACGAAGCGCGCAACGTACTGGCGGCTTTTCGCGACGTGCTGCACCTCAACGTCATCGCCGTCGACGCCGAAGACCGCTTTCTGACGCGGCTGGCCGGGATCGAAGATCCCGAAGAGAAGCGGATTCGCATCGGTCACGAGTTCATCGCGATCTTCGAGGAAGAAGCGAAAAAAATCGCGGGCGTGAAGTTTCTGGTGCAAGGCACGCTCTATCCCGACGTCATCGAATCGAAAACTCCGGGTTCCAAAGCCGGGCACAAGATCAAATCGCACCACAACGTCGGCGGCTTGCCGGAGCGCATGGATTTCGCGCTGATCGAACCGCTGCGGCTGCTGTTCAAAGATGAAGTGCGCGCGGCCGGCCGGGTTCTCGGTTTGCCCAAGCCGATCGTCGAGCGGCAACCCTTCCCGGGCCCGGGCTTGGCCGTGCGCGTTCTCGGTGCGTGCGATAAAGAACGGTTGGAAACGGTGCGGCGAGCCGATTGGATCGTGACCAGCGAGATCGATGCCGCGGATCATCTGGTGCCCAAGCCGTGGCAATACTTCGCCGTCCTGACCCCGCTGCGCAGCGTGGGCGTGATGGGCGACGGGCGCACCTATGCCAATTTGGTCGCGGTCCGCGCGATTACCAGCGAAGACGGGATGACGGCGGACTGGGCCCGGCTGCCGCACGTCTTGCTCGAGCGCATCAGCACCCGCATCGTCAACGAAGTGCCGGGCATCAATCGCGTGGCCTACGATATCACGTCCAAACCGCCCGCCACCGTCGAATGGGAATAGCGCGATGCGCATTTTGATCGTGGGCAGCGGCGCGCGGGAAGACGCGTTGTCGTGGCGGCTGGCGCGTTCGCCGTCATGCGAGGCGCTCTTCCATGCTCCCGGCAACGCGGGCACGGCGGCACGCGGCGAGAATCTGAGCGATGTCGGCGTCACCGACGCGCGCAAGATCGTCGATCGCGCCAAAGCCCTCAAGATCGACTTGGTCGTCATCGGTCCGGAAACCGCGATCGCTGCCGGCGTCGGCGACCGCGTGCGCGATGCGGGCATCGCGGTGTTCGGTCCGAACCGCGCCGGCGGCCGGCTGGAAACGAGCAAGATCTTCGCCAAGCGCTTCATGGACCGCCACAATATCCCGACGGCGCGGTTCAAAGTCGTGCATTCGCTCGAACAAGCGCACAAGGCGCTCGAAGAGTGGCAGGGCGGCGTGGTCGTCAAAGCCGACGGGCTGGCCGCCGGCAAGGGCGTCGTCGTCGCCGACGACGTCGCCAGCGCGAAAGCCGTGCTGCGCACCTGGTACGAATCGGGCGTTCCCGGCGGCGGCGTCGACATCGTGCTCGAGGAACGGCTGAGCGGACGTGAAGTCAGCGTGTTCGCCGTAGCCGACGGCCGGGCGATGATCCCGGTTGCTGCGGCCTGCGACTACAAGCGCGCCGGCGACGGCGACGCCGGACCGAATACCGGCGGGATGGGAGCGTACTCGCCGCCGGCGAATTTTCCGCCCGAATTTTTGACGATCGTTCGCGAGCAAATCGTCGGACCGACCCTGCGCGGGCTGCTCTCCGAGGGCGAAGAATACCGCGGCGTCTTGTACTGCGGGCTGATGTGGACGAAAACGGGCCCCGTGGTGATCGAATACAACGCGCGGTGGGGCGACCCCGAAACGCAAGTGCTGATGCCGCGCGTGACCGGTGATTTCGCGCGCTATCTGCGCTCGGCCGCGGATGGCGCGGTGGAATTCGATGCCGCCGGTCTCTCGAACGAGGCTTGCGTCGGCGTAACCCTTGCCACCAAGGCGTATCCGTACGAGAACACGCCGGTCGCCGGATTGCCCGCGACGTTCGATTTGCCGCCCGGCGTGACGGCGTTCTGGGGCACCTCGACGCGGACCGGCGATGTGGTGAGTTCGCCCGGCGGGCGCGTGCTCACGATCGCGGCGCGCGGAGCGACCGTCGCGGCCGCCCGCAGCGCCGTCTACGACGCGATCGCGCAACTCAAGCCGCAATTTCCGCCCGGCACGCCGCTCACGTTCCGCTCCGACATCGCCAAGCTGTCATAACGTTGCACGCGTGCCGTCGGCTCCGCCGACTCGAGAAGGAGAAGTAGCGATGCCGCTTGTCGACGTAGCCATCGAAGATTCGATCGGCACGCTCACGATGAATTATGGTAAGAAGCACAACGCCTTGTGCGCGGCGCTGGTCGACGACCTCATCATCGCGTTCGGACAGCTGCGCGAGCAGCGAGCGCGCGTCGCGATTTTGCGCGCCGTCAAAGGCGTCGGCGTGTGGTCGGCCGGGCACGACATCAACGAGCTGCCGTTGCGGCGCGATCCGCTGGGTTGGGACGACCCGCTGCGCCATCTCATCCGCGAGATCGAACACTTTCCCGCACCGGTCATTGCGCTCGTCGAGGGAACCGTGTGGGGCGGCGGCAGCGAGACGGTATTTGCCTGCGATCTGGTCGTTGCGGCGCCGGGCGTCACCTTCGCGGTCACCCCGGCGCGCTTGGGGGTACCGTACAACGTCACGGGGATGCTGACGTTCCTCAATTCGGCCGACATCCGCATCGTCAAAGAGATGGCCTTCACCGCCAAGCCGATGTCGGCACAGCGGGCCGCTCAGCTGGGCATCATCAATTACGTCGTCGCCAACGATGAGATCGAAGCCTTCACCATGGGCTTGGCGCGCGACATCGCCGCCAACGCGCCGCTGAGCATCTCGGTGATGAAGGAGCAGCTGCGGATTTTGGCCGGCGCGCAGACGATGTCGCCCGAGAAGTTCGAGCAAGTTCAAGGTCTGCGCCGGATCGTTTACGACAGCCACGACTACGAAGAAGGCATCACCGCGTTCAAGGAAAAGCGCGCGCCGAAGTTTCGCGGCGAGTAGCACGCGCAGGCGGGCGCGCTGCAAGTGAGCCGCGCATACCTCGTCGGACTCGACTACGGAACGGAATCCGCGCGCGGCGTCGTGATCGACGCGCTCTCGGGCGAGCACGTCGCACGGCACACGCACGTCTATCGGCACGGCGTGATGGCGCGAGCGCTGCCCGACGGCACCGCGCTGCCGCGCGGGTGGGCGCTCCAAGATGCCGGCGATTATCTCGAAGCGGCCGCCGAGATCCTGACGGCGCTGGGGCGCGGGCGCACGATCGAGGCGATCGGCATCGGCTTCACGGCGAGTTCGCCGCTGCCCGCGACGCAAGCCGGCGCCGCGCTTTCCCAGCGTTACCCCGGCGAGCCGCACGCCTACGTCAAACTCTGGAAGCACGCCGCGGCGCAGCCGTATGCCGACGCAATCAACGCCCGCGGCGGCGCGTTTCTCGCCAATTTCGGCGGCAAGCTCTCCGGCGAGTGGCTCTTGGCCAAGGCGGCCCAAATCGCCGGCGAAGCGCCTCAACTTTGGAAACAGACCGACCGCTTCATCGAGGCCGGCGACTGGCTGGTGTGGCAGCTCACCGGGTGCGAAGTGCGCAGTCTGGGATTCGCCGCGTACAAAGCGCAGTATTCCGCGGACGCCGGGTATCCGGCCGGCATCGTGCCCGATTTGGCGGCGAAGCTTTCAGCGCCATATCGCATCGGGTCGGCCGCCGGGACGCTGTGCGAAGCATGGCGGCAGCGCACGGGCATTGGCGGCCGCGCCGTCGTGGCGGTCGCGGTCATCGATTCGCACGTGGTATTGCCGGCCGTCGGCGGGATCGCGAGCGGCAGTTTCGTGGCGGCGCTGGGCACGTCCGCCGTCTATCTCTATTTGGCGCACGCGTTTCGTCCGCTGCCGCCGGGCATCGAAGGTGTGGCATGGGACGGCTCGATTCGCGATACGTGGTGTTACGAAGCCGGTCAGGCCGGTTTCGGTGACACGCTGGCTTGGTTCGTGAAGACGTTTCCCCGCGCCGGCGGCACCGCCGAGAGCTTCCGCAGCTACAATGCGGCGGCGGCCGAACTCAAAGCCGGTGCCAACCATTTGTTGGCACTTGATTGGTGGAACGGGAACCGCGTGCCGCTCGCTGATTCCGGGCTCAGCGGACTCGTGCTCGGGCTGACGGCGCAGACGACGGCCGTCGACATCTATCGTGCGCTGCTGGAAGCTTTGAGCTTCGGTGCCCGCACGGTGCTCGATGTGTTTCTCAGCGGCGGTTTCGGCATCGAGCGGATCATCCTGACCAGCGGTTTGGCACACCACAATCCGCTGCTGGTGCAGATCATGGCGGACGTTTTCGAACGCTCCGTCGAAGTCCCGGAGATCGCCGATGCAACGGCGGTCGGCGCCGCGATCCACGGCGCCGTCGCAGCCGGGCTCGTCGCCGATTTCGCCGCGGGCGCGCAAGCCTTCGGCGCGCACGCGTTCACCGTATTCGATCCGCGGCCGCAGAACTTTTCGGCGTATCGGGCGCTCTATGCGAACTACCGCACGTTGTGCACGCAGCCGGGAGTTCAAGCCGCGATGCACGCGCTCAACGCGCAAACAACGTGAGCTCCGGCGGTGCTTGCGGTGCGATCGCTTGCGGCGGCCGCAACTCGGTCGATGCGGCGGCAGCGGCGAAGCGCGATCCGACGTCGCGCGTGTAGTCGGGCGGTGCGTATTTCAGGCGGTACATCGCGCGGTAGCGTTTGACGAGTTCGGGTTGGCGTTCGTCGAGGTACGCGAAGAACGCGTCGCGCGTCACGTCGCCCAAGTTGAGCACGCTGTGCCAGACGAAGCTCGCGCCGGCGTCGGCCGCAGCGCGCACCACGTCCGCGAGCGCGGCGCGGTCGTCGGTCAACCCCGGAACGACCGGGGCGACGCCGACCCCGACGCGGATTCCGGCTTCGGCCAGACGCCGGACGGCCAGGAGCCGCTTCGCGGGCGGCGCGACGGTGGGTTCGAGCTCGCGCGCCAGGACTGGATCGAGCGTGGGCAGACTGAAGCAGATCGAGATCGCCGCCCGCGCCGCGAATGCGGTGAGGACGTCGATGTCGCGCACGATCAGCCCCGACCGGGTGATGAGGTGCATCGGCGTTCGCGTCCGCGCGAGCTCGCCGAGGATGCCGCGGGTGATGCGGTAACGGCCCTCGATGGCCTGATACGGATCGGTCGCCGTGCCGATCGCGACTTCGGTGACTTTCGCTCCGTAGCGCCGCAGTTCGCCGCGCAACACGGCAGCAGCGTTGACCTTGGCGAAGATTTCCGAACCCCACGCCGTCACGCCGTCGAGTTCGCGATACGCATGGGTAGCTCGCGCATAGCAGAAAACGCATTGATGCGCGCAGCCTGCATATGGGTTGATCGACCAACCGAACGGCATTCCCCGAACGCGGTTGAGAATGCTTTTTGCCGCGATTTCCGTAACCCGGATTTCAGCGGCGCGCCGCGCGACTTTCATCGAACACGTGTTCGATTGCAACTCGTACGGTCCCTGGGTGCAACCTGGCGCCGACGACACGGTACATAGGAGCGAGATGTATCAACAGCGTCCACGCTACCCGCAGACGAGCGCCGCCAACGCGCCCTCGCTGCTGGGTCAAGTCCTCGGCATTACCGCCGTCGGTTTTCTCATCACGGCCGTCGCCGCGTATTTCTTCCAAGGCGTGCCGTACGGCGTCGGTCTGGGCGCCTCGCTCGGTGGATTGCTCGTGCTGTTCGCCATTAACGGCGCGCGCGCCAATCCGGCGGTCGGGCTGCTGCTGTTCTACGCCTTCACCTTTCTGGAGGGAATCGGCATCGCCCCGGTCATCGCGCGCTACGTCGCGCTCGACGGCAACGGCGTCGTCGTCGACGCCGCGACGACGACGGGCCTGGGCATGCTGATCCTCGCGGCGATCTCATTCACGTTCAGCATCGACTGGCGGCGCTTCAGCGGGATCGCGTTCGGCGCGCTGCTGATTTTGGTCATCGCCGGTCTGATCAGCGCCTTCACCCACTTTCTCCAGCCCGGCGTCTACGCGTGGCTGACGCTGGCCGTCTTCACGCTGCTCACGCTCATCGATTTCAGCCGGATCCGCGCCGCCCAGCCCTGGGAATCGCCCATCCAGTTGGCCGTCGCGATCTACCTCGACGCAATCAACATCTTCCTTGCGTTTCTGCAGATCTTCGGCAACCGCAATAGCCGCGATTAACCGCTCCGCGCATCGCGCGACACGCTCGCTCGGCGGGGCCGAGACACCAGGCTCCAAAGATTGCGGCAAAGCCGCAATTCTGCCGGGACGCGCTGCGCGCGTTGTTTAACTAGCTGCAATGGCGCGAGCCTACGACGAAGAAGCCGGTCAACCGGCAGGCGACGTCCTTCACGAAGCCTGCGGCGTAACGGGCATCTATGCGCGCAACGCCGACGTCGCCCGCTTGGCCTACTTCGGACTGTATGCGCTGCAGCACCGCGGTCAGGAAAGCGCCGGGATCGCCGTAGGCGACGGCACGCGGCTGCAAAGTCATCGCGAGATGGGGCTCATCGGCGGCATCTTCGACGAAGATATCCTGGGCGGGATGAAGGGCCATGTCAGCGTCGGGCACACGCGGTACTCGACCAGCGGTGCGTCGGCGGTGTGCAACGCGCAGCCGTTCATCGAAGAGTGCGACATCGGCTCGTTTGCCTTCGCGCACAATGGCAACCTCACCAACGCCGAGGAATTGCTCGCGCTCCTGCCGCCTGGAATCGAGCTGGACGCCAATTCCGATTCCGAGATCTTGGCCAAAACGATCGCCCTCGCGCCGGGTTCGATGTTCGAGAAGATTACCGCGGCGATGCGCATCGTCGAGGGGGCGTATTCGGTCGTAGTGGCGACCGCCGACGCGATCTATGCGTTTCGCGACCCCTGGGGCGTGCGGCCGTTGTGCGTCGGGACGTACGGCGACGACGGCTACATGATCGCTTCGGAGTCGTGCGCGCTGGCGACGGTCGGTGCGCACTATCTGCGCGAACTCGACGCCGGCGAAATCATTCGCGTCGACAGCCGCGGGGTTCGCACCGAGCAAATCGACGTGGTCAAGCCCCCGGCGTTGTGCATGTTCGAGTACATCTACTTTGCGCGCCCGGATTCGGTTTTGAGCGGCCGCTCCATCTATATGGCGCGCTATCAAATGGGGCGAGCGCTGGCGCGCGAACATCCCGTCGATGCCGACGTCGTGATGGCGGTGCCGGACTCGGCGATTCCGGGCGGAATCGGTTTCGCCGCCGAGAGCGGCTTGGCATACGTCGAGGGTCTGATAAAAAACCGCTATATCGGGCGCACCTTCATCAGCCCCGACCAGAAAATGCGCAGCCAGGGCGTGCAGCTCAAGTTCAATCCCATCGTCGAGAACCTGCGCGGACAGCGGGTCGTCGTCGTCGACGACTCGATCGTGCGCGGCACGACCACCCCGCGAATCGTGAGCCTCTTGCGTGATGCCGGCGCCCGCGAGGTCCATTTGCGCATCACCTCGCCGCCGATCGTCCATCCGTGTTATCTCGGGGTCGACATGGCGACGTATGCGGAGCTGATCGCCGCGAACCTGACGATCGACCAGATCTGCGACAAAGTCGGTGCGGACTCGCTGGGGTATCTGACCGTCGACGGTCTAGTCAACGCCACGGGTCGCGAGCGCAGCGATTTCTGCCTCGGTTGCTTGACGGGCGCGTATCCCTCGACGCCCGCGTTTTCATCGCCTGCCGGAGATCGTCAGCCAGCACTCAAGTAGGTGCGTGCGCGCACCCGGTATCTTTCCGACTCAGCGAAGGGTGGAACGTTTTTTCGCGGAAATGGCCCCGTTCAGTGGACGGTTCTCCGTCCGCCATCTGCACTTCGTGGAGAATTCCCTCATTTATGAAACGACTCGCACTCGGTGGCCTCGCCGCCGCAGCCATCGTCGCGTTGGCGGGCTCGAATACGATGGCGGCCAAGCCGCTCAATTCGATCGGGATCAGCGTCGGCGATCTGGCGAATCCCTTCTTCGTGGCGATCGGCCAAGGCGCATCGGACGAAGCCAAGAAGCTCGGCGGTCCGAACGTGAAGATCACCACGGTTTCGAGCAACTACGACCTCAATACACAAGTCGGGCAGATCGAAAATTTCATCGCCAACAAAACCGATATCATTCTGGTTAATGCCGTCGATCCCAAAGCGATCGCTCCGGTCTTGAAGAAAGCGACCGACGCGGGCGTCGTCGTCGTGGCGTTCGACGTTGCTGCAGAAGGTGCCGACGCGACCGTCATGTCGGACAACACCGCCGCCGGAACGACGTCGTGCGAATATCTCGCCAAGCACATCGGCGGCAAGGGCAACGTCGTGATCATCAACGGGCCGCCGGTTTCGTCGGTCATCGACCGCGTCAAGGGCTGCGAGAAAGTCTTGAATGCCGACGGCATCAAGGTTCTCTCCGACAATCAAAATGCCAAAGGCAGCCGCGACGGCGGTCTGAGCGTGATGGCCGATCTGCTGACCGCGAATCCCAAAATCGACGGGATCTTCGCGATCAACGATCCGACCGCGATCGGCGCCGACCTCGCGATCAAGCAGGCCCACCGCGATGACATCAAACTGATCACGTCCGTCGACGGTTCGCCCGACGGCGAATCGGGCCTCAAGGATAAGGCCAGCTTGTTTGCCGCGACCGCCGCCCAGAATCCGTACAAGATGGCGTCGATCGCCATTGAGGAAGGCTACGGACTTCTGCAGGGCAAGAAGCCGGCGCAAAAAGTGCTCTTGTTGCCGGTTCCGCTCGTCACCAAGGACAACGTGAGCGGCTACCCCGGCTGGGTCAAAAAGTAAGTTCATCACCGGCGCGCATGAGGTGCCCGTTTGACGGGTACCTCATGCAGCAGCCGCTACGTTGCCGCTCGAGTACGGCGCCTGATTCGTCAAGGACAATGGTAAGCCGCTATGGATGAAGGCAAACTCATCTTCGAGATGCGCGGCATCTCCAAAAGCTTCGGCGCAACCCACGCGCTGCGCGACGTCAAGCTGCCGATCTACACCCACGAAGTCCACGCGATCATGGGTGAGAACGGCGCCGGCAAGAGTACGCTCATGAAGATTTTGTCGGGCGTCTACACGCCCGATTCGGGCGAGATTCTGCTCGACGGCAAACCGGTCAAGATCGAAAATCCCGCCGCCGCCCGAGACCTCGGGATCAACCTGATCTACCAAGAGCTCAGCGTCGCGCCGCATATGACCGTGGCGCAGAACGTGTTCATGGGCAGCGAGCCGCGCGGGCGGTTCGGCATCGTCGACGAGCGGGCGATGAACCAGCAGACGGCTGACGTGCTCAAGAATCTCGGCGCGCGGTTCTCGGCGACGACGCTGGCCAAGAATCTTTCGATCGCCGAACAGCAGCAAGTCGAGATCGGGCGCGCGCTCATTCACAAGGGCCGCATTCTCATCATGGACGAGCCGACCGCGGCGCTGTCCGATCGCGAAACCGAACAGCTTTTCCGTATCGTCGAGCAGTTGCGCGACGAAGGGATGGCGATTCTCTACATCAGCCACCGGATGGCGGAGGTCCACCGGCTGGCCACCCGGGTCACGATCCTGCGCGACGGCGGCTACGTCGGCGAACTCAGCCGCGATCAACTCGAGCCGCGGCGCGTCGTCGCGATGATGGTGGGCCGCGAGCTGGGCGATTTTTACGCACATGCCAAACGGACCGGGCACGGACCGGAACTGCTGCGCGTCGAGAACGTCGCGGGCGGAAAAGTCAAACCGGCCAGCTTCAGCCTTTTCGCGGGCGAGGTAACCGGACTGGCCGGGCTCGTGGGAGCGGGTCGCACCGAACTGGCACGGCTCATTTTCGGCGCCGACATCAAAGAAGCCGGAAAAGTGCTGCTCGCCGGCCAGGAGGTCGACGTCACCGGCCCCGGACACGCCATCGGCCTGGGCATCGGCTACGTACCCGAAGATCGCAAAAGCCTGGGGCTGTTCTTGCAGCTCTCGGCGCTGGCCAACACGTCGATGAACGTGCTCGGCCAGCATGCGCGCGGCGGCGTGCTCAACTACGGGGAACTCTTTCGGCTCACCAAGGAGTCGATCAAAAAGCTCAGCGTGAAGATCAGCGGCCCCGACGGCATCGTCGGCGGTTTGTCCGGCGGCAACCAGCAGAAGGTGCTGCTGGCGCGCTGGCTCGAGATCGGTCCGAAAGTGCTGATCCTCGACGAGCCGACCCGCGGCGTCGACGTCGGTGCGAAGAGCGAAATCTACAAGATCATCCACCAACTGGCCGACGACGGCGTCGCGGTGCTGGTCATCTCGAGCGAACTGCCCGAGCTCGTCGGCATTTGCGATCGTGTGATGGTGATGCGGGAAGGTGAGCTCACCGGAGAAGTCGTCGGCGACAAGATCACGCAAGAAAACATCATGGCCCTCGCAGCACAAGTCGAAGCTTCGGCAGCGTGAGCCGCTCGCTGCGCCCAGTCTTCCACGGTCGTACCGAAGGAACGGTGATGAAATGTCGACGATAACGCTCGGCCCCGCCGAACGCCCTGCGCGACCCAGCGCAGCATCCATCTTCCGTCAAGTCGGGATGCTGCCCGTACTCATTGTGCTCTATTTGGGAATGTACGCGCTCACCGTGTACGTGGCGGGTTCGGCCGGCTCGAACTTCCTCACGACCAGCAACACGATGAACATCTTGCGTCAGGTTTCGATCAACTTGGTGCTTGCGTCGGGAATGACGTTCGTCATCCTCACGGCCGGTATCGATCTGTCGGTCGGCTCGATTCTCGCCGTGTCGGCAGTGTTCGGCATGCTCATCTCGCTGACGCCGTTAGCGGGTTTGTCCATCCCGGTTTTTCTGCTCGCCGGACTGGCTTGCGGTTTGATCAACGGCGCACTCGTCGCGTTCGTGGGGCTCAACCCGTTCGTCGTCACGCTGGGCACGATGACCGCCCTGCGCGGCGCTGCCTACTTGTTTGCCGGCGGAACGACGGTCCTCAACCAGCAAATCCCGAGTTTCGAGTGGATGGGCAACGGCAGTTTCCTGGCGGTTCCGTGGCTGATTTGGCTCGCCGCAGCCGTAGTCCTCATCAGCTGGTTCATCCTGCGCAAGACCGTGCTGGGCTTGCAGATCTACGCGGTCGGCGGCAATCCGCAGGCCGCCCGGCTGACCGGCATCAAAGTCGGCGTCGTTCTGATGTTCGTGTACGCGATCAGCGGACTCTTTGCCGGGTTGGGCGGCGCGATGTCGGCTAGCCGGCTCTACGGCGCGAACGGCAACTGGGGAACCGGCTACGAACTCGACGCGATCGCCGCGGTCGTCCTCGGCGGCACGAGTCTGAGCGGCGGCGTCGGTGCAATCGGCGGAACGGTCATCGGCGCGCTCATCATCGGTGTCATGAACAACGGTCTCACGATTCTGGGGCTGTCGTCGTTCTGGCAATATGTCGCCAAGGGCGTCGTAATCGTCCTTGCCGTCATGCTCGACAAGTGGCGCCAGAAGCACCAAGCCAACTAGATTTCCGTGTCGTCCCTCAACCGGTGGAAGGTATGAATCGTCCTGATTCACCCTTTCCACCGTGCTGCTTGCGGCTGAAAAGAAACGCTTCACGAGGTGAAGGTCGGGTCGAACGCTTTCGGCGATTGAGCACCCGTTAGCGAGAACGAGTAAGCGGCGCATCACGGCCGCGATGACCTGTTTAGCTGCGGCAGACGGGCGACGGCCGTACTGACGATTGCCTCAGTGCTCGACGCGACGACGACATCCGCGCCGGCTGCGGGCGCGAGCTCCGCGATCGCAACCCCGATCCCTCTGCGCCGCCGAGGATAACGACGCGCTGAAGCGCTGCTCCCGGAGGTCGAGCGTTAGCCCAGCGCGGCCCAGCCGTTCTTCTACTCGATGTCGTCGACCGACGGGGGTTCCTCGACAGGGTTCGAGGGGCTCTCCACCGGCGCGTCGGGTTCGGGGAGGACGGGTTCTTGAGGGTTCATAGCCCTTTCATTCCCAGATCGATTCCCCGCCGTCTGCGGCCGCTGCTCGTGCGCTCAGCGGGCCGCCGTGGATCCCGCACGACAGCCAGTCGACGGGCGCCTTAAACGTCGTTGGTGACGGCTCCAAGCAGTCGACGACGCAACCGCATTTCCACATCGAGCGATAGACGTTCGGCTTCCCGCTCGACTGCATCATCGCGCGAGAGTGCGGCGGTCCGATCGCATCGACGATTTCGTTGAAGCGCTTCAGCAACCGGCTCGCATCGACTCGACGCCGCCAGTCGCGTTTCGATGCGCGAGCCCGTCGGGTTGGAGCTGGGTGACGAGATTGAAAATCTTATCGAAGCCCACCACCCGGAGCGTCCGGTAGACACCGGTGTGCGGCCTCACGACGACCGTCAATGCCGAGCCCAAGTGCTGGCGCGCCCGCGCCAATGTCGCTAGTCCGCTGGAATCGAAATAGCGGCATTCCGTCAGATCGATCTTCAACGTGGCGCATTCAGCCAACGCCTCATCGATCGACCGGTTCAGCTCACTTGCGGTGCTGAGGTCGACGTCGCCGAAAACGTGGAGAATGTCACCCTGAGGATCGCACTCACGGACGGTGGCGAACTGTTCGTATTTTCCCTTGCTTGACATCTACGCATCATGCTCGACGCGGCAGTAACATACAAGATGTGATTGCCGGCGGCGCTCGACCGTCCGCGGGCCAGCGATTCAATGCTCGAAATGGGATGTGCTCGGTCGGCCATCCGGCCGACAGTGAATCCAAACCAAGCCCGTGGGCAGCGCGCATGCCGCCTGGCTTTCAAGATGTCCAGCGATCGCTATTAGCCAGTCGCTTGCTCGGCGCGCTGCGCGAAGGCGCGGGCGGCGTTGAGCAACGGGTGCTGGACTTCATCCAGCGGCAAGTCGCGCAAGAGCAGCATCGGGATCCGATCGTTCAACCGCGGGTTGGCCGCGTGGAGCCAGGCCTGCGCATACTCTCGATCGGCGCGGCCCGTCAGCATCAGCGTCAACTGCAAGGCAAACCGGAGGACGTGCGGCCGCTGCGGCTCGCGATCGATCATCCATTGCTGAACGGCGCGAGTCTCCTTGACCCCGCCAATCACGGCGACGGTGGTGGCGCCAAGCAGTTCGGTAAGTTCACGTACAACGGTCCGAATCGGCAAGCCCATGACGTATTCGTGGGCGTCCACGTCGGAGCGAATCATCCCCTCTTGACCTTCATCGCGATTGCCGAAGTTCGTCATGCACGGCATTATAACAGGTCAAATCACAGGATGGAAAGCCCCTGTAAACCCCATAGATAGTAGACGCATCGTCTGTCGGCCAAGCGCCGAGCGAGCGGCGCACCACGAAGAAGCCGCATTGAAGAACGTCGCACGTTCCGTAGCGCGAGGTCCGTACGCGTCGTAGAGATCTGCCGACCAGCTGGTCGGAGCGGGTGCGCCGCCAGCCGGATCGGCCAAGCGCCGAGCGAGTCGGGCCCGACGAAAAGGGTCGACACGCGTTGCAGATATCTGCGGGCCGGCTACGGAGCGGACGCCCCGGCGGGCGGATGGCATCCGATCGGGTCAGCGAAAGCGCGGCAACGGCACGATGGTTCGCATCGTCAGTTGCAGTGACGGCGCGTCTGCGCCGGCGTTCGTTCCCGCGTCCAGCGTCCACGCTCCGGCGGAGGCGAAAGATCGCCCCTCTGAATGTCCCGTTATCATCGCTCGAAAGACGCCACGTCGACATGCATCTTTCGAGCGGATTACGTCAGCAGAAGTTCCTCGCTCAGCCGCGGACCGGTCAAACGGCGGCTGCCGGGCGTTTTGCTTGACCGTTCACGGCCGGTGCGCCCTCGGAGAGCGCTTCAGCGAGGGCGACGAACGCGCGCACCGGCGTGCCCGTGGGGCCTTTGGCTTGAAACGGCGACTCGGTGTCGAGGTACGCGGTGCCGGCGATGTCGAGATGGATCCACGGGACGTCGGCGACGAACTCCTTGAGAAACGCCCCGGCGGTTTCGGCCCCGGCGGCGCGGCCGCCGGTATTCTTGATGTCCGCGATGTCGCTCTTGATGATCGTCGAAAACTCTTCGAACAGCGGCAAGCGCCAGTAGCGCTCGCCGCTCGACGCCGCGACGTCGAGGAAATGCGCCACCCAATCTTCGTCGTTGGACATCGTTCCCGAGGCCGCGTGACCCAGCGCGATCACGCATGCGCCCGTCAACGTCGCGCAATCGATGATTTTCGTCGCGCCCAGTTCGCGCGCATAGCACAGCGCGTCGGCGAGAATCAGCCGGCCTTCCGCATCGGTATTGATGACTTCGATCGTCTTGCCGTTCATGGCCCGCAGGACGTCGCCGGGCTTGACGGCGCGCGGGCCGGGCAAGTTCTCGCTGGCCGGGATCAGTCCGATCACGTTGAGTTTGGGTTTGAGTTTGCCCAGCGCATACATCGTTGCGATCACGCCGGCGCCGCCCGACATGTCGTACTTCATCTCGTGCATGTTCTCGGCGGGCTTGATCGAGATGCCGCCGCTGTCGAACGTGATGCCCTTGCCGACCAAGGCGAGACGTTCGCTCGACCCGGGATCGCCCGTATACGTGAGCACGGAGAGCGTCGCGGGTTCGTGCGAGCCCTGCGACACGCCGAGCAGCGAGCCCATCCCTTTGGCGAGCATCTGCGCTTCGTCGAGCATGTGATACTCGAGCCCAGCCTCGCGCGCCGCGTCCTGCGCGCGCGCGGCGAGGTGGGTGGGCGTCATGTCGTTGGCCGGCGTAAGCGCCATGAGCCGCGCCATATTGATCGCGCCGCCGACGATTTCACCGCGTTCGATGCCGCGTTTCACCGCTGCGGGATCGAACGATCCTGCCAACACCAAGATCTCGTCGATGAGAATCGGTTTTTCCGGCTGGGTGCGGTACGTGGTCGTGTCGATCGTGCCCGCCATCGCTCCTTCGACCACGAACGAAACGCTGCGCGCGGGATCGGCCGCCGCTTCGAGCGGCAGCGCGAACGCGATCGATTTCGTGTTCCGTTTACCAAGATAGCGGGTGCCGGTTCCGGCGTACTTTGCGAGAACCGGAAGTTTGAACTTCGCCCGATCGCCTAAACCGACCGCCAGCACGCGCCGAAACGGCTGATCCTTGACATGGATGAGCGAGACCTCGTTGAGTTTGCCGGTGATCTCGCCTGCGGCGAGAATGTCGGTAATGGCTCCGCCGAGCGCCGCATCGGCTTCCGCGGCTGCACCGTCGAGCTTGCCGTCGGTAAAAAGCGGTACGACCAGCGCGCCCGCGAGGACTTTGGTCGCTGCGTCCGTCGCGATGCGAACTTGCATGAAGTGCCTTTCGATGGATGGAACGGTTGGTCGATCAGATGAAGAGTCTACGAACCAATCCGGCACAAATTGCTCAGTGCATGCCGCGGACCCTGTCATGAGCGATGCCTACGCCCGCGCCGGCGTCAATATCGATGCGGGCAACGAAGCGGTGCAGCGCTACCGCGGCGTCACCAGCGATTGGACGCATCCCAATGTGCTCGGGACGCTGGGTGGATTCAGCGGCTTGTTTCGCTTGCCTGGCGACGAAACGCGCGCGCTCGTCGGTTCCACTGACGGCGTCGGCACGAAAATTCTGATCGCCGCCGCGCTCGAGCGCTATGACGGCGTCGGCGCCGACCTCGTCAATCACTGCGTCAACGACATCCTGGTCGTCAGCGCGACACCGCTGTTCTTCCTCGATTACTTGGCGGTGGGAAAACTCGATCCGAGCGTGGCGGCGCAAGTCGTCGCCGGCTGTCATCGCGCCTGCAAGGCGCACGCGATGGCGCTGTTGGGCGGCGAAACGGCCGAGATGCCGGGCCTGTACAAGCCCGGCGATTTCGATTTGGCCGGCACGATCGTCGGCATCGTCGACGTCGCCGCCGTTCCGGATCGGGAGCGCGTCGCACCGGGCGATGCCATCGTCGGGCTGCCGTCGATCGGCCTGCACACCAACGGCTACACGCTCGCGCGCGCGTTGATCCCCACTGCTGAGCTGCTCGCGCCCTTCGCCGGTGCAACCTTTGCCGATGCGCTGCTCGCACCGCATCCGTCGTATTACGCGTCCGTTCGAGCCATCCAAGCGGTAGCCGACGTGAAAGCGATGGCCCACATTACCGGCGGCGGGCTGCTCGACAACGTTCCGCGCACGCTGCCCGGCGGAACGAAAGCCATCTTCGAACAACAACGCTGGAGCGTTCCGCCGATCGTGAGCGAACTCGTGCGGCGCGGCGGCATGTCGCCCGACGAGCGCTATCGCACCTTCAATATGGGGATCGGCTACACGCTCATCGTCCCGGTCACGCAAGCGGAGCGTGCCGTCGGCGCCGTGCCGGGAGCGCGAGTGGTCGGCTGGATCGAACGGCGGGGCGCCGACGATCCGGCCGTCGTCGTCCATCCCGCGCGCACGTAAGCCGATCTTGGCGGTCAATCTCCTCGTCGATTTTGCCGACGAGCGATTCGATGCGGCCGCTGCGGCCCGCGCTCACCGCACGGCCGAAGGGCTTGGGTTTCGGCTCGTTCATGCCGCGCGGGCAGACGATCGGCTCGCGGCCTGGATCGATTGGCAGTTCGCGCCCAGCTGGTGGTCGGCCGAGGCGCGGGAGAGCGAAGTCTGGGTCGCGCAGGACCAGCGCGGCGACATCGGGGGTTTTGCGGCCTTCGATTCGCACGGACTGCGGTTGCCTTGGCTGCGCGAATATCACGCGCAAACCGGGATCGGGATCTTTGGGCCGTTCGGGATCGCGCCGGAGCAGCGCAAGAAGGGACTGGGCACAGCTCTGCTGGACGCTGCATTGTGCTCGTTGCGGGCCAAACACTATGCGCGAGCGCTGATCCCCGCGGTCGGCTTCGAACGGCTCATCGCAATGTATCAAACGCGAACTGCTGCGCGCATCGTCGATCGGTACAATTATGATTCGCCGCGGCGCTTTCGCGCGACGATCCTGGCCTCGGGCAGCGGGACCAACG
>JBEKHC010000008.1:0-78386 GCA_050012475.1 Candidatus Velthaea sp.
CGGATTACATTCGCACCGCCTCGGCCAAGGGTCTCTCGCAAACCGCGATCGTTTTCAAGCACGCCTTCAAGAACGCGCTCATCCCGCTGGTGACGGTGATCGCGCTGTCGATGCCGATTCTCGTGGGCGGCGCGGTTGTCACCGAATCGATCTTCGCCTGGCCGGGCATGGGACGGCTGTTCATCAATGCGCTGCAGCAGTTCGATTTCGCGCTGCTCATGGGGTATTTGATGTTGACGTCGCTGCTGGTCGTCTTTTTCAATCTGGTCGCCGACGTCGCATACGCGTGGCTGGATCCGCGGGTGAAATATTCGTGAGCGGCGACTGTTAGTGGCTGCGACGCTGCCGCTCGAAGGCCAGCCGCCGGCCGTCCCCGAGGCGGAATTCAAAGAAAGCCGCAACAAGGTTTGGAAGCGCTTTCGCAAGCATCGGATCGCGCCGGTCGGTGCGATCGTGCTCATCTTGCTTGCGCTCGTTGCGATCTTTGCCAACTACATCACGCCGGCCGATCCGAACTTCATCGATCAAGCCAACTGGAACGGCACGCCCTTGGCGCCGGGCGTGGCGCATCACTTGCTGGGAACGGACGAAGACGGACGCGATCTGCTCGCGCGGCTGATGTTCGGCGCCCGCGTTTCGCTCACCGTCGCGGTCGTCACGGTGATCCTCGAAGTGGCGATCGGCACCGTGCTGGGCGCAGTCGCCGGCTACTACGGCGGCTGGATCGATTTCGTGCTGATGCGCCTGACCGACGTCGTGCTGTCGATTCCGCTGCTGCCGCTGTTGCTCGTGCTGACCGCGATCGTCGCCGCGACCTCGAACAAAGCTTCGTTGGGACCGATCTCGATCGTGCTCATCATCGGGTTTTTGCAGTGGCCGGCCGTCGCGCGCATCGAACGCGCGCTCTTTTTGAGTTTGCGCGAACGCGAGTACGCCGAGGCTGCGCGCGCATTGGGAAACTCCGATGGCCGGATCATTTTCCGCCACTTGCTGCCCAACGCGGTCGCACCGATCATCGTGCAGGCGACGCTCGACATCGCCAACGTCATCATCGTCGAGTCGACCTTGTCGTTTTTGGGGTTCGGCATCCAGCCGCCAACGGCGTCATGGGGCAACATGCTTGCCAACGCAACCTCGAACATGACGATCGCGCCGTGGGTCGCGATCTTCCCCGGCCTGTGCATTCTGGTCACCGTGCTGGCGATCAACTATTTGGGTGACGGGCTGCGCGACGCGCTCGATCCCAACATGCGTTAGCGTGGTATCTCAGGAGCCCCACGAAAGATCGCAAAGATTTTCGTTCGGATCGAGGAGTGATGAAATGGGTGCCCTCGGCTTCGCTCGGTACACCCGGCGAAGCTGTCGCTTCGTGACCGAATACCGACGATGAGCCGGGCGAAAAGACGAGTCCGGGTCGTCGCTCGCGTGCGGCACGACGCGATTCGAATCGCGGGCGCGGCGCTGGTGCTTGCCGTTGCCGCGCCGGCCGGCGCGGCCCAGCTGCAGCAGCCGCCGACGAGCTATCCGCTCTGCACGGCGGCCGAACTCGCCGGATTTCCCTGGACGCATCCGGCGTTCGGCAAAGACATCCCGGGCATCGCCTTGCGCAACATGTCGCTTGCGGCATGCCGCGTTGCCGGGTATCCCGAGCTGCGGGCCTATGTTTCGTCAGGCCAGGTCGCAGCGATCCGCTTCGAGCGCGCGCCGTTCATCGACAAGCAGATCTATGCCTACAGCGTGTTGCCCGGAGCAGCTGTGTTTTTCGCTTTCTACGGCCACCCGCCGAGCGGTGAATTCGATCGCAGCTGCGTGGGCATCACGCAGCTCGACGTCTTCGTGCCCGGCGACCGGCGGGCGATCGACGTCACGCTGAGCACCGGCACGTGCGGCGGGCGCATGTCGTACTCGCAGATGTTTCCGGTCAGCGAACTCGCGCCCTAACGCACGAAGTCCGGCAGTTGGCGCAGCGGCCGGCGAAGGTCGTCGATTCGGCTGCGATTTGGAGGCCGTGACGCTGGGCGAGGGCGGCAAGCAGATCCGGCGGGACGGTGAACTCGATGTCGCGGATGTCGCCGCAGGCGACGCAGCGGAAGTGCGCGTGCGGCGGGGCGGCACGCTCGTACACGACGGAAGCAGCGCCCGGGACGTCGAGCTTTTCGACGTAGCCTAGTTCGCTCAGGCGAGCCAAGGCCCGATGGACGGTTGCGAAACCGAGCTTGGGCTGCACCGTCCGGGCGCGCGCGTATACGTCCTGCGCGCTGAGATGCACCCCGCGGTCGACCGCGCAAATCGCGTCAAAAATCTTGACGTAATTTGCCGGCAACCGCTCTGCCGGCCGTGCTTTACTTAAGTCGCTTGACATGGATCGCGCTATGGACTACCTTGAACTCGGCATTTATTGAGAATGAATATCATTTTCACACTATACACGATTTCTTGCAAAGCAGCAATCGTTTCCGGAGGTTTTCATCTTGTCAGCTAAGGTCGGGCAAGCCGCCCCTGCATTCAAGCTTGCCAGCACGAAAGGCGCCACGAGCCCCAGGAATTTGGGTGCCGAGATCAGCCTGTCGGACTACAGAGGCAAATGGCTCATCTTTTTCTTCTATCCGCTCGATTTCACGTTCGTCTGCCCGACCGAAATTCTCGCGCTGTCCGATCGCTACGACGAAATCACGGAACTGGGCGCCGACGTGCTGGGCGCCTCGACCGACTCCGTCTTTAGTCATTTCGCCTGGGTCAGCACGCCGCGTGAGAAGAACGGCATCGCCGGCTTGAAGTTCCCGCTCGTCGCGGACTTCACCAAAGAAATCGCGCGCGCATACGGTGTGCTCAACGAAGCCAGCGGCGCGGCTCAGCGCGGCCTGTTCATCATCGATCCCGACGGCGTTCTCAAGTACGCCACGATCACCGACGACAACGTCGGCCGTTCGGTGGAGGAGACGTTGCGCGTTCTTCAGGCGCTGCAGACCGGCGGACTTTGCCCCGCGGAATGGACGCCCGGCAAACAGCTGCTCTCGGTTTCGTAGTCATGCCGCTGCGCATGCGCACCCCGCTGCCGGCGCTGGAGGGGGTACCGACGTGGGTCAACGGCGGGTTGCCGCCGGCGGCCGAACTCGCGGGCCATCCGGTGCTCGTGCACTTCTGGTCGATCTCGTGCTACATCTGTCATGACGTGGTCGACAAAGTCAACGGCTGGCGTGACAAATACGGCCCAATGGGGCTCAAGGTGATCTCCGTTCATCAGCCGCGCGGACCCGAAGAACTCGACGTGGAGAACGTCACCGCCGATGCGCTGGGCGCGATGGGGCTGACCCAGCCGCTGGCCATCGACAACGAACACACTATCGTCGGCCGTTTCTCGAACCAGTTCGTCCCGGCATACTACGTTTTCAACCGGAACCATGAATTGCGGCACTTTCAGGCCGGCGACAAGGGCTACGACCGGATCGAAAACGCGCTCGAGCGTGTCCTAACCGAAGAGGAAGCTGTCGCTTGAGTTGGCGCTCCGTCCGGCGGGCTCCGCCGGACGGACGCGCGAGGTCTTACGGCTTGCGTAGTCGATGTCCATCGGATATGCTACGTTGGTTGCCTCAGGATGCGCGAGTGGCGGAATTGGTAGACGCACTAGCTTGAGGTGCTAGCGCTCGCAAGGGCGTGCTGGTTCAAATCCAGTCTTGCGCACCATCAAAAAACCCCGAGGATAAAGACTTCTCGGGGTTTTTGATTTCATCGTTACCAGTAAACGGCACCCATCGATCAGCAGCTCGCAATTTGCCGTGATCTTGCTTTGGCTCTCCTAAGCAGCCAAAGACATCGGCTCACTGCTTGCCCCTTTCCGACCCGTCCTAGGCAGACGAGAGGCCATCGGCATACCGTAGGACGGGTTCGCCGATGGCCTCTTGGTAGAAGCGGAGGACGTTCTGAACAGTGAGATACTGCAACTAGGCGTCTTTGAGCGCCTTAAGGAGCGAGGCATCCTCTTTCATAATCCGCCGTACCATTACCAGCATGTCGTCCTCAGAGATCGGATGCCGTTCGGAATACTCGCGGATAGCATCGGCAATGATATCGTTGACCGGCCGACGCTCGAAGGTGCCCCGGAGCTTGAGAAGTTCGTGCTGCGCTTCTTCAAGGCGAAGCGAAACCTGCTTCTGTGCCATCTTGATAGCAATGTATCACATCACGAACCAGAAGTCAAAACCGGAGGTCGGCAGACTAGCCGCCAGCGCGTCCTCGGACGATTCCGGGGCTCAGACTGAGGTGCGGCTCGCTTTGCGGTTAGGCGCTTATACTCGTTCTTGGTTGGCTGCTTTCCAGAAGCGAATTACTTTACTTGTACCAGTACCATTAACCAGTAGGTAAAAAATAACGCTATGGGGCTCATTTGGGGGGCCATTCATTTAAGGGTGTTCCTCCTCTTCGGCCCTCGGGAGGACGGTGGCTTGAGGTGCTAACGCTCGCAAGGGCGTGCTGGTTCAAATCCAGTCTTGCGCACCATTCGATCCCAGACAGAAACCCTGATGAGCTCAGGGTTTCTCTTTGTTCGATGAACGTGGGCGGCGGGGAAATGCTCGAATCGCGGCTGGGCTGACTGCCGAGCAGCGACTCCAGTCGACCGGCCGAGGCTAATTGCGGTCGTCGTTCGTGCGCAGGGTGATCAGGTCGTCGGCCGCGCCCCACAAGTGATCGTGGTGACGCGCCAATTCGTCGGCGCCCGGCGACGACGAGGCGCCCGCCTCCATCAGGAATTCGCCCAATTCGCGCGCCGCGTAGAGGTCCTGCATCGAGGGGGCGAGGCCCTCACGGTGTGCCTCCATGACCCCTTCGAGAATGCGCGCGGCCACGTTGGCACGGCGCCGATATTCCAACTCGATTGCCGACAGCGACGCGATCAGCGTGACCGAATCGCTGATCGGCGCGACCATCTCTTTGCGCAGACCATCGAAGTCGTCCAAGTCGTCGTGCGTTACATTAGAAGCGGGCATCGGAAACGACCCTTTCGATGGCTGACCCGGCGCTGCGCCTTCCGCATCGCCGGGCTATCTCGTTCCTTTTCACTAGCATGATGAGTGGAATGCGGCCCGGCAAAAAGCACGGGGCCAGCGCCCCCATGAAGAACGTCACCGGCTGCTAAGGCGGCGCTGCTCCGCTTCGGCAAGCCTAGCGGAAGAAACTTCCAAGCGTGTGCTTTCGTGGCGAGTGCGACCGCCGTTACTTCGTCCCAGCAGGTTGCTGCCGGCTGGGCGCCGGACCAAGTGCCGTGGCCGCGCCGATCGAACATCCGCCCGCGACCCCACGGGTTGCGCTCGTCACGGGCGGCGCGGGCGGTTTGGCACAAGGCATTTGCCTTGCGCTCGCCGGCGCCGGCTACCGCATCGCATTTACCTTTCGCCCCGGCGGCACGGCGCCCGATGCAACGCTGAACCTAGTCCGGCCGTTCGACCCGGACGTTGCCGCCATCGGCGAAGACCTGGCCGACACGGCCGGAGCCAGGCGTGCGATCGATGGAGTGGAGCGCCGCCGTGGGCCCGTCGATGTCGCCATCCATACGCTAGGCCCGATCGTCGTCAAGCCGTTCGAACGTTCCGAGCCCGACGACTACCAGCACATGATCGAGGGTAACGTCGGTTCGTCGGTCGCGCTGGCATTCGCCGTGCTCCCCGGCATGCGTGCGCGC
This sequence comes from Candidatus Velthaea sp., assembly GCA_050012475.1. Taxonomy (GTDB): domain Bacteria; phylum Vulcanimicrobiota; class Vulcanimicrobiia; order Vulcanimicrobiales; family Vulcanimicrobiaceae; genus Velthaea. Next base: position 5,678 of record JBEKHC010000008.1, read on the forward strand.
GGCTTCGGGCGCCTAGTGTTTTTTGGAATGAACGGTTCGCACGACACGCAACCGGCGCCGCTCATGTCGCTGTACGCCGCGGCGAAAGCCGCCGTCGTGACCTTTGCCCGAACGCTTGCCGTCGAGGAAGCCAAACACGGCATCACGGTCAACGTCATCGAGCCCGGCGACATTCGCGATAAGACCGCCGACCGGCGCACGGCGCGGGCGCGAACGGCGAATAATCCGACCGGCCGGCCCGGTTCGTGGGAGGACATCGCGGACGCGGTCCTTTTTGCGATCGGCGACGATGCGTTCTATCTCAACGGGATGGTGATCGGCGTGAACGGTGGTCGCGTTGAGCCGCACGAATAAGGACGTGCTCGTGGCGCCGGCGCGCCGCGTCGAACCGGCTGCGTTCGTGCGCCGCTCGCGCGACCTGCCCGCGAATGCGCGCGCCGTCGCGTGGGTTTGGGCCATCGTCGCCGCCGTGACCGTCATGCGGGCGATCGCCGACTTCCGGCTGCCGCTGACGGGCGACGAAGCGTACTACTGGGAATGGTCGCGCCATCTGGCGTTCGGCTACGTCGATCATCCGCCCGCGGTAGCTTGGACGATCCGCGCCTTCGCTTGGTTGGGCACGATCCCCGGCGCCGTCCGCATCGGCTTCGTGCTGTGCGGGGTGATCGCCACCCTGGCCGCCGCCGCCGCCGCTACGCGGCTGGCCCATGGCGACCGGCGGGCCGGTGCGGTCACGGCGCTGGCGTTCGCCCTGACGCCGCTGTTCTCGATGGCGTTCGGGAGCGCCACGCCGGATGGTCCCTACTTGGCGTTCTGGACGCTGTCGATCTGCTTGGCCTTGCAAGCATTTGATGAGCGCCGTCCGATCGATTTCATCGTCCTGGGCTGCGCGCTGGGCTTGGCGCTGCTCTCGCGGATGTTCGCGTTCGCGCTGCTGTTCGGGATCGCGATGGACGCGCTCGCGCCGAGCCGGCGCAGTTTGTGGCGCGCCGGGCTGGGCTGGTCGTTCGTCATCGCCGCCGCGCTGTATGCGCCGTTCGTGTGGTGGAATGCGACGCACGATTGGCTGACCTTCGACTTCACCTTCGTCGGCCGGCACGTTTCGCAGTTCAAGCTGCTGCGGCCATTGTCGCTGTATGCCGTGCAGGCCGCGGCGTACTCGCCCGGCTTCTTCATCGGTGCGCTCGTCGTCGCGTTCGCCCGCGGCGGCAGTGGCCTCATCAAGTGGACGGCGCTCCCGCTCATCGGCTTGCTGACGGTGCTGGCCCTGTTCGAACCGGTCGAGATTCACTGGATCTTCGGACCGTACGCCTCGCTGTGCATCGGTTTGGGCAGTGCATACGTTCGGCTGACGCGGCGCGCTCGCATCATTTGGGCGAACGCATCGGTGGTGCCGGCCCTCTTGCTGCTGCCGCTGGTGTTTTATGCCGCGGTTGCGCCGGGTGCCGCCTATCAGCTCTTCCGCAACACCGGATCCTCGCTGCGGAACACCGGACCGTTCGAGATCTTCACCTACTGGCCGCTCGCGCAAGATGTCCGGCACCTCGCCGCCGCGAACGACGCCGTGGTCATGACCGACGGCTACGGGCTGTCGGCGGTCGTCGATTTTTATGCCGGACTCACGCCGATCGTGATCGGCTACGACTGGCAAGGGCGTGAATCGCGCAATTGGTATCGTGACAGCGAGCATCCCAAGCGCGCTATCTTCCTGGATAAAGAGGAACTCGACCCGCTGCATCCGACTCCGCTCAATCGCGGCCGGCCGGATTTCAAGGCGCGCCTCGCGCAAGCGTGCGGCACCGTGCGCAAAGGTCCGGTGCTGGAATATTCGTATGCCGGGGTGCCGCCGCGCAAATACTACACGACGTTTTGTGACGACCTTGCGCCCGACGGCGTGCGGATCTTACGCTGGGAGCAAGGCGCGCCGCACTAATCAGCGCGAAGGGGCGCTGAGCATGGCCCTGGACTACATCCCGCTGACGGCGGTCGCCGGCAAGAAGCGGACGACGGCGGAGTTGCGCGCGCTGGCTGCCGAGCGGATGCGCGCGTTAGGCTACCCGCATGTTGCCAGCGAGTTCTCGCCGGCAGGCTCGGGTTGCCGGTTCGACGTGATTGGCCTGGGCCGCTACACGCGCCAGGTGCGGATCTACGAGGTGAAGTCGTCGCGCACCGATTACTTGGCCGACACGAAGTGGGAGCGCTACCTGCCCTACTGCACGCACTTCGCGTTCGTCGCACCGGCGGGAGCGATTTTTCGCTGGGAGCTTGCCCGTGAGATCGGGCTCATCGAATACGGTCATCCCAGTTTCGAGCGGATGATTGCCAACCGCCGCTTCGGGTTCACGATCGGTCGCGACGACGCCTTGCGCGCGTCGCGGCCGTCGCGGCGGCTGCGCGCCGCGGTCGCCGATCCGGAATGGATCGCGCTGTTGGAATCGATCGCGTTTGCGCGCGTCGAACGGCCCGACGGCGAGACTTGTTTTGCTGACGGAGCCGGTATTTGAGCGATCATCGTCCTTTCGCGCTCGCGGGCGCGCGTCCGCATTACGGCCCCGACAAAGTCGTCGACGTCGTGCACATCGACTTGCACCTGCGCCCCGACTTTGCGACCAAAACGCTGCACGCGGTCTGCACGCAGACCGTCGAAGCGATCGAGGACGGCGTCGGTTCGGTCCGGCTCGACGCCGTCGATCTCGAGATAACGTCGGTCACGCTCGATTCCGCACCGTTGCCGTTCACCGCCACAAGCCAATCGCTGACGATCGTTTTTGCGCGCCCGCTGAGCGCCGGCGAACGCGCGACGTTTGCGATCGCGTATCGCGCGCCGGCACCGCGCCGCGGGCTCTATTTCGTCGATCGCCCGCAGCAGTTGTGGACCCAGAGCCAGGATCAGGACGCACGGTTTTGGTTTCCATGCTTCGACCATCCCGCCGACAAGCAGACGACGTCTTCGACGATCGTCGTCCCGCGCGGACTCTTCGCGCTGTCGAACGGCGAATTGGTCGAGCGCAGCGATGCGGGAGAGACGACGGTCTTTCGTTACCGGCAGCGCATTCCGCATCCGACCTATCTCGTCACGCTCGTCGCCGGGGATTTCACCGAAATTCGCCAACCGCATCCACGCTTGCCGGTCTGGTATTACGTCGAGCGCGGCCGCGAAGCCGACGGGGAGCGCGCGTTCGGCAACACGCCGCGCATGATCGATTGTTTCGAGGCCGTCATCGGCGTGCCGTATCCGTATGAACGCTACGGTCAAATCGCGGTCGCCGACTTCATCTTCGGCGGCATGGAGAACACGGCCGCGACGACGCAAACCGACCGCACCCTGCACGATGCCCGGGCGCACCTGGACTTTTCAAGCGATCCGCTCGTTTCGCACGAGCTCGCGCATCAGTGGTTTGGCGATTTGGTCACCTGCCGCGATTGGTCGCAGGCCTGGCTCAACGAAGGGTTCGCCACCTACTTCGAGGCCGTTTGGCGCGAAACGGACCTCGGTTGGGACGAGTATTCGTACGATGTCTATACGCTCGTGCAGCAGTATCTCGACGAGGATCGCGATCGGTACCGGCGGCCGATCGTGTGCAATACCTATCGCGACCCGATCGAACTCTTCGACGCGCACCTGTACCAAAAAGCCGGCGCCGTGCTGCACATGCTGCGCGGCGAGTTGGGCTGGAGCCGGCTGCGCCGCGCGCTGCGCCGCTACGTTACCGACAACGCGCAGCGCAACGTCGAAACGATCGACCTCGTGCGCGCGATCGAAGCGAGCACCGGCCGCAATCTGCGCGCATTCTTCGAGCAGTGGATCGAACGCGGCGGCCATCCCGAGATCCGGGTCGGCCTGCGCTGGGATCCTCAGCACAAAACCGCGACGCTCACGCTGGAACAGCAGCAGACCGTCGACGCGGCCAACCCGGCGTATCGTTTCGATCTGGATGTCGGCTTCGTCGCCGCGCTGCCCGCCGCGCCGGCCCGGGATGCCGGCGATGGCCCGCTGGAGGGCGAAGTGCGGGTCCGGCTGCACGTCGAGCGCAAGGACGAATCGTTCGCGATTTCGCTGGAGGCCGAACCCAAGCTCGTGCGCGTCGACCCGGGTGCGTATGTCCTAGGCGCGATGACCTATGCATTCGATGCCGACGTGAACGCCGCGATCTTGGCCGCCGAACCGAGCGCCGTCGCGCGCATCCGCGCCGCCAAGGCGCTGGGCAAAGACGGTGCGCGCGCAGCGCGTGAAGCGCTCGCGCAGTCGCTGGCGCGCGATCCGTTCTGGGCCGTCGCCGCCGAAGTCGCGATCGTGCTGGGCGAACTGCGCTCGCCCGCCGGCCGCGATGCCCTGCTGGCAAATCGGCAGCACCCGCATCCCAAAGTCCGGCGCGCGATCGCCGAAGCGTTGGGCAATTACCGCGACGCCGGCGTTGCGAGCGCACTCTTGGAGCTGTCCGCCGACGCGTCGTACTTCGTCGTTGCCGCGGCGTACGAGGCGCTGGGTAAGACGCACGATCCGCGCGCCTTCGATGCGTTGAGCACCGCGCTGGGCGGCGTTTCCTGGAACGAAACGATCGAAGCCGGGGCGGCGCGCGGGCTGGCCGAATCGGCCGACGAACGCGCCTTCGCCGTGCTGCTCGAAGCCCTCGATTCGCGGCGGGGCGAAGGGCTGCGGCGGGCGGCGGTCAAGGCGATCGCGCGGCTGGGCGCGCTCGTCGACGGCGTGCGGACGCGCGCCGTGGCGGCGTTGGAGAAAATGTTGTCCGACCCGTCGTACATCGTGCGGGTGAGTGTCTATGCGGCGTGCGAGATGCTGGCCGATCCGCGGCTGCTGCCCGCGTTGGACCGCTTAGCGTTTGCCGAGAACGACGGGCGCCTGCGGCGCGACGCGGCCGAAGCCGCACTGCGCATTCGCGAGGCGCAAAAAATACCACGCGAGGTCGCGGCGCTGCGGGCGGAGCTCGACGATTTACGCGTCGAGGCGCGGACGCTGCGCGAACGTCTCGACGCCTTGAATCACAACTGATGCGCCGAATTGCTTTGGTCGCCGCGCTCTTCGCCGTCGGCTTGCACGCCTGCGGGAGCGATACGCAGCAAACCGCCGGCAGCGCCAACGCTGCTGCGATGCCGCAGGCGACGGGACTCGGAACGGCGCCCAAAGCGCCGGCTTGGAGCGCTGCCTCGCTGCGCGAGATGCAAAACCGCTTGGCTGCGGCGCTCGACGAGCCGACGTTGCGGACCAGCGGCATCGCGATCGTCGATGCCAACGCGCGGCCGCTGTTCCTGCGGCGCGAGAGCCGGCCCTATACACCGGCGTCGACCTTCAAGGTGCTGGCGGCCGTCAGCGCGCTGCAGACGTTCGGTCCGAAGTACCGTTTCGTCACCGAGATTCGCTCGCTGGACAACCCTGCGGACGGCGTCGTCAGCGGCGATCTTTGGCTGGTGGGCAGCGGCGACCCGACCCTGACCTCCGACGATCTGCGCGCGGGCGCCGGCAGCGTCTACCGCAGCGGCTTACGGCGCGTCGACGGCGCGCTCGTGGCGGACGCCAGCGCGTTCGGCGGACCCGAAGTGAATCCGGCGTGGGAGCCCGACGATCTGCAGTACGATTACGCGGCGGGCACCAGCGCGTTGTCGGTGGATCAGGGCACGGTCGAGTTCCACTTGGTCCCAACGTCGCCGGGCGCACCAGCCCGGATCGACGTGCATCCGCCCGGGGATGCCGTCCATACCGTGGGGTCGATCATCACGGCGTACTCGACGGAGCTGTCGATCGAACGCGCGCCGAGTCAAAATCAATTCACGTTCAGCGGCCGGGTGGCCGTCGGCGCGGAGCAATCATTTTTTCGCCCGGTCGCCGAGATGCCGGTGTACGCCGGGCGAGTCGAGCGCGCCATGCTGGCGGCCCGCGGCGTGCACGTGCGCGACGGCGTCCGGGTGGGCGTCGCCCCGCTGGGCGGCCACGTGCTCTGGCGCCATCGCTCGCAGCCGCTCGCGGCGATCGTGCGCGACATGCTGTTCACCTCGAACAATCATTTCGCCGAACAGCTGTTGCGCGCGGTCGGCGCCGAGAGCGGTGTCGGCACCGAACGTTCGGGCGGCGCGGTCGAGCGTTCGCTCTTCGCGCGGGACGGCGTTCCGCAAAGCGGCTTGCGCATCGTCGACGGCAGCGGGCTGGCGCCGACCGACCGGATCGCCCCGATCTCGATCGCGACGCTGCTGGCGCGAACCGCGGCGCAGCCGGTCGGCACGACGCTGGTTTCGGCCCTGCCGCGCGTCGGGATGGAAGGCACCGTGCGCCACCGGCAAATCACCGACGCGCTGGGCCGGGCGCGCGCCAAGAGCGGTCACATCGAAAACGTCAACGCGCTCGTCGGTTTCGTGCAGACCCGCAGCCACGGCCGTGTGGCGTTCGCGTTCATGGTGAACGATCCGCGCGCCGATGACGGACCGGTCGATGCCGGAATCGATCGCGCGCTCGACGTGCTCGCGAGCGAATAGCGGTGCGGCTCAAACTTCGCATTCCGAAATTTGCTTCGTCGACGGTCGAAACGGCGGCTCCGCAGCAGACCGTGCTCGACGGCAGCGACGTCATCGTGAACAACCGCTGGAACCTTCCGCCCCACACGGTGGCGGTCGTCGGCCGGCCGGCGGTGTGGTTTTCGTTCGACGTGCGCACGCCCAACGTCGCCATCGGGCCGCTTCGAATCCCGTCGCTTCGGCTGGTCTGGGAACAGGATTTCGGCGGCCATCTGTTCGTCGCCACTACCGGCGCCGACGCCTCGCGGGTCACGATCGTCGAAGCGGGTCCGATGCATCCCAACGGCAGCGGCGCGCTCGTGCCGTTTGCGTATCCCGAGGACCAGTTTGCCGAACGCGGCGTCATCGACTTCGAGCCGATCGCGATCGCGCCGCCCAACGGTCTGGCGGCGGAGTTCTTTGCCGAACTCGTGCGCACGGCGCAGCGTGAATACGACGGCAATCAGCGCTATCGCGCGGTCGAGATCCCGTTTCTGCGCGTCGGCCGCGACTCCAACTCCTACGCCGTCGGCGTGCTGATCAGCTGCGGCATCGATCCGCGCGACGTGCCCAAGCCGCGCAAGTCGATGCGTTTCGAGTGGACCGGCTATCCGGGTATGGAAGACCCCGTTCACCGCTCGAATTTCGGCGCGTATCTCGGCATCCCCAATCGGCTGGCCGACGACGTGGTCGACGTGGCGTATCACAATGCGGACGGCAGCGTCCGCTACGCGGTGGTCGGCGGTCGGCCCAACGCGACCGTGCAGCTGCCCGACGGCAGCGAGGTGCGGCTCGACGCAAACGGCCGGATCACGTTTGCGCCGGACGATGCGCGCCGGCACGGGCTGCCGACCAATCACAGCGAGCCGCCGGCGCAGATCCGCTCGCGGCGCAAGTTTCCGCCCGACCCGTCGCCGGCTGGTGCGGAGATCACGCTGATCGTCGACGGGCGGCCGGTGCCGCTTGCGCCGGGCGCGCAATACCGCGGAACCGTCGAGCGCCGTCACGACGGACTCGGACTCGCGCATTTGCGCGGCACCGGCAGCGAGGTCGTGCTGCCGCTCGTCGAGTTGGGCGCCGAGTTGCGCGATCCCAAGCGCGTCGACCGGCTGTTGCAGATCGGCACCGAAGTGACGGTGGGACTCAGCCGCGACCGGCATCCGAAGCTGCGCGCGCACGGAACGGATTGGCTGCGCGACCGGCTGCGCGCGCGGCGCTTCCATCTGCCGCGCACCAAAAACGTCGCCGCGACGGCCGTCGCCGCGGTCGTCATCGCGGCGGCCGGCGCGTTCTGGCTGCTGCGCGAGCGTTAGCGGGTCGGTTCATTTCCCCGAGGAGATTGCGTCCCAGGATCGCTGACGCGGCCAAAATACCGCCGAAAAGTGCTCCGGTGACCCCTTCGGAGCATGCGTCGGTGCCGGTCAGAAATAAACCGCGAATCGGCGTGCGCGGGCCGATCGTGCGCGAAAGGAAACGCGCCGGCGTGGCGCTCGTTCCGTACGTTGCACCGCGCGCGGCGTTCGCGAAGTGCCGGGTGCTGAGCGGGGTCGAGAGTTCGGCGTACGCAACCCGCCGGCTCGCCTCGGGGGCCGCCAGGGCGAACTCGCCCAAGAGCCGTTCCGTCAGGCGCGCTTTGAAGGCGTCGTAGCTTGCGCCGCGGCGCTTCCAGTGCGAATTCGCCCACGGCTCGAACCAGCCGAAGGGCGCGGGGACGACGATCTCCGCCGTCGCACGATCGGGAAAGCGGGCGGCGAACGTCGGGTCTTTGGCCGACGGATAGGAGATGAAGAGCAGCGGAAACGCTGCCTCCGGATCGGCCGCCGAGCGGGCAACGTTCGCGTCGAAGTCGAGACCGGGGTGAATCCAAAGATTGCTCGCCGCGACGTCGCCGCCGCATGCCGGTCCGGTCATCCCGACATACAGACAAAGGTGCGCCATCGACGGTTCGAGCGTTTGCAGCAGGCGTGTCGTCCGCAGCCGCGACGCCGCAGCGGGGGCGATGAGGCTGCCGAAGGTCGCCGCCGCGCCGGCGTCGCTGATCACGGTCTGCGCGCGGATCTCGCGACCGTCGGCGATGCGCACGCCGACCGCGCGGTCGCGCTCGATCAGAATCTCGGCGACCTCGGCCGCGACGACGATCGCGCCGCCGGCGCGCTCGATCGCCGGCGCGATTGCGGCTGCGATGCTCGCCGCACCGCCCGCCGGGTACGCGGCGCCTTCCAGATAGTGGTGAGCGATGATGGCGTGCATGGCAAAGCTGCTCCGGCCCGGTGCCAGCCCGTAGTTGCCCCATTGCGCGGTAAGGATGGCGCGCAGTTCACGATTCGTGGTGAAATCGGACAGCACGTCGGCGGTGGTGCGCCGCGCGTAACGGAGGAAGGGCCCGCGCATCGCCGACCCGGCCAGCTTCTCGATCGCTGCGGGGACGACTTTTTCCGCCCAAAACAGCGCGCTTGCGCGGGCGACGGCATGCACCGCGCCCAGGTAGCCGTCGATGGCTTTTCGCTCGGCCGGGAATTGGCGCCGCAGATCATCGCGATAGCGTTCGGTGCCGGCGGCGACGTCGAAGTGCAGCTCGCCGATCCGGATGCGGTCGAAGATCTCGGGGAGTGCTTGCCAACGCAACCGGCCCTCGGTCACGTGGTCGAACGCCGCGCGTTCGCGACTGCGCGAATCGGCCACGCGCCCGACGTAGTGGACGCCGACGTCCCACTCGAAGCCGGGGCGGGCGAAGACGTGCGTGAAGCCGCCCGCCGTGTAGTGCCGCTCGAGCACCAGGACGCGCTGCGCGGCGTGTTTAGCGAGCAGGGCCGCAACGCTCAGGCCGCCGATGCCCGATCCGATCACGATCGCGTCGTACTCGGACGCGAGTGTGCTGTGCTTGTATGCCGTGGCGATCATGGGAGGCGACCTTTCGCAATGCCCGTGTTCGTCACAGTCTAATGTGGAACGTCCAATGTGGGCTATCGCAAAAGTCGGTTCGCGCGCCTCCGCGTGCGCTCCGCGTGCCTTCGACGCTCAGGCCGAGGCCTGCGCGAGCGTCCGTCCGATCTTGACGCGTTCGAGTCCCAGCCAGCGCGCGAGGGCGGTGAGTTCCGCCCGCAGGTCCTCGCGCAACTCCGGCGCCGGCTTGGCATCCTCGTAGTGGATGGCGATTACTTTAAGCATGCTCGTATCGCGGCGCGCTTTGGCATCGACGCGCGCCGCGAGCCGGTCGCCGTACAGGAACGGCAGCACGTAATAGCCGTGCACGCGCTTTGCTGCGGGCGTGTAGATTTCGATGCGGTAGTCGAAGTCGAAAACGCGCCGGTCGCGGCTGCGTTCCCAGACCAGCGAATCGAACGGCGAAAGCAGCGCCCGGGCATCGATCCGGCGCGGAACGATGGTATCGCATGCCAGATACGCCGGTTGCTTCCAACCCTCGACGCTGACGGGCAGCAGATCGCCATGTTCGACGAGTTCATCGATTCGCGCGTTCGCATCGATCTCCAAGCGAAAATAATCGCGCAGGTCCGAGCGCGTCGCGATGCCGAGCGCACGCGCCGCGATGCGCAGCAGTTCGCGCTTCGCCGTTGCTTCGTCGGGGGTCGGTGCGGCGAGGACCGCGGGTGCGAAAACGCGCTCGGGCAGATCGTACAAGCGCTCGAAATTGTGCCGGCGCGCCGTGGTGACCGCGCCCGACCAGAACAGATACTCGAGCGCGACTTTGACCTCGCTCCATCCCCACCAGCCGCCGCCGCCGGTGCGATGCTCGGCGATGTCGCCGCTCGCGAGCGGTCCGCGCTGCTCGACCTCGCGCAGGATCGCTTTGACGAATTCGGGTTTGTCGCGCGCGATCGCGGCGACGCGGCCCCAGGTGCCTTCGCCGCGCGCGGCGCGGGCCATGCGCCAGCGAAAGAGCGGATGCAGTGCGAGCGGGATGAGCGATGCCTCGTGACCCCAATACTCGAAAAGTTTGCGCCCGCGTTTCTCCCACACCAGCCGTTCGAGCAGCTTGACGTCGTACGCCCCCAACCGCGAGAACAGCGGCAAGTAGTGCGAGCGCACGATCACGTTGACCGAGTCGATTTGCACCAGACCGATGCGTTCGAACACGCCCATGATGGCCCGGCCAGGTGCGGCTGTGCCGGGCCGCGCGGCGCCGAAACCTTGAGCGCGCAAGGCGATCCGCCGTGCTTCGGCAGTGCTGAGCACGGCGCTGCGTGCACTTCGCGCCATCGCCGGCCGCTAGAGATCGACGGCGCGATTGAACCGCGACCGGCGCCGCAACTCGAGCTGCAGCGCGTCGAGAAATGCGGCCAGCAGGGTGGCGGCGTCCGGTCCGGCGATCATCCGCGCGTCGGTCGTGTCCGGCTGTTCCTCCAAGACGAGACGGGCGTGTGAATCGGCATCGATGACGATGCCGCGGACGGCGTCGAGCCGGTCGTCGAGCTCGCTGATCGACGACGTTGCCAGCACGATCTGGCCCGGACTCGAGCGCACCTCGAGAAAAACGCGCGATTGGCCTTTGCCCAGCGCTTCGAGATACAGCGACGTCGCGCCGGGGCGCGTCTCATAGGCGGCGTCGTCGAGCGCCGGAAGATATTCGGTCGTCAGGCCGGCGATATCGTCGACGGTCGGGGTTCCGCGCATCACGACCACGACGCTCAAGCCGATCGAGCCGACGTCCTCGGGTGCGAGCTTGGCGATCAACGCGGCCAATTCGCCGCCCAGAGCGACGATCGCCGTGCGCGTCTCCTTGATGGCTTCGAGGATGTCGCGCTGCGCAGCCGCCGCCTTGCGCAACGCCGCGACGATCTCGGCGACCGGCATCACCCCGGCGTCAGCGGCCGGCGGCAAAAGACCGCCGGCCGTCTTCTGCGAGCACGTCGAGGCCAAGGATGAGACCGGGCCGGCTTGTGAGCCACGGAGAGCGCTCTTCGGTCAGCTTCAGTGCTTCCATACGCGGTCGCGCTTCATGCCGGTACCTTTGCTGACCTTGCCGCTTGCGGCTCGGAGCGAGGTCCGGCCGGGGGACGCGCCCGCCGCGCGCACGAATCGACGCGCGTGCACACGGGTCTCGATCGCGATCTTCTCGCCCACTTGCTGTCGCGCGCCCTGCGCCGGGGCGGCGACTACGCCGATGTGTTCTTCGAGCACCGGACCGTGCAATCGTTTCGCTTGCAGGACGGGCGCATCCACGAAGCCGGAATGTCGGTCGTGCGCGGCGCGGGCATCCGCGTCATCGCCGGCGAGCGGGCCGGCTACGCGCATTCCGACGACCTTTCCCCCGCCGCGCTGCTGCGGGCTGCCGACGCCGCCTCGCTCATCGCGCGCAGCGGGGATGCCGGCGAAACGGTCGTCGGTCTCTCGCCGCGGCTTGCGCCGTCGCTGTACCACTCAGCAGCCGAGCCAGCGCCGCCCGCCCGGTTCGTCGATCTGCTCGCGCGCGCCGACGTCGCGGCCCGCGGCTACGATCCGCGCATTGCCGCGGTCAACGCCTACGTCAGCGACGAAACACAATTCGTCCAGATCGCCACGAGCAGCGGTGAGGTCGTGACGGATCTGCGTCCCTTGGTGACGCTGGGCGTTCAAACCGTCGCGCGCAGTGACGGAAAACGCGCCAACGGCTATTTTGCCGACGGCGGGCGCACGACGCTGGCCGTCTACGACGTGAAAACGCCGGAGTCGATTGCGACCGAAGCGGCGCGCATCGCCGTCACCAACGTCGATGCGCGCGAAACGCCGGCCGGCGAGATGGCAGTCGTCGTCGGCGCCGGCGGCGGCGGCGTGCTGCTGCACGAAGCGGTCGGCCATGGACTGGAAAGCGACTTCAACCGTCAGGGGACGTCGTTGTACAGCGGACGTGTCGGCCAGCGGGTCGCCAGCGAACTGGTGACGATCTTCGACGACGGCAATCTCGCGGACGAGCGCGGCTCGGTGGCGGTGGACGACGAGGGCACGCCGGGCGCACACAAAGTTCTGGTCGAGAACGGCATCCTGCGCGGCTACATGCAGGATCGTCTCAACGCCAAACTCATGGGCGTGACGTCGACGGGCAGCGGCCGCCGTCAATCGTTTCGCGTCATGCCGCAGCCGCGCATGTGCAACACGTACATGCCCAGCGGAACGTCGACCTTCGACGAAATCATCGCGTCGGTCGATCGCGGCATCTATGCCACCTCGTTCGCCGGCGGACAAGTTGAAATCAGCAAGGGCGACTTCGTGTTCATGGTCGCTGAAGGCTACCTGATCGAACACGGCAAGATCACCGCGCCCGTGCGCGGCGCAACCTTGATCGGCAACGGACCCGATGCGATGACCAAGGTCGTCGCGGTCGGCAACGACGGGCGACTGGCGAACCGCAGTTACACCTGCGGCAAGGGCGGCCAGATGGTGCCCGTGGGCGTCGGCATGCCGACCGTGAAGCTTGCCAGCTGCACCGTGGGCGGCAGCTCCGTCGGAACGGGGAACTAAGCGCGATGCAGGTTGACGATCCCGCCCGGTCCGATGCGCGCGACGAGGCGTTGGCGCTGGCGGCATTCGCCGTCGCCGCAGCGGTCGAGCACGGCGCGACGTCGGCCGAGGGGACGCTGGCGATCAACGAGCGTTTCGCCGTCGAAGCGCGCGGCGGCGAACTCACCAAACTCGAACAGTCGCGCGGACGCTCCTTGTCGCTGCGCGCGTTCGTGGGCAAACGGCGGGCCGCGCTCTCGACGACCGACCTCACGCATGACGGCATCCATGCGTTGGCCAAGCGGATCGCGGCGGCTGCAGCCTTCGTCGGCGAAGATCCGCACGCGGGTCTGCCCGACGGCGTCGTCGAGGCGGGTGAGGACGCCGCGCTCGAGATGGTTGCGCCGGATGTCGCGGTCCGCGAGCCGAGCGCGAAGATCGAGGACGTCCTCGAGCTCGAACGGCTCATTCGGCGCGCCGATCCCCGCATCGACAACTCGCGTGGTTCGCACACCGCCGACTCGCAGGCGACGATCGCGCTCGTCAATTCGCTGGGCTTCCGCGGGGCGTACCGGATGACCAGCGCTTCGCGCAGCACGAGTCCGGTGGCGCGCGACGGCAACGATCTGCGGATCGGTTCGTACGGATCGGCGGCCCGCGGCTTCGCCGGTTTGGACAGCGTTGCGAGCGTCGCGCAGCAGGCTGCGAAGCGCGCCCTGGACCTGTGCGGAGCGCGCCGTCCGGCGACGCTGCGCGCGCCGGTCATTTTCGATCGCGACGTTGCGGCGGCGGTGTTGGGTGACTTGTTCAACGCGGTCAATGCCGCCAACGTCGCGGTCGGCAATTCGTACTTGACCGACGCGATCGGCGAAACGATCGGTTCGCCGCACGTCACCATCGTCGACGACGGCCGTCTGCCCGGCGGCCTGGGCACGTCACCATTCGACGCGGAAGGCACGCCGACGCGCATGACGACGGTGTTCGAGCGCGGCGTGCTCAAATCGTTTCTCTACGATACCTACTATGCGCGCCGGCTCGGCGCACAGACCACGGGCAACGCAGCGGGCGGCGGCATCGGCGTCAACAATTTTTATCTGTATTCGGGCGATAACACGCTCGACGACCTCATCGCCTCGACGCAGCGCGGCGTGCTCGTCTACGATACGATCGGTTTTGCGACCGAACATGCCAGCGGAACGTACAGCCGCGGTGCGCGCGGCGTTTGGATCGAGAACGGCGAGATCGCTTATCCGGTCGACGGGTTCACGATCGCCTCGAACTTCAAGGCGATGCTGGCCGGCATCGATGCCGTCGCCAACGACGTGCGCTTCGACAGCGGGATCGTTTCGCCGTCGTTCCGCGTCGCCGAGATGACGATCAGCGGCGACTAACAGCAGGACTCGGCGGCGCCGAATCCAGTTAATCGAAATCGGCGGGGCGCAGCGGGTCGTCGAGGTGGGCGAACATCAGCGCGAGTTGATGTGCGGTGACGCGCGTCGTCGACAACTCCGGCAGCGCGTCGCGCGCGAAGAAGCCGACGCCGTCGGTTTCGATACTGTCGCGCGGCGCGCCGCCGATAATTTCGCAGCGCACGAAGACTTTCCAAACGTGGAAGGCTTGCGGCGGATGCGGGTGACGATTGCGGTCGAAGACGGCTACGATCTTCGTTGCGCGCGCCTCGTAGCCGGACTCTTCGCGTATCTCGCGTTCGATCGCCGTGCTCGGGCTGTCGAGCACGTCGGCCCAGCCGCCGGGCAACGTCCAGCCGCCGTCAACCCGTTCGCGGACCAATAAGATGTCGCCGGCGCGAAACACCACGCCGCGCACGTCGAGTTTGGGCGTCGCGTAGCCGGTCTCTGCACGAAAGAATTCGTCGACGTCGATGGCGGCGCGCCCGGTGTGTTCGGCGACGACGTCGGCCGCGAGTTGGCGCAGCGCCTCGTAGCGTTCGATATCGAACGGATCGCGCGCATAGGTCAGGCCGCTTTGTGCGATCGCGGCAAGTCGTTGCGTCCATTGAATCCACGCCATCTACGAACCGTCCTGCGGCCAAAAACCGAAGAGTTCGCGAGCCGGTTCGAGATCCACGAAGCGGCCGGCGTTGTCGCCGACGCCGTAGACGATGCTGAACGCCACGTCGCGGGCGAGAACGGCGCGCACGAGCCGCGCGAAATCGGCGTGCGAAAACCATTTCGCCGCCAATCGGGCCTGACGCTCGGCGGCGTCCAGATCGCGCAGCCGGGCCGTCGAGGAGGGGTCGGCGATGTGCGGGCTGTCGGCGACGTTCATCGTGCCGATGCGCACGCACGTCACGCGCAAACCGTGCACGTCGCTGTAATAACGGGCGATGATCTCGCCGCAGGCTTTCGTCACGGCATAGGGATTGGCCGGCCGCACCGCGATGTTCGTCCCCAAAACGGGACCGCTGCCCGGGGCGTAGATCTGTGGCCGGGCCTCTTCTTCGTACATGCCCACGACGTGCAGCGAACTGCCGAAGACGACGCGCGAGCATCCGGCGCGCAGCGCGGCCTCGAAAACGTTTCGAACGCCCAAGAGGTTGGCGTCCCAGACTTCGTCCCAGCTGCCGTCGCGCAAAACGCCGGCCGCCAAGTGCACGACGGCGGCGCAGCCCGCGAAGGCAGCTTCGAGGGCCGGACGGTCGAGGAGATCGGCTTTGGCGCGATCGACGCGCACGACGTCGAGATCGCGTTCGAGATCGGCAGCCAGACGCGAACCGATGATCCCGCCCACACCGGTGATCGCGACCCGCATGCGCCGTTCGGCGGTCATTGGTCGACGAGTTGCAGCAAGATCGGATACACCAGTTCGCCGGCGGCCGGGAACGTGACGGGTTCGATGATGTCGTGACGTACGTCGAGATTTTCGAAGGTGTACGTTTGAGTCGGCGCGCCGTGCGAACGCCAGAGTTCGCACACCTCCTGCGCGGCGGCGTTGTCGATGGCCGGATCCTTCGCATTGAGGACCAGGATGCTGCGCGCGGCGCGCGGCGCTGCGGACTTTGCCAGTCCGCGCACGGTTTCGCCCAGCTGCAGACATTGCGCCAGGGCATGGGTCGAGAAACGCGGATACGCGTGCTTCGGTTCGGCGTTCTGCTTGACGCGCGGATCCCACCACAATTCGAGATTGGGAACGAATTCGAGCGCTCCGGCAAAGACGGGTTCGAGCCCCGCGGGCACGCGAACCACGGAAAAGAAGGGCGCGATCACCACGGCGCGGTCAACGGCCTGCGTTTGGGCGAGCCACGCCGCGAGTGTTGCGCCGGCAGACAGTCCGAGCACGCTGATGCTTGCGGCGAGCGGCGCGGCCAACGCGACCGCTTCGTTGGCGCAAGCAATGAGCTCGTCGGCCGTGAGCCCGGCCAGTTCCGTCGTCAACTTGTCGCGCAAGCCGTGACGCGGCAGCCGCGGCACGTAGACGTTGAAGCCGCGCTCGAAAAATTGCTGCGCGAGTGCGCTGAACTGGCGCGGGCAATTCGTGAAGCCGTGAAAGAGCACGATTGCGCGCTCCGTCGCCGCGCCGTGATGCAGAACGTACGGTACGCAGCGCGGATCGATCGCCGCATCGGCGCCGTCAGCCGCCGCGAGCGCCTCGATCGCGGCGACGCCCGCGGTAAAGATGTGCGGGGCGTTCATAGATAGTCGTCCAGCCGGAGGTCGACCGTGCGCATCGATGCGCCGGCGCGCGCGATGGTCAAGCGCACGTGCGAGTCGGCCGGTCCGGCGAGCAGCGCACGCAGCTGCGGCAGGGCCTGGGGCACTTGCGGTTCGCCCCCGGCGCTCACGATCCGGTCGCCGGCGACGATCCCTGCCCGTTGCGCCGGCGTTTGGGGCCGCACGTCGAGCACCTCGACGGCGTTCTCGCGCGCGATCAAAAACAGACCTGAACGATCGACGTCATCGGGCGCGAAGAAATCGGCGTTCGGACGGAAGCCGATGCGCCCGTGCGCCAAATCGAATGCCAGGGTGAATCGGCGCAGAACGCCGCCGCCGACATTGGCTGCCGTGCGCGTCGAGGCAAAAGCGCCGCGCTGCTGCTCGCTGAAGTCCGTCACGATGTCCGTCAGCTCCAGCGGACCGAACGCCAAGCGTGCCAGCCGTCCGAGCCGGCCGTAGGCGGCGCCGCCGATGCCGTACCCGTCGACGCCGCTCGCCGAGAGCGCGGCCGGAACGACTGCGGGAAACTGCTTGGTGAAGGGAGCGAGCACGGTGACGTTGAGCCGGCTGCCGGTATCGATCGCGCAGGATCCCCGGACGTTGGCCAGCCTGCACGGCACGTGCGGTTCGCCGTCGACGACGGAAGCCGGCAGCACGATCCCGCCGTCGCCGGCAACGGCAGCGTCGCCGGCGTCGAATGTCAGCGTCCGCCGGGCATAATCGAAGACGGTCACGCTCGAGCCGATGATTGCTCTGCCGATGAGCCCGTCGACCGGCGGACCTTCAGCCGCCGCGAACGTCGCATGTGCGGCGGCGACGACGAAGCGCTGGTCGACGAAAGTCGCGGCGCCGATGCCGACACGGTGAATGCGCGTGAGCGACCCGCTTTCGGTCCGGCCGCCGACGCCGACGAGCCGGACGCGTCCCCGAACGTGCGCTCCGATCGCCGCGGCGACGGCCGGATCGATCAAATTGCCCGCGCCGCTGTCGACGATGAAGTGGAACGGGCCGGCGCCGTCGAGGGTGACGTCGACGACGACGTGATTGTTAACGATCTGAATCGGGACGACATTTGCGGCCGGCGAGGGCTGCACGAGGGCTCCGCCAAGCAAACCGAGCGCAATTGCGAGAATTCCCAGCATGCTCGCCACTTAGCAAATTTCGGCGTGAGAACCTGGAACGTCGTGCGAGGACCAATCGGGAGTATCGAAAAAGAACACGGTATGACAACGTCGCTGATCGGTACAACGCTAATCATGCGGGTGGAAACGCCCAGCACTCCCGGTGCTTTCAGCGTGCTCGCCGCTGCGATCGGCGATGCGGGCGGTGCGATCGTCGCCGTCGACACGCACAGCGTGACCCGCACGCATTCGATCCGTGATGTTTCCGTCACGGTTGCTTCGGAGCGCGCCGGCACCGCGGTCAAGACGGCCATCGAAGGCCTTGCCGATTTTCGCATCGTCAACGTCTCCGACGCAACGTTCTTGGCCCATTTGGGCGGCAAGATCCGGATCGAGGGCAAGATGCCGGTGAAGACGCGAGCGGATCTCTCGATCGTCTACACGCCGGGGGTCGCCCGCGTTTCGATGGCGATCGCCGCTGACCCGGCCAAAGCCTACCAGTTGACGATCAAGCGCAATTCGATCGCCGTCGTCAGCGACGGAACGGCGGTGCTTGGCTTGGGCGACATCGGTCCGTACGGCGCGGCGCCGGTGATGGAAGGCAAATGTATGCTCTTCCGGCAGTTCGCCGGAATCGACGCATTCCCAATTTGCCTGGACACCAAAGACGTTGACGAAATCGTAGCGACGGTCAAACGGATCGCGCCGATCTTCGGCGGCATCAATCTCGAGGACATCAGCGCGCCGCGCTGCTTCGAGGTTGAACGGCGGCTGGTCGAAGAACTCGATATCCCGGTGATGCACGACGATCAGCACGGAACCGCGGTCGTGATCCTCTCTGCGATGATCAACGCCGCCGCCGTCGTCGGCAAGCGGCTGGAAGATATGACGGTCGTCATCAACGGGTCCGGCGCGGCCGGCACCGCGACGATCAAGATGCTGTTGGCGGCGCACGTGCGCGACGTCATCGCCGTCGACCGGGCGGGAGCGATCAACCGCGACGAAACCTACTCCAACCCGCATTGGCAGTGGCTGGCACTCAATACCAACATCGACAACCGGCGCGGCCCGCTGGGCGCGGTGCTTGCGGGCGCGGATGCCTTCGTCGGGGTGAGCGCTCCGAATATTCTCACCGTCGAAGACATTCAACGCATGGCACGGGATCCGATCGTGTTCGCGATGGCAAATCCGACCCCTGAGATCATGCCCGATCTTGCGAATCCGTATGTCGCCGTGATGGGCACGGGCCGCAGCGACTATCCGAACCAAGTAAACAACCTATTGGCGTTCCCGGGGATCTTCCGCGGCGCGCTCGACGCGCGAGCCTCCAAAATATCGGAGAAGATGAAGCTGGCCGCCGCGCACGCCATCGCCGCTGTCGTGGGCGACGAGCGCAGCGCCGAATACGTGATTCCCAGCGTCTTCGATACGAGAGTGGTCGATGCCGTCGCGGCTGCCGTCCGTGAAACGGCGATTGAAGAAGGGCTTGCGCGTCGAGCCCTCCTACATCAGGATGACGATTCAATGCTCACCGCCGCCAAAAAATAAAGTAGGGATGCATGTCCGACCGCGTATTGATCATTGAAGACGATCCCGAGGCAGCTACCGTCGAGCGAACGCTGCTCGAGAAAGCCGGGTTCGAGACGAAAGTCGCGGCGACGGGAGCGGCGGGTTTAGAGCTCGAGCCGCAATTCAAGCCGGCGGTTGTCTTGCTTGACGTCGAGTTGCCCGATATCTCGGGGCTCGACGTTTGCACGTCGTTAGCCAATTCCAGCGACGCGTTCATCCTCATGGTGAGCGCACATTCCAGCGAAGGCGACGTGCTCAAGGGGCTTGGGCTGGGAGCCGACGACTACATTGCCAAACCGTTCTCGGGCAGCGAACTCGTCGCGCGCATCCAGTCGTTCTTGCGCCGGCGCGAGCGTTCGCACAAGAGCGATAACGACGGCCGGCTCGCAATTGGATCGGCAGCGCTCGTACGCGATTTCCACACGCTGGAAAACGGCGGCAAGGGCGTCACGCTTACTGCACTCGAGTTTCGCTTGCTTTGGTTTTTGGGAGAAGCGGAAGGCAAGCTTCTCACCCGGGCGCAGATTCTCGAACGGGTTTGGAACGACGTCTCCGGCGTCCCGACGCGCGTTGTCGACGTTCACGTGGCGGCACTGCGAAAGAAGCTGGCTGAAGTCGATGCCGTGCTGCAGATATCGAGCGTGCGCGGAATCGGCTACCGACTCGACACGAAATGAATCCGCCGATCGCGCTTGATCCGCGCGACCGGCGTCCGCTCTACGTGCAAATCGCCGACGCGATCGTCGCCGCGATCGAGCGCGGCGCGTTGGCTCCCGACGAGCGTCTTCCGGCGATGCGGCCGCTGGCGCGCCAGCTCGGCTGCGCGCTCATCACGGTATCGCAAGCCTACGAAATGCTGGCGGCACGCGGACGCATCGTTTCGCGCGTCGGACGCGGCACGTTCGTCGCGGAGCAGCCGGTTTCCAATGGCGAAGCGCCGTTCGCGCGAAAATGGGAGCCCGATCTCGGCCGGTTAGCCCGTGCCGAACGAATCGAAGGCGTGCTCGACCGGCTCGCGCGTGCGAGCGCGCCCGGCGCGATTTCGCTGGCCACGGGTCATCCGGCTCCGGAAACGTTTCCGCTTGCCGATTTCAGCCGCGCGATGCAGCGCACGCTGTCCGACGATCCGCCCGAAGCGATGCAATACCGCGCTCATACCGGCGATCCCGATCTGTGCGCGGCGCTGGCAGCGGGCTTGTGCGCGCGCGGTTGCGATGCTTCCCGGGGCGACATCATCGTGAGCTCCGGAGCGCAGCAGGCGGCCGACCTCATCGCCAGCGTGTTGCTCACGCAACGCGCCGTCGTTGCCGCCGAAGCGCCGACCTATCCGGGCACGCTCGGTGTGTTCGATGCGCGCGGCGCAACGTACGTCGAAGTCCAGAGCGATACCGAAGGCGTGCGGGTCGACGACGTCGAGCGGGTTTTCGGCGAATACCGTCCGCGCCTGTTTTATATCGCGCCGATCGCGCAAAATCCGACCGGTGCGGTGTTGCCCGCACGGCGAGCCAAAGCAATCGTGGCACTCGCGCGGCGGTACGACGTCGTGATTCTCGAAGATCAGACGGGTTGGAATTTTACCTACGACGGCGCGGCGCCCGCGCCGCTTGCCGCGTACGACGACGACGGTCGCGTCGTGTTGATGGAGAGTCTCTCGAAGTCGATTTTTCCGGCGTTGCGGATCGGCTATTTGCTGGTCAAGGGCGGGATGCGCGACTCGATCGAGGCGGCAAAAATACGCACCGACAGTTTTACGTCGACGCTCACCCAGCGCGCGTTGTGGCGCTTTCTCGAATCCCCGGCATATGCGCGTCATCTCAAGTCGACGCGGGCGTTGTATCGGCGGCGGCGCGACAACTTCGTCGACTTGCTCACTCGGGCATTGCCCTGGGCAACCATCCAGCCGCCGCAAGCCGGGACCAACCTTTGGCTGCCGCTGCCGCCGCGCATCTCGACGCAGGCCGCTTTTGACATGTGCGCGCGCGAAGGTGTGTTGGTCATGCCCGCCGAGCCCTATTATCCCACCCGCAACGGGCCGCCCGCGCTGCGGTTGTCGTTCGGAGATTTGAATGAAGCGGCGATGGAGACCGGCGTCGCGCGGCTTGCACGCGCACTCGATCGCCTGCACGCGGCGCCGTTTGCCATCGAGCGCAAGGAACAGCCCGTCTGAAGATGACGCGCGCCCGTTGCAGATGGGCCTCGCTGCTCGTTGCGGCAGTGCTGATATGCTTGCCATTCGCGGCCGATGCCGCCGCCGTGTATTACGCGGCTCCGGCCGGCGACCTGCCGGCCGCGCACCTGCGCAATGCGACCTTCGACGCCGTGCTGCCGTCCGGACGCATCGTCACGCCGCTGGGCACCAGCGTTGTCACTGGGATGAAGGCGTTGAGCGTTGCGCTGTCGCCCGACGGCCGTTTTGCCGTCGTGAGCAACGCCGACCCGCGCGGCGCCGGCGCGCCCAGCGCGGTCGACGCGCACATCTTCGGCGGTTATTCGCTGACCGTCGTCGACACGTCGACGATGCAGGTGACCGATCGCGTCGCGCTGCCCGGCGAAACGTATTTTGCCGGCATTGCGGCGGTTCACGATCCGCGCGAGGCGCGGCGCAGTTTGATCTTCGTGGCCGGCGGCGCAAGCGATGCGGTCTACGTTTTCGATCTCGGCGCGGACGGCCGGCTCACGCCCGACGCGGTGCACGTGGTGGCGATTGCCGGCCCGCTCGACGCCGCACTCGGCGACTTCCGCCGAAGCGGCCCGGCAACGCTGATCGCGGCGGCTGACGGGCGGCACGTCTACGTCGTCAACGAAATCGGCGACAGCGTTACGGCGATCGACACGTCGGCGCGTGCGGTGAACAGTCCGAGCCGTCCGGTCGGCTTTTTTCCGTTCGGCGCGGCCCTCGCGGGCGACCGTCTGTGGATTGCCAACGAGGGTCTCATGCAATCCTTGCGCGTGACCGATCCGCCCTTGGCACCGCCCTTCATGCCGACGCCCGACGATCCGCTGCATGCCTCGTCGCTTGCGTGGCTCGACCTCACGCCGCGCGGCGACCTGCGCGCGGGCGGAAGTTCCGACGCGACGGCGTTGGCGTTGGATCCCGTGCCGGACGGCCGGACGATCGTCGGCGGCGCGCATCCGTCGGCGGTTGCGGTCACCGCGGACGGCGCGTATGCGTTCGTTGCAATGGCGAACGTCGACCGCATCGCCACGATCGCCTTGGGCGAAGCGCCGCAGGCGGTCGGGGGCACCGAGTTGCGATTGTTCGACCGCGGCCCCTACGGCACGCAGCCGGTGGCGCTCGCTCTGTCACACGACGGCGCGCGGCTGTACGTCGCACTCGCGGGGCTCAATGCCGTCGCGGTGCTCGATGCGCGCGATCCGATCCATTTGCACCGGCTGGGCTTGCTTCCGACGGGGTGGTTTCCCACGTCATTGGCGCTCTCGGCGGACGATCGCACGCTGTATGTCGTCAATACGAAAGGCTTCGGACACGATAGCGGCTTTGCGGCGGATCCCGCGGGCGCGTCGGATGTATCGACGATTTGGTCGACGCTGCAAAAGATCGATGTCGCGTCGGCGACGCTGGCCGACACAACGCTCGCCGCGCTCAAGAATGCGCGCGAAGTCCGCCCGGCGGCGCCGCAGTATCCGCGCGCGCTGCACGACGTCGTGGTCCTCATCGAAGAGAAGAAATCGTTCGATGCGATGTTGGGCGATCTGGGGTACGGGCCAGCCGATTCGACCGACGTGCGCTTCGGCGCCGCGGTCACGCCGAATCTGCACGCGCTCGCGCACCGCTACGCGCTGGCCGGCAACTTTTTCGCCGACGCGGACGAAAGCGACGTCGCCCATCAGTTTCTTGCCGGCGGAACGGCGGCGGCGTTCTCCGAACGCACGCTCGCGGGCGAAAATCCGCAGGACTATCCGCGCGCCGGATACATCTTCAACAGCCTCGACCGGCATCACCTCAGCTTCCGCGACTACGGCGACCTCGTCCGCACCACGGGTTACGACAACGGCGGGGCGGCCGATCCCGCCGTCGACGATCCCGCGTTCGCCGGAATCGACGACGTCGCCGCAGCGACGCATGGACTGGGCGGCCGCTACACGACGAACGTTCCGGCGCCCGCAGTTCTCGCCGGCCATGTCGATCTCGACTACCCGGGCTGGAATCTGCGCATTCGCGACGAACGCCGGGCGCGCGAGTTCGTTCGCGACTACGCGCTGCTCGTGCAGACCGGAGCCCAACCGCGGTATACGCACATCTGGTTGCCCGGCGATGCGACGGGCACGGGTCCCGACATCCCGATCGTCGAGGAAGAAGTCGCCGACGGCGACCGCGCGCTGGGCACGATCGTCCAGTACCTGAGCCGATTGCCGGCCTGGCGGCACATGGCGATTTTCATCGTCGCCGCCGATGCGCAGGGCTCGCGCGACCACGTCGATGCCGATCGCTGCTATGCCCTCGTAGTTTCGCCATACGCCAAACGGCACTATCTCGGGATGCGCCACCTGTCGACCGTCAGCGTGCTCAAGACGGCCGAGCAGATCCTCGGTCTCCCGCCCTTGGCTTTGGGCGATTTGCTGGCCACGGACATGAGCGACTTCTTCACCTCGCACCCCGATATGCGAAGCTTTCGCGCGATTCGCGGTCGCTTGCTCTCGGCCGGCGGACCGCGCCAACCGGAACCTTCGCCCTAACGACGAACCACACACCAAAACGCTCCTGCTCCGACCGAACGAATGGAACCCGTGACGCCTAAGCTCTTTGACGCACCATTTGTTAGCCACGACGCCGGCGTTCTCGCCGGCGCCGTCATGTTACGTCCGTCGACTCGGGTCGACCGGCTCGTGCCGATCCAGGGTGAGCCCAGCCCAATCGGCGAGCGCGCGATCGAGCAGCACGCGATCTTGGTCCGTACGCTGCGGGATCGCGGGGTGGCGGTGACCGTCCTGGAACCGGTGCTGGAATCGCCGGGCGAATCGCTCGTCGGCGATCTGGCGATCGTTCTGCCGCAAGGAGCGATCCTTACGCGCCCAGCACCGGTCGAACGCCGAGCGGAAACGGCGGCCCTCGAAAGCGCGCTCGGTCAGCTCGGAATCCCGGTCGTGGGACGGATCACCGCACCCGGATTGCTCGATGCCGGCGACATCGCCGTCGGCGGCGAAACCCTGTATGTCGGCGTGCCGCGCGCGGGCGCCGGCTTACGGGCTCGCTCGAATGCCTTCGGGCGCTCGCAATTGGGCGCACTGGCCGCGGCGCAAGGACTGCGCATGCTCGAAATCGCGCTGGCGCCGGCCGTCTTGCGGCTGCGCAACGTGTTCGGCTTCGTTGCGCGCGACACGGTCGTCGTCGCACCAGGGCGCGTCGATACGAGCGCGCTGGCCGGGCTGCAGCTCATCGAACTGCCGCTGGGCGAAGAATACGCCGCAGGGATCCTGGCACTGGGCGAGCGGCGCGTGATTGCGAACTTGCGTTTTCGGGAAAGCCTCGCGCAGTTGCGGAAAGCGAAAATCGGAGTCGAAGCGATCGACCTATGGGAGTTCGGAAAAGCCGGCGCGGGCCCGTTTTCGCTCGTGCTGGCAACGAAACGGCGCTAGTGCGCCTCGCCATTCGCCCGGCGCAACCCGGCCGCGCCGCGGCCCGCAGGACAACGTAGCCCGTTGCGCATTGCGATCGTTTCCGATATCCACGGAAATATCGTCGGTCTGGATGCTTGCCTCGCGGACCTCGCGGATCAAGGCGGCGCCGATCATGTCGTCGCCGCCGGTGATTTGTGCATGGACGGGCCGAAGCCCAAGGCGGTGCTCAAACGGCTCGAGCGCATCGGCGCGCACTGCGTGCGCGGCAATACCGACCGCTATATCGCCGAAGGCGACGACGATCCGCGGGACACGTCGATGATCCGCTGGCAGCGCGAGCAAATCGGCGCCGAGTGGACGCGCCGGCTGGGTGAGTTGCCGACGCAATTGCGTTTCGGGCCGGCGGACAACGCGTTGCTCGTCACCCACGCCAATCCCAAGAACGACGAAGAACACGTGTGGCCCGACGCTGCCGACGAGCAACTCGAGCGGCTATTCGGCGATGTCGGCGCGCAGGTCTTCGCCTTCGGTCACTTGCACGTTCCCTACGCGCGGATGTGGCGTAACAAACTGTTGGCCTGCGTGGCTTCGGCGGGGCTGCCCAAAGACGGCGATCCACGAGCGCACTACGCGATCTTCACGCTGCGCTCGGGCGGCTGGCAACATAAGTCGCGCCGGGTTGCTTTCGACGTCGATAAAGTCGCCCGCCAACTCGTGCGGAGCGGCATTCCGAACGTCGAACGCTGCCTGAACGTGCTTCGGCGTCACCGGTACAAGGCGATCGCGCGCGTCATACCGTGACGGCGCCGGCGATTCGTATCGAGCGGCTGGTCAAACGATACGGCGATTTCACGGCCGTCGACGTCATCTCATTCGACGTGGAAGAAGGGACATTTTTCGGTCTGCTCGGACCCAACGGCGCGGGGAAGACGACGACGATCAACGCCATCGTCGGTCTGACGTCGATAACCTCGGGCTCGATCGCTCTGTTCGGGCACGATGTCGTACGCGATTGGCGCGCGGCCCGCGTAACGGTGGGCTTGGCACCCCAAGAGTATAATTTCGACCGCTATCTCAATATCCGCGACGTGCTCATCTATCAGGCGGGGTACTACGGCTTCGCCGGACCGGCCGTGCGCCAGCGCGCCGACGAGCTGCTCGAACGTTTCGATCTCACCAGCAAGGCCAAGCAGGTCTACATGCGGCTCTCGGGCGGGATGAAGCGCCGGCTGACGCTGGCGCGCGCGCTCATCCATCAACCGCGGCTGCTGATCCTGGACGAGCCGACGGCCGGCGTCGACGTGGAGCTGCGGCTGGAATTGTGGGCTTTTTTGCGCGAACTCAACGCCGGCGGGACGACCATCGTCCTGACCACGCACTACCTCGAGGAAGCGCAAGAACTGTGCGACCGGATCGGGATCATCGAGACCGGCAAGCTCGTCGCGCTGGAATCGACGAGCGTGCTGATCGGGAATCGCAGCCTGCAAGACGTGTTCTTGGAGCTGACCCGCCGATGAACTGGATCGGCTTGCAGACGCTCATCAAGCGCGAAATCGTGCGCACGTTCTCGATCATCAATCAGGTGATCTGGCCGCCGGTGATCACGACGCTGCTCTACGTTTTCGTTTTCGGCTTGGCGCTGGGCAGCCGAATCAAGCAGATTCAAGGCGTGCCGTACGCGACGTTCCTCATTCCTGGACTCATCATGTTGCAGGTGATCGACGGAGCGTACGGCGAGAGTTCGAGCTCGGTCTTTCAAGGCCGGTTCATGCAATCGATTCAGGAACTGCTGATCGCCCCGTTGTCCGCGCTCGAGATCGTCGGCGGCTACGTGGTCTCCGGGGTGCTGCGCGCGCTGTTCATCGCTGCGCTCATCACCGTGCTGGGCATCGTCCTCGTGCACACCGCGCCGATCAATTGGGGACTCTATCTGCTCGTGCTCGTGCTCGTGGCGATCCTGTTTTCAGCGTTGGGCATCATCTTCGGGCTGCTGGCGGAAAAATTCGATCACATCGCGACGCTGACGACGTTCGCGATCACGCCGCTGGTTTTTGTCGGCGGCGTGTTCACGTCGATCGCGTTTCTGCCGCCGCTTTTTCAGCGGATTTCGCTCTTCAACCCGATGTTTCATATGATCGATGCGTTCCGGTTCAGTTACACCGGCCGCGGCGACGTGCCGCTGGCGCTCTCGCTGAGCGTCGTCGCGGCGCTGGCTGCCGTTTCGCTCGGTATCGCGTTCACGATGGCCGCGCGCGGCTACAAACTGCGCACCTAGTGGATCGACTTCGTCGATCCTTCGCGTTCGAGCTTCGCTCGAGCCGGGGCGGCCCTTGGTCACCGCTGCCGAGCATCCGTTTGTACTGTCGCTCGGTCGCTCTCCAGAAAAACACAAAGCAACATCGGCCGAACATGCGTTTAAGCAGCCGTTCGCAGACTTCTTTTTGGGATCGAGACTGTTTGCGCAACTAATTTACAAACGCCAATCTTTTAAAAATTGCGACGTCTTTCCCAAGGCGATTCGAGCGACACGGTAAAACAACGACTGCGTGCCGAGTATAGAACGTATCGCCGCCGAGATCGAGAAGTTCGAGGGCTTCGCCGTCCGCATCCGGCCGGCAGCCAAAACGCAGCCTGCAAAGAAGAACCTGCGGAGCTATGCTCGCAGCCACGAGCGTATCGCGCGCGAGTCGTTCAGCGTGGCGGACTGGAAGCGCAGGCGCTTCGATGCGGTCTATCCCGAATACGAAGTCGACGTCCTGTTCGGCGATGGCCGAACGGCGGCTCCGCGCACGCTGCTCTCGAAGATTCGCGCGTCGTACGAGTAATACCAAAGTTTCGGGCGCACGTTAAAAGAACGGATTGTGGGCTTTTTCCTCGGCGATCGTTGAGGGCGGTCCGTGGCCAGGCATGAGCACCGTTGCGTCGTCGAGCGTGAAAAGCTTGAATGTGACGCTGTCCAAAATGTCGGCGTAGGTCGATATGTCGCCGTACGCGCCGCCGACACTGCCGGCGAAGAGCGTATCGCCGGTAAAGAGCGTCGAGCGGAACAAGAAACATGAGCTGCCGTCCGTGTGACCGGGCGTGTGCAGCATGCGAATCGTGGCGGCGTCCCCGAACGGGAGTTCGTCGCCGTCGACGATCGGCAGCGCGCGTTTGGCTAGGCCGCCGATGGCGGGCGCATCCGACGCATGCATGACGATCTCTGCGTCGGGATAGGCTAACGCGACGTCGGCGGTGGCGTCGCAGTGATCCGCATGTTTGTGGGTGATCAAAATATAACGCAGCGTATACGGCCCGGCTGCCACGGCGCGCAACAGCGGAGCGGGCAAGCCGGCGGGATCGATGAGGGCCGCCGTTTTGCCGTCGTCCAGAAAGAAGAGATAGCCGTTGGACGGGTGCGGATCGTGCGGATGATGGCGCACGTTCGGCGGTAATGCGATCTGCGGTTCCCATGCTCCCGCAGCCCGGTCGGCGAGCTTGCCGGGGTCCAAACGCAGCGGAACGGCCAGTGCTCGCGCTTGGTCGGCCGACGGAACGCCCGCGCCGCTGAGCCAGGCTTCGATCGCTGCGGCGTCGATGCCCGTAATGTGGGCGAGCGCCGGTGTTGCGATGTGCATCCCGCGCTGCGCTTTGCGCAAGACGTCGGAAAAATCGTCTTCGAGCATGTCCGCGGACTTACGGGTTGCCGGGCAACCTCCCTGGTACGAGCCGGCGCGGGCGCGGCAGACGAAAAAACGACTGCAACCCGACGGCCAAAACGGCGATGTTCGCGAGCGCGCACAAATGCACCATGACCGGCGCAAACTCGTACGGATCGATCCCGTTCGGTTTGTCTGATTCCAGCCACATGTACGTGAGCGAGTATTCGAGGTTGAGCCACTGGGTAAGCGTCAGCGCGACGGCGCTCCAGAGATACTCCCGCCCAAGCGCCGCGAGCGGGCAGACGAAGGCCAGCGCATAGATGAGATAACGTTCGTGCATCTCGGTGAGCACCACGAAGAAGGCCAGCATGAGCAGAAAACACGCTTCGAGCAACGCGTGCTCGGCGCGCCGGCGTGCATAGCGCCAAGAGATCAAGCCCGCGAGCGCGACGAACGCCGCGTCTGCCCAGTATTTGACCGGCACGAACAGCAGCGGCCGCGTGTCGGCGGCAAAGAAGTCGCCGAAGAGCGCATACACGTTGAACGCGTTCGCCGACGTATACGGGTAGAGTGATGAACCGATCGTGTACCACCCGAACATCCGCGCGTACACGCCGGCCAGCGATTTGTCGGTGTAGAACGGTGCCGCGATGAGATACCCGAGCACGAATGCACCCGCGATGCCCGCCGCTGTCCCCAGCAGCGCGCGCCGCCGGCCGTTCGCGCCCGCCGCCGTCCACGCTTCGATGACGAACAACGGCGCAAGCACGACGACCGGCGGCTTATTGAGGACGGCAAACGCCAACACGATCCATGCGGCGGTCCGCTTGCCGCTCAGCACGCACCATACGGCTGCCAGTGCGCTGACGCTGGTGATCGAATCGTTTTGGCCCCATAGGCTCGAGTCGTACACGATCGCCGGGTTGAACGCGTAGATGGCGGCCGCCATGAGCGCGCGCCGCGGATCGGCGAAGCGTCCGGCGATTGCGAAGACGACCACGCTGCCGAGGGCGTCGAAGAGCAGATTGGGCATCTTGAGCGCGATGCGCAGGCTCAAGTCGTCGTGCAGACCCAGGGCGCGGTAGGTGCGCCCGATCGCCTCGAAGACCAGCAGCGCGCCCGGCGGATAATTCGCGTTGGTCACTTCGTACGCGCGGTCCCACGGGTTGTCTGCCGCCGTTAGCGCCCATTCCCCGAATGTCCGCAAATCGACGACGTGTCCGGGATCGCCGACGAAGAGCAGGCGCAGCGCGAGGCCGCCCAACGTTATCAGAACGATGCCGCGCCAATGGGTTGCACGCACTTCGGTCGGCAGTACGACGGCGCGTGTCCGGCTTCTTGTCGTCGGGGTGGCGGGAGGTGCCACCCGGAGCCCGCCGGCAGGTGTTGAAAGGGGTGCGAATGTCGAATTCTCATGCCAAAGTCATCATCATCGGGTCCGGCCCGGCCGGGCTGACCGCCGCGATCTATGCCGCCCGGGGTAACCTCGCGCCGGTGGTTTTCGCCGGTCATATGTACGGCGGGCAGCTGATGTTCACGACCGAGGTCGAGAATTATCCGGGGTTTCCCGGCGGGATCATGGGCCCCGAACTCATGGAAAACTTTCGTGCGCAGGCCGAACGTTTCGGCGCGGTCGTGCACAATGTCGACGTCACGGACGTCGATTTTTCAGCGCGGCCGTTTCGCGTTCGCAGTGCCGACCACGAGTACACCGCCGATTCCATCGTGTTGGCGACCGGCGCGAGCGCCCGCTGGCTGAATATCCCCGGCGAAGCGCGGCTGCGCGGCCGCGGTGTGTCGACGTGCGCAACTTGCGACGGAGCGTTTTTTCGCGATAAAGAGATCGTCGTCGTCGGCGGCGGGGATTCGGCGATGGAAGAAGCGACGTTTCTCACGCGCTTCGCGCGGCGCGTCACGCTCGTCCATCGCAAATCCCGGTTTCGTGCCAGCAAGATCATGGTCGAACGAGCTTTGGCGCATCCCAAGATCAGCGTCATCTGGGACAGCATCGTCGTCGACGTACTCGGCGACGATCACGTTCGGGCGCTGACGCTGCGCAACGTTGAAACCAACGTGACCACGATCTTCCCGGCCGATGCGCTCTTCATTGCGATCGGTCACGATCCCAACACGCAGATCTTCGCGGGGCAAATCGATCTCGACGACCACGGCTACATCCGCTCGTCCGACGGCGTCACGACGAATGTTGCGGGTGTCTTCGTCGCCGGCGACGTCTTCGATATCCGCTATAAGCAGGCGATCACCGCGGCGGGCTCGGGCTGCAAGGCTGCGCTCGAAGCGGAAAAATACCTCGAAGCGCTCCCCGAGCAGCACGGGCAGCATCCGCAGCACGCGGATCCGGCAAAAGCCGTGCCGGTCTAAGCAATCGGGTCCGACATCGTCGGACCCGATTGATCTGCGAGGCGGCGGGTGCGCCCGCTGCGCTAAATCGTGGGCGAGGGCTGCGGGTAGGGCGGCGGAGCCGACGGCTGGCTATAGGACGGGGCGCCGCTTTGGACCGGCGCGGGCGGCGGCGGCTGCGGCAGTTGTTGCGGTTGTTGGGGTTGCGGCAGTTGCTGCGGTTGTTGCGGTTGCTGCTGTACGTCGGTGCCGGCTTGGCGGCGGCCCGTTACGACAGCGGCTTGCGTGGTCTTGAACTGGACCGTCGATCCTTGCGGGAGTGTCACGTTGGTTCCCAGGCTCGCGCCGTACGCGGCCCCGCCGAGGATGCCGACGGCTCCGCCGACGTCGGTGCCGATGTGCTTGCCGATATAGTTGCCCACGATCTGACCAATCACGCCGCCGGCGATGGCGCGGGCCGCCGTATTTCCGCCCTGCTGGCCTTGGGTCGAGATCATCTGGCCGCTGACGGACGCCTCGGTGCCGTCGGCGAGCATCAAGCGGTCGAAGGCCAGCGTCACGGAACCTCTCCGGGAGCCCGACGCATGCTCGACATTGGCGATGTGCCCAATCACTCGTGCTCCGTTCAAGCGTTGATCGTCAGCCGGATACGGGGGTTGAATGTCCAGAATGAACTGGTCGGTCGGCTGCACCGTTTTGGTGTTGATCGGATGTTCGAGCGTGCCGGTGAGGACCGTCTGCGACGGCACGATCGGTTGACCGACCGCAACTTGCGCGAGCACGGCGGCTGGAACGGCGGCGGCCACAGCAACCGCGGCGACAGCGGTCGCGAACTTGTGAAGCATACTTCTCCTCTACGGATTTACATTGTGCTGAAAACGCAGCCGTCGGCTGGATCGTTCGCGCTGCACGGGAACTGTGGGCCGGCTGTGAATCAGCGAACGAACCTCGCTAACTGTTGCGCGGCCGCACCTATCCACCGAACTCCGTCGCGTTTCGGCTTCGCGGGTGTACCGAGCGAAGCCGAGCGCACGCATCCCCTTGCAATGTATCCGACAAGCCGGACAAACTGCTAGGGGGTCGTCGAAGCCGGCCGGCCGGCCCGTGCTGCCATATCGCGCAGGTAGTCGAGGTTCGATTTCGCCTGCCATCCGTGCGGCTTCATCGGCCGCCCATACGAGAACACCGCTTTCGCCGCCGGGTTCGCGGTTGCATCCAAGAACGATTGCAAGCGATAGCACGCGAGATTGAGAAAGTAATCGTCCTCGTCACCGACGTCGACGTGCAGTTTGCCGGCCAGCGACGGTCCGATGCGCGACCAATTCCGTTCCAGATAGTCGCGCAGATCGAAGTCGTGCTCGCGCATGTAGGCGATCACGTCGTGATCGATGAGGCCGGTGCGCTTGTCCCACATCTCACCGGGATACCCGTCTTGCAGCACCGGGCCGTAGGCGGCGTCCCACGCATTGAACTGTTCGCCCGAACGTCCGTGGCTGCCCAGCACGAGTTCGAGCCGGCTCTCTTCGCGCACCGTCGCGACCGTGTTGCCGTCGCGCGTGCGCTGAGCGGGAATCTCGGACGTACTCCAAGCGCTGCGCTGGGTGGTGAATGCGGACGTGTCGGCGTACATGTCGCCGATTTGCAAACGGTGGAAGTCGACGGGATCGGGATACAGCGCCCACGCGCCGTTGAAGGCGTCGGGGTGAAAGATCTGCAGGGCAAGCGCCTCCCAACCGCCGGTCGACTCGCCGATGAGAAAGCGTGACGCGCCGTTGGCGAGCAGGTGAAACTGGGCCTCGAGATGCGGGATGAGTTCGGTCATGAGCGCATCGCCGTACGGACCGTTGTTGGCTGAATTGACGGCATACGAGTCGTCGTAGTAGGGCGTCGGATGCTCGAAGGCGATCGCGACCATCGGCGGTGCGTCGCCGCGCATCCACGCCCGGGTGAATTCGTACGCGCTTTCCGCGTTCGTCGTGTCGAGCCGGGCCTCGCGCTCGGCGCGCGTTTCGGCTTGCGCCCCCGGATCGAACCCAAACGGCGGATCGAACGAGTAGTGCCCTTGCACGTAGACGGCGGGATAGCGCCGGTCGCGCTGCGCGTCGTAGTCCTTGGGCAGCAGAACGATCGCGCCCAGATACATCGGCACGCCCCAGAACTTCGAGAGCAGCGCGCTTTGCAAGCGGACGTGTTTGACGAACGCGGTGTCCGGCGCAGGCGGGAGCGCGGGGAGCGCTCTGACCAGCCGGAGCGCGAAGCGTTGGGCGCGTGCGGGTTCGATGCGCACGCGAACCGGCAGGCTGACCAGATTGCCGGGTGCGATCGCGAACTTCTGGCCTTCGCCGCGATCGTTGTGCGCCCAGATCGTGTTGCCGTCGGCGCGCGGGAAGCGCGTGTAGACGTTGGCCAGCGCTTGAATGACGTAATCGCCGGGCGGCAGATCGCGCGGCGTCGCCAGCGGATACCCCGGCGTCGCCGAATCGAGCACGGCGCTGCGGCCGGCCGGCAGCAACGCCACATCGGCACCGAACAGTGGAACGGTGTCGGCGAGGCCGTCGTACTGCAAGCGCGGTTCGGGATCGGCACGGCGCGAAACGAAGACGAAGACGCGCCCGGTGAGCGGCTCGCGCCGCAGCGCGGGATCGACCGACACCGTAAACTCGGGTCCCCGCTGGCCCGCCGAAACCGGCGCGGCGAGCGTCGCGACGGCGAGCAACGCCAGGCCCAGGTTACGAAACGATCGCCTCGAGTGCCGGGCCGATCTCCGGATACTTGAACGCAAACCCACTGGCGAGCGTTGCCTCCGGAAGAACGCGTTGTCCTTCGGTGACGATCGTCGCGGCTTCACCCAACATCAGTTCGATGGCAAACGCGGGTGCGGGCAGAAACGCCGGCCGGTGCACCGCCGCGGCCAGTGCGGCGGTAAATGCCCGGTTGCGCACCGGATTGGGCGCGGTGGCGTTGAGTGCACCATCGAAACCGCCGAGTGCGCGCAGGTAGACGCCGACGATGTCGGCGATGTGAATCCACGAATACCACTGTTGGCCGGAGGCCACAACCCCGCCGAGGCCGAGTTTGAAGAGCGGCAGCAATTTTGCCAGCGCACCGCCGTCGGCGCCGAGCACCAGGCCCGTTCGCACGACTGCGACCCGTAAGCCGAGCGCACGGGCGCGTTGCGCTTCCGCTTCCCAGCCCACGCAGACCTGGGCTAAGAATCCCTGACCGGGCGGACTGCTTTCGGTGAACGTCGCGCTCGTGCTCGTGCCGTAATATCCGATCGCGGAGGCCGAGACGTATTGGCCGGGTCGGTCATCGATGCGTTCGAGCGCGTCGATGAATGCGCGCGGCAGATCGACGCGCGACCGTTCGATTTCGCGTTTGCGAGCGCCCGTCCAACGGTCGCTCACCGGCGCGCCGGCAAGATTGACGACCGCGGTGCTGCCGGCACAAGCGGCTGCCGCTGCGGCCGGGTCGCGCAGAGACGCGGTGATGACCTCGTCGCCGCGGCTGCGCAACGCCGCGCTCAAATGACGGCCGATAAAACCCGACGCACCAAAAATCGTGACACGCATCGACGGTTAGACTCCGCGCGCCGGTCGGCGGTGGCAGCGCCTGGATTTACGAATCCGCCGCCTTCGAAAAGGCCGCGATCTCGGCGCCCAAAACCCGCACGGCCTCGCGCAGTTCGGTTAGCAGCGCGACCTTGATCGGGTTGGGCACGTCGGCAGCCGCATCTTCTATCTGCAGGCTGACCGCGAAGAGCCGCCGATCGCCGATCGTTCCACTTGTCCCTTTGAGCCGATGGGCGCACGCCAGCACGGTCCGCCGGTCATCGATCGCTGCGGCGCCCGCAATCGCGGCGGCGTCGCTGCGGATCGATACGATCGCCGCGTCGAGCAGGTTCGCGATCTCGGCCGTATCACGGTCGAACAGGTCGAGCAGCGTCGCCAAATCGAACGCTGAGGCTTTCGGCTCTTCGGGCATCCGTTGCTCCGAGCATTGGGCTCGGCCAGAGTGGAGCGTCACCCTGTACTTATCGGCAGGCCGCTTGCTTAAAACGCCTCCCAAGCAATTCGAGCGAGCGGCGAATGTAAAGATCGCGGTTGGTCAGCCGATGCTCAAGACCGCACGGTGCTTCTCGGCATCCGAGACCAGCGTTTCGACGGCCCCGCGGATTTCGGTCAGCAGCGCGTCGGAGATCGCCGGGGTGGTCGCCGACGAGGCGAGCTCGGCGGCGAGGCAGAGCTCGCCGAGCCGGTCCGAGCGGATGCTCGCGCACGTCCCGCGCAGCCGATGGGCGGCTTCGGCAACGTTCGCGAACTCGCCGGCCGCGGTGTGGGCCTCGATCCGGGCAAGATCGGCCTTGATCGATTCCACCGCCGTCTTGAGCAGCGCGATGACTGCGCTGCGATCGCCGCCGAAGAGTTCGAGCAGCTTGGACACCCGGATGCTGGCCGCCGGCCGGGTCCGGTTGGCCGCGCTGCGGGTGTTGCGCCGCCGGTCGGGCGCGGGCAGCCAACGCTCGAGGACGACCCGTAAGCTTTCCAGGCTCGTCGGCTTGGAGACGTAGTCGTCCATGCCCGCATCCAAGCAGTTCTGATGATCGGCGGTACGGGCATCCGCGGTCATCGCGACGATCGTGAGGTGGTGCGCACCGCCGGCTTCGAGCCGGCGAATTTCGCGGGTGGCCTCGAAGCCGTCCATGACCGGCATGTGGCAGTCCATGAACACCAGATCGAAGGGCTCGCGGGTGACGGCTTCGACGGCTTGCTGGCCGTTGGGGACGGCGGTGACCACGAACCCGATGCGCTGCAGTTGTTTGAGCGCCAGCAGCGTGTTGATCTCGTTGTCCTCGACGAGCAAGATCTTCTCGGGGCGCATCACGACCGGCTTGCCGCGGGCGGCGCCGCGCTTGCGCGAGTCGTGCGCTTTGCGCGATTCCTTGACGCCCTGCAGCGAGATCTCGAACCAGAACGCGGAGCCCTCGCCGGGGACGCTGCGCACGCCGATCTCGCCGTTCATGAGCGCGACGAGCTGCGAGCAGATCGAAAGCCCGAGGCCCGTGCCGCCGTATTTGCGCGTCGTCGACTGGTCGCCCTGAGAGAAGGGCTGAAAGAGCCGTCCCACGGTGGCCGGCGCGATCCCGATGCCCGTGTCTTCGACGGTGAAGCGGATCGGAATCGCTTCGCCGGCGTTCGCCGCGGGCGCCACGACGTCGATGTTCACGCTTCCACCCGCGGGCGTGAACTTCAGCGCGTTGCCGGTCAAGTTCAGCAGGATCTGGCGCAGCCGGCCGGGATCGCCCGCGACGATTGCCGGGACGTCCGTGCCGAAGCTCGTCGTCAAACGGACACCCTTGATCTGATACTGCGCGCGCAGTAATTCGACCACCGATTCGACCTGGCCCGAGAGGTCGAAGTGCACGCTTTCGAGTTCGAGTTTGCCGGCTTCGATCTTCGAGTAATCCAGGATGTCATCGAGCACGCGCAACAGCGACTGTCCCGAATCGCGGACGATTTCGATGTATTCGCGCTGCTCTTCGCTCAGCTGCGAAAGCAGCAGCAGTTCGGTCATTCCGATTACCGCGTTCATCGGCGTGCGGATCTCGTGGCTCATCGTTGCCAGGAAGCGTGACTTGGCTTCGGTGGCAGCCAGCGCGGCGTCGTGCACGTTGACCATCAAGGCTTCGGCGGATTTGCGCTCCTCGATATCGGTCGCCGTGACCAGCCACTTGCCCGCGTCGCCGGCTGAATCGCGGAACGGCACGCTGCGCACGAGGTGCCAGCGGTATGCACCGTCGCGGCGGCGCAGCCGCACTTCACAATCGTATTCGACCGACGGCGTCGCGCGCCGGGCGGTAGCGACGTTTGGCCAATCTTCCGGATCGTAGATCGCCTGCAGCCCGCTGGCCCGGCTCTGCTCGATGGTGAAACCGGTATAGTTCGTCCACCGCGCGTTGACGTACTCGAATTGATCGGCGGCGTCGATGACCCACACCATCTCGGGGATCGCTTCGGTGAGCGCGCGGTAGCGGGCTTCGCTGGTTTGCAGTTTTTCGCGCTGCTGCCCGCGCTCCACCGCGGAAGCGATGAGTTCGCCGGCCACGGCGACGAACTCGATGTTCGGTTCGGAAAACGGCTGCGGCCGGGCTTCGCGCGACGCAAAGCCGATCGTTCCATAGTTCACGCCGCCGATGAAGAGCGGCGCCGCGATATACGAGCCCCAGCCGCCGTACACGCGGCTCTCTTCGGTTTCGCAAACCTGCTGGACGATCTGCACGCCTTTGGCGTGCGAAACGCGGCCCACGATCGTCGCGCCGAGCGGCGTTCGCACGCCGGCTTCGACGACGAAGACGCCCTCGCGGCCGATGCTGTTTTCGATCACGTACTCTTGCGCGCCGTAGTCGATGACGCCCAGGAACGCCCAGTCCAGATCGAGCTGCTCGAGGCCCAAACGCAACGCGGCGTCGATCTGATCCTTACGATTGCTCGTGGTCGTGCTGGCGATCGCGTGCAGCGCGCGCAGCCGGCCGGCGTAGGAACGCTGCTCGCGTTCGGCGGCGGCGAGCGCCGCGAAGCGCTGCGCGGCACGCAGCGCGGTGAGCAGATTCGAGGCGGCGAGCTTGAGCGTCTGGATGTCGTCGTCGCCGAACGCCCCGCTCTGCGCGGAGGCTACTTTGAGCACGATCGTCACCTGATCGGACAGCGCGATCGGCACGACCACCATCGAGGCGACGCCCATCCGCTGGCAAGCTTCGCGTTCAGCGCGTTCGACGTCGCGGATCGAGTCGTCGCACAAGAGCGGCGCCCGCAAGTCGGCGCTGATTCCCGACAGCGATCCGGCGCGCGGGATCCGTGTGCCGGCGTATGGCGCGAGCATCCCGGTCGCCGCTTCGTACACGATTTCGCTATCCGTCAGCGTTTCCATGACGCTGCCGCCGGCATTGGTCTGCGCTTGAGCGAATGCCAGAATGACGTTGGCAATCGCCGCCCGCGAAGGTAGTGCTGCTGCGACGTCCTCGTGCAATTTGATGAGCGCAGCGGCTTGCGAATTGCGTCCGTCGAGATACAAGTCGACGTGCGTGACCTGCTCGGCGCGCTGCCGCTCGCGGGTTTGCACGTGGGCGTTGAGGCGGCGGCGCAACGTCGAAGCCATCGCGATATCGTCGCTGGTCCACTTGCGCGCGGCGGCCGGATTGCGTCCGCCGATTTTGGCTTCGCCGTCGCGAAACACCAACAGAAAATCGCGGCCGTCGGGCGCCAGGCGGATGAGCATCGCGTCAGCCGGGGCTTGGGTCGAGGCGACGCCGTCGTGAGCTTGCGCATTGAGCTGTGCGGCGACGCGCAGCACGAAGGCGTCGTCTTGCGGTGCGCTCCCGCTGCGTCGCAAGATGTTGTCGACGCGCACCGCGACGCCGTCGGCGGCGAACAGATCCAAGATGTGCGGCGCTGCTTCGAGCGTCGCGCTGCCGATGTCGTCGGAGACGAGCACCGTGGCCGCGATCTGCGCCTGCAGCGATGCGGTGCGCGAACGTTGGCGTTCTTTCTCGAGCCGCGAATCGAGCTGCCAGGTCAGGATGTGGCCGATGAGTTCGCAGACCGCGCGTTTGCGGTAGCCGACCCAGCGCGGCCGGCGGTGATGACAGGTGATGAGACCCCACAAGCGGCCGCGGACGACGATCGAAATCGAAAGCGTCGCCCGGCTGCCGGTACGCACCAGCGAGTCGAGATATTCGGGTGCGATTCCGCATAGCGTCGCCGCCGAAAGATCGATCGCCGCGACCGGCCGGCGCGGATGGATCAGCCGCGCCGGCACGTAGTGGGTGTCGGGGATGACGCGCAGGGTGTGGCGCACATGCACCCGGCGGACCGATTCCGGGATATAATCGGCGGGGAAGCGCTTTCCCAAATAGCTTAGCGGCACGCCGGGGCCGGCCGTTTCGGCGACGACTTCGGACGTCCAATCGCTCTCGAACCGGTGGATGACGACCCGGTCGAAGCCGCTGATCGTGCGCACGTCGCGCGCCGCGTTGGCGAGCAGCGCCGGGATGTCGGTCGCGGTCGCGAGCCGCTCGATGGGCGCGTGCGCGTCGGCGAACGTCGGCCCGCTCGGCGCCGCCAGACACGGTTCGAATTCGAGGATCGAGCGGTCGCCGTCGAGCCGGTGGATGGCGAATTCGACGTGGACGGGTTCACCGTGCCCGGCGAGGTGGAGTTCGTGCGCGTT
This sequence comes from Candidatus Velthaea sp., assembly GCA_050012475.1. GTDB lineage: Bacteria > Vulcanimicrobiota > Vulcanimicrobiia > Vulcanimicrobiales > Vulcanimicrobiaceae > Velthaea. Next base: position 44,789 of record JBEKHC010000008.1, read on the forward strand.
GGTCGCGGTCGCCGGCGCTCCGCGCAGCTTGGCCACGAAGTTCTCGGCGCCGGCGGCGTCCAACAGCGCCGAGATCGGCGCTCCGCACAAGTCGAGGGCCGGGACGCCCAGCAAGGTCTGGGTATTTTCGCTGATCGCCTCGATAGTGAGCGCCGCGTTGCCGATGACGGCCAGAATGCCGTAGGGTTGAATCGTCTCCGGCGCGACGAAGTCGCCCTCCACGCATGGGGCCGGAATAGACGGGCGAACGGTCTCTTGCATGCTCATAACGGGCGCTGGACGCATCGTTCGATTATTGCGCTCGTTACCCAGTCCTCGTCCGTTATGTCTTTACAAATGGGCTGGTGGGCGGTCCAGCCGCTGGCTCAGTTTTTCGCCTCGAGCGCGGCCGTCGCGGCATCGAGGGACGCGACGGAGCGGCTGATCGCCGCCCCGATCGCGGCGCTCTCGCCGGTCCCCACGGCCGCGTCGAGGTCGGGGAATGGAAGTCCGGCGCCGGCCGTTCCATAGAGCAGGGTGTCGAGGGATTGCGCGGCGCGAAGCTCGCGCGCCGCCAGATTGCGCGGGCGCGCACTGGAGCGATCGAAGCCGTCTGCGGCGGCGTCGAAGCGGTCGATCGCGTGGGTGAGCGCCGGCCAGCCGGTCCGCAAATCGGGCCGCACGGACGGAGCGGCGCGGTTGGCGAGCCCGGTGCTGCCGGCCCTCAGCTGCGCGGTGTAGCCCGAAAACGCATAGGGGACGTAGTCGGCGTCGGCCAGCCGCAACGCAACGATTCCATAGAGTTGCGCTGCCGCGCGGTGGAGGCTGAAATCGGGGTCGCTGAAGCGCGCGGCATAGGCCAGGGTGTCGTCGCTGGAATCCCGGGCGGCGAACGGCCCGCGAAAATTCAGCGCGCCGACCGGTGTGCCGGTCGGGGTGAGAAACGGCACCACGTCGCTGCCGCCGGCCGGCATGTCGACGCGCGGCGCCCCGAGCGGCGCTTGCGCTGCCCAGCGGTCGTAGACGGTTCCGGCTCCGCCCGGATCGCGCACGGACCGGGCGGCATCGACGATGACCGGCGCGATCGCAGCGGCCGCGGCGGCTGCGATCGCCGATCCACTGACGTTGGCATCCGCATTCAGATAGGCGAAACAGCCGCGCGCGAGTTCGAGGGTATGGCGCTGCGCGTAGGCCTGCGATCCGAGCAGTCCGATCTCGGCACCGTCCCAGCCCGCGATCACCAGCGTCCGCGCCGGGCGCCAGCCGCTGCGCAGCAGAAAGCCGAAGCCGCGCGCGACTTCCAGCATCGTGGCGATGCCGGCGCCGTTGTCGCCCGCACCGTAGACCCAGGCGTCGCGATGGGCGCCAAGCACGATGTTTTCGTCGCCGTGCAGGCCGGGGATCGTGCCGACCGTGTTCCACAGCGTCGTTGTTTTCCGATTGAGCTTGACGATCAGATGGACGCGGCCCGGACCGCGGCCCAAGGGGTACGCGACGGGCAGCGCGCCGCCCCAATCCGGCGGACCGGCGCTTCCATGCAGCGACCCGAGCAGTATCTGCGCGTTGGCCGCCGAGACCGGCAGCGTCGGAACGTGCATTGCCGGGCCGACCCAGCCGCGCTCGACCGCGCCAGGCGGACGCCACGGTCCGTTCGGATACGTCGGACCGCGCGCTGCGCCATCGTCCTTGGGATCGGAGTAGAAGATGATTCCGGCGGCGCCGTGGGCTTGAGCGCGCTCGGCCAACAGTCCGCGGAATTGGGCTCCGTAACGAATGAGCACGACGGCATCGCGGACGTCGACACCGGCGCGCGCGAGGCTCCGGTAGTCGGCGTCCAGCCCGCGATTGGCAAAGACGAGCGACGCGACGACGTCGCCGTCGCCGCTGCCGGCGTTGAACGGCAAACCGATGTCGCGCGTCTGCGTCGCGGGATCGGCCGGGTCGCCCGCTTCCGCCAGCGCGAGCGCTACCGGGAAGGCGGAGTGCCGGCCGCGCCCTTTGCGCGGCGCGCCGTCTCGGGTTTGCGGGTCGAGTTCGACGACGAGTTCGCGCGGCGTATCGACGCGCGCGGTGAACGGTTCCAAGTCGGCACTGATGCCGGCCGCGCGCATGCGATCGCGCATCTCGATCGCCGACGCGTAGTCCGCCGGCGTTCCGGCGTAGTGCGGCCGTGCGGCGAACGCGGTTACTATTTCGAGCGTGCTTTGCGCGCTCGGGATGTCGCTGAACTGCGACTCGATTTGCCGTTCGCCTGCGCTTTCGCCTGGCGTGTACCCGCGCAGTGTCGCAGGTCCGGCCGCAGCGAGCGACGCCAGGCTCAAACCGACGAACGCTACGGTCCGCAGAGGCTCCATCTGCGCCGCCGGTTCGTGTTTGCGGCGCATCCGTCCCCGTGGTTGGCGCGCACATCCGGGTATGACGCGCACATGCGGGTAACGATCGTCGGTGCCGGACCGGCCGGCGGGGCTGCGGCGATAACGCTGGCGCGGCACGGCGCGACGGTCCGGCTGCTCGAACGCAGCGCGTGGCCGCGCGCGAAAACGTGCGGCGACGGGATTTCGCCCGACTCGGTACGGATCGCCACGGAACTCGGCATCGATCTGACCGACCGGCTTGCGCTCGAAGTCGGGACGATGAGCGCGCCCAGCCGGGCCGCGATATCGAGCGGCTGGCCGGCGGCGACGCCCTGGGGGACGATCGTCGAACGGCGTGACTTCGACGCCCGGCTCGTCGACGCCGCGGTCGCGGCCGGCGCCGGATTCGAACCGCGCACGACCGTGCGCGAGATCATCCCGACGGTCGACGGCGCGCGCGTCGGCGTGCGCGGTGCCAGCGGGGTCGATGCGTGCGAAGACGCCGATGCCGTGCTGTTGGCCGAGGGCGCGACCGGCGGTTTGGGCGCCGCGCTCGGTTTCGGCCGTCATCGCTCGCGCCTGGTTGCGCTGCGCGGCTACGTCCGCAGCGACATCGATTTGGATGCGGCGTTCGGACTGCACTTCGATGCGAGCGTGGTGCCCGGTTACGCGTGGATTTTTCCGCTCAGCCGGCGCCACGCCAACGTCGGCATTCTCGTCGACGAGCGTTTCTCGCGTTCGCACGACCTGCGCGGCATTCTCGATGGGTGGCTGCGCGACAGCCCGTTCGCTCGTCGCCAATTGGGAAGCCGGCCGGTGGTCGAAGCGATGTCGGGCGGGGTGATCCCGACCGGACGCCGGCGGCGCACGCACGGCGCGGTGTTCGCCATCGGCGACGCCGCCGGTGTCGCCGATCCCTTTTCCGCTGAAGGCATCGCGCAAGCGATGTCGACCGGGCGGGCCGCTGCACACGCGCTGATCGCCGCCGGCGGCGACAGCGCCGCCGCCGCACGCAGGTACCGGCGCGCGCTGCGGGCGTTCGACGCGCAGGCCCGCGCTTCGCGGCGCATGCGTCTGGTCTTCCCCTATGTCGTCGATCCGCTGACGCAACGCGGGGCAATCCGGCCGCGGCTCGCGCACCATCTTTCGAGCGAAGGGTTCTTCCGCAAGCAATCCGTCGCTGTATTCTTGTGGGGTATCGCTCGCGCATGGTAACGCTGAAGAATCGGCTGGCAAAGCTCTTGATCGACCCCACGTTCCGGCATCCGGGGCTGCTCAAAGTCGTTTTCTCGATCGATGATGTGACGGGCATCGATCTGGTCAAGACGCTGGCGCCGTTCCGGCTGATGCCCGCGTCACGCAAGCTGTTCTCGCGGTGCTTCGCGCACTTTGTTTCGGGCGAGGAAATCTCGCTGGCCGCTTCGACGCAGCTCGCGGCGCTCGCCCCGGACCGCGCCGCGCACGACTATCTGCTCGTGCAGGCCGGTGAAGAGCGCCGGCATCTCGATCATTTCTGCGATAAGCTGTCGGCGTTCGGATTGGGCGAAACGGAACTCGAGCGTTTTCTGGCACCGAGTTTTACGGCTTTCGGCGCGGCGATCTCCGAGCGCATCGAGCGCGGCGATTACGTCGCCGGGATTATCGGCAACAACATCGTGGTCGAAGGCCTAGCGATCTGCCTGCTCGAGCTGGGCTGCGGCGACATGCGGGCCAATTCGGACGAGATCGCGGCCTTCATGGACTTCGTGCTCGAAGACGAACGTCATCACGTCCGCTTCGGCGAACGGATGCTCAAGCGGATGAACGAACGCGACCAAATCGACCGAGCGGCCGCCGAGGATTTCTACGGAATCATGTGGCAACTCGTGCGCAAGGCGATCCACGAGATTCCCGACGTCCTCGATGCGATGGGCCTGGTACCGGCGACGCTGGAACGTGACGTGAAGACGTATTACGATCGCCGCTTTGCTGCAGCCGGGTTGACGTTCGCCGTCTAAGCTTTCCAGACATCCGGCTTCACTCACCCGAGCCGGGAGCCGATACGTTCGTCATGACGCAGGGACCAGCGGTCAACGCCTATGTGTTTGCCTTTTTCTTCGCAGCGAGTTTCTTGATCGGCGGAAAACGGCCGATCTTGACGCTCTCGACGCGCGTGCTGCTCGTCGTCGTGCTCGCGTTCGCGTTCGGTTACGTCCTCAGCGAACACACCGTTTGGCATTCTGTCTTGGGTGCGGCGGCGTTGATCCTCAACTTCGTTTTCATCGGCTTCGCTTCGATCGACTACTGGAACTGGCACACGGGCAAAGCCTCGCGTTAAACTCGCCGAAACGATCGGCGAAGACTCGGTCCTCCCTTAAAGCGAGTTTCTGACCGCCTCCGTTCCGGTCGCTCGATCGAACGTGACGATCGTGCAAGCCGTCGAGCTTCATGTTTGGGTTCGGCGCGCACTCGTGGTTCGCACGCCTTCGCGCCGGCCATCCACGGCATTCGACGGCGTTCGGCCGAGCGCAGCGCTGTCGCACGAACCCACCGTCTTGCGCCGCGGCGGATGGCCGGACGGGCGTTGACAGCACGGTGCTAAATTTCGCCGGCCCACTGCCCGATACGGTGGGGAGAAGAACCGTCCGGCACCAGCCGCGAACTGGACCGGGCGGTGCTCGGCTGCTGTGTTATCGGCGGCGAGCCGTATTTCAACTTGTAGGCGAACGTCATGTGGATCGAACAGACGCGGTGGGACGCCGGCGTGGGTTGGCTGTCGAATGCGACCTTACCGAACTCGAACGCGGATTTGGTTCTGTACTTTGGCAACCGCGATGCCCTGCGCTGCCCGGATCGGTATGCCGAGCTGCGCGCGGCATATCCCGGCGCGAAGATCGTCGGCTGCTCCGCGATGCGCAGCATCGTCGGCGATGCCATGCTCGAGAGTGGAATCGTCGCAGTCGCCCTGGGCTTCGCCCGCACGGCGGTTCGGATCGCCCAGGCGCACGTCGCCGAGCCGTCACGATCGGCGGCTGCCGGCGAAGTGCTCGGAGCAGCGCTGGCTGCCGACGACCTCGTCGGCGTTTTCGTGCTCGCCGACGGGCTGCGCGTCAACGGCAGCGACGTGACCGCGGGTCTGCACCGGGCTCTCGGAGTCGGGCCGATGGTCATCGGCGGCATGGCCAGCGATTCGCTGGACTACACCGAAGTGCTCATCGGGGCTGATTGTGCAGCGCGGAGCGGCATGGTTGCGGCGGTCGGCTTTTACGGTGAGGCGATCCGGTTCACGCACGGACGGGGCAGCGGTTGGGATGCTTTCGGACCGCGACGGTCGATCACGCGATCGGCGGGCAACGTACTGTACGAGCTCGACGGGAAGTCGGCATTCGCGTTGTATCAGCGATACCTCGCCGAGGAGATGAGGGCCGGCATACCGGCGATGGTGTTGTTTCCGCTCGTCGTTTCGCCCCCCGATCATCCGGATGGTGCGATCGTGCGGGCGAACATCGGCGTCGATGAGGCGACCGGTGCGATGACGTTTGCCGGCAATGTGCCCGAAGGCTGGACCGCGCGCTTGATGCGCGGCAACATCGAACGGCTGATCCTCGCCTCGGCGGAGGCCGGACGGCAGGCGTGCGCCGCGTCCGCAAAACCCGGGACACAACGTCTGGCACTCATCGTTGGCTGCGGCGGTCGTCAACTCTTGATGGGGCAGCGCACCGAGGAAGAACTCGAGGCTGCCGGCGCGATGCTCGGCGACACGAAGCGCATCGGATTCTATTCGTATGGCGAGATCGCCCCGACGTCTGAGCGCGGCTTATCCGACGTTCACAACCAGACGATGACCATTACGAGCCTCCACGAAGTCGACGACTGATCGCATGCACCCGCTTCTCGAACGGCAAATCGCGCGGGCGACGCGTCCGTCGGGCGACCTCGATGTCGCCGTTCTGCTGCAGCTCGTCGATGCCGCTTATGCGGAATCGGACCGTGAACGTGAGCGCAACGACCGTGCCGCATTGCTCACCTGCGAAGAGATGGACAAGCTCAACGAGGAGCTGCGCAAACTCGCTCATCACGATATGTTAACCGGATTGCCGAACCGCCTGGCCTTTGCCGACTTTGTCCGGCGCGCGGCCGGTCGGGCGAAACAGGGTGAACGGTTTGCTATTCTGCTCGTCGATCTCGACCGCTTCAAAGCCGTCAACGATATGCTTGGCCACGCGATGGGCGACGCGCTGCTATGCGAAGTCGCGGCGCGGCTGCGTCGTGCCGTTCGTGAAGGCGACCGAGTCGCCCGAATGGGCGGCGATGAGTTTGCAATCCTCGTCGACGGCTCCGGTCTGCCGGAGAGCGCCGAACAGTTGGCGCACCGGCTCGTGCGCTCGGTGGGTGCGCCTTATGTCATTCGCGGCTGCGCGATGGCGGTCGGCGCGTCCGTCGGAGTCGCCGTTGGCGATCCCGGTGACCATGATCCCGACCTGCTGTTGCGCAACGCCGACATCGCGCTATATCAGGCGAAGAACGAGGGCCGCAGCACGTGGCGGGTCTACGCTGAGGATGCTGACGGCTGTGCATCCGATGGTTGGAGCGACTCGGCGTCGGAGGCCTCACCGGATCAAAACCAGACGGCGCTGCTTCCTCCCGCGTAAATCAAGCGCTTGGAGCGTGACCCACGGTGGCGCAGGGGGCGGCCGATATCGCAGGGCGGCCACCGCCGCAGCCGGTGCAAATGGTCATTCGGGGAAGAGCCGCGGGGCAGCCGCAACCGGGACGAAGGCGTAACCTATGAATCGGTCGTCGGGGAACTGCGTTCTCACGTGGACCCCGACCGTTACGGTGACCTGACCGATGAGTTCGAGCAAATGTATTCGGCCGAGGCGTTCCCGGGCAACGGCAGCGTTATCATGTGCGGGGATATCGACGATCTATTGATCGAGATGGTACGCTACCTCGTCACCCGCAACTAACGCCGCGACTCGGCGCTCAGAGACGCCTCCTCGGACCATCGGGAAACCACCGCGGCTCGGCCCCAAAGATTCCGAACGCCACGCGGCTCGGCCCGGAGGGCCGAACGCCACGGGTTCAGCGCAGCTGGACCCTGCCTAGCGCGGCGAGCAAGGCTGCGCTTTCGGCATCCAAGTGCTGTTCGAATACCTTGGGATGCGTGAGATAGAACAGGCACATCGCGCGCAGCACGAAGGCGTGCCATTCGCCGTTCTGCAGCGTGCGCACGCCTGAGGCCGTCGCGGTCAACAATCGCCGCACGCGGCTGACCGCTTCGGCGCTCGAGGCATAGCAGGCGACGAAATTGAGTTCGCGGTGTTCGCGGTCTTCGGCCTGATCGATGAAATAATCGAGCAGGATGTGCACGGCCGAGAGATTGGGAAAATACGCCGCGGTGGTCAGGTCGACCGCGTCGGGCGCCACGGTCTTTTGCGAGGCCAAATGCAGCAGCGCGAAGACCGGCATCGAGGAACCGCAGGCGGCGGCGAACTCCCACCAATACAGGTCCGGGAAGCGTTCGCGATTGCGTTCGTACCAAGCGTCGCAGTAGGCTGCGCCGGCTTTGGGTCCGGCATGTTTGAACGTCTGCAGTTGGGCGTAGTAGCCGGCGATCTCGACGAGCTGCGCGCGCACGGCGCCATAATTGGGCAAGGCGCCGATTCCGGCGCGCACGCACTCGACGAGCCGGCGCAAATAGCCGCCGTCGTCGCGCGCCGGGCCGTCGCGATAATAATCGCCGATCGAGCGGCGATCGTCGAGCGCATCCAGCAACGCTTCGTGCAGCGTCGGATAGGCGGCGGCGGGAACGTTCGGCAAGCGATCGCACAGGTTGTCGAGGTAGTCGTAGATGGTTTCGAGCGGCGCGACGATGTCGACGTACCGCGCGGCCGCCTCGCCGTGCAAAAAGGTCGCGAGAATGCAGCCGCCTTGCACGTGATAGGCCTTGTCGGAGATCGAGGCGGTGGCTTGTTCGCGCAGGGCGCGGTCGGGGATGGTGCGCGCGTCGACTTCGATTGCGCGCAGCACGCGCGACGCGCGCGGCACCACCGCGGTGAGAAAGCGGGCCATCGACGCCAAACCGCGCGGACCCAAGCCCAGCAGGCGGCGCAGCCGGGTCGGCGTGCGCAGCACGGTGCGCACGACGGTGTCGACGTCGCGCAGCAGCGAGCGATCAGATCCCACCGACGAACCGTCCGGGTGCGAGCGTTGCGCTAGGATCGAAGCGGTCTTTGATCGCGCGCAGCATCGTCAGCGTCGCCGGCGCGGGACCCCACGCATCGACCTGGGCGCGCAGGCGGGGATCGCCGGCGAGCACCGTGATGCCCGGCAGCGCGGTACGCAGCTGGGCGTCGATCTCGCTCAGCAGCTCGGTGGTGTGGCGTGCCGACGAGCCCGCCAGGCGCACGATCGCGTCGCCGTTGCGTACGTCGGCGATGAAGTCGTAGCGGGCCTCGAACGAAAGTGCGATCGCGCGCGCGCTGTGTGCGCGCTGCCAGACCGTCGACGGGAGTCCCGCCGAACGGTAGGTGATCGAGCGGTCTTCGATCGGTTCGATGTAGGCGTCGATCGTGTCTTGCAGTACGGCTGCGGCCGCGCCGCCGTCGAAGAGCAGGGTTTCGGCAACACCGCTCTTGCCCAGGACCGAACGCAGGTCGCGGGTAGCCCGGTCGACGGCCGCCTCCGAGCCCTCGAAGATCGTGACCAGACGGGTGTCTTCTTCGTGGACGCGCGGCGTGCGCTCAAAAAACCCGTCGACGACCAGCGCCGCGGTTGGTTCGATCGTGAGTTGTCCCAGCGCGGCCAAGGCGCGCTGGCGGACCTCTTCGCCCAGCGGTGCGATCGCCAAACGCTGCGCGGGCGGCTGCGGGAGCGTCTTGAAATTGGCGCGGACGATGATCCCCAGCGTGCCCAGCGAACCGACATAAAGTTTGCTCATGTCGTAGCCGGTCACGTTCTTGACGACCATGCCGCCGGCGCTCGCGAGGCTGCCGTCGGTCAGCGCCACGGTCGACCCGATGAGCAGGTCGCGCAGCTGGCCATACGTCGCGCGGCGCGGTCCGGCCCACCCCGCAGCCAGCGTTCCGCCAACGGTCGCGCGGCGCGGCAGCGGCGCGTCGAACGGGAGGAACTGCCGGGCCTGGGCGAGCGTGCCCGCGACGCTCTCGAGCGTGATGCCGGCTTCCAAACCGATCGTCAGATCGCGCGGACCGTAGGCCAAGACGCGGTCGAGCCGGCGCAAACAAATCGCGACGTCGTAGCGCCGCGGCGCGTTTCCCAGCGATTGCAGCGTTGACCCGCCGAACGCGACGACGCCGTTGCCCGCCTCGGCTGCCGTCGCCAGCAACGCGGCGACGCGTTGCGGGTCGGCGGGTTCCTCAACGCGCGCCGGCAGCCGCGTTGCCAGCGCGAACGGATTCGAGGCGATCACGCCGCGGTGGAATTCGCGGCGGTGACTTCGCCGCAAACGGCGCCGGTGGGAAAGATCTTATCCGGATTGAACGCGCGCATCGGATCGAAAACGTCGCGCACGCGCGCCATTGCAGCCAGATCGGCCGTCGTGAACACCAGCGACAGCGATTGCCGCTTTTCGTAGCCGATCCCGTGTTCGCCGCTGATCGTCCCGCCCAGCGCGATGCACGTCGCCAGGATCTCATTGCCGGCTTCGATGACGGCTTGCACTTGACGTGCGTCGCGCCGGTCGAAAATCATGAGCGGGTGCAGATTGCCGTCGCCGGCGTGAAAAACGTTGCCGACCTGCAGTCGATGGTCGCGCGCGATGCGTTCGACTTCCAGCATCACCTGCGGCAGCTTCGTGCGCGGCACGCAAGCATCCTGAATGTAATAGTTGGGTGCGATCCGGCCGATCGCTCCGGCGGCGCCTTTGCGCGCGGCCCACAAGACGTCGCGCTCGGCGGCGTCGCGGGCGGACCGCCACGACAGCGCGCCGTGGTCGCCGGCGATGCGCGCGATGAGCCGTTCGGCATCGTCCATGTCGTCGTGCGGCCCGGCGATCTCGACGAGCAGCACGGCACCGGCGTCGGCCGGAAAACCGGCGTGGTAGTGCGCTTCGACGGCTTGGGTGATGAGCCGATCCATGATCTCGAGCGCGACCGGAACGATGCCGGCGCCGATGATCGCCGAAACCGCTTCGGAGGCCGACTCGACGTCGCCGAACGCCGCGACGCACACGCGGACGGCTTCGGGCAGCCGCATCAGCCGCACGTCGATCTCGGTAATGAGCCCCAGCGTTCCTTCGCTGCCGACGAGCAGGCCGGTCATGTCGTAGCCGGGATCGCCCAGCGCCGTGCGGTGGATTTCGCCGCTCCCGTCGACGTACTGCAAACCCAAAATATGATTGGTCGTGGTGCCGTAGGACAAGCAGTGTGCCCCGCCCGCGTTGGTGCCGACGTTTCCGCCGATGGTCGAGATCTTCTGGCTCGATGGATCCGGGGCGTAGAAGATACCGTAGCGCGCGATCGCGTTCGAGAGTTCGAGATTGATCAGCCCCGGCTGCACCCGCGCGCGGCGATTGGCGACGTCGAGTTCGAGCAGTCGATTCATCCGTGCAAAGGACACCACCAGGCCGCCTTTGACCGGCACCGCACCGCCGCACAGGCCGGTCCCGGCACCGCGTGGGATGAGCGGTTCGTCGCATTCGCGGGCGATGCGCACAGCGGTCGCGACGTCACGCACGTCGCGCGGCACGACCGCGGCGCTGGGGTTTCCGTTTTCCTTGTAGCCGTCGTAGCCGTAGGCCGTCAAATCGGCCGGCTCGGTCCGGGCGACGTCCGAACCGAGCGCCTCGAGCAAGCGTCGCGCAAACGTGGTCGCCATTGGTCTGCCCTACGAAGGTGGGAGCCGATGTTCCTGGCCGTGCAATTCCGTCGATTGCTTTGGGAAGATGTCGTGGCATTTTTTGCCGAAGATGGGTGCGAATGTTTACTTCTCGCACCCGCACGGTCGTTTCGCTCGTGGCGGCTGTTTTTGCCGTGCTGGCACTGGTGGCCGGCGGCTTTGCGATCTTTCACCGCTCGCTCGCCGAGAATGTCTCGATCGGCCTTGCGCAGCATGACGTGGAGGCAGAGTTCCATCGCCGGCGGCTCAACGTGCTCATCGTCGGTGACCAAGCCGACGAAGCCACCACCGACACGATCGTGCTGGCGCATCTCGATCTCGAGCGCCGTACGGGCACGCTGATGTCGATCCCGCGCGACACTTGGGTCGGCGTACCGCATCACGGGCACATGAAGATCAACAGCGCGTTCGCCTTCGGCGGCGCGGCCGGCACGGCGCGCGCCGTCACCGCACTCACCGGCGTGCCGATCGACGCGACGCTGGCGGTCGATCCGCAAGGCGCCAAGCAGATCGTCGATGCGATCGGCGGCCTCAACGTCAATGTCGAAACCGCCATGAATTACGACGACAACTACGGCGACTTGCACATTCACCTCAAAAAAGGCGAGCAGTTTCTCACCGGCGGCGGCGTCATGCAGTACATGCGCTTCCGGCACGACGCGGAGTCCGATTTCGGCCGGATGCGGCGTCAGCAGCAGGTCATGCGCGAGATCGTTCGCGAGCTGGGGCAGCCGCAAAATTGGCCGAAAGTGCCGCGCTTGGTGGCGCTGGCGCGCGCGGACGTTAAGACCTCGCTCAACGACGCGCAGCTGCAAGCCCTCGTCGAATTGTACCGCGGTGTTCCGCAGGACAACGTGCGCACGTTGACGCTGCCCAGCCGTCCGGATACGGTCGGCGATGCATCGGTCGTCATCGTCGACGAGCGCTGGGCGCATATCATCGGCAGACTGCTGTTCGCCAAGAACGATCCGCCGCAAGACGTCGTGCTCGTGTCGAACGCGACCGGCACGCCGGCGTTCGCAACCACGGTCGTCGGTGCGCTGCGCGGCGGCGGCTGGAACGTTGCCACGTTTATCGACGAACCGGCCAAGAAGCTGTCTGAAGTCGTCGGGACGAGTGCCGCCGCGGCGGTGCTCGGCAAAACGTTCGAGTTGCGGCCGCGCAAAGGGGCGGCGACGATTTTGCGTCTAGGAACCGACGCGCTGCCCGCGACCTAACGCCCGACTCAGTACAGCAAATACTTGTCGCGCAGCGCGAGGAACGCCGGCACGTTGGCTTGTGCCGCGCGCACGATCTCGTCGGGCGATTCGCCGGCGAGAACGCGCCGGCGCACGGTGTCGGTCCCCCAATCGCGATCGAGCGTGAGCGCGTTATGAATGCGGACGTACGGCCCCAGATCGCGGGCCGCGCAGAGCAGTTCGATCGCGGTGCGCACGCTGGGGAAGGCGTGTGCATCGTCGATATCGATCTCGACGCCCGAAAGCTGCCGGCCTTTCCAAAAGCCGGCGTGCGGCGTCCACGCCGCCGGCTCGAAATGCACCCCCGGAACATGGCGCGCGTTGAGTGCCGCCGCGTACGCCGGGCCGTCCATGCCCAATGTGCCCGCCCGCTCGAACGGTTTGTCGCTGCCCACGCCGTTGTTCAATCCGGCCTCGTCGATGAGCCCGGTCGCGAGATACACCAGTGCCGTCTTCGCGTACGGGATGTTGGGCGACGTCGCCGTCCACCGCAGCCCGGTCTGGTCCCAAACCATGTCGCGGCGCCAGCCGCGCATCGGGATGACCTTGAGGTTCGCGCCGATTGCGAATCGATCGTTGAACAAGCGCGCCAGCTCGCCGATGGTCATCCCGGGGCGTTCGGGTATCGGATACAGCCCCACGAACGACTTGAACCGCGGATCGAGCACCGGTCCTTCGACGAGCGTCCCGCCGACGGGATTGGGCCGGTCGAGAACCCAGATCTCTTTGCCGGCCGCCGCCGCGCTCTGCATCACGTAGGCCATCGTCGATGCGAAGGTGTACGGCCGTGCGCCTACGTCCTGAATGTCGAACACCAGCACGTCGATGCCGTCGAGCATGGCTGCCGACGGGTGGCGCGTTGCGCCGTACAGGCTGTAGACCGGCAAGCCCGTGTGTTCGTCGGTATAGGACGGAACGTACGAGCCGGCGGGGCGATCGCCGCGCAGACCATGTTCGGGAGCAAACAGCGCGCGCACGCAGATATGTCCGTGCGCGCGCACGGCGTCGACGAAATTCCGGCCGTCGGACGTGACGCCGCTGGCGTTCGTGACGATGCCGATGCAGCGGTCGCCCAACTCATGCCAGGCGCCGGCCAAGAAGACGTCGTCGCCGAGCAGGACCGGCCCGGCCGGGTCGTCGGCGCGCAGCGGGCTGGCTCGGAAAGCACAGAGGGCGAGCGCGATGAGGAGCGCCGCAAGCGCGCGGTTGGGGAGTCGCATACCAACCGCAAACGGGCGCCGCATCGAGTTCGTCACGCCCGGAAGCAAGGCAAGCCGAGGGAGAAAAAGCGACGTGCCTCACACTGGCATACCCTGCGTTAAGTCCTGATATGCCGTGACCGATTGACGGAGAGCAGGGTATTTTGAGCCGCCTCAATGGGCGCCTTATGGAGAAGCAGGCTTGGAGCTCGGTAAGTTTAGCCGGATAGAGAAAAATATGCGGGTTGGCGATGTATCGACGGTGCTGGCACGGACGTTATCCGCAGCGGTCGCACTGTTGCATGACGGAACGCTGAACGCTTCACACAGCGGGCACCTTCCGGCCGTCGTGCCGGGCGTGCTGGCACCGCTTGTCCTGCCGCGGATGGGTGCAACGATCCGGCGCGCGCTGAGCGTCGATTGGCGATCCGCCGGAGGCTCGACCGCCGGTTCGGACGCGAGCTTCGCACCCAGCGTGAAGTTCACGTCCATGGCCGACCTGGCCCGCGAAAACGCCCGGTTGCAGCGCGAACTCGCGGAGCTCAAAGCGAAATACGCCCGGCTTGCCGAGGATGCCGCCGACCAGGCTGCGGAGTCCGAGCGGTTCCATCATTTGGCGCTTCACGATGCGCTTACGCAGTTGCCGAATCGCTTGCTGTTGATGGACCGGATCGCCGCGGCGCTTGCGCACGCCGAGCGCGCAGGCACCCAGGTGCTGGTGATCTTCTTGGATCTCGATCATTTCAAAGCGATCAACGACATCATGGGCCATGCCGCCGGCGACCGGGTGCTTAGCGAAGTTGCGATCCGCATCGCGGGCTGCACGCGCCGCAGTGATACGGCCAGCCGCGTCGGCGGCGATGAATTCGTGCTGGTATGCGCGACCGAGGATGCCGTCGCCGACGCCGCCGATATCCGCTCGCGGTTAGGCCGTGCGATCGCCGCCCCGATCGACGTCAACGGCACGCCGGTAACGATCGGCGCGAGCATCGGCATCAGTTCGTTTCCGGCCGACGGCGCAGATCCGGGCGAACTCATCGATCGCGCCGATCAGGCCATGTATCACGTCAAGGCGCGCCGTTAAACGAACGACGGCGTTGCGGCCGGCGGAATGAGTCCGGCGGCGGCGGCGCGCGTGAAGAGCTCGTTGACCGCGGCGATCCCCGCCGATCCGACATCGTCGCTGTATTCGTTCACATACAAGCCGATGTGAGCGCGCATGACGGCGTCGTCCATCTCGAAAGCGTGGGCCCGCACGTAGTCGATGATCTCCGGCTCGCGGGTGCGGGCGAACTGCAGGCTGCGCCGGATCGACGCATCGATGCGGCGTGCCGCAGCGTCGTCGATGTCGCGGCGAACGAGGATCGCCCCGAGCGGGATCGGATCGCCGGTGGCTGCTTCCCACCAGTCGCCCAAATCCACGACGCACGCTAGGCCCGCCTCGGCATAGGTGAAGCGCGATTCGTGGATGATAAGGCCGGCGTCGGCTTCGCCGGCGGCGACCGCCGCGACGATGGCGTCGAAACGCACCACCTTCACCTGCGGTTCGCGCCCGAGCGCAAGCCGCAGCAGCAGATACGCCGTCGTCATCCGGCCCGGGATCGCGAACACTGCGTCGGCGTCGAAGCTCGCGAGGCCGCGGGCCGTTTTCGCGACCACGAGCGGGCCGCAGCCGCGTCCCAATGCTCCGCCCGCGCGCAGGATCCGGTACGCTGCCGACAAGAACGGGATCGCGCCGTACGAGACCTTCGTGAGCTCGTGGCGGCTCTCGCGGGCCGCGCGGTTGAGCGCCTCGACGTCATCGAGCACGACCCGAACCGCGGGCTCCCCGGGCAACAACCCGTTGGTCAGCGCCGCGAAAATGTAGGTGTCGTTGGGGCAGGGCGAATAGGCCAGCGAATACATCATGTGGTTTCTTCGACGGCGGTCAGGAAGTCGGTCAGCGCGCGGACAGCGGCGGTCGAGCCGGCCCGAAAATCCCAGCCGCCGATCGGGTCGCCGACGATATTGGAAATGCCGCGCAATTCGACTGCGGCGACGCCCGCGACCGCAGCGGCGCGCAGCACCGAAAAGCCCTCCATCGATTCGGTCTCGGGCGCGTAGCGAGTCGCCAATTCGGCGCTGCGGGCCGCCGAGGTCGTGATTGTCGCCGAAGTGATGCCGGTGCCGAAAACGGCTTTCGGCAAGCGTGACCGATAGCGTTCGAGCAGTCCGGCGTCAGCCGCGCACGTCGCTTCGACGCGCACTCCGGGGGGCAGCACGATTGCCCCGCCGTCTTCCCGCCCGATCTCCAGATAGCGCTCGACGGTTACCGCGACGGCGCTGCCGATCGGCGCGCGGCCCGCGAAACCGCCGGCGATGCCGGCGTTGATCGCCAACGCATACGGTTTGGCGGCGAGCGCGCGCAGCGTGCCAAGCGCCGCTTCGACCGGTCCGATACCGACGCACACGACGTCGACGTCGGGCCGGGCGAAGCCGTCGAGTTCCTCCGCCACCGCACAGACGACGAGGATCATCGCACGCCGATGAATTTGTGCGTTTGCAGCGAGAGCCGAAAGCGCGCCGGGTTGTTCTTGGCGGCAGCCAGCGCGAGCTCGACGTTGGCCGCTTTGTTGCCCTCGGGCTGCAGCGCAATCGGGGTCGTGGCCGGAAATGCGTCGACCCATTCGACCGGGACGCGGCCGTCGACGATGAGCTTGACCTCGTCGGCGCGCGCCGCCATCGCCGGATGTAGCCGTTCCTTCGGCGATACCGTCAGCCAAACGCCGGCGGGAAGCACGACGTCGATCGTGCCGTTCGTTTCGATGTGCACCCGCCGGCCGTCGGCCTGCAATGCGGCGATCAGCGCCGGCGTCTGCGTTTGGGCCAACGGTTCGCCGCCGGTCAGCACGACCATCGGGCAGTCGCCGCCGGCGGCGCGAACCTGCGCCACCACGTCCGGAATTGCGGCCAGAAAGTGCAGCGCGTAATCCGTGTCGCAAAAATCGCAGGCCAGATTGCAGCCTGCCAGCCGCACGAAGACCGCCGGGGTCCCGGTCCACGCCCCCTCGCCCTGCACGCTGTAAAAGATCTCCGCGAGGCCGAGCATCGTCACTCGGGGTCCAACGGCGCGGCCAGCGGGTCGCCGCGGCGCAGGATCGCGCAGGCCGTCGCCGTCTCCCACAGCACGAGTTCGACCAGTTGGGGAAACTCGGGCGCCAGCCGCCGCCAGATCCAAACGACGACGTTTTCGGAGGTCGGGTTGGGCACGACTTCATTGAGCGAGCGATGGTCGAGTTCGCCGATGACGCCGGCCTTCACGACCCGCGAGAGGGCCTCGAAGTCGACGATCATGCCGGCCGCCGGACCGTCATCGGCCAGCGGGCCCTCCAGGGTGACGTCGAGCCGATACGAGTGGCCGTGAAGTCGCGAACATTTGCCCTGATGGTACGGCAGCACGTGCGCTGCCTCAAATTTGAACTGCTTGCGGATCTGCACCGCCGTACGATTTCACCGCTCGAGCCCCGAGGGCATCCCGGCGCAGACGGGGCGCCGCGGCGGCGACCCCGAACGCGGCGCCAAATGCTCTCGTCCAATCGGGCCAACCTCGTTGCCATGCACGTCCAAGGCGAGATCGCGCCGGCGTCGGTTCCGTCGTCGCTGTACGACGTCGGCGCCGACGGGCGGCCGCGCATTTTGCCGTCCGTCGGCGGCATTTGTCTTAACGTCCGCGTCGGCGATAACGCGTTCACGCCGGTCGGCGATCACATCGAACCCGCCGTCAGCGTGCGCGCGAAAGACGAACGGGTCAATGTCGGCTTTTGCGTCTTGTCCTGCGTCGGCAACAAAGCGACCGTGCTGTCGGGCGACGCGAAAAGCGAGACCGGCGTCGTGACCGGCAAGCACGGCGGGGTCGAGCACGTGATGGTTGATTTCAACGAGCGCGTGATGGCCAAGCTCACGATCGGCGATAAGATCGGCATTCGGGCCGTCGGCGTCGGGTTCGAGCTTCGCGATGCCGGCGACGTCGCGGTGTTCAACTGCGATCCCGATTTTTTCGAGCGGCTCGGTATCACGTCCAGGGATGGGGCGCTGGTGGTGCCGGTCGCCAAGATCGTCCCGGCGGCGATCATGGGTTCGGGTCTGGGCCGGGCGACGGTCGCGCGGGGCGACTACGACATCCAGACCTTCGATCCGCAGATGGTCGCCGAATTCGGCCTGGACGACTTGCGCTTCGGCGACATCGTCGCCATCACCGATGCCGATCATCGCTTCGGGCGCATCTTTCGCACCGGGGCAGTGAGCATCGGGATCGTCGCCCACGGCCGGTCGTTCATTGCCGGACACGGCCCGGGTGTTACCTCGCTGCTGACCTCGCCGTCAGGGGCGATCGTTCCGCAGCTCGACCCGGCAGCCAACATTGCAGCGATCTTGCGCCTCCGTTGATCCTATAAGGAATGCGCGGCGTCACATTGGATCGGGACCTCTGACTTTTTGGATGAGGATCTAATACTCCTAGCTTTCGGGGTGAACTCCCTTCGTTTCCGCCATGCGTCGGCCGATGGTAGAGTAGTCCGCATTTCACTGCAAAAGAAAGCTGTCGACATGGATGTATTCGTGGTAAGTGAACCGCTCTACGACATCTGCGAATCGTGGGCTGAAGAGCCCGAACCCGACGCTTGGACGGTGGTCTTTCCCGAAGTCGTGAGCTGGCTGATTCGGCCGAATTGACCGCGCGGCGTTAGCCGAAGGCCGCTTCGATCGCCGCCGGCGTGAGGTCGCGGATCGACGGCAGGACCGCATCGGCCAGGGCGAGCGCCTCAGGTGCCGCCGGAAAGGCGGCGGTGGGAATGGCGATCACGCGCATCCCGGCATTTTTGCCGGCCCGAATGCCGTTGGACGAGTCCTCGACCGCCGCGCACGCCGGCGGGGACGCCCCCAGCAGTTCGGCCGCCCGAAGGTAGACATCGGGAGCCGGCTTCCCGCGGCCGGCTTCGGCTGCGGACACGCTCACGGTAACGGCGTCGCCCAGTCCGGCGAGCCGGACGACCAAATCGATCAGCTCGCGACCCGACGAGGACGCGATCGCGACCGGCCAACGCCGGCTCACCGCGCGCACCGCATCGACTGCGCCGGGGAAAAAAGGCTGGTCGCGCTCGTAATCGGCCTCCAGCTGGCGGGTCACTTCGCGCCGGATCGCTTCGGCGGAAAGCGGTATCCCCACCCGGTCGCGGAGGTACACCGACCATTCGGGCGGGCTCATCCCCATCAGATCTTGCGCCATCACCGGATGATACGTCCCGCCGAACTGCGCAACGACCGCCAGCCGCGCGCGTTCCCAGTTCTCCTCGGAGTCGATGATGACGCCGTCCATGTCGAAGATAACGGCGGCGCAAGCGGATACGGACAAGTGTGAATCCCCCCCGCGCCCCGTTCGGGACGCCGGGTGCGCGCCGCTGCCGGCTACCGCTCATTCCTGATGATTGTCGTGCCGCGCGTACACCGTGGCCGTTCGATAGTCAAAGAAGAGGTCGAAGTCGCGCATCAGATCGGTGCCCAGCAACCCGTCGACATCCTCGAAGCCAAGGTCCGCAGCCGAGATGTCGACGAGGGTTTCCGGGAACGAGACGCCGGCGAATTCGAGATCCTTCACGTGCGAGGTTTCGGCGCTTCCGATCCCGCCGACGCCGCGAAAGCGAGCCGGCCCAAGCGCTCCGGCCGCGTCCGCCGGATCGAGCCGCTCGGCGAACGCCGATTCCAGCACGGTCCGGTTGGCGCCGGTGTCGAGGACGACGCGCGCAGCCACCGGACCGATCTTGATCCGCACCGCGGGCTGCTTGTCGTCCAAACCCAACGGGATGGCCGTCAGATCGGCCGGCGGGCGGAACGCCGTGGGATGCAGCGCCTCGAACACGCCGCGTTCGGCATCGATGTGCACGACGATCTCGGCAAAGAAGTCGAAGCCGAGCAGGCCCGTGATTCGGGTGCGGTCGTCGGCTCGAAACGGGATCGACACGACGCGCGCCACCACGTTGCGCATGCGCAGCAGCCCAACGCTCATCGAGGAAACGATCGCGGTCGTTTCGGGGAACGGACCAATGGTCGCGCCGATGCGTTCGCCGTAGCGTTCCAATCCCAAACTCTCAGCGACGATCGGGTCAATGACGATGCCGGCGGCGCCGGAGTCCAACAAGAAATCCAGCGGCCGCCCGTTGAGGGTGACGCGCACGACCAGCAGTCCGTTCACCATGCGCACCGGTAAGCGCACGCTCGAAAAGCCGGGCGGGAACTCGACGAGCGATCGACGCGTCGGCACGATCGCCACGTCGCCGGGATCGGGCGTCGTGTCGAGAGAGCGCGAAACGAGCGTCTGCTCGCGCTCGTTCCCCAGCGAATCGACGGTCCGGATGTGATTGGGCAACAACTCGCCGTCGAAGGGCTTGAAATCGTCGTAGGTGGTGATGAAGCGGCGGTTGCGTTCGAGTTTATCCGAGCGCACGATCTGGCCGCTTTGTTTGTCGATGAACAGCCACTGATGCCGCCCGTTCGGCGGATCGAGCTCGACGACGAATGCATTGAGCGGCACCGACTCGCCGATCAGCCGCGCGTCGCGTTCGTTATTGGAGTCCCACACTTTCTGGGAGATCTCGTCGCGCTCGTGAAATCCGGAGTACGCAAAAGTGATGCCGTTACGGTTCTGCTGCCAGCGCACGCCGTCGTGCATCCCGTTTTCGTAGACGAGCGGGCCGAGCGTCGTGGTCTCGCGGTAATCGCGGCCCAAGCGATGCACGCGAAAGCTGCCCGTCTGCCCGTCCTGCAGCAGCCGCCATTCCTCGATGAGCGTTGCATTTTTGGTCCGCAGCCCGAGATGGGCGCGCCGGAACTCGGCCCGGACATGGGCCAGTGTCGTGCTCGAAGGAATGAGATTGCGCGGCGGATCGTCGTACGCCGCGCCGGCCGGCCGCGCGGCCAACACCGCGACCGCCAGAATCAGCGGCGCGAACCAGCGGCGGTTCAGGTTAAAGTGCGCCGGCCGGGCCCATCGCTTCGAGCCGGCGTTTGAGATCGGCCAAGAAGCCGGAAGCGACGGCGCCGTCGACGACCCGGTGATCGAGCGACAGACAGACGTTCATCATCGAGCGAATCGCGATCGCGTCGTCGTGGCGCACGACCGGCCGCCGCACGACGGCTTCCATCGTGACGATCCCGGCTTGGCCGGTGACCAGGATCGGGGCCGAGAGAATCGAGCCGTTCGCCCCCGTGTTGTTCACCGTGAACGTTCCGCCGCTCAAGTCGTCGGCCCCGAGGCGGCCGCGGCGCGCGCGTTCGACCAGCTCGCCCGCAGCGAGGGCCAGCCCTCTGATCGACAGTCCGTCGGCGGCGCGGATGACCGGGACGAGCAGATTTCCGTCGACCGCCACCGCCATTCCCACGTGCACGTCTTTGTGAACGCGGATCCCGTCGGGCGTGAAGCTTGCGTTCATGAGCGGAAACGCCCGCAGTGCCTCGATCGCGGCGCGCATGAAGAAGGGCAGCAGCGTCAGCTTGACGCCGTGGGCGCGCTCGAACGCGTCTTTTTCGTTGTTGCGCCAGGCCCAGAGATTGGTGACGTCGACTTCGACCATCGTCCAGGCATGCGGTGCCGTTTGCTTCGACTCGACCATCCGTTGCGCGATGATGCGTCGCGCTTGGGTGAGCGGCAGCAGTTCGCCCGGAACGGGCACGGCGAGCGCCGGACGGCTCGCCGGCGCCGGAGCGGACACGGGGGCGGGCGTAGGAGCAGGCGTTCCAGTCTTGGTGGGGGTGCCGCCGGTCGCGCCCGCAGCTGCCACGACGTCGCGCGCGGTGACGCGGCCGCCGGTGCCCGTGCCGCGCAGCACGCTCACGTCGATCGCGAACTCGCGGGCCAGCCGGCGCACCGCCGGGGAGGCGCTGCGCAGCGCGCCGTTCGAGCCCGCGGGTTTGCCGTTCTCCGGTCCGGAGCGCACCGCGGGTGCTTTGGCGGCCGGCCCCGTGCGCATCGCCGGCGCTTCGTTGACCGGCGCTTCGGCCGCCGGTGCGCCGACCTCGTCGATGATCGCGATCGGTGCGCCGGTCGGCACGGTCTCGCCTTCGCCAACGATCAATTCGCGGATCGTACCGCTGACTGGCGAGGGCACTTCGGCATTCACTTTGTCGGTCGAGACTTCGACGAAGGCTTCGTATTTCTCGACGCTGTCGCCGACTTTCTTGAGCCACTGCGCGACGGTTCCTTCGGTTACCGTCTCGCCCAGTTGCGGCATCGTGATCGTGGTCGGCATCGGCTTAAAATTGGGCCAACTCGCGCATCGCGCGAACCATGCGATCGGTCGAGATCATGAATTCCTCTTCCAACGTGATCGCGTATCCCATCGCCGGAACGTCCGGCCCGCAGAGCCGGCGGATCGGCGCATCGAGATCGAACAACGCCTCTTCCGCGACCATCGCCGCAATCTCTGCGCCAATCCCGCCAAACTTGTTGTCTTCGTGAATGATCAACAGTTTGCGCGTTTTGCGCACGCTGGTCAGGATCGTGCCTTTGTCCATCGGCCGGATCGAGCGCAGATCGATCACTTCGACCGCGATGCCCTCGCCTTCGAGCCGATTGGCGGCATCGACGGCTTGATGCACGTTATACCCGTACGACACGACGCTGAGATCGGTGCCCGGCTTTTTGACGTCGGCCTTGCCGATCGGCAGGACGTAGCGTCCCTCGGGTACCTCGCCTTTGACGGAGCGGTACGTTTTTTTGTGTTCGAGGAACAACACCGGATCGGGATCCTCGATCGCCGCGGTTAGCAGCCCTTTGATATCCGCGGGCGATGATGGGGCCAAAATCTTCAGTCCCGGAACGTGGTAAAAGAGTGCTTCGACCGACACCGAGTGGGAGAGCGCTCCGCGCACGCCGCCCCCATAAGGCGTCCGAATCACGAGCGGGCAACTGTAGTCGCCCTTGGAGCGGTAACGCGTTTTCGCCGCCTCGCCGACGATTTGATTGAACGCGGGATAGATGAAATCGGCGAACTGGATTTCGGCGATCGGACGCAGGCCTTCCATCGCCATCCCGATCGCAACGCCTACGATCGACGCTTCGGCCAGCGGCGTGTCGATGATGCGCTCCGGCCCGAACTCTTCGAGAAATCCCTTGGTGATCAGGAAGACGTTGCCGCGCGCGCCGACGTCCTCGCCCAGGATGAGCGTCCGCTCGTCGTTGCGTAGCGCATCGTAGAGCGTCGCGCGCACCGCATCGACGTTGTTCATCACTGCCAAGGTTCGTACGCTCCGGCGTAGACGTGCGTGTACAGGTCGGCGGCTTGAGGATAGGGCAGCGCCTCGGCGGCATCCGTCGCGGCGTTCGTTTCGCGCAACACCTCAGCGCGCAGCTGTTTGGCGCCCGCTTGATCGAGAACGCCGGCGTCAGCGAGTACGCGCTCGAACGCCGGCAGCGGATCGTGCTTGCGCGCCTCGGCAATGGCGGCGCGGTCGCGGTACGCGCGGTCGTCGTCGTCGGTCGAGTGCGAGAGAAAGCGGTAGCACTTGCCCTCGACGAGCGTGGGTCCGCCGCCGGTGCGCGCGCGGTCGAGCCCGGCCTTCACCGCGGCATACGTTGCGATCGGGTCCAAGCCGTCGCACACCGTCCCGGGAATCCCGTAGCCGGCCGCTTTGTCGGCCACGTTGGCGATCGCCATCTGCGCGCGCTGCGGCGTCGAGATCGCATAGCTGTTGTTTTCTACCAGGAAGACGATCGGCAACTTGTGCACGGCTGCGAAATTGACCGACTCGTGCCATTCGCCCTCGCTCGTGGCACCTTCGCCGGTTGCGACGAGCACCGCCCGGCCGGCTTCGCGCCGCAGTTTGATCGCATACGCGGCACCGACGGCGTGCGGACAGTGGCCGGCGATGATCGAGCTGATCGACAGCACCCCGTGTTCGCGATTGGTATAGTGATTTGGAAATTGGCGTCCGCCCGACGCGTCGTCGGCCCGCGCGAACAGCGAGAGCAGCATCTCCAACGGCGTCACGCCGATACCCAGCACGAGACCCAAATCACGATAGTACGGAGCCAGGAGGTCTTTTCCGCGCACGAACGCCATCGCGGCGCCCGCTTGCAGTGCTTCGTGACCTTCGGAGCCCAGCGCAAAGGAAATCTTGCCCTGACGGTTGAGCTGAAAGCCGCGATTGTCGATTTGACGCTGCAGGAGCATGTTGCGCAGCATTGCGACGAGTTGCTCGTCGGTCAGGCCGCGCCGCTCGAGCGATCCCGCGCTGGACGTCACCGTTTTCGGCATGCACAACCTCGCGGAAAGGAGGAACGAACGGCGGATACTCCGCGAGCACGCGCGCAAGTCCTGCGCACATCGCCGGTTCTTTTTTCCCCAACGGTCGTCGGGTCGAAGCAGCGAGCGCCGCTTTCACCCCGGCGGCGCCGCGGGTCGGCCCTTAACATCTGCGTTCGTAAAGCCGATATCTCTTTACGTACAACACAAGATCTTTTCTCGACAAGATCTTTTCTCGGGCGGGCACTCGACTCGAAGCATGAGTTCCTTCGGCGCTGTGCCGGATGCGAATTCTTGGTCGACGTGTGCGCGAACGAATGCGGGCGAAGAAAACGTTAAGTCGTAAGTCCCGGGGTTTCGCTCCGAACGACGCAAGGCGCTTATTTTCTCGGCCGGAACACGAATGGCCGCGGCAAACTTGCGGGAAAGGATCGACGCACCGGTGGACGCGCGAACAGTCATCGATTTTGTGTTAGGCGCGGCAGCGGTGAGCGCCGGTGTTCGCGCCTGCGTCCATCGTCCGTCCGACCGCGGGCAGGCCGCCGCGCAGCAGTTCGCCGCTCCGGCTATGCAGCTGCCCGGTTTGTCGATCGGTTCGGCGGTGCTGTCGGAAACGCCGGGTATTGACGGCGGCGACATCGTCGACGTGTACGAACTCGACGCGCGGTTCGCATTGGTGCTCGTCGCCGACGTCTGCGGACGTGGCGCGCAGGCCGCTGCGCAAACGGCGTTCATCCGCTACGCGATTCGAACGCTGGCACTCGAGAACGACGGCGACCCGGCTGTGGTTCTGGCGAAGTTCAACGCGATGTATTTCCGCACCGTCAAAGACGATGAAGCGTTCGTGGTCCTTATTTTGGGTGTCATCGATTCGCAGACCGGCGAAGTGCGCTATGCCAGCGCCGGACACGAGCCGGCTTTCATCCGTCGCCGCAGCGGGCGCTTGACGATGCTCGAGCCGACCGGCCCGATCATCGGTGCCGCGGCCTACAGTGCTTATAGCAGTGACGTCGTGCGGCTCGAATCCGGAGACATGCTGGTTTGGACGACCGACGGGATGACCGAGAGCCGGGATCGCCAGCGGCGGCTGCTCGGCGCTGCGGGACTTGCCCGCTGGATCGCAGCCGCACCGGACGACGTTGCGGCTGTGCCCGAGTCGCTGGTCGCGGCGCTGCAGCAGCGCAGCGGAAACGTCAAAGGAGACGACGTCGCCGTCCTGGCCGTCGCCTACGAGGCTGCGACGGCGGGGCACGCCCCGGTCGAAAGGCGCGAGCGCCGGGCCGTTTCACGTCCGGCAATGCTGCGCAAACGCCGCCTTCTGGGCTAACGTCGCGGTTACGCGACGATCGTGCAGCGTTCGACCGCGCTTTGACGCGCGAGTTCGATAACGGCGACGGTGTCGCGCGCCGAGCGTGCGGAGACGGGGACCGGCGTGCCGTCGGCGATCGCTGCGGCCATCTCGGCGTAGAATGAGACGTAGGCACCGGGCAGCGTGACGATCGTCTCGCGCTCGCCGGCGGCGTTCACCAGCGTACCGTACGTCGCGGGATCGTCGAGGCCCCAGTCCGGCGTGCCGGGTACCTGCCCGGCTTTGAGCGCCGCTTCCTGTGGATCCATGCCGTACTTGACGAAGCTGCCGGCGTCCCCGTGCACGACGAAATGCGGTCCGGGCTCGCGCACGAGCGTCGATGAATGCAGGATTGCGCGGCGTTCGCCGTAGCCCAGCACGAGATGGAAGTAGTCGTCGACGAGGGCTTCGGGACGCTGCGCGAGTACGTCGGCGGTCACCGTTTCGGGCATCCCGAACAGCGTCAGCGCTTGATCGATCAGATGCGATCCGAGGTCGAACAAGACGCCCGATCCGGCCTGCGGCACTTCGCGCCAACCCGGCTTGATGGCCGGCCGGAAACGGTCGAAGTGGGCTTCGTAGCCGTACACTCGGCCCAGCCGGCCGGCGCCGATGAGGCTGCGGATGGTCAGAAAGTCATTATCCCAACGCCGATTTTGGTAGACGCTGAGCAACCGGCCGCGCTGGGCTGCCAGCCCAATGAGTTCATCGGCGACGGCGCTTGTCGTGGTCATCGGCTTGTCGATGACCACGTGCTTGCCGGCCTCCAGTGCTTGCCGCGCAAGATCGGCGTGGGTCGCGTTCGGGGTTGCGATCACCACGAGTTCGATCGCGGGATCGGCGAAGATTGCCTGGGGCGCGGCAACGGCCGCGGCTTGCGGCAGATCGCGCGCTACGTCGCCCGTCCGGCTGGTAGAGACTTTGACGAGCGAAAGACTCGGCACTGCCTTGATGATCGGCGCGTGAAACGTCGAGCCGGCGAAACCATAACCGATCAGTCCGACGTCCACCGTTCGCATCGCAGCGTCTTAGCCGGTGCAACGGCCGCACCCCCTTTAGGAAGCTGCGCTACGCCCAGCCCGTCGCCGCAGCTGTGGCGTACCCAGCGAAGCGAGGGCGATCATCCGAGCGAAGCCGAGGGCGTCCATCCGGTGCTGCGCTCGCGTTCGGCCGGTTTACGCGGTCACGACTTTGGCGGCCTCACCCAAGCCCAGCAGTTCGATCGATCGTTCGCGCATTTTGTATTTTTGGACTTTGCCGCTAACCGTCAGCGGGAACTCGTCGACGAACAGAATGTGGCCGGGGATCTTGTAGCGCGCAATCTTGTCCTCGCAAAAGGCGACGATCGCGTCGGCGCCGGCGTCCGCGTTCGTGTGGCGAATGATCCAGGCGCACAAGGCCTCTCCATAGCGTTCGTCGGGCACGCCGATCACGGCGACGTCTTTGATCGCCGGATGGGTGTACAGAAACTCCTCGATTTCGCGCGGGTAGATATTCTCGCCGCCGCGGATGACCATGTCTTTGATCCGGCCGCTGATGTTGACGTATCCCTCGTCGTCCATCACCGCGATGTCGCCGGTGTGCATGTAGCGCGCGGCATCGATCGCGGCCGCCGTCTGCTCGGGATCTTCCCAATACCCGAGCATTACGCTGTAACCGCGCGTGCACAGTTCGCCGGGCGTTCCGCGCGGCACGACGCGGCCGTCGCGGTCGACGATCTTGACTTCGATGTGCGGATGGACGCGGCCGACCGTCGACGTTCGTTTTTCGAGCGGATCGTCGACGCTGGTCTGAGTGGATACCGGCGACGTTTCGGTCATGCCGTAGCAGATGGTGACCTCGGGCATGTGCATCTCGGTTTGGACGCGTTTCATCACTTCGACCGGACACGGCGAACCGGCCATGATCCCGGTGCGCAGCGAGGAAAGATCGTAGCGCGCAAAATCCGGCTCGGCGAGTTCGGCGATGAACATCGTGGGGACGCCGTAGAGTGCGGTACAGCGTTCTTGGGCAACGGCGGCGAGCGATGCCGCAGGGGAAAACGTCGGCGCAGGAATGACGATGGCGGCGCCGTGCGTGATGCAGGCCAGGTTGCCCAGCACCATGCCGAAGCAGTGATAGAAGGGCACCGGAATGCACACGCGGTCGGCGGCGGTGAAGCGGCAGCCTTCGCCGATGAAAAAGCCGTTGTTGAGCACGTTGTGGTGCGAGAGCGTCGCGCCTTTGGGCCAGCCGGTCGTGCCGGACGTATATTGGATATTGATCGGCTCGTCGCATTGGATGCGCGCCGCGCGCTCGTGCAGCGCTTGGGCCGGATACGCCTCGCCGCCCGCGAGTGCGTCTTCCCACGAACGCTCGTCCGCCTGCAGCGGAACATCGATGCCGATGACGATCACTTCACGCATGGCCGGCAGTGTTGCGCGCAACTCCCGCACCATTGCTAAATATTCGCTGGACTTATAACGGTCAAGCGTTACGAGCACGCTCACGCCGCTCTGACGCAGCACGTAGTCGACTTCGCTGGAGCGGAACGCGGGATTGACGTTGACGAGGATCGCCCCGATCTTGGGCGTGGCAAACTGCGTGATGAGCCATTCGACATTGTTGGGCGACCAAATCCCGACGCGATCGCCGCGTTCGACGCCGAGGGCAGCCAGCGCCCGCGCGAACCGGTCGGTCACGTCCCGCATCGCGGCGTAGGTCAGGCGCACGTCCTGGTGCACGCTCACCACGCATTCGTTGTCGGGAAAACGGGCGGCAACGTCGTCCAACGCCGCACCGATCGGCGCACCGTTGAGCGGGACCGGCGAGGCGCCGTGCGCGTAGCTCGGTGCCCAGGTCACCGGCTGGTCCTTCCGTTGCCGCTGCTCGCTCGGGCGACGAACGGAGGGCCAGACTGACATCCCATTGCGCAGCCTCCTAAGAGAGCGTCCCGGAGATGTACTGGCGGCGGAGCGCCGAACCTGCGCGGGGTGCCGAGGATACTTGGGGCGATCCCCCACGACGAGATGGTCGCGCTGCGGCGGCACCTTCACATGCATCCCGAGCTTTCAATGGTCGAGCACGCCACCGCCGCGTTCGTGGCCCGCGAACTCGCACCGCTGGGGCTCGACGAAATTCGCACGGGCGTCGGCGAAACCGGAGTCGTCGGAACGCTCGTCGGCGGCAAGCCCGGCCCGGTGACGCTGCTGCGTGCGGATATGGACGGGTTGCCGATCCTCGAATCGAACGCCGTGCCCTACCGGTCGCGAAACGACGGCATCATGCATGCCTGCGGGCACGACGGCCACGTCGCGATTTTGCTTGCCGCGGCCCAGCGGCTGGCCGCGCAGCGGGCCGACGTTCCCGGCACGCTGGTGTTCTGTTTTCAACCGGGCGAAGAAGGCAAGGCCGGCGCGCTCAAGATGATCAACGACGGCGTGCTCGAGAATCCGCACGTCGAGCGGACGTTCGCGCTGCACCTGTACAGCGGGCTCGACGTCGGCAAGATCGGCGTGCGCGACGGTCCCTTCTTCGCGTCGGCCGACGAATTCGACCTGATCATCCGCGGCCAAGGCGGTCACGGGGCGATGCCGCAGCTTTCGTTCGATCCCATCGTCGCGGGCGCGCATGTGGTCAGCCTGCTGCAGACGGTGATCAGCCGCGAAATCGCGCCGAAAGACCCGGCCGTCGTGACGGTCGGCGCGTTCAGCAGCGGGACGACCTTCAACGTCATCCCGGACACCGCGCACCTCAAAGGCACCGTGCGCGCCTTCGATGAGGAGGTTCGCCGAAGTATGCCCGAGCGGATGGAGCGCGTCATCAAAGGGGTCGCCGCCGCGCTGCGGGTCGAGTATCAATTCGACTACCACTGGTCGTACCCGCCGACCGTCAACGACAAGGCGGTCAACGACGTCGTGCGCGCGGTGGGCGCGGCGGAGCTCGGCGCGGACAACGTCGTCGAACACGACATCGTGATGTGGGCCGAGGACATGTCGTTCATGCAGAACGAACGTCCGGGCGCGTATTTTATCGTCGGCTCGCGGGGTGGCGAGTCGACCGCCGTTCCGCACCATAACGCAAGCTTCGATCTCGACGAACGCGCGCTGGATATCGGCTATCGCATGATGGTCGAGCTCGGAAAGCGCGGCGGCTGACGCGGCCGAGCCCTCCCCTCGCATCTCATACGATTCTAAGGCAACTGTCATCCGCACGTAAGAATCGCGGCGTATCCTCGAAAAAAACAATCAGCAATCGAGGAGTAGAAATGATTCTTGCCCCGTCCGTTCCGGTTGTCGAGCCGACGCTCGCGCCGCCCGTCACCGTCCGCTTGATCGGTATCTTGGATCGCTCGCTCCTCGAGAGCTTCACCGACGCGTTCACGGGTTTGACGGCCCCGGGACGCCGGAAACTCATCGTTTTGGTCCGCGACCTCGTGGCCATGAACGACGGCTGTCTGGATCGTTTCTTGGCGACCCTCGAACGATTTCAGGCCGCGGGAAATGCGGTGTCCATCGAAACGACGCCTTCTTGGCGCAAAATCCTGCGCGGCCGCGGGGCGCAGTTCGAGGAGAGCACGCCGCTCTACGGGCGCAGTGCCCGCCGGCAGCTCATCATTTGCCACAGCGTCGACAAGCGGGCCGGCGTGGCCTAAACGCGCTGCGCGTGCCCGCGCTGCTGCGCCGGCGAGCAACGGCCGGACGCAGGCCAGTGCAAAAGCACGCGAACGATGCCGTGTTCATGCGCGTCGCGACGAAGCGGACAGCGTTGCTCGCTCGAGCGCACGAACCGCGGCCGCCCGATCGACGTGAATTTGCGCAGGTTCGAGCGACCGGGTTGCTGTCTTCGTTGATCGATGAATGATGCATCGCGTGCTTTCCCTAACGCCCAGTTTAGCCGGTTGAAAAGTACGAAAACCTTCTCTCTTAATGCGCTGTTTTGCGACGCGGTGAAGGCGACAGCGGTGATGCAGCATTTGCTCACCGAAAGAAGCAGCGCTGCCGCGCGGCGCGGCGGCACCCGATCGCGATTTGCCGTTGACTTATCATGACGAACTCGTCGCGCCGGGACGCGCGTTGATGGCGGCCGCGCCCGGTGTTCGCAACGGATTTGGCGGTCGCCGTCGCGCACATTTGACGCGGTAATCCCGAGTGCTCGATTTGTGCCCGAGCGGTAAAGGCGGCATTCGCAGCGGGCGCGGCAGACTGCGCGCCGGACGATTACGCGTTCATCGATCCGCGGATTGCGTCGCATCGATGTCCACTGTTCGTTTGCGCGCATCGACGAGCCGACGAAACCGGGCGCGTCTGGCCGAACTCGGGAATCGTGCCTTTCCAGCGCTTGGGATGACCGCGATAAAGCCGGGGCTCCGATCGGGTGTGGTGCCTTGGACCGGTCGGCAACGGCGATCCTCCGGGGCCAAGCTGCGCTACCTCGGCGTCGACGTGACTTGGCGCTGTTTGGAGAAACGTCAAGTTTGAAAAAAGTTTTCTGCGCATGAGGCGGTCACGAAACCCGGTGTCGCAGCGATAATACGAGATGTGCCCCGGATTCGACATTTGGATAACGGTTCGGGTCGCGTCATCGACTAATATAGTGGGTCTATGAACGTCCCCGACGTCGAACGCGAGCATGACGCCTGCGGTATCGGCTTTCTCGCTGATCTGACCCACAAAGCATCGCACGATATCGTACGCCTGGCACTTGACGCCGTCGGCGCGATGGTTCATCGTGGCGCTCGCGCCGCCGACGGCCGCACCGGCGACGGCGCCGGAATGCTGCTCGAAACGCCGCGCGCGTTGTTTCTGCGCGAACTCGCCGAATCTCACATTCGGGTTCCCGAACGCCACGTTGCCGCGATTTGCCTGTATTTGCCGCGCGATACCGACGACGCCGCGGCCACCCGCGCTCAGGTCGAAGGGGCGGTTCGGGCCAATGACGTCGCTCCGCTGCGTTGGCGCACGCCGCACGTCGATCCGGCGGTCCTGGGCGCCTTCGCGCGTAACTCGGCGCCCTCGTACGAGCAGTTGCTCGTCGATATGGGTCCGGGAAACGTGCGCGAGCGCATGCGCGTGGTGCGCCGTGCCGTGACCCGCGTGCTGCGCGAAAACGATGAGGTGGCAACACTCGTCAGTGCTTCGCCGACGACGGTGGTCTACAAGGGCCTGCTTTCTTCGAACGAACTCGGCGCGTATTTCACCGATTTGCGCGACCCGGCGTTTGCGTCGCGGTTCGCGGTCTTTCATCAGCGTTTCAGCACCAACACCGCGCCGCAGTGGCGGTTGGTTCAGCCGTTCAACTACATCGCGCACAACGGTGAGATCAATACGATCACCGGCAACCGCGCGTGGATGAAAGCGCGCGGCATCGTCGCGCCGCGCTGGGCGAGCGACTCGCACGATTTCGATACCAATGTCGACGCGATGGTGGGCTCGGGCTACCGGATTGACGCCGCGATCGACATGATGCTCTCGCCGGCGGTGGACGACGAGCGACTGCGCGCATACTACGATGCCCACATCCCGACCGTCGAACCCTGGGATGGTCCGGCGGCGATGTGCTTCACCGACGGCGATATCGTCGGCGCGGCGCTCGACCGCAGCGGTTTCCGTCCGCTGCGCTGGTGCCGCACGGCGTCCGACAAAGTGCTGTGCGCGTCGGAAACCGGCGTGATCGACTTCGGCGACGATCCGATCATCAAACGCGGCCGCTTGGGCCCCGGCGGACGCATCGTGGTGCGCTTTGCTTCGGGCGAACTGGTCGAATCGGCGGCATTCTCGGCCGATCGCCGCGAGCGGGCCGATTTTCAGCCCGTCGTTCGTTCGTGGCATTTCGAGATGCCGGAAACGGCAGCACCGCCGTACGACCACGCGCTGCTCGAACGCGATCTGATTCGTTTCGGCTATACCAAAGAAGAACTCAAAGATAATATCGGCGTCATCGCCCAGGGCAACGGCGAACCGGTTTCTTCCATGGGCGACGATGCGTCGCCGGCGTTTCTCGAACGGCGGCTGCCGGTCGCGGCGTTTCTGCGCCAGCGCTTCGCTCAAGTGACGAATCCGCCGATCGACTCGCTGCGCGAGGGATTCGTCTTCGACATGCGCGCGTGGGTCGGTTCGGGCGACACCAATGGTGACGTTCCGGCGCCCGGCTCGATCGTGATGCTCGAGACGGCGATCCTCGACGAAACGGCGTTCGACTCGCTGCGCTTCGATACGCGGCTGCTGCAGCACACGATCCCACTGGACAGCGCGGGCAAGTCGCTTTCTTCCTGCATCGCGGCCATCTGCGAAGATGCCGAGAACGCGGTCAAAGCCGGCAAATCGTTCATCGTGCTCGACGACCGGCACGCTGAAGTGCCGATCCCGGCCGTGCTGGCCGCGGGTGCGATCCATCAGCGTTTGACCGCCGCAGGTCTGCGCATGGCCGCCTCGATTGCGGCCGCCGACGGATTCGCTCGCGACGCACATTCGCTCGCAACGGTGATTTCCGCAGGCGCCAACGTGGTAACGCCGTGGCTGGCCCTGCGCGCCGCCGAACAAAGTGGAACGCGCAGTTCCTTCCTGGGCACGGTTCGCACCGGGCTGATCAAGATCATGGCCAAGCTGGGAATCTGCACGCTGCGTTCGTACGTCGGCGCGCAGACGTTCGAGTCGCTGGGGCTGGGCCGCGACGTCGTGCGAACCTGCTTCCCTGGCATGAAGGCCCACGTGCCGGCCGTCGGTTTCGATGAGCTGGAAGAAGATATCAGAGCGTGGCGCATCCTGGCCGACGAAGGCGGCTCGCCGCCGGAGCGCGGGTTGTTCCGGTTCCGGCGCGACGGCGTTCGTCACGCCTTCGACCCCAACGTCATCAAAACGCTGCGCGCCTCCGCGATGCGCGGCGATTACGAGGCGTTCCAAGCGCTCTCCGACGCGATGCAGGCCCGGCCGCCGATCACGTTGCGCGACCTCGTCGAGGCGCTGCCGCTCGGCGACGCCTCGGATCTCGAAACGATCCAGCCGGCGAGCGAGATCGTCAAGCACTTCGTCACCGCGGCGATGTCGATCGGTGCGTTGTCGCCCGAGGCTCATGAGACCATTGCCATCGGCGCGGCGCGGTTGGGTTCGCTCAGCAATTCCGGCGAGGGTGGAGAGCAAGCCCGGCGCTATGCGCGCACGCCGGATTCGGGCCGCAGTACGATCAAGCAGGTGGCGTCGGGCCGGTTCGGGGTCGGCGCAACATACCTTGCGAGCGCCGACGAGATCGAGATCAAGATGGCGCAGGGCTCGAAGCCCGGCGAAGGCGGCCAGATTCCCGGCTTCAAGGTGTCGCACGACATCGCGATCCTGCGCGGCGCGGTGGCCGGCCAAGGCTTGATCTCGCCGCCGCCGCATCACGACATCTA
>JBEKHC010000009.1:0-76959 GCA_050012475.1 Candidatus Velthaea sp.
CCTCGCTGCGGTAAGCGAGGCTTCCCCATTACTCGTGGGCCCTGTCCCCTGCCAGTATCCCTCGGTGCTCAGCGACGCCAAGAATGCGCGAGCGATGCTCGCCGCCGGAATTGCGCGTTTTTGACCGCCATCAACACCCCGGAATACGCAGATCCGACAATCGGAGTGAGTGCGGCGAATGTTTTGCTCTGCGCTGAAGAAAAGCAGCTTGTTGAGGATGTGATCGTGCCTGACGCCGCATACCCAGAGGTCGTCGGAAAGTTGAGTTGATACTGAAGTGGCGAACAGCCCCCAAAGAGGCCTCCGGCGCCGGAGCAGCCATGCAATAGAACCGTTAGGAGCAGAGCGACAAAAGGACGTATGGTACGAAGTCTCACTTCCGCAACATCGGCTCGCCGGCCGTCGACCTCGAGCGAGACTTCTTGCCCGTGAGTGCTTGGGGGAACATCCAAGGCGGCTCGCTGGCGAAGAGGCGGCGGTGAATGAGTCGGTCGCTTTTCTTGTAAGCGGTTGCTTCTGAGAAGGCTCCGGAGTATTCCCAGCCCCGAGCTTCTCGGCGAAATTAGACCTGCGCGCGCACGGCCGGCACGAATCGATAATAGGAAAGCCGGAAAGCGGGCTCGTCAAAGGCGCCCTTCAGAATACGAGCGTGCTCCGAACCCCTCTTAATTTGACCTGCTGATTCTACCCGGGTATAATTGACGCATTATGACCGACGAACCTACCTGCACCGCTTTTGCCGGTTTCCAGCGCATCGCATCTGGAAATCTCGCGGACGTCGCGATCGCCGTGAAGGAATTCGTCGATCGCGACGAGCGCACGAGCGTGCTGGTCTTCGACGATGCTACGAGCCGCCAAGTCGAACTCGACGTGCGGGGCAGCCGTGAGGACGTGGAGCGCCGCATGCGCCGCACCGCCGACGGCGCGACGGTCACCGCGCGGCGCTCGGCGGGACGGCCGAAGCTCGGTGTCGTCGCGCGGGAAGTAACCTTGTTGCCGCGGCATTGGGAATGGCTCAACCGCCAGCCCGGTGGTGCTTCCGTCGCACTCCGCAAACTCGTCGAAGAGGCACGCTGGACGAATGCCGGTCGCGACCGCGTTCGGCATGCCCAAGAGGTCGCGTACCGCTTCATGTCGGCGCTCGCCGGCAATTTGACGGGCTATGAAGAGGCGACGCGTGCGCTGTTCGCCGCCGACGGCGCGCGGTTCGAGCGTTACGTTGGCGCCTGGCCGGCGGACGTCGGCACGCACGTGAAAAGCCTCGCGTCCGCTGCCTTTACGGATCCGGGCCCAGCGGACACTCAAACATAATTGCGCTCGGCGGCGCGCATTCCGCGATAGCGCGAAAAGGCCAGCCGTTCGTCTTCGAGTCCCAAGAACGTCTTGACGGTCGAACCGCGGAAGTTGAAATCAAAGATGCGCTTGATGTTGCGCGCCATGAACAGCGGATCGTGTTTCACGAGCGTCCACCAGTGGCGCGCTTTGATCCACCGCTCGGCCCTCCAGCGCATGAATTCAATCTCTTCGCCGCTGACGTTTTCGCAGGCGACGACGGACGTCGTGCCGTCGTATTCCTCGAGCCGATCGGAGGTAATGAGGCCGAGGGCGGCGAGCTGCTTGGTCATCGGCGTGCGCGGATACGGCGTCGGATGCTGAATGTAGGGCCAATCGATGAATCGCCGCGCGAACGTCAGGTTGGCCTCGATGCTTTCGCGCGTATCTTCCGGGTTGCCGACGATGAGGCCGCCAAGCACGTACATCTTATTGCGATGAAGATGTTCGATCGCGGTGAGTGCCGCATTTCCGGCGCGCTTGCCGTTTTCGTGCTTCGTATTCTTGGACGACGCGTGGAGAAAGCTCAGGTCCGACTCGACGACGTTCTCAATGCCCAAAAACACATAGCGAAACCCGGCCTTGCGCATCAGCGGCGCAAGCGTCTCACCGTGGTCGGCGATCGCCGACGTCATCGCCTGGACGGTGTAGTCGATCGTGTTGAGTCCGGCCTCGATGATGGCGTTGCACAAGCCTTCGAATCGTTTGATATTGAGCGTCAGGTTGTCGTCGACGATGAAGATGCTGCGCGCGCCGTGATCGCGGGCATCCCGGATGTCGGCCAGCACGCGGTCGAAAGAAAACTTATTGAAGTTGCGGCCCCGCATCTCGATGATCGAGCAGAAACTGCAATCGAAGGTGCAGCCGCGCGACGTCTCGATGACGTCGCTTTGGCGGCCCAGCAGCGTGTAGCCGCGCAGCACGCGGCTGCGCCGCGCGGGCAACCGAATATCGGATCCTTCGAGCGTGCTCAATGCACGATCCGGGTTGTGAGCGAAGCCGGTGTCCGTGCGATACGACAGGCCGTCGATCGCAGCGTAATCGGTGCTGTTTTCGATCGCGCGCAGCAGCTCGCGAAAGGTCAGCTCACCTTCACCGCGCACGATAAAATCGATGCCGCAGGCCGGGTCGGTATACGCTTCGGTCGCGAGGCTTGGATCGTATCCGCCGACGACGAACCGCACGCTTGGACGCAGCGAACGGATGAGCTCGACAATTTTGAACGCCGTCTTGCGCTGGAAGGTCATCGTCGAAAGTCCGACCACGTCGGGCGCAAATTCATTCACCAGCCGGATGACGGTTTCACGGACGCGGCCTTGGACCAAGATGAGATCGGCAACCGCGACCCGGTGGTGCGGATCGACGTTCCCCGCCAGCGAGACCAGGGCGCCGTTGGGCATGCGCACGGCGCTGGTCGGCATGTGCTCGAACGAGTCCGGCATCGACAGAAGAAGAACATTCACCCGAAAATCTCCTCAACTCGAATGTGGCGCGATCGCTCATAGGCCGGCTCGCGAACGAGCCGGTCAAGTCATTGCGGCCGACCCGACCAGTGTGCCCTCTTTTGGCATTGATGTCCTTGGCGGCAACGCTTGCCCGCGATGCTGGCGAAGCGGCCGAGATGCGTGACCGCTGCGCCGTCTAGCGAATCGCTCCGTACGTCAACGTCCAGAAGTCCGTGTAGAGCGACGGCGGTTCGGGTGAATCGATCATGCGCTGTGTCAGCAGGATGCCGATGGTTTCCTCCGCCGGATCGGTATATGCCGACGTGCCGAAGCCGCCGTCCCAGCCGAAGCGGCCCGGGTTGTGGAAGATCTCGTCGCGTGCGATGTCTACGCCCAGGCCCAACCCCCAGCTGCCGTACGCGCCGAAAAAGATATCGCAGCCGGCACGCTGCGCCGGCGTAAGCTGATCCGCCGTCATCAACTCGATGCTCGACCGGGAAAGGATCTGTTCGTCGCCGGCGCGGCCCTTGCCGAGCATCATGCGGCTAAAAGCAAAATAGTCATCGATCGTCGAGACCAGCCCGCCGCCGCCCGATTCGAACGGCGGCTGCCCGTACCATGCGCTGGTGCTCACGTCGTCGACGGATTGTAACCTGCCGGCGGCAGGATCGAACGCATAAAATCCGCACAGACGCGTGCGTTTTTCGGGCGGCACCTGGAAGCCGGTGTCGTGCATGCCGAGCGGCGCGAAGATGCGCTCGCGCATGAACGTGCCCAGCGATTGGCCCGAAACGCGAGCGACGAGCACGCCGAGCACATCGCTGCTGACTTGGTACATCCAGCGTTCGCCGGGCTGCGCCAGCCACGGCAACGACCCCAGCCGGCGCAGCCACTCATCGGTTTGGGGATAGTCCGTCGGCAGCATCGGACCGTCGCCGCCGATGCGATACTCGCGAATGAACTTCTGAATCGGATAGGTGCCGGGCATGGCCATAACGCTGCCGAAGCCCATGCAGGAGGTGAGCAAGTCGCGCAGGGTAAGCGCGCGCAGTGCTGGCACCGTGTCGTCGAGCTGTGCGGAGAGCGACGTCAGCACGCGCCGATCGGCGAGTTCGGGCAGCCAGGGTTCGATCGATGCGTCGAGCCGAAGCTTGCATTCTTCCACCAGAATCATCGCTGCGACGGCCGTGACCAGCTTGGTGATCGAGGCGATGCGAAAGATCGTATCATGCCGCATCGGTTGGCCGCCGCCGGCCGCGAGCGTGCCCACGGTTTCGACGTGAACGTCGTCTTGGGCCAGCAGCGCCTGCTGCTCATCGGCCGTGAGAGCCTGCCAATCTGCCTCGGCGCCGTAGGCCAAGCACAAGTACTTCATCGAAACTTCTCCTTTCGTTGCAGGTTGCAACTAGTTGCAATATAGCATCGGATATGCGACACTGCAACGGCGAGGAGGCAGCCTATTGCCGCACGATCACCGCTCCGGTTGCCCGATCAATCTGACGCTCGAGATTTTGGGTGACAAGTGGAGTCTGCTCGTCATCCGGGACATGATTTTCGGCAATCGCCGGCACTTCCGCGAACTCTTGACGAAATCGGAAGAAGGCATCGCATCGAACGTGTTGGCCGATCGGCTGCAGACGCTCGTCGAACAAGGCATCATCACCAAGGGCGAGGATGCGACGCACAAACAAAAGGTACTGTACAGCCTGACCGAACGCGGCATCGCGCTCGTTCCCGTGCTGGCTCAGATCGGCGCGTGGGGACGCCGGTTTCTGCCCGTTAGCGAAGAGTTGGCCATCCGCGCGGAACTGTTGGAGAAGGGCGGTCCGCGCATGTGGGAGGCGTTCATGGCCGAGCTGCGCGAAGCGCACTTGGGCAAGGCCCGGCGCGGCAAGCCGCAATCGGTCGCGCTCAAGCTGCAGCGAGCGTATGAAGCGGCTCTGCGTCGGCGCGCGCAGCGTTCGCGACCGGCACCCGAAGTGTGAGGTTAGCTGGACTTGCGCTGGTGCAGTGCGAACCGGTTTCCGTCGGCGTCCGAGACGAAACAGGTTTGGCAGGCGGGGAAGTCCATGACTTCGGTAACGGTGACCGCTTGTGCGACGACTTTTTCGCGCATCGCCTTGATGTCGTCGACTTCAAAGGCGGCGGAAAATTGGGTGCCGGGCGTCAGGCCGACCGATTCGGCATTGCCCACGACTCCGAAGGTGCTGCCGCCGACATCGAACTGGATCCACGAATCACCGAATGCTTCGGTCGAAATCAGGCCGATGACATTGCGCTAAAAGGCGACCGCTTTCCGGTCCCTGCTACGCTAAGCCGACCGCCGAATCCGTGGAACGCCGCCGCTATCGGTGCGGGCGTCGGACGGGCTCGAAAACGCGCAGTTCGTGTCGGATCACGAGCGGTCAAAACGTTCCGCGAGTAGATACATTATGCCGACCGACGAGTTATGCCGCTTCGAACGAAGTTCGCTCGGACGAATCAAGCGTATCCACCCCGGGCCTCGGCATAAAAAAGAGCGTCGACCTCGCCCGGCCGTACCGCGAGCACGCTTCAGCGGGCGTGCACGTCCGCACCGCGCGCCGATCAGGCAGCGATGGCGGTTTATGGAGTGCCGTGTTAGCGCTCGCGGGCACCGTTCTGAACCGAGAGCTCCCAGCGGTACCCGTCCGGATCGTGAAACCACAGTCCCATATGCGGCGAGCCCGGCGATGTAGGGCCGATCTCGTTGCCGGGATCTTCCAGTTCTACGCCGTTGTTCTTCAGCATCTCGAGCGCTTCGTGTAGCGCACGCATACTGTCGAGGTAAAACGACATGTGGTCAATCGTGTCCGGATGTGGTGTGCCTTTGAAGAACCCGATGATAATTGCGTCGTTCGTCAGCGCGATGGCCTCATCGGACCGGAACATTTCATGCAGATCGAAGTTCTTGGTCCAAAACTGCGCGCTCTTCTCCGGGTCTATGACGGCAAGGCTGAAATGCCAGACCGCGCCAAGTTGTACTTTCACGTCCATACCTCTTCGTAACGCATCAATCGCGGCTTGTTCGCGCGATGATGCGAGCTTTCTGCACATTCGTCAGGCCCCCATCATTCCACCATCGACACGGTAAATCACGCCCGGCTATGAACTTCCCGCGATCCGACGCGACCAGTGCGACGGCGTCAGCGGCCTCCTCGGTGGCGCCGATGTGACCCAGCGGAATATGTGAGCCGCTGGAATTACAATCTCGAGGCGCGAGCTCAACCAGCGCTTTACCGCGACCAGCAATTGCAATCCGCAGACATCACAGGCACAATCTCCAAGCGACACGCCAAGCTTTGGTCAATGCGACTGCTCTATATAGCGTCCTTTTGCGCGCCGTATCGGTGTCGATGGGTCAGGGCCTCGGGCTTGAGTCCAACTCGGAGGCCCGCGCCAGTGCTTGCGTGTCGATAAACTCTCGGACGTTCGTCAGTTTGCCATTTCGAACGGTAATGGCGAAGATCCAATTGTCCTCGAACGTCTTATTCGTAGCTAAGATTTTCCCTCGAGTGTGGCCGACGACCAGAACACGGTCTCCCTGCGCTACGAATTCGCGGGCCTCAAAGAATGAACTTTCCACCGTTTCGGAATCCGTCTCCAACAGATCCGCCAATCCCGCGTGCCCGCGGCGCGTGCCGGCCAACGGCCGGTTCTCGCCCGGAACGATCCACTCAATATCTTCGGCAGACAACGCCTGCAGATCGCGCATATCGCCGCGGCCGATTGCTGCAAACGCATCCTTCACAATCCGGACATTCTCTTGTATGCTCATCGAAAATTCTCCACTTTCGTGACATTGGGTTGTGTCCGATCTAATCAGACAACTCCACTGGAGCTGGTTGATGAGAACGACTTGAGAGTTGACTGCTCTGTGGTGTTCTGGACGTGCCGGCGAAGACGTGGTGTCGGTGATTCAGCCCGCCGCGTGCCGCGTCGATATTCGGTTCGATCGACGCGGCAATACGGATATATTAAAGGGCTTCGAGGAATGCGAGTAAGTCGTCTTCGGGCCGATATCGCCCTGGACAAAGATTCGTGGGCGTCACGCGCTCCAAGGCTTTCTCTTAGAGGCGCATGTCGGCGTGCATGTAGATTTGAGTTGTCTCGATGGACTCATGCCCAAGCCACAACGCGCATCGGGTCGTTCGCCGCGTACACTATTTGGGTTTGGCATCACACCGCGGTCACGACATTGCACGCAAGCAGATGCGGGGATTCGGTGGCATGCTTTCATTTGAAATCGAAGGCGGCCGGTCGGAGGCATTTGCGATGCTCGGCCGGCTCCAACTCGTCAAGCGCGCGACGAGTCTTGGCGGAACGCACACGCTGATCGAGCATCGGGCGTCGACCGAAGGTCCGCACTCTCGAGCACCCGAGTCGTTGCTTCGCCTTTCCGTCGGGATCGAGCATCCGGCCGATATCACCGCCGACCTCGAACAAGCTCTGGTCACCATGTAACGAAGGCATTGCCGGGCGGCTGGACCGCTACGAAGCCGCCCCGCGACGGCGCGCACCGATCGAGTCGGCCAGCGCGGCGGCGAAGATGACCGCGCCTTGAATGAATTGCACCCAAAACGGCTGAACGTTCTTGAGCGTCAGGCCGTTGTTGATCAGGCCGATGATGAGGACTCCCAGCAGCGTCCCGCCGATATTGCCTTTCCCGCCGAAGAGCGAAGCGCCGCCGATGACGACCGCGGCGATGGCGTTGAGTTCCAAACCGGTGGCGGCGATCGGCTGCGCCGAATCGAGCCGGCCCGTGAGGATGACGCCGCCGACACCGGCCAGCGCGCCGGAGACGACGTACGCGGCGAGCAATGTTTGCCGCACTGGAATGCCCGCGAGCCGCGCGGCTTCGCGGTTGCCGCCGACGGCATAGATGTTGCTGCCGAATACCGTGCGCGAGAGGACGAAAGCGCCGACCGCCACGATTCCCAGCGAAATCAGCGCGGCGATCGGCACCGGCCCGAGATTGCTGCCGCCCAGATCGTCGAAGGCCTGCGGAAAGCCGAAGACCGTATTGCCGCCGCCGACGATGAACGCTAAGCCGCGCGCCATCGCGAGCATCGCCAGGGTGACGATGAACGAATTCATGCCGAAGATCGCGACCGCCACGCCGTTGAAGAGCCCGATGAGTCCGCCGAAGACGATCGCCAGGCCGACCGCCGCGGGGACCGGAAGTCCGGCGTGCAGCGCGAGGCCGGTGATGATTCCCGTCAGCGCAACGTTCGAGCCGATCGAGAGATCGATGCCGCCGGTCACGACGACGAACGTTTCGCCGACCGCAACGACCGCGATCAGCGATGTGGCCAGCAGGATCGAGAGCCCGTTGGTCGTCGTCGCGAAGCCCGGCGTCGTCAAGGCCAAGAATGCGGCAAGCACGATGAAAGCGACGAGGATCGTCGCT
Source organism: Candidatus Velthaea sp. (assembly GCA_050012475.1). GTDB lineage: Bacteria > Vulcanimicrobiota > Vulcanimicrobiia > Vulcanimicrobiales > Vulcanimicrobiaceae > Velthaea. Next base: position 8,206 of record JBEKHC010000009.1, read on the forward strand.
TCCGTGAGCGCGCGGCGCAGCAGATTCATTCCGTTATCCCGTCATAGCGAGTGACATGAGGCGCTCTTGCGCGAAATCGGGCCGATCGACGACACCGGTGAGTTGTCCCGTGCGCATCACCGCGATCCGGTCGCACAGGCCGATGAGCTCCAAAAGCTCGGAGCTTACGATGAGGATGGCGGCGCCTTCGGACGCCAAGCGGCGGATGATGCGATAGACCTCGACCTTCGCGCCGACGTCGATGCCGCGTGTCGGTTCGTCGAGAATGAGCACGCGCGGCTTGAGGGTCAGCGCCCGTCCGAGCACGACTTTTTGCTGGTTGCCGCCCGACAGCCGGCGCACGAGCTGCATGATCCCGCTCGTGCGGATGCGCAGCGACGACACCGCGTCGGTCGCCGCCGCGTTCTGCTTGCGGCGGTTGACGATCGTGCGGAACAGCGCCGTTTGGGCGACGATCGACAACACGATATTCTGGCGGATCGGGAAATCGAGCACCAATCCCTCGAGCTTGCGGTCCTCGGGAACCAGGACGATACCGGCTCGCAGCGCCGACTGCGGATTCTTGATCGACAGCGTCCGGCCGTCGATCGAGACCTCGCCCGCGGTGCGCGGCAGCGCGCCGAAAATCGTTTTGGCCACTTCGGTGCGGCCCGCGCCGACCAGGCCCGCCAGACCGACGATCTCGCCGGCACGCACGTTGAACGACACATCGGAAAAGCGTTGTTCGGAAGCCAAGCCGCGCACGTCGAGCCGCACGTCGCCCAGCGGGGTTTCGCGCTCCGGAAAAACTTCGGACATCGGCCGATTCACCATCGCGGCGACCAGCGCGTCGGTCGTCCAGGCCGAGGTCGCCCGCGTTTCGATTGCGCGGCCGTCGCGCAAGACCATCACGCGGTCGCAGATCACGAACACTTCTTCGAGGTGATGGCTGATGAAGATCGTGCCGACGCCCTCGGCGCTCAGCGCGCGGATCGCGGAGAAGATGACCTCGACGTCGTGCTCACCCAACGACGACGTCGGCTCGTCCATCACGACTACGCGTGCTTTGCGGGTCAGCGCGCGCGCGATTTCGACCAACTGCTGCTCGGCCAGCCGTAAGCGGCGCACCGCTCGCGTTGGATTGACGCGTAAGCCGACGCGCGCCAAGACCGCAGCGGCGTCGGCGTTCAAGCGTTTCCGATCGACGACGCCGGCCGCGTTGCGCGGCAAGTTTCCCAGATACAGGTTCTCGGCGATGCTGCGTTCGGGCACCAGGCTGAGCTCTTGATAGATGACGACGATCCCGGCGGCAAGTGCGGCACGCGTTTGGGCCGTCTTCATCGTCTCGCCGTCGAGCACGATCGCCCCGCTGTCGGCTGCTTCGGCGCCGCCCAAAATTTTCATGAGCGTGCTCTTGCCCGCGCCGTTTTCGCCGACGATCCCCAGGACTTCGCCGCGCTCGAGCTGGAGCGCGACGTCGTCGAGTGCGCGGACCGGTCCGTACGACTTGCCGATCCCGCGCATTTGGAGAAGGGGTTCGCTCACTTGGCCTTGCTGACGTCGTCGCCCCAGAGGCCGTACGCCTTCGCTTCGGCGCTATCCACATTCGCTTTGGTCAACAGCAAGTGCGGCCAATAGGCGTGCTGCGGGATGCCGGTCTTTTTCCCGCTTAGGTATTGAGCGATGTATTTCACCGACTGGGCCGCCATCGTGAGAGGGTTCTGCGACAGCGTCGCGTCGAGCGAGCCTTCGCGGATTGCGGTGAGAGCCTGTTCGGTCCCGTCGATGCCGACGACGATGATGTGTTTGGGATCGCCGATCGGGACGGCCCGGTTAGCCTGCCGGATCGCCCGCAGTGCACCGACGGCATTGTCGTCGTTGCCGTTGAAGACGGCATCGATCTGCGGGTTCGCCGTCATAATGCTCGTCATCGCGTTGAACGACTTCTCGGCGTCGAAACCGCCTTCCTGACGGGCCACGACCTTGAGATCGGGATTGGCTTTGGAGAGCGCTTCGATTTCTTTGGTGAAACCCGCTTCGCGATCGTCGCCGGCCGTCGTCCCGATGAGGCCTTCGAGGTCGACCACGTTGCCTTTGACCGAACCGTAGCGCTTTTTGAGCTGCGCTGCGATGTAGTCGGCGCCCTCTTTTCCGAGCGCAATGTTGTTTGTCTCGAGGAAGTTGACCTGACACGGACCGCACGCTGCACCGCGGTCGAGCGTGAAGACCGGGATGCCCGCCTTATTGGCGGCTTTCACCGTCGGCACGATCGCTTCGGCGTTGATCGGATTGATCACCAGCGCGTCGACTTTGCGGTTGATGAGATCTTGAATCTGCGACGCTTGGGTATTCGCATCGCCTTGGGCCGACGTGTTGATCAGCGTCAATTGCGGATCGGCTTTGACGGCATCGACGACGCCCTTGGTCATCCCTTGGAAAAATGGATTCGCCAGCGTCGCGACGCTGTAACCGACGGTATATTGCTTATCCGCAGCACGTGCGGGAACGACGCCGCTTGCCGTGACGGCAAGTAGTGCGGCAACTGCGGCTGTCGGGCGGAGAAGAGGTGCCATCATAAAAAAAACTCCGTCAAAGAGAAGTGCCGAACGAGGGGGCCGATCGGCGGCGGCCATGGCCATCCGGCGTCAAGTTTTGGGAGAAATGTTCTTGACCTGCCGGGCGCAACGGTTCTCGCGACCCGCCCGGCGCGCCCACGGGACGTGGCCTGCGCGCCGGTCGAGCAAGCGGCAAAGCCACTGGGTTCGTCGCCGCTTCGCTCGACGAATTCGCTCGACGAATTCGCTGGATTGCGCGAAGCGGCAACGGTTCTCGCGACCGCCCGGCGCACCCACGGGACGTGCCCTGCTCGCCGGTCGAGCAAGCGGCAAAGCCGCTAGGTTCGTCGTCGCTTCGCTCGACGAATTCGCTGGATTGCGCGAAGCGAAGTCCCCGCGTTCGGGCTTCGCCCAACCTGGAGGGTGAAGGCGTACCGAGCGGAGCCGAGGACACCCAAGCTGTCGTGGTTTGTCCGAGAGGTCGGAAAAACTTCTAGTCGCGTTCGATCATGAGTTTCAGGCTATGCGTCGCGCATGAGATACAGGGATCGTAGTTGCGAATCGTCTGCTCGCAGCGCCAGCGAAGTTCTTCGTCGGGCAGCGTGATATTGGCCGAGACGACCCCGAGCAAATCGGCCTCGATTTGCTTTTGATTCTGCGACGTCGGCGGCACGATGTTGGCTGCGAGAATGCGGCCTGCGGGGTCGAGGTCGTAGCGGTGATAGCACAAACCGCGCGGCGCTTCGGTCGCACCGCAGCCGTGACCGGCGCGAATCGTGATCGGAACGGACGGCGGGTCCGGCGGGACGTACGCGGCCACCAGCCGCCGGGCCTCCTCGAGCGCATACACGACCTCGAGCGCGCGCACGAGGATGCTTTTGAACGGATTGCGCACCACGCGCCCCAGCCCCGCCTCCTTTGCCAAACCTTTGACGAGCGGCGAAAGCTGATCGAAGTTGAGCGCGTAACGCGCCAGCGGACCCAGCAAGTACGGGCGATCGACGCCTTTCATCACGCCGTGCAGCGCGGTCGAGTGCGCGACGTGCTCTTCGCTGAAGATCGACTCGAATGCGGCGACGTCGAGATCGAGCCCGGTATTGGAGACGATGCGCCCGCGGTCGATCGCATATTCGGATGGATGATGAAGCGCCACGAAGACGTAGTCGTCTTCATACTCGGGGAAGGAGAAGTTGGAGAAGAAGTGGACCGTGTCGATCGCGCCGTCGAGCGCGCTTTCGAGCGGACCGTCGAGGGCGGCGATGTCGGCCCGCGACGGCGCTTTGTAGAAGCCGCCGATGCGGGTGTTGACCGGATGCACGGCGCGGCCGCCGATCGTTTCCATCAACAGGTTGCCGACCTTCTTCACCTGCAGCGCGGACTCAACGACGCCGGGGTGGTCTTTGGCCATCTCAAAAGAATCTTGGTAGCCCAGAAAATCGGGCGCGTGCAACAGATTGGTATGCAGCACGTGGCTTTGCACCCACTCGCCGCAATAGACCAAGCGCCGCAACGCGCGGATCGGCTCGCCGACGTTGGCGCCCAGCGCTTCTTCCATGGCGAGACTGGCGCCCAGAATGTAGGCGATCGGACAAATGCCGCAAATGCGCGACGTGATGTCGGGTGCGTCGGTATAGGGCCGGCCGCGCAGCAGTGCCTCGAAAAAGCGAGGCGGCTCGAAGATGCGGAACGCGATGGTATCGACCTTCCCGCTCTTGACGCGGACGGTCATCGCGCCCTCGCCCTCGACGCGGGCGAGGGCGTTGACTTTGATCGTCCGGTTGCGGAGGTCATTTCCGTTCATGAGCGTCGCCTTCTTTGCGAAACGCGTCGGCGTTGGCGTTGAACGAGCGGTAGAGCTCCGCCAGCTCGCGCTCGCCCAGACCGAGCTCCTTGATCTGCTTGGTGAGGCTCGCCGTATTGGCACGTTCCTGCGGGCCAAAGCAGCCGTAACAGCCGCGGTTGTGACCCGGACAAAGGCTTCCGCATCCGGCATGCGTGACGGGACCTAGGCACGGCGTGCCGTGCGCGACCATCACGCAGACCTGGCCGCTGAGCTTGCACTCGACGCAGACGCTGTGCGGCGAGATCAAGGGCTTGCGTTTATTGAGATACGCCGAGAGCACTTCGAGCAATTGATGCCGGTCGACCGGGCATCCGCGCAGCTCGAAATCGACTTTCACGTGATCGGCGATGGCGGTCGACGTGGCGAGGCTGTCGATGTATTCGGGCCGGGCGTACACCGCGCGCACGAAGCCGTCGAAGTCGCGGAAGTTGCGTAAGGCTTGAATTCCGCCCGACGTCGCGCAGGCGCCGATGGTGATGAGCGCGGCCGAACTGGCGCGAACCTTCTTGAGCCGTTCGATATCATGCGCGTTGGCGATCGAGCCTTCGACGAGCGAAACGTCGTAGGGTCCATTCGATTGCGCGCGCGTGGCTTCAAGGAAATAGGCGATCTCGAACGCGCCGGCAACGGCTAAGAGTTCGTCTTCACAGTCGAGCAGGCTGAGCTGGCAGCCGTCGCACGAGGAGAATTTCCACACGGCCAGTTTGGGCCGCGTTCGGGCTTTCTTTAGGCGCATGTCACAACTCCCGGATCGCGTAGATCTTCTCGATCGTGTCAAACCGGTAGACGGGGCCTTCCTTGCACATGAAGGTCGGGCCGAATTGGCAGTGACCGCAGAACCCGATCCCGCATTTCATGTTGCGCTCGAGCGTCACGAAAATACGATCGGTGGTCACGCCGCGATCTTGCAAGACCTGCACGGCGGGCCGTGTCAGCGCCTCGGAACGGCACACGAACGCGACGGCATTTTCGCCGTCGAAGCGCGAAACCTTGATCGCCGCGGCGACGCTTCCGACCCGCCCGCGGTAGCCGCTGTGGGCCGTGTGCACCGTAACGTGCACTTCGAGATCGAACCGGCCGCGCCACATGTGCAGATCGCGTTCGAAGAGGATGTCGTCGGTGCCGCGCGAGCCATAGTTGATGATGACTTTGCCGTATTTTTCGCGCCGGTTCAACACTTCGTAAATGAGCGGCCGCAGCGGGGCCAGCCCGATCGTGCTGGTAATGAACACGACGTCTTTGCCGTATCCGGCCTCGACCGGCCAGGCCGATCCAAACGGCCCGCGCACCCCGATCATGGCCCCGGCGCGCAGTGCGGCCATCGCCTTGGTCACGGTGCCGACTTCGCGAATCGTATGCACGAGCGTCGTATGCTCGCGGCAGTCGCCGCTCACGCTGACCGCCACTTCACCGACGCCGGGCGCATACAGCATATTGAATTGGCCGGGCAGGAAGTTGAACGGTGCGCCGTCGAGCGGCTTGAGGTTCCAGCTGAAGCACCCCGCGACTTCGCTGCGGACGCGTTCGATACGGAAGGGACGGGGAATCATCGGGTCGAGGTCCGGAGCGGCCCGGCGCACCGCCGGCGTGGGCGTTACGGGCTCCGCGATGGGAGTTACGATGGTTCGGTTACGCATTCGACCAGCCGTTCTCGGGCGCTCGAAAGCCGGCGGGCCATCACCGGAATGAAACGTTTCATAACTTCATAACCTAAAATCGGATCGCTGGCGAAGCGCTCGCGCAATGCAGCGGCGTCGATGTCGATCAGCGACGACGGCTCGACGGCGCGCGCATCGAATCCCCAGCGGTACGGCGCGACGAGCCATGACCAGCCGACGACGTCACCGTCGTAAACCTGCTCGACGACGATCGGGTCGCGTCCGGGCGCGTAGAGTTCGACGGCGACGAGCCCGCTCTTTACCAAATAAAAATGGTCGGCGCGATCGCCCTGCCGGAACAGCAGTTCGTCGATGCCGGCTTTGCGTTCAGCCGTGAGTTCGCCGATCGTCGCGGCGACGTTCTCGGGGACGCTCGCGAAAAAACCTTGCTCGACTAAGAGACTGGCCATGCTCGACGTGCTCATGTCTTCTCCCCAGATCCCGATCCGGCCGGCGCGGCGGCTCCGGCGGCGATTGCCGCGACCTCCTCCGTGATGTCGATGCCCACCGGGCACCAGCTGATGCAGCGTCCGCATCCGACACAGCCGCTGCTGTCGAATTGATCGTGCCAGTGTGCGAGCTTGTGTGTGAGCCACTGGCGGTAGCGCGAAGCGCCATCGCGGCGAACGCTGCCGCCGTGAATATAGCTGAATTCGAGCGTAAAACAGCTGTCCCAGCGCCGCTCGCGCCCGATGTGGTCGCCCGTAAGGTCGGTGACGTCCTCGACCGTGCTGCAGAAGCACGTGGGACAAACCAGCGTGCAGTTGGTGCAGGCCAAGCAGCGCTTGGCCACGTCGGCCCACCGCGGATGCTCGAGATTCGCCTTGAGGACGTGCTCGGCGTCGGGGTGCATCTCGCGGACTTGGCTGGTTGCCGCTTTTTCGACCGCGGCATCGGCCGCCACGAGGTCAGCCGGCTCGGCTTGCCGCTGCGCGACGCGCGCGAGCAACGCAGCGCCACGCTTGCTGCCGATTTCGACCACGAATTCGTGCCGGTCGTGGGTGCACAACTCGGTGAGCGCCAAATCATAGCCGGCTCGCGCCTTGGGTCCGGTCTTCATCGAGACGCAAAAGCACGTTCCCGTCGAGCGTCCGCAATTGACCGCGATGATGAAAAGTGCGGCGCGGCGCGCCGCGTATCCGGCGTCGACGAAGGGGCCTTCGAGAAAGACGCGATCCTGGATCGCGATAGCCGCCAGTTCGCATGCGCGCACACCCAAAAGCGCGGTGGGGGGCGCCTCGATCGGCGCCGGTTCGATCGAAAACTGCGAACCTTGCCGTTCGCCTTGCCACAGCTTCTGGCGCGGGGGGAAGAGGATGCGTTTCCAGCCCTGCGGCCCCACCGTGTGCGAGAAGACCGATTGATCCGGTCCACGGACCAGCCGGTAGCGCCCCGGCTCTTGTTCATCGAGCCATCCCGCGGGGAGGGCGTCGCCGCTTTCGAGCGTTTCGTAGACGATCGCGCCGTCGACAGCCTGGGGGCCGACTACGCGGTAACCCTCGGCCCGCAATACTTCGATGAGCGTATCCAAACCGGCCCGCTCGATGACCACGGATTGCTCGCCGATGTCCGCCTCGTGCATCACTCTCACTTATACGCCTTTCGAGGTTCAGCGTCAGCTACATACGACGGGTTTTCCTCTTCGCACAGCGGTTCCCGGATCGAGCGTCCGCGCGCACGGAGGCCCGCGCGGCATCGCGCTCTCTGCCGCTGCCCAACGCTACGGAAGCTGCGGCCGCGGCGCGGTCCGCTTCGGCGACCGAGACAATTGTAAAGTCAGGCCGGCTGCGGGCCGATACAGAAAAGTATGGCGATCAACGTGGCTGGAACCAACGCACTGGGCGACTACCTCGTAAGCCAAATCGCCAACACGCGGACACTCATCGATGGCGCCACGGCCGACACGAGTTCGTCGCCGTTCGGGGCTGCGCTGGCCGCCGAGACCGCGACGCCGCAGCAACCGTTGAGTACGACGGCTCTGCAGGCACAAGTGAGCGCCGACAATCTCGCCAACACGCAGATGCTCGTGGGCCAAAGCGGCACTTCCGACGCCGAAACGCTGGCGACAATTCCGGGTGAGAGTTCGCTTGAGGCTGCGCAGCTGGCCTCGCAGTTTTCGACGGCCACGACCTTATTGGGCTCGAACGCGATCGGTACGAATACAAATACGACCGCTTAGTAGCGGTCGTACTTGTATTCGCGAGCTTGACTAGGAACGTCGAGGGCATTTCTCTACTCGCGCCCGTCGATCGTACTATCGGTACGACTTAGATTCCGCCGCCAAGTAAAGGCTCGACCTCGGCCCACGTTACGGGGCTGGACCAGGCTTCCGTCGCTTGATTGGAACTCGACGAACTCGTTGCCATACCGGCGTTCGTGCTCGTAGGCGAGGTCGAAGGCGATGTCGCCGTTTGCGCCGACGCGGCTACTCCTACGGAGAGCAGTCCGGAGGCCAGCGCGCCTGCGATGACCAACTTTTGGACCGTTCTCATACTGCTGCTCATGTTTTTCTGTGATCTCCCTGTGTTTTGTTTCGTCCGATGCGAAAAGGACCTTACGCAGCCGGATTCGGCTCGGCGTTCGCGCTAACAGCGAGTGGGACTCGGCGCGCGTTGTGATCCCGCATCACGCCGTGAAATGTACCCATTTTTCACAACGCAATGAAGCCAACGTGGACTAGACTACAAGCCTGTAGTTGGCCGTATAGCCGTATATCTGATGATCGGCACGCTCATCGGCTCCGGCAATCAGCGACGCTCCGCTTGCTGCTCCGCAAAATCATCCCACCATTGTTCGAGCGCCGCCTCACGATGCGTTTCAACACAGCGCATACGTTCAGCCCAGCTCATCACGCGGCGGCACGGAACGACGACGATCTTAGGCCGCGTCCAGCGCGGGATGTCGAGTGCGTGGGACGCTTCGGAGACCGGCGGTCGCCAGCCGAACAAAGCGATCAGACAGAAAACAATCGCGCAAACGAAAATCTTCATGTCGCCCTTTCCCCGGTCGGATGAATGCTAGGACCCATTGTTTTGGGCCAGTACTCAACCGTCGCCTTTTTCGAAGCCCGAGTCGGCTCCCCGGCGTGCGAAGCCCTCAACGTGCAGGGGACGTACAGGCGCTCGTTTGACTTGCCGCCGCGCTGAGGTGGACCGCCCCGCCGTCGGGCTTTCGGCGTTCGACGCCTGCAAGGGGTCGATTGCATCGGGGTGCTGCCCGTAAACGGTCAGAGACGGTTCCCTTCATTATGCACGGTCAACGAATAGCGCGAAGTGCGGTCAGCGGCCCGTGATCCATCGTGCGAACCCGGGCGAATCGCCAGGTTTACCGTGCGATAGCGCGTCCATCTCCAAGGCGGTCTTCTGTCGATTTCAGAGGCAATCTTCTGCGGGGGATTGGCGTTCGAACGAAGCTGTTTGCATGGCATCAACCGGCATTTCCACTTTCCGTTTCCAACTGTCGCGATGCGTGTCACGAGTTGCGGGTTCGATAGTCCGATAATTGCTTGTCTTCACCGAACCCAGGTACGCTCGACAACGACAGTCGGAACCTGTGCGACGAAGCGAGTGCGATCTTCAGGTGAGCCGCTTGCCTTTATTTGAGGTGCGGCATTCTGGCTTCGGCCTCGATCAGGCCGCTCTCGACGAGCACAATCTCGAATTCAGCGGCACCGATCCGGTACTTTCGCACTTCTTGGTAGGCTGGACTCTCATACCATCGCGTCGCGAGTTCCATTGAGGGAAACTCGACCAGGACAACGCCCTCTACTGCACCAGGCCCCTCGAGCGATCTTATCTGAGTATAGACCGCTAGCAGCTTAGCGTCGAAGCCCTGGAAGGTCGGTCTTTAATGTGCCCAATATTGTTCGAGCTTACGGCGATCGGAGACGCCGCGGCAGATCGATATTAGATAAGCAGACATAGATAGCTCCGTTCGTGACTAGCAAGGCACTGCATCTTCATCTCCGGCTCTAAACCGGCTCTGGTTTGCGGTCTTGCCGGCAGCGGAATCTACGGCTAATGATTGGGGAATGTCTGCCAGACGAGCATCGGGCTCGACAGCGCCCAGAGCACTCCCTGTACCCGGCCCAATGTCGGATCTGACCGCGCTTGGCGCGAGTTGGTTTGTGCTTTTGGCTTACACTACGCCGTCGCCCGCGCCGGCTTGATGAAAACCACGAATGCAAGCCCGCCCACAAACACGCAGGCGCAAATGCGAAACAGATAGCTATACGCAATCGCGCTCGCAGATTGCATGAGCAGCCCGTTGATCTGTCCCATCGATGCGCCGGAGCTGCGGGTTACCCCGCCGGCGAGAGCCATCCAGGCGACGCTCGTTTCTCGTGCGAGCAGTGTGGTCAGCACCGCGATGCCGACGCTCGCGCCGAGCTGGCGCACGAGCATGGACACGCCGGTCGCGCTTGCGAGCTCGTTTTTTGGAATGGGAGCGAGCATCGTGGCCGTCACCGGCACGAAGGTCAGGCCCATGCCGAGTCCTTGGATCAGCCGCGGCCAGAAAACATCGGTGAGGCCGGCGGACCCGTTGAGATCGCCGAACCACCAGCACGACCACGCTGAGAGCAGCAAGCCGGCGGCGGTGAGGATGCGGGCATCGACGACGGGCATCAGCCGGCCGACGACGACCATCGCGACGGCCGTAGCAAGTGCTCCCGGTAAGAGCGCCACTCCGGTCCCGAAAGCCGTCATCCCCATCGATGTTTGGAAAAATAACGGCATGATGAGCGCCGTTCCATACAGGCCGAATCCGACGATGATCATCAGCAGATTCCCGAACACGAATGTCGGAAAGCGGAACGACCGTAAATCGACGAGCGGGTGCGCTGCGCGGAGCGTCCGGATCAGAAACCACGCCGTCGCGAGCACCGCGACGAAGCTCAGAACGACGATCGTCGAAGAATCCCACCAATCATCGTGCTGACCGCGTTCGAGCACATACTGCAGGGCAGCCAGGCCGGACGAAAGCAGTGCCAAGCCGAGCCAGTCGACGCCGCCCTTTGGTTTTTGCAGATAGTGCGGATCGGGAATGAACGCGATCGTCATGAAGAAAGCCGCAATGCCGATCGGCAGGTTGACGAAGAAGATCAGCGGCCACGTCGCGTTGTCGATGATGTAGCCGCCGAGCAGCGGTCCCAGAGCGGGTCCGACCATCGCGCCGACGCCGAAGATCGCGGTGGCCATACCGCGCTTCTCCGGAGGAAACGTTTCGAAGAGGATGGCTTGCGCGGTCGGCTGCAGCGCCCCTCCGCCGAATCCTTGGATGATGCGATACAACGTCAATTGCCAGACATTGGCGGCCGTGCCGCACAGCAGCGACGCAAGCGTGAACAGCGCGCGGCATCGTGATGACGCTCGCGAGCAGATAGCCGGTCACGATCCACGCCGCATCGTCGATCGAGGCTCCCAAATTTCCGGCGATCGTATTCAATCCCACGTTGACGATCGTGCCGTCGACGATCGCCATGATCATGCCGAGCATGACCGTCAGCGAGATCAAGAGCGGCGAGGTCGCCGGTCGTGCCGGCGCAAGAACAGATGCCGCGTTCATCGCTCTGGTTGGTACACCGCCGGCGCATCGATCTGCGCCTCGAGGTGATCGGCGAGCCGTTCGCTGCCCGACGCTGCTATCGCGTACACGCGCCTGCCTTCGACCTCGCGGCCGGTGATGAAGTCGCCGTCTTCCAACATTCGCAGCGTCGGCTCGATCGATTCGGCCCGTGGGCGATAGCCGCATTGGCGTTCGACGGCGAACGCGATACCGAGGCTGTCCCGCGGGCCGTCCCACAGGATGCGCAGGACATCATACTCGATTTCTTCGCACGCTGGTTGCCGCGCCGGCCAATCTGCCGAGGGCTGCCGAAACGCGGCTCGGATGCGCGAAAGACGGCCTTCGCGATGCCAAAAAAGCATGGGCGGCTTCTCCTCGCTCGTGTGCCTCACTCGTAAAGAGAGCCGCGAGCGGCCAGGTGATCACGAGAACTCGAGACGATATTATTCGATATATCGAGATATGTCAACTTCGCAATGGTCGTGTCGTTCTCCATGAGGGCGCGGTCGCCGGTTCGGCATCAAAGCGAGGTGACGGCTGCTTGTTTGCGCCATGAGAATCTTGTGAACCTCGGCACGCACCGTCGCCGCACCAACCGTAGGAGCGCTGTTCGGAAGCCCCGGTTCGCTGGGCAGCCGAATGCAGCGATCGCTAACGGTCGCCCAGTCCGCTGCCCGACGTCGCGTGCTCTGTCCATTGCTAGGCTGTATTGCACGATCGGTGAATGCGGTCAAAAGCGAGGCACGATGATGCTAATGTCGAGAAATCGAATCCAGCATACCGATGCAGTATACCGATCCTGTATGGCACCCTGCGATACATCATCCAAGTCGGGGGCAGCGCGCATTGCGTAAGTACTTGGATTTCGCAACGTTAAGTTTATTGGAGAACGTCGAGCGTTCCGCTCGCGGCCGGCGAGTCTGCCAACAAGATGCCGCGTATTTTGCCCTTATCGACCGAGCATTTCGACGATGCGCGCCCGAATCTCATCGAGATGCCCGGACGAAATGTGGTAGTCGGTTTGTTTCACGATGCGCGCTTTCGAGGCAGTCGTAACGTTGTGCGCGATCGCCCAGTTTGTGCGGTCGAATCCATTTCGTTCGTCGGGTGCGATCTGCACGCAGAGATCGCGCACTTCAAATGTTAAGGTAGTCGTACAAGGAACAACAACGACGTTTGGATATTCCTCCGCAAACAGGCCTGAATCTTCGACTACAATAGCGGGTCGCAATTTATTTGCTTCCTTTGGGGCGGCATCTCGGCGGAAATCGACCCAAAGAATTCGGCCGGCGGTCAAGGCCGGCTTCCGCCTACGGTTCCTTCGTATGGTGCAATTCCCGCCCAAACGTCGGGATCTAAGCCGTCGCTTGGCTCGATATCCGTGCCCGCGGGGCTGGCCGCATGATACCGCTCCGCTGCGTCTCTGCTCTGACGCAGAATCCGCTCCCGGCGGAGCTCACGCAGCCGTTCGTCAAGAAGATCGCGAGCAAGCGTCGAGGGGCCCACGCCCCGCGCCGCCGCCTCCGCATCAAACAGTCGACGTTGCTCGCGGTCTAGTCGAATCGTCACGGTATCAGCCACGACTCAATAGTAGCACACAGCTATGTGCGACACAAATGTAATCGACAAAGGTAAGCCAATAGGTCCCACCCGCACGGAGGTGGACTTCGGCAGCCGACCCCCCAGGGGGGCGCTCGCGGTAGAGTCGTGAGAGCCTACTTCCTCTTGTAGCCGGAAAGTGGAATTTCCGGCGATAAAGGGCGAGCGGAAGATGCGGGCGAAAAAAGGGCTTTCATGGGAATCGATCCTCCGGTTAGCGGATTTTATGAAGGCCCGTCCCCGGACGTTGGCTCGTCCGATGCACCGGGTAGCTCGCCGGCCGTCGCGGGCTCGGATTCGATCGCGCGGTCCGATGTTGCTGCTCTTGCCGACGTCGCTGCGTTGGGCATCGGGCACCGTCTGTTCTCGCCCTGGCCACGCGACGGCAGGCCCGCCGCGGGCGCCGACCGCATCGCCGCAGCGATCGCGACGTCCCGCAAACTCATCCAAGCCGACCGCGCTGCGCTGACGCTTGACAAATACGCCCGCGATTTCGCCTTGTTCGGCTATTGGGTCATCGCGAACCGTCCGACAAATGCGATCGTCCCGACGCACCCCGCCGTGCTCGGCATCTACATCGGCGACCTTCTCAACCAGGGTTTGTCAAAAGGCCGCGTCCTCAGCCGCATCGCCGCGGTCCAGTTCGCGAACGAGGCTCTGGGTCATAAATTGCGGATCGACGAAGGCCCGATCCATCGCCAGATCCGCGGGTTGCGCCGGCTAACGGAGGTCGACCGCCAAGAACGCACGGCCCTACGGCAGGAAGAGGCGACATCGATCCTCGAGGAGCTCGGCCCGCCCAAAACGCTGTTCGACTATCGGGAACATGCGCTGCTTGCGCTCGGCTGGACTTCCGCGCTGCGCCGCTCGAACATCGCGCGCCTGCGAGTTCACGATGTCAAAATTAAATACGACGCCGTCAACAGCAATCGTTACCTCGAAGTCTACGTCGCGACGAGCAAAACCGATCAAGAAGGGAGAGGTCGCTTTCTCCAAATTACCGAGATGCCCGGAAACCACCCACTCTGCGCGGTACGCGCAATCGAAGCCTGGATCACCCGAGCGGGCATTGCCGGCGAACCAAACAGCCCACTCTTCCGCTCGTTTACACCACGAGGCTTCAAGATCAAAGCCAGCGGCATCGGCGGCCGCGATCTGAGCCTTGCCCTCAAGCGAATGGCGAAAGCAACCGGTCGCGACGAAACGAAACTTGCCGCACACGCCCTTCGCCGCGGCTTCGCCACATCCGCCGACGAAAAAGGGCTCCGCCGCTCCGTCATTCGCGAACACGGCGGCTGGAAGTCCGACGCGATGATCGATCGCTACACCCGTGTCAATGCGGCTCGCGACAACGCCATTGCCGAAATCTTTGGTCGAAAAAACGGCGGCAAATAGGTCGTATTGCTGTCTTCTGCAAGAAGCTCGTGACGGATGCGTGGCCGCAATCGAAAGCCGCTCGATCGTGGCGTCGACCGAGGGCCCGAGTCTTCCATCGATGAACGATTTATTCAACGATTCGGCAGCGTCCGCCGTCCTCGAGCAGGTTGCGCAATGTCCTGCTTGGTCGCGCCGGGGGCCCCGCATCGCCGCGCAAAAACGTGCGCGCGTCGTGTCGTCGCGGTTGAACACGTAGCCGTGAATCCGACGTTAGCGTGTCGACGCTTCGCTCCCGCCTGGGCGTCCGATTCGCGCCCGTTCGTAGAGCGCATCGAGGTCGAGTACGTAGTCGATCGATGTAAGGACGATGGAACCACCGATGAAATCACGGGGTGCGACGAAGAGTCCCTGCGCATCACGAACGTAGAGAATGGCCCATCGCCTGCGTGAGTCGACGACGAGATACTCTTGGATCGACGAAATCGCCTGATATTCGAGCAGCTTTGTGCCAAGATCGTCGTCCGCAGTGGGCTCGGAAAGCATCTCGATGACGAGCGACGGCCGGCGAACCTTGCGCACCTCGTCATCCGATAGATCATTCTGATCGCAGGTGACCATCAGATCCGGAGCGCGCTCGTCGTCGCTCGCGTCCGAGAGTGCGAGGGTCGAGACGGGCAGTACATCGCACCCGCGCGCCTGCACGTGACTTTGCGAGAAGATTGCCGAGCGCGATAGCGAGGCGTTGATGGCGCTTTGTCGGTTTTGCTTGTGCGATAATCTGACCGTTCACAAACTCGAACTTTTCGTCATGCGCTTCGCCGTAGGCGAGGAAGTCGGCATAGCTAATCCGTTCGGGGTTGAGCATCGGCAGTCCTCAACGGGGGTCCCGGATTTTCGAGCCAGCCGACGGATTTCCGCGAGCCGGATGAACCCCGAGCGAGGTGCCGGGCAAGACTAAGGTTATCCAGCGCCGTTCTCGAAAAGTCTGACGGGGTCGCAAAAAGAAAGTTGTCTGCACCCCCGCAAGTCTTGTTGTGCGAAATAGGGATGTGCGAACGGCGCATATGGTCGAAGCGGATATCTTCGGTGGCCGAGGTGTAGTTTACGGGGGACGGCGGGTGTATGAAAACTGAGGCCGACCCGGACGCCCCTTCCACGTCATTGTCCGCTGAGCGTCTCGCCAGTTTGAGCGATGGGATGTTCGGTGTCGCGATGACTCTGCTTGTAACGACGCTGATCTTGCCCGTCCAGGCGCTGACGGGATCGGCCGTCAATGTGGTACATGATTTGGGCAGGGCGCTTTCCCCCGTTGTGCTCAGCTTCGCCATCTCCGGCGTTTTCTGGTTAGCGCAGCAGCGTCAGCTCTCGATGACGCGCTTCATAACGCCTTTACCGACGCTGCTGCACTTTATTTTCTTGTTTCTCATCGTGCTCTTGCCGATCACGACCGCCCTTTCTAACCGCGGTGTCGAAACACAATGGGTGGTCATGATCTATGGGACGCATCTCGCGCTGCTCGGTTTGGTAAACCTGCTGCTTTGGATCGAAGTCCGCAACGTCGCGCCCCCGGGCCGGATCGTGGGGTCGTCGTTAATGCTAGTGTCGTTGGTCGCGGCACTGGCCATCGGCGCGGTCTGGCCCGCGGCCGCCCAATACTTCTGGTATGCCGGTTTCGTTCTGCCGTGGATCGGCCGACAACTTACGCGTAGGTTCTCGAAAACGCAATAAGTCGGCATTTAAAGCGCGGCATCATCGTAGAGGTACTTCAGGTGTTGGATGGAGATCGGCGATGACCGCGAAAGCGTTTTCTGGTGTTTACGTTTGCTCGAAGGAGCGTCGTTGCTCTCGCTGCAGCCCTAGTGGTCATTTCTCTCACTCTCGATGCCCAAGTCGCAAGTGCGGCGGAAAGCGCCGTCGGATTTACGTTTGTGAGCGTCCCGGGCGACACCGCTCTTCGCGGTGACGCCTCCGGGCGCCTAAAGGTCGTCGTTTGGTACCCGGCTCCCCGCCAAACAGTGGTGCGGGCGATCGCCGTCGGACCACCGAACGCGCCGTATTTTGCTGAAGGCGAGGGCGCGCAGGACGCGCCAATCGCAAACGCGCCCAAGCCCCGGCCGTTCGTCGTGGTCTCACACGGTACCGGCGGAACGGCGATGGACCTGGCCTGGTTGTGTGCCGGCCTCGCGGCGCGTGGCTATATTGTCGCGGCGGTCAATCATCCCGGAAACAACGCGCTCGCACCGCCGACGATCGCCGGGAATACCGTGTGGTGGTTGCGCGCGGACGATTTGTCGCGAGTCATCGACGGTTTGTTGGCGACGCCGCGTTTTGGATCGCGCATCGATCGCGCTCGGATCGGCGCTGCTGGCCTCTCGCTCGGCGGTTTCACCGTGCTGGTGTTGGCCGGCGCTCGGGCCGATAGCCGTCTTCTCGGCCCGTATTGCGCGCACAAGCCGAAGACACCGGTGTGCAGCGGTGAAGCCACTCCGGAAATTCCCAACCTCAAGGCAAAGGCGCAGGCGCTCGCGGCCAGCGATGCCAAATATCGAGCCGCCGTAGCAGCCAACGTGAATCTGCATCATGACTCACGGATCAAAGCGGTGTTGTCTATCGAGCCCGCCGAAGGACCGGCAACCATTCCGGAAAGCCTCGCCGCGATCGACATCCCGATCGCGTTCGTCGCAGGCTTCGGTGATCGGATTCTGCCGCTATCGGACAACATCATCCCCGATGCGCTTGCCGTACCGAACGCACAGCTTATGCTTTTACCGAAGCCTGCCGGCCACTATACATTTCTGATGGATTGCACGTCTGCGGGTCGTCAGAAGTACCCAGCGATCTGCGCTGACGCGGGATCCGAGCGCGTCGCCGTTCACCATGATACCCTCGAGCTGGCGACATCATTTTTTGCGCGGACAATCGGAGTTACGCCGTAACGAAAACAACGGCCGCGGCGCTCGTCGGACTTGTGCTCGGATTTCGCTCACAAGAAGGAGAGCGGTGCCGAAAAGCCGCAGGTGCTTTATGCGTTAGCGGGCAGAGCTAACAAGAAGACTGGCGACAAGAAGGGTCGAGGCCGTAACGTGCTCGTTGCGTATGACGATCGCCTGACCGAACACCTCGCCGGAGTGGGGCATCCCGAGCGGCCCGGTCGCGTGCGCATCATCGCGCGCGAACTCGAACGGCGGGAGATGCTCGACGAGCGCATTGATACCGCCGTCGTACAAGCCGGGGAACTCGCACGCGTCGACATGCGGCGCTTCGTCGAACTGGTCGGCACGAGTGCCTGCGGCTCAAACCGGTTGACGCCGAGCTGGTCTCGAGCGGTGACACTTTGGAACGCATGGAATGGCCGACCGGCAAGGATTCTCCGCCGGATCAGTCGCTGGCCGGCGCTCTCCGTTGTGACGACGGGAACCGTCCGGTCCACATGGCCATAGAGGATCTGGCGCGCCACTCCAAGCTCCCGGCAGAGATTACTCCGCGCGACGCCATGGGTTTAATGGTGAACCCCATCGAGGCGCTGTTTCGACCGCGCAGCATCGCGGTCATCGGCGCGACCAACAAGCCGCCCAAGCGCGGGGCCGGCGTCTTCGTCAACCTGATGGCGAACGCGTGTGGCGCCACGGTGTATCCGGTGAATCCGCAACACGCGACAGTGTTTGACCAGATCTGTTACCCTTCGATCCTGGATGTGCCCGGCCGCGTCGATCTGGCGGTGATCGCAACGCATGCGAGCGCGATCCCGGAAATCGTCGGCCAGTGCATCGCGGCCAAGGTCCGAGCCGCGATCGGGCTGGCCTCGACATTCCGGGAACGGGGACCTGACGGCGGCGGGACGTTGGACGATGCGCTTCTCGAGCGAGCCCGCGCCGGCGGGCTGCGCATCCTTGGGCCGAATTCTTTGGGTCTGATGTTGCCTGGACTCAACGTGACGTTTGCAAAGACGGCGGCGAAACCGGGTACCGTTGCCTTCGCGAGTCAAAGTGCATCGCTTTGCGCGTCGATTCTGGACTGGAGCCTCACGCAAGGGTTCGGGTTGAGCGCATTCATCTCGATGGGTTCGATGCTTGACGTCGGTTGGGGCGACGTCATCGGCTATCTGGGCGACGACTCGCGCACCAAGAGCATCGTGCTGTTTATGGAGTCGGTCGGCGATGCACGGTCGTTTCTGTCCGCTGCGCGCGCAGTCGCACAAACCAAGCCGATCATCGTCCTCAAGGCTGGCCGCAGCGAGGACGCGGCAAAAGTGGCGGCATCGCATACGGGCAAGCTCACCGGCAGCGACGAGGTCCTCGATGCGGCATTCCGCCGGTGTGGTGTGTTGCGCGTTGAGACGATCGGCGAACTCTTTGCGATGGCCGAGGTGTTGGCGAAACAGCCTCGGCCCCGAGGGAACCGTTTGGCGATCGTCACCAACGCCGGCGGTGCGGCGGTCCTGGCGGTCGACGCGCTCATTGGAGGTGGTGGCCAGACGGCCTCGCTGGACGAATCGACACGAAATCAACTCGATGTGCAACTGGCACCGTTCTGGAGTCGCTCGAACCCCATCGATATCCACGGCGACGCCACATCCGAGGATTTCGCCAAAGCAGTCGAAACTGCCGCGGCTGACGCGGGCAACGATGGAATCCTCGTCACGTTCTCACCGCAAGCCGGACAGGGGGCAGTCGAGGTGGCGCAGCGGCTGATACCGTTTGCCAAGCTGCCGCACAAGCCGATTCTTGCAAGCTGGATGGGTGGTGCCGATGTGGCAGACGGGACGGGTGTGTTGGAACGAGCCGGCATTCCGACCTTCGGCTTCCCCGACGCTGCTGCGCGGATATTTAATTACATGTGGCGCTACGACGCGAACTTGCTCGCGCTCTTTGAGACGCCGGCGGCTTTGCCCGAAGAGCTTGCGCCCGACCGCGCTGCCGTCAGCGCCCTGTTCGCACGGGCGCGGGCCGATCGGCGGACGGTCCTCACTGCCGCAGAATCGGTGTGTCTGCTCGAGGCGTACGAGATTCCAAGTGTCCCGACGCGGGTCGCAAGCACTCCGGAGGCAGCCGTCGCTGCGGCAGAGTCGTTCGGCTTTCCAGTGGCAGTAAAGTTGCGGTCCGACACCGTTCTGCATAAGGCTGACGTCGGCGGCATCCGACTGAGTGTTCGCGACGCCGGTGGGGTCGCGCAGGCGTTTGCCGATATTGCTGCGGCGGCCCGCGCCGAGGCACAGCCGGGCGCCTTCCAAGGCGTGGTGGTCCAGCCGATGATCGCCACCGAAGACGGCTACAACCTCATTCTCGGGAGCAGCGTCGACCCGCAGTTTGGCCCTGTGCTCCTGTTCGGCTACGGCGGCAGGTTGGTCGAAATTCTTCGCGACCAAGCGCTCGGGTTACCGCCACTGAACGAGACGCTCGCACGCCGCATGATCGAAGGAACCCGAATCTCCAAGGCGTTGGCCAACACGCTCGGCCGGCGCGGAGTCGACAAAGGCGCACTCGCGCGTCTGCTCGTCCGGTTCAGCGCGTTGATCGTCGATCAGCCGCGCATCAAAGAGCTGGACATCAACCCGTTCTTCGCCACGCGCAACTCATTCATCGCGCTCGACACGCGCGTCGTGCTGCATCCATTCGAGTTCGCCGACGATGCGTTGCCGCGACCGGCGATTCGGCCGTACCCGTCGGAGTATGTCGGGACGTGCACCTTGCCTGACGGCACCGTCTTGATGGTTCGACCCATCCGGCCGGAGGACGAGCACTTGATGCGGCCCTTTCACGAAAAGATTTCCGACGAGAGCGTGTACACTCGCTACACGCACGCTTTTCGCTTAGCGGGCCGCATCGCGCACGAATATCTCTCGCGCATGTGCTTCATCGACTACCTGCAAGAGATGGCCCTCGTCGCTGTCTCTGCCAATGCGGCAGGAGAACCGGAGATCGTGGGCGTCGGACGATTGCTCATGGAGCGCAACCGCAATGAAGCCGAATTCGCGGTGCTCATTACCGACGAGTTTCAGCGCCGTGGGATGGGCACTGAGCTCCTGCGCCAACTCGTCGAGATCGGGCGGAAGGAGCACGTCTCTCGCATCGTCGGTTATATTTTGACTACTAATTCCGCGATGCTTCATGCTTGCAAACACCTTGGGTTTCGTCACGAACACGAACTCGGCGACGAGATGGTTCGGTCGATCATCGACCTTTGACCGCAAGCTGACACCACTCAGGCATCGCTTAAACGCCGTGCGAGAGGCTTTGAAGGCGTGGCTCGTCGCTCCGGAAGCGCGATCCGTGACGATCTGTAGTGCGCTCCTCTGCCTTGCTTCGAGCAGCAGGTTCGTAGAGGCCATTGCGACCGCTCTGCGGCGAGTGGCGCCACCGCGATCGCTGCGCCGCAGGTTTCGGCGGCTATCCGAAATCCAGACCGTCGATCTGGGCGGCCGGCCAGGCGCGCAGCTTCTCAGGCTTGCTTCGAATGGTCATATCCGTTAGACTAGGTCGTGTGAACAAGACTATCGGCATTGCGGAAGCGAAGGCTCGGCTTTCCGAAGTGATCGATCGTGTGGAATCGGGCGAAACGATAATTATCGCGCGTAACGGAGCACCCGTTGCGGAGCTGAGGCCGCTGGGGAAAGTGTCTCCCGAGGACGCCGTAAGGCGGATTCGGGCGATCGGGCTTCGGGTGGCCAAGCGAAATCGGGGCAAGGACTCTTGGCCGCCCAGCGGGACGAGTCTGCGTGACGTCGCCCACGATCGACACCGCTTCTAACATGGCGGTAGTCGTCGATGTTTCGATCGCGGCGAAATGGTTTCTCCCCGATGAACGTAGCCAAGCCGCTGGCACTTTGCTCGATCGCGTCTCAAAAGGCGGGGCGTACGTTCCGGCATTCTTTCGCTGGGAGTCGATGCTGCCTTGGAATCGCTGCGGGACCTGCCCATCGCCTTCGAACCTGCGGGCGACCGCTTCTTCTCCGGGAACGAAGTTCGGCTTGCACGTCACTATGACTTGACCCCTTATGATGCCGCGTATTTGTGCCTTGCGGCAAGCCGCAATATTCCGCTGGCCACAACGGATGCCGCCCTGGCTCGGGCCGCACGTGACCTCGGTCTCGTCGTTGTACCCTAACGGCAAGGCGTCATGAGGAGGCAGACCATCGACCGTCGAGCGGCGGGTGTTTCGTCGGAGGCGCTTCGCGTCAAACGCGTGTGGTGGCTTCCGAGTATCTGTCTCCTCTCGCTCGTGCTCACCGCTGCGGCAACCGCCCTCGCGCGGGCTTTTCCTCTGCCGTCGTTTCCGCGGTACGCGCCCATCGACCGCCCGGGACCGGCGGTCACCGTTTCGGAAGCCGCGGTTGAACGGAACCTCTTCTGTTGGCATCCGCCGGCGCCGCGCGGCCGACCCGTTCTGCTGGTTCCTGGAACGGGCACGATTCCTAGCGTCGACTATGCCTGGAACTACGAACGGGCGTTCCGGAAGACCGGCGTCGCGTGGTGTGCGCTCACATTGCCGGCGAGCGCGAACGGCGACATCCAGACCGCCGGCGAATACATCGTTGCCGCGACCCGGGTGATGGCGAAGGCGAGCCGCTCGAAGATCGACATCGTGGGTTGGAGTCAAGGCGGCATGGTACCGCGCTGGGCGCTTCGATTTTGGCCCGACACGCGGACACTCGTTGCAAACGTCGTCGGACTCGCTCCGTCAAACCACGGAACCACCGCCGTTGCCGGAGTCTGTCGTTCGTCGTGTCTGCCGGCATTGCGGCAGCAAGGCAGAGCGTCGCGCTTCATCTTTGCACTCAATAGCTATGCCGAAACGTTTCCGGGTATCGCCTACACGAACATTTACACGCGTCACGATGATATCGTCATACCGAATCTGGATGCGACGGGAAGTTCAGCGCTGCACACGGGCGCCGGCGTCATCTCGAACGTCGCCCTTCAGGACGTCTGCCCGCAGAATAAGGCGCGCCATTTCGCCATCGGAACGTACGATCCGGTTGCCTACGCGCTTGTCACGGATGCGCTTTCACATAGCGGTCAGGGCGCGTCCGCGGCGCGGCTTTCGCGGGCGGTTTGTCGGCAGAGCTACCAGGCCGGGGTAAACCCCGCGGCATTCCGGCGCGATTTCGCTGCGCTCAACGCGTTTGTCGCCGCAAATCGGTACGTCGGCGGCACCAGCCGGTCCGAGCCGCCGCTGGCGCCATATGTATTTGCGTCAGATCGCAGATAACGCACGCGCGTTTGCGCATACCGAACATTCGTAGCCGTCAACCAGGTGCGCTACGGTCAGCGATAAGGACGAAAGAAGGCGCGAATCTCGGCGGCCAAGAGACCGGGTTGCTCGATATGAAAGCGCGGCGGTCAGCCAGCAGCACCCTCGAGCGCGTCGAACCGCACGCGCGCCCGCAGTACGACGGGGTGGCTGCGCTCCGCCCACTCCACGAGGGCGCTCATCGACTCGAGGAGCGATTCACCCAGCTCGGTCAAGCGGTATTCAACGCTCGGCGGTTTGGTCGCGAACACGTGGCGCGAAATCATGCCGTCGCGTTCGAGCGAGCGCAGCGTCTGGGTCAGCATCCGCTTCGAGATGTCGGGGACCGCGCGCCGCACCGCGCTGAAACGCAGCGGCTTAGCTGCGAGCGACATGAGAATGAGCGTCGACCACTTGTCCCCGATGGAGTCGAGCAGATCGCGCGTGGGGCAAAGCCATCCCTCCAAGCTCCGGCGCTGCCAATCAGCAAAATACGCGGCGAAGCGCGCGCGCGCCGCGCCATGGGGTTCCTTCGGGGTAACCTCGGCACCATTTTCTGCCTCATTGTGGCTGACGACCATGGTCTCTATTATAGTCCAATCCTCAATTCGTTTCCTGGAAGGGACACCATGTCAGCGAACAAACCACCGCCTCCTCATTACCAGAGCAAGCGGTCAGCTCGGCCGCCTCGTCATCGAACACCTGCGCCGACCCCACCCCGATGCCGACATCACGGCAATGGTCCGCACTCCGCAAGCAGCGGACGTGCTCGCGCCATTTAGCGTCACGACGCGGAAAGCCGATTATACCGATCCCGCGTCGCTCGACGCGGCCCTGACCGGCATCGATCGGGTACTGTTGATCTCATCAAGCGTCCTTGGTAAGCGCGCTGCGCACCATAAGAACGTCATCGAGGCGGCAATGCGGTCCAGCGTGTCGCTCATCGCTTACACCAGCATTTTGCGAGCCGACACGTCGGAGCTGAGCCTCGCTGCCGAACATTTGGCAACCGAAAAGATGTTGCGCGAGACCGGACTGCCGTACGTCCTATTGCGCAACGGCTGGTACCTAGAGAACGATACCGCGATGCTTGCGCCGGCGGTCGCGAACGGCGCAATCATCGGCAGCGCCGGCGACGGACGACTTTCGTCCGCGAGCCGATCGAACTATGCGGAGGCGGCAGCATTGGTCCTGCTGCACGGGGCGCCCGCCGGTACCATCTACGAACTTGCCGGCGACGAAGCGTTCACGTTGACGCAGCTTGCGGCGTCGGTGAGCCAACGAACTGGAAAGACGGTTGGCTATCGGAACATGAGCGAGGTGGAATACCGCGCGGCCTTGCTCGGCATGGGTCTACCGGACGCTGTGGCGACGATGCTCGCGGAAACCAGTGCTCGCACGGCGAAGGGCGCCCTCGAAGATCACGGTCGCGTGCTGAGCCGCCTTATAGGCCATCCCACGACACCGCTCGCCGACGCCGTAGCCGCCGTTGTATAACGTGGTTGACGGACGAGCATTCCTGCTGTGGCTTCATGTCGGCGCGATGATGCTCGCGTTCGCGGGTTGCCGATTGCCGGAGTTATCTTTCGGGTGATCGTGCAGCACCTCGATGAGCAACGGGTATTGCAGATGCTGGCTACCGCCTTCAGTCGCATCTTCGCAGCCGGCGGCGTATCGGTCGGGATAGGAGTGCTGTCCGGTGTGTTGCTTGCGCATACATACGGTTACGCGTCTGGCTGGCTCGTGCTGTGCTATGTGCTTTCAACAATTGCGGCGCTCATCGGTATTCTGATCGACGAACCGTGGTCGCGACGCCTCGCCTCTGTGGACCGCCAAAATTTACCGCTCGTCCGTAGCGCGTTGCTGCCACGTGTCGCCGCTCCACTCGGAATCGCCGTTTGGCTCTCCATTCTCTGGCTGACGATTGCGAAGCCATCCCTATAATGCTCCTGCAAAGTCGCCGTTTATCGCTGGGATCCGGAGCGGCCGGAAACTGATCTGGTCCGAGCGCCGGTGACGTGCCCCAGTGGTAATCGCCAGTCGTCATCATGGACTTGTCTTCCGGAAATCGCCACCCTGAGGTCAAAGAGAAACGGCAAACTCGAGCGAACGATCTCAGGTGGTGTGGATGCGAATCTTCAACTCAGGACACGGCAAGCAGAAGTGAGCGTGGTTCGACACGGAACTTATGCCGAACTGGTCCACGATTGAATCGCGACAGAACGGCCGTCACGCGCCGGTATGCTTTCCCAGTCAGATGAGACGCAGTGTCTGGATCTCAATCGTCGTCCTCGCCATCCCCATCGTTGCGAGCGCCGACATCTTCGCAAGCTTTGCGCATGACCTGACGGCCGCGCGCGCCCGCCTCGTCGGTCACAGCGAGACGATCCAGACGTCGTTCGGTACCTTGGAATACGCTACGATTGGCGAGGGCGAGCCGATACTCGCCGTCCACGGTGCCGGCGGCGGCTTCGATCAGGGCATCGATATGACCGGTGCGCTCGTCAGGCAAGGATATCGGCTCATCGTGCCGTCCCGTTTTGGTTATCTTCGTTCGGCCATGCCCGCCAACCCCACGACGGCGATGCAGGCCGATGCTTACGTCCAACTTCTCGACCGTCTTGGCATGAACAAGGTGGTGGTCATCGCCATTTCTGCCGGCGCATGGTCTTCGATGCAGTTCGCGATCCGGCACCCGGGACGCTGTCGGGCGCTCGTGCTTCTGGTTCCGGCGAATTACTTGCCGGCGGGCACGTCCATTCACGGCGGCCCGTTTGCCCAGGCAATTTTTGAGTCCGATTTTCTCGCCTGGGCAGCCCTGAAATTGATGCCGCTCATGCCTGGCGCAATGACCCAGATGATGCTTGGCACGGACGCCTCCGTTTTGCGCAGCGCCGAGCCGAGCGAGAAGGCGCGCGTTCAGCAAATTCTCGACCACCTTCTGCCGGTAAGCCTGCGCTCCGGAGGAATGCAGTTCGACGTAAAGACTGCCGCCACGCGCGCGCCCTACCGGATCGACAAGATCGGCTGCCCGGTTCTGGCGGTCAGTGCCCGCGACGATCGGTTCGGCACCGCCGGTCGCGCGACGTCTATCGCAGCTAACGTGCCTTACGGCAAGGCGATGATCTTTCCGACCGGCGGCCATGCCTTGGTCGGTCGCTCGGCCGAGACGCTCCGCGCGATCACGTCCTTCCTCCGAAGCGTGCGGTAGCGGACGGGCATCGGCGCGCGCGGCCGCGGTGAATCTGGGTCAAACATGACTCGATCGAGCTGATCGACGATCTGAGCGCGTCCTTGCCGGCCCGTGCCCAGGGCCCATGCCGCAGGCGCCTACACCGTAGGACAAAGCAAGTATTCTCCAGCTGTGTGTCCGGAATTCTCCGTTACCAGCCTGTAACCGCCGAGCCGTATCGTCAGAGCCGTCAGCGGTTCGCCCTAGCGACCCGCTCCACACCCGGCGCACGATTCATGCTGCGCCTCACTCGGCGTATGCCGCAAGAGGATCATCACCATGCAATTGCTCAAACTCGCGCAAGCACTTGGGGTTACCGGCTCGCTGTTGCTGACCGCCACGACCGGCGCGTTTGCCTCCAATCGCATCCAATTTCCCATGGCCGTGTCAGCCGGCGCCAAAGCCTGTCTGCCGCACGCTGCCGGGCTTGTGACCGACGTTTCGGTCGGGCCGGTCGAGGAGCTGAAAGTCCAAGTCGCCGGCTTGCCCAAGAACACCGACTTCGATTTCTTCGTCATCCAAGACCCGGTTGCGCCCTTTGGGCTGTCTTGGTATCAGGGCGACATCGAAACGGACGCGCACGGCGAGGGCTCAGGCTATTTCATCGGCCGATTCAGCGTCGAAACGTTCATCGTCGCGCCCAACGTCACGGCCGCACCGCTGGTGTTCAATAACCTGCCGTTCCCGGACGCGAGCGCGAATCCGAAGACCGGCCCCGTCCAGCTGTACCATCTCGGGCTGTGGTTCAACGCCCCGTCCGACGCAGCGCACGCCGGTTGCGCGCCAACCGTCACGCCCTTCAACGGCACGCACAACGCGGGCATCCAGGCCCTCAATACCGCGAACTTCCCGGCGCTTCGAGGGCCGCTCTTCTACCTGCACTAAGTGCGCCGCATTCCGGAGGACGAGCTCCGCGGCTCGTCCTCCGCCAGAAACGAAAGGAACTTCGATGCATACGAACATTCGACGAAGCGTCATTGCGTTCGCTCTTCTTCTCTCGGTCGCCGCAGTTACGCCGATCGCGCGCGCCGCCGATGAGCCGGCCCGAGGCGACTACGTGGGCCAACTACAGGGACTCGAACGCGGCGCCATCGCGATCTCGACCGACGGCCGCAGCGTTCTCGCTTATGTGTGCGACGGCACCGCCGAACACGTGACGGTCGCGCAGTGGTTCAAAGGAACCCCGTCGGCCAACACGCTATCGTTGGGCGCCGGCAGAGCGACCCTGGACGCACGACTCGATACAGATCGCGCCAGCGGAACGGTCACGCTCGCGGACGGACGAACCTTCGCATTCCGGGCCGTCGCGGTCGCAGATCCGGCCGCTAGCGCGGGTCTATTTCGCAGCGAGCTGGATAGCGGCGGCCACCACTACATCGCCGGCTGGATCGAGGAACCGGCCCGCACCGAACTGCAGCCGGCACAAGTAACCTTCGCGGACGGCTGGATCGACTGGTCGAACGCCGGCGCCCTCGGCGGCATCATCGACGAGTTGCGTTTCCCGCGGGTGGCTCCGACGATCGGACCGGCGACGACGCGGATCGCATCGCCAATCGGCGAATTGGACGTTCGCCGTGTCCGTCAAGGCCGGACGGAGTAACGCGCAAAGCGCCCGTGCGCCAAGTCGCGCAATGCGCTCGATGGTTCCGTGTCGAGTTCTTGCGCCAACGTCGCAGAATAGCGTTTGAATTCGCGCTGCGCTCCGATTTCGTCTCCGCGGGCATACCGGGCAAGCATGGCAATCTTGCAGCCGATCTCGTCGTGCGGGTCGTGGGCCGCGATCTCGCGCGCCAGATTGAGCGCCTTATCGGTGTCGCCGTTCTCGATCGCACTCGTGGCCAAGCGCTCCACGACTTCCAAACGCAGTTCGGCGATCCGCCGCGCCGTCGGAGCGAACCACTCCCATTCGGTCATGAACGCCGGCAGGCCGATAACCAGCGTTCGATAGATGCCCGACAACTCGCTCGCGCCCTGCTCGTCCAACGGCCTGGGGCCGCGCAGCGCCGCAACCCGCTCTTCGGCGCGCCAGAGGTCAACCCGAATTCCGGCGCCGAGCCGGTAGCCGCGTTCGCTCCCAACAATCGCCGTTTCCCTTCCGAGCCGCTGCCGCACGCGATAGACGCAGACCTTGAGCGCGTTGCGGGCGGCGGCGCCGTCGAGTTCGGGCCAAAGCATGTCCCCGAGCGCGTCCCGATGCACGTGCGCTTGCCGCCGAGCCAAGACGAACAGCAGCTGCAGCTCTCGATCGGAGACTCGCGCGACCTCTCCGGCGCGATAGACCGCGCCGGAGAAAACGGCAATCTCGATGTCATCACGCACGCGTTCGGCCAAACTTTGCACGCGGCGCACGAACGGCGCGAGCATGCCGAGTTCGCCGCTGCGATCGGCAAGATAACCGGCCACTGCTTTGCGCAACGGATCGGATTCGATGCCGGCGGCAAGCCGGCGGAGTTCGTCGCGCAGCTCAGCACGGTGTGCCTGGTCGAGTTCGGCCCGGAACAGCGCGGATAAGAGCTGCGTAAACGGCAGTCCCAGCTCCACGGCGGCGCGATGGGCGGACCGCGCGTGCAGCCGAGCCAGCTCCGGCGTCTCGGCGCAGCCGCACGCGATGAGATGCCCGAAGATGTGGGAGTTGAGCGAATCGAGTCCGCCCGGCGAAGCGTCCGTTCGACCGTGCGCGCAGTCGAGAAAGAACTGCGTGCCGCGGACTTGGAAACGCTCGGCAACTTCGCGCATCTCCGCGGCGCTCTTGGCGAACCCGTCGTCATCGCCGCATAGCCAAGTCGAGACCGTGACGCCGAAAAGCACGGAAAGTTCGAGCGCTTTCTTCCCGCTGCCGCGCGTCTGCTCGAGCAGGCGCTGCATGGTCGTCGAAGCTTCTTCAAAGCGGCCGAGCATCGGAAGCTCGTAGCTTGCGCGTCCGACGAGTACGGCTTCGGCCAGCGCCGGTGACGCCGCGAAGAACGGCTCGATGGCCTCGCGGATGCGGCTCCACTCGTTCAAGCGTCCGGCACGTACGTGCAGATACCCGACGAGATGAAGCAGCAGTGCCTGCGCGAGATCGCGCGGTGGCTGGTCGATGCCGAACTTTTGCGCGTAGCGTTTGACGAGCACTTCGGCGTCGCGATCCTTCCCCACCCGGCCGAGCGCGACGATCAAAAGACGGAGGATGGAGAACTCGTGTTCAGCGTCGACGTCCGCCGGGAGCCCCGCCCACATCCGCTCGATCTCATCGAGCAAGGCTTGCGGGCTCATCGAGAAGCGGCGTTCGGTGTACGAATACAACCACAACATCGGGAACTGACGAACCAGCTCGGGGTCGACCGACGCGAGCGTTTCCAGCAACGCCGGTGTGTTGGGCGCGTTGCCCAGCGGGATCTCGTTGAGCGCTTGCACCGCGCGCCGCTCGTCGCCGGCCGCAATGAAAAGCTCGGCCGCACGAACGATGTCACCCCGCTCACGCCGCCGTTTCGCCATCTCGAGCACCAGCTCGCGCAACTCGGTTGCGAACCGGGCTTCGATCGTCGCTCGGACCAGCGGGTGCACGTCATACGCGTCGTTGGATTCCGTGCCATTGATGAATGGCATGGTCTTGGCCCATTGCGCCAGTGCGGCGATGCGCAGAGCGTCGTCGTCGAGCGCCCAGGAGACCTCGAGCGCCGTTACTGCCGGCACGGCGCACGCGATCAGCCCGCGGAGAATCTCCGGCTTGACCGCAGCGAGCACCTCGTCCCAGAGATACTCGTACAATTCTTCAAACGCCACGTCCTCGAAGCGCCGCATCATCGCGTCGAGGATTCCTTCGCGTGCGAATCTCGCCAAGAGCAAAACCGCGATCGGCCAGCCTCGGCAGATGTTCACGATGGCCGGCGTCATTGCGTCGTTTCCGCGCGGGAAGAACGAGCGCGTCTCCTGCGGCGTGAACGCGAGATCCCCGGCCTGCAAGGAAACGATTTCGTGCGGTGCTGCGAAGCGAGTCAGTCGCAGGCGCAACGGTATCCGGGAGCAGATCGCGATGATCCGGTTTTCGGGCCGCGAGACCAGAAAGCGTGCCAGCAGATCTTCGCATGCGCCATGCTCGAGCAAATGCTCGAGATTTTCGAAGATGAAGACGGAGTCGTCGCAGGGCAATCCCCAGGCTTCGAGTGCTGCAACGACCCCGAAACGTTCGTCGGACTCGGCTCCGACCGCAAGCTGCGCACGCTGCAGGCTCAGCCGCGCGTGAGGCAGACTCGTCGCCAGCGTCGCCAGCAGACGCCGCGTGAAGTCCGCGCGTCCTTCGACGAAACTGCAATCGCAGACGGCGCTCGCGCGCCCCTCGGCAATCTGATGCGCCAGCGTCGTTTTGCCGTAGCCTGCGGGCGCGATCAGCACGACGAGCTTTGGTCGAATGCGCCGGATGCGGGTGAGCAGATGCCGCCGCTGGAGGAGATCCTTTCCTTGCGGTCTCTTCATGCGACGCTGTACCAAACCTCGAGTTCACAAGCTCGGAGACGGAGCTGCCGTGTCGCTTGTTTCAACCTTGCGAACCGAAGTTCCAGCGTAGACGTAACCGCGTTCGCTCGGTCGCTTATGCGGCTATCAAGGGCCAAGCTCTTGCGGGAATTGCTTATCTGAGCTTCGCTGAGTGCGACGTCCTCGGGATTGCCCGGCCGTGAAGCAAGGGGGCTATCATCGCCAGCTTGTCCGCTGTAGTACCGTTGAATAGCGGTCGTTCTCTGGGACATTTCTTGCGTGAACGGCGCCTAAAGCTCGATCCCAACATCCGCTTCCTGGGGGGCCGCGAGCGGCCAGCCGTTCGATGGGGAAAACGCGTAACTCAGGAGGAGATGGCCGAGGCGCTGGAAGTCAGTCGGGTCTGGTACGGCGCACTCGAGTCGGGATCCAGGGCGCGAACGTCGACCAGCCTGCTGGATCGCTTGGCCTCAGTTCTCATGTTGGACGGAGACGAAAGAAGTGAACTCTTCGGCATGGCTTTGCCCGAACTGAAGCCGATGGCGCTGCAAACGCAGTCCAAAGAGGCACTGGGCGGCTTTCGGATACTTCGCTCGACCGCGAAGCGACTCTGGAGCGCCACGACCGACGTTGAAGCACTGGTCATTGCTACAGAGCAGCTCGCCGGAATTTTTCGCGACGCCCACCTCGTGTTCTATTCCCGCCGCATCCGAGTCGGGACGTGGGAGTGGCCGTACATCGTCGATCGCGGTCTCGGCGACAACAATAGACAAGCTTTCGAGGCCATCACCAGCGGAAAGACGCCCGCTGAAGTGGACGACGTCGTGCAATATCCACTGCTGTGGAAGCCTGGGGATCTCGCCACCTCCGAAGACTACCCAGCTGACGTCCGCAACGATCACAAGCGCATATTTGGGGAGCCGACCCTCGACCTCGATTCATTTCTTCACGCTCGCGTACGCTCGCGTTCCGGAATCGTCGCCGGCTTGCAAGTCAAACACCGGGGTTCGTATTCCTACACTTCCGAGGTCCGAACCATCATCGCGACCCTGGCGGACCTCGCTTCGCTCGCGCTGTCATAGGGAGCTCAGCGCAACCGCGTTCCAACTCGCAGTTTGCAGACAACGGCGGCTCCGGTCTGCATACTCGGGACATGTCTCATCATCTCGATTCACCGCTGGCACGGCAAGACGTTCGCCTGGATATCACCGATCTCTACGTTTTTCCGGGCGAGAAAGGCACGACGTTCGTGATCAACGTCTGCCACTCCATCGCCCAAAATGTACCCGTCCCCGGCTACCACCCTGAGGGCATGTACGAAATCAAAATCGACTTCAATCGCGATGGCGTCGAAGAACTCACCTATCGCTTTACCTTCGACGCGCGCGATGCGGACGGCAAACAGCGCTGGATGCTCCGCCGGGCCGCCGGTGCCGACGCCAGCATCACTGACGCCCCGGGGACAATCATTGCCGAAGGCGTGACCGACGAAGTTACTACGACATCGACAAACCTTCGAGCGTGGGCCGGGAAAGCTGGCGATCCATTTTGGATCGAACCGAACGTGCTCCACGCCGTCGGCCATGCGTTCCAGGATGGAACAACGATCGATCTCTCGACCTGGGATCCCCGTCAAGCGAAAAACCTCTTTGCCGGCCACACCGTCTACTCGATGGTTTTGGAGGTGCCGGATGAAGAACTCCTGACTCTGGGTAGCGGTGAACGTCGCCTCGGAGTATGGGCAGTCGCATCGTTAGCGACCGACGCCGGAGGCTGGCGCTCGATCAACCGTGTCGGTCTTCCCATGATCCACCCGTTGTTTACGCAAAACAACGAGGACCTCGGGAACCGTCTCAACGCCGGCCACCCGGCAAACGATTTCACGACGTATGGCCGTGCAATCTCGAATGCCATTGCGGGTGTCGTCGCCGCTTACGGAACTGCCGAAGATCCCCGCGCGTACGGTGATAAAGTTGCGCATCGGTTCTTTCCCAACATCCTACCGTACACGATAGGAACACCGGCCTCATTCGGGTTTACGGAGTGGAACGGTCGATCGTTGATCGACAACGCCCCGGACGTGATGTTTTCGATAGCCGCCAACACTCCGGTTCGCCTGGGCATCGGCAAAGAGTCCGTCACGTCGAAGCCATCGGCTACGTTCCCGTACGTTCCGACGGCCGCTGAGACGTTAGCCGCTGCAGCCGCGGCCCACGGCTAAAGCAGAACGATTGCGCTCACGACGATCCAAGGCAGCGATATTTGCATAGTCGCTGCGGGAGACGCCTGACGCTCGCGAACGGTCTATGACGTATACTTCGGGCATGGCCGGTCGCGCTGCGCTCCGCACATTACCCGCCGCCCTAAGCTCGATCTCTGCCGTCCTTCTGAGCTTCGGCGCAATGGACGCGCTCTGCGCGCGTTTGGGCGTCGATTCGTCGCCCGCCATCTTGGCGGCCGCGCTGTCGGTCGGACTCATGCGCAACCCCGAGCGTCTCGGCGCACGCGCTCTGGGGACCAAGATCGTGGTGCTCCCGCTGATCGCGCTGGCGGCCGGGCTCGTCGGGCTGGCCATCGTCGTCGTGCCGGCACTGGGCGCCTCGCTCTTTGCGGGCAGCATCGCCTTGTCGATCTGGCTGCGCAACTTCGGCGAACGCGCGACAGCGGCCGGCCGCACGATCGCACTGCCGTTCATCGCGATCTTGGTCGCGCCGCTTCGCCCCGACGCCGCGCACGGCAGATGGACGTCTGCGCTGCTTCTGCTCGCTGCCGGCGCGGCCGCGCTGGTGAGTACGACCATCGTCGCGGGGTTAGCCGCGCGCTTCGGAATGGCTCCCGAGCCCCGGCCGGCGCGGTTGGCACGCCCGCGGCCGGTACGCGCCGGAGAATTACCCGTAGCGACCCGCATGGCGCTGCAAATGCTCGTCGCGCTCGGCCTTGCATTCGCCATCGGCATGCTCGCGTTTCGCGCGCACTGGTCGTGGGTCGTGCTTACCGCGTTCATCGTCTGCAGCGGCGCGGCGGGCCGCGGCGATGTTTTTTACAAAGGGCTGCTGAGGTTGGGCGGCGCGATCGGCGGCACGCTCGCGGCGGCGCTCGTCGCCCAGATCGCCTTTCCCGATCCCGTCGCGTACGCCGCGGCGGTCTTTTTCGTGCTCTTTTTGGGCCTGTGGCTGCGGCCACTGAATTACGCGTATTGGGCGGCCTGCGCCACGTTGATCTTCGCCCTGTTGCAGGGCTCGCACGGCGCGGCGATTGTGCCGCTTTTCGCCATGCGCGTGTTGTGCATGTTCATCGGGGCGCTCTGCGGAGTTGCCGCGACTTGGTTCGTGTGTCCGATTCGAACCGAGCACGTCGTGCGCAGACGCATCGCCGGCGTCCTCGCGGCACTGCGCGACGTACTGGCCGGCACTCCAGAGGGGCCGGCGCACGAGTCGCGCCTTGCCGTGCTCGAGCGGCATGCCGCCGAACTCAAGCTGGTCGAACCGCCCGTACGCCTGCACCGCGCGGTGTTCGGCGCGAAGCGTCCGGACGAGGATCCTGCGACCTGGATCGACCTGACGCACGCGCTGCTGGCCCAGGCCCGAACGCCCGGCTTCGACCGCACGCACCTCGGCGCCGAAATGCGCCGCCTGCGCGGCATGCTGCAGTTCGACACGCTCCCGTCCGGGTCGAAGAAATCGGCATCGAAGGCATCCGCTCCAAAGCAAGGACACTCCGAGGCGCCTGAGTGCTGAACTGGGCCGGCGGATCGAGCCAAATTTCACCTGTTCGGTGCGCTGAAGGCGAGCAGTCTTGGCCGGCGCAGAAATCTTTGGCGCGAATTTTGCCGGGATGGCGCCGTAGTCACCGAGCGCCCTTCGCGAACGCACATCTAGCAAACGCGGATCTGCGCGGCGTGTATCTCAAACGCGCCAGTCTGCGCGCTGCGAATCTCGAAAGCGCGCGCGAGATCCGCGACGAAAGCGTGCGAACGGCGAACACCAACGATCCGGCCGGCGGGAAAATCGGGCCCAGCCAGTGATGATCGTCAGTCCGTGGGCCGAGGCGGTCCCTGGCGCGCGATTCCCAACCGTCGGGCCAGGCTACGCGTATTGGAGCCGGCAACATCGGCTAACGTATACCGATCCAGCACGCCGAGCGTCGCGGCTTGCGCTTCGTCCATGATCGTTTGCAGGCTGCAGGCACCCTTGATGACGCACGATTGACCGGCCTGGCATTCGACGAGCGCGATGCGCGGTTCGGTGGCGCGTACGACGTCGCCGATGCCGATCGCATTGGCCGCTCGGGCGAGGCGCATTCCGCCGTTGCGGCCGCGAAGGGTTTCGATCAACCCGGCCTGGCCCAGATGATGCACCACTTTGGTCATGTGGTTTTCCGAGATCCCGTACGCGGTTGCGACCTCTTCGATCGACGCCAGTCGATCCGGGCGAAGCGCCAAATAGATGAGCGTGCGCAGTCCGTAGTCACTAAAACGGGTCAGCTGCATTGGGGGCCTGTTGTCCTCTCCGCGCGCGCCTCTAGGTCTGAAAGACGCGCTCGGCGATGGTTTGTACCGCCGGGATGGCGTGTTTCCGGGCCACTTGCGTTATCGCGTCGAGCTGCTTCGGCGGTCCGCAGACATAGACGTCGGGTGCCTCGATCGCCGATCGTAGATAGGCACTGAATGCTTCTGCCGGGGTGCCGGAAAACCCGGTCCACGCCGGCCCCGGACGCCAGACGCTCAGGGTAACGCCGAGCTGCGGCAGCGCCTCGCGGAGCGCCGCGATCTCATCGGCAGAGAACAGTTCGTCTTCGTGCGTGGCCCCGAAGATCAGATGCGTGGGTTGCGTATCGCCGAAGTCAGCGAGATGGTGCAGCATCGAGAGCACCGGCGCCGTACCGCATCCGCCGCCGATGAGGCAGCGCGGGACGCGGACTGGTTTCATCGAGGACGAAATTGCCCAGCGGACCGCGCACGATCAGCGGGTCGCCGACGCGGGCGCGTTCACCGAGATACGTCGAAAACGCACCGTTTGCTTGGAGTCGAATCAAAAATTCGAGCCGGCCGTCCCAGTTGGGACGATTCGCCAAGGAAGCCCGGTCAGCGAAAACGGTCTGCCTTGCCGGCTGGAATCGGCGGACGGATAGCGGGCCCGAACGGACTTTTCGGAGATAGTTGCTAAAAGCAACCATTGAGTTTATAGTGAAGCCCATGGACGGCACGACGGCTTCGATTCGGCAAGCAGAACAGGTGGCGCTAATTCGGGACTTCAACCGCTTTTATACCGCCCGCTTGGGGCTCCTTCGAAAACGATACCTCAATGGCGCGTTCTCGCTGACCGAAGGCCGCATTCTGTACGAGATCTGGTCGAATCCGCCGCTGACCGCTGCCAATCTTTGCGGTATCCTCAAGCTGGATGCGGGCTATATCAGCCGGAATCTTGCCTCTTTGGGAAAACGGAAACTCGTGCGGCAAAAAGTATCGAAGCTGGACGGCCGCGAGCGCAGCCTTTCACTAACTTCGACCGGACAGAAAGCCGTTTCCGAACTCAATCGGCAATCGTCGGCGCAGATTGCGGACCTGTTGCGCGGACTGGACGCGACCGATCGCGAGACGCTCGTGACCGCACTTGCCAAAGTGCGCTCGTTGTTGGCACCGCCGCCGAACGAAGAAGTTCGGATCGTCCGGTTGTCGGAATTGACCGACGATGCCCGTGACCTGTTGCAACAGTATTTCGAGTCGATCGCCGTGGTCGTAAGAGACACGCCGGACGACGTTCGAAGAGTCATCGAAGACCCCAACGGCGGAGTGTGGATTGCCTACTTGAATGGAAAAGCCGTGGGCTGCGTGTACCTTCGCGGTCTTGCTTCGCTTCCTGATGCCGCTGAGTGCAAGCGATTGTTCGTGAAGCCGAGCGCACGCGGAAACGGCGTGGCTCATGCGCTGCTCGATGCGCAGGAGGCGTTTGCCAAAAGCCGCGGGTTCAAGCAGATCTATCTCGACAGTAAGGATGATCTGAAAGTCGCCCGCGACCTGTATGCCAGAAGAGGTTTTGTCGCCTGCGACCGCTACAACGACAATCCGCAGGCGACAATTTTCATGGTGAAGACCATTGCCGGCGACCGTCGCAGCGGCAGCTCCGGCGAAAGGTTAACTGCTGCCGTTTGCGAGCGTCGCCGTTAAGTTGATGGGGACGGCGCGCAGGGCACGGCTGAGCGGGCACGATTCCTTCGCCTCGGTAGCGAGTTTGGTGAACTCCTCGGGCGAGAGATTCGGCACGACTCCGGTTACGGCCAAGTCGATTGCGGGAATCTCGAAGCCGCCTTGAATCGGCGACAGATGGACATTCGCTTTCGTGTCGAGTGCCGTGGGCGCATGGCCCGCTCGCGTGAGCTGGGCACTAAGAGCCATGGTGAAACACGCCGCGTGCGAAGCCGCCAACAGCTCCTCCGGATTCGTACCCGGGTCGCCGCTAAACCGCGTGCCGAAAGAGTAATCGGCGCTCACTTTCCCGCTCTGGGTCGCGATCGAACCGCGCCCGTGCGCGATGTCGCCCTCCCAATGAATCGTAGCCGAGCGGACGATTTGTTGGGTCGTACTCATCTTTCACCTCATCTTTGCTCCTGGCCCGGATGGCGAGTTTCGGCCATTGGAGCCGACGATAACATAGCGCACCGGATTGCTGCAACGTCAGCCGAGCGGCATGCCGTCAGCGCGGATGCGCCGGCGCCGTCCGAGCGATGAGCTTGGCAATCGCCGGTCCCGTAAGGATCACGAAGAAGACGCGCATGGTCTGGATCGCGAGGACGAGCGGAACGTTCGCGCCGCTGCCCAAGGCGATGATCGTAACCGAGTCCAGGCCGCCCGGGCTCGTCGCAAGGTACGCGGTGAGGGGGTCGGCACGGATGAATCCGCGGAGCGCTTCCCCGACGACCGCGCACAGCACGATGAGGGCCAGCGTCGAACCGATCAAGGTCGGCAGCGAGCGCAGCGCGTAGCGGACGACCTCGCCCGTGAAGGTCAGACCGACGTACCAACCGATCGTCGCGTACGCGCTCCCGACGACCCACCACGGCAGCACGATCGTCAGCAGGCCGCTGCCTGAGGCCACGGCCGCGGCGATCATCGTAAGCAAAATCGCACCGGCGGGAATGCGCAGAAGCGTGGCGGCAACGCAGCAACCAGCAATCAGCGCCAGCGACGGGGCGAGTTGGAGGATCGGTGGCAGCGTCTGGTCGCCAATCGCAACGATGCCTGCGTGCGGAACCGAACCCAGCATGATCTTTGCAACCGACGACGCGCTCAGCACGACGAGTATCACGCGCAGATACTGCATGAACGCGACAAGCCGCGTGTCGGCACCGAAATCGGCCGACGCCGCGACCATCGCGGATGCACCGCCGGGTGATGAGCCCCAAGCCGCCGTTATCGAGCCGAGCGACGTGAAACGCGCCAGCAGCCAGCCGACGAGCGCGGCGGCGACGATCGTGCCGCCGACAAAGCCGATCATCACGACCGCATTGCCCGCCACATCGCCGATGATTGCCGGCGATACGCTTCGTCCGACGAGCGCTCCGACCACCCCCTGAGCCGCAATGAAGAACGGCCGCGGGACGGTCAACTCGGCTCCCGCGCAGGCGAACGCAATCGCGACGAGCATTGGACCGAGCAACAGCGACGCCGGGATTTGAAAATGAACGCAAGTAAGCGCCAGCGCCATGGACAGTGCCGCCAGGGCCGGCCATGCGATACTTCGCGTGGATCCCCATCGCCGCACCCGCATCCGACGTCCGGTATCGCCGCGACGAACGCTTCTTCCTATGGTTTCGCGTGCAGCGCCGCCCAACACGCAGGTCCGTTTTCGCCATCTGCAGGAACGCTCGAGCGTGACCGAACCGTTTGCCGCTGCGCAGGCCTACGAGGGCTACATCGGCCGCTGGAGTCGGGTGGTGGCAGCAGAGTTTCTGCGCTGGCTGGGGGCGCCCGAGCGCGCAACCTGGTGTGACGTCGGGTGCGGAACGGGTGCACTGACGTCGGCCGTGTTGGCGTTCTGCAATCCGGCGCGCGTCGACGCATCGGACCCGAACGCCGAGCGGATCGCGTTTGCCCGGCAAGCCATTGCGGATGCGCGCGCGACCTTTACCGTCGGCGAGGCCGCGCGCATCTCGGCGCCGGATCGCACGTACGACGCAATTGTCGGCGGCCTGGCCTTTCCGGCGATCCGCGACACCGCAGCGGCGCTCGCGGAGCTGATCCGCGTCGGCAAACCGGGCGGGATCGTCGCCGGCTACGTCTGGGACTTCGACGGCGAGATGCAGGTGCTGCGCTATTTTTGGAACGCCGCGGCCGAACTCGAACCTCAAGCCGAAGCGGACAGCGCCGACGAACGCTTCGCTCTTTGTCACCCCGACCAGCTGTCCGCGGCTTGGCGCGCGGCGGGCTTACACGACGTGGCGGTTCGCGCAATCGACGCGCGCGCCCGGTTCGCCGGCTTCGATGATTTTTGGACCCCGTTCCTGAGCGGCGACTCACCCGCCCAGACCTACGTAGGCTCGCTCGACGAACGGCGCCGCGCCGAGCTGTGCGCCGCGTTGCGCCGCGCGCTTCCGATTGCGAGCGACGGCTCGATCACGCTCGTCACGCGGGCTTGGGCGGTGAGCGGCGGCATAGCCGGCGCTTGACTCGGGCATAGCAAAAAATCCGGGAAGAAGCTCCGGTAAACGGCGTGTACGAAAGCGAACGGCGAGGCGGGCATGGATCAGGAGCTCGGTAAAAAAATCGTTTTGGAGCTGGAGGCGAATTTACTCGCGCTGCGGTTCAAGCGCCAGCTCCATGCCTACCGCGACAATATGGAGACGATTCTGGGTTCTCACGTCGCAGCCAGCGTGATCGCGCTTGGCGCGATCGGCGCTTTGCTGATCGGCCGCTCCGTTGCCGGAATGAGCGTCTTAGCGATCTACCTTGCCATTAGCTGCGTGATCCTGCCGGTTTGGAGCCGGCGCAACGCGCTCGCTTGGCAGCAGATGGCCGTCCCGCTGTACCTGCTTCTCACCCACGAGGACGTCTTGATTCTCGACGAACGCCGACTGCGCAGCGTCGGACAGTGGCTGTCCGCGCGCGGGTTGTGCGTTGGTCTGCCTTCCACGGATGGAACGCAGCCCGAATTCGTGCAAACCGAACTCGGCGCGCGCGTGCGGCAGCGACTCGAACTCGATGATTTGCTGCCGCGCGATCTCTTCGGGCGTCCGCGCGTGAGCAATCTCCTCTGCGCATGATCGCCGTTTACTCGGCCCGTTTGTGACCCTTGTCTTCCGCTTTATCCGGGAGATTGCGAGCCGGAGCCGTGGTGCCAGCGCGCGGCGCGCCGTGCATGGAAGGCTCGCGCGGCGGCGCAGCGGGGCGAAGCCGGTCCGGCGGAGCGGCATACACGGCGGGCCGATGTGCTGGTGCAGCCAATTCGTCGACCGGCTGGTGAACCACCGGCGCGTGAACCAGCGGCGCAGGCATGGGCGCGGCTTCACGAACGAGCGGCGGTTTCTCCGCTGGCGGAATGCTGCGAACGCGCGGGCCGGTTTGGGACGCGGGCCGCACGGCCTGCACGCGCGGCTGAACAGGTGCGACATTGGCTTGCGGGTTCACCCGGTCGGCCGGCTTGACCGGGACAAAGCCCGCCGGAGCGTTCTTGGTGCTTAGCGGCCGGGCTACGGCAAGAACCGGCGGCTGGCTATGGTTGACGCTTGCGAGCATGCGGCGATCCTGTTCCGCCTGCCGGACATGTTGCTGCTGCTGCGTCGTCATCCCCAAGTGCCTTCCGCCAGCAACGGTTAGCTGTTGGGACGTCGGCCGCGCCTGCAATCCGCTCGTGCCGCCGTTGTAGCTCATCCGCGTCGTCGAATCATTGACATACACCCGGCGATCGACGTACACGTTGCGCACGATCGTCGTGTCGACGCGCGTTACGTAGGTGTTGTAGTTGAAGACGTTGTTCGCCCAGCGGCCACCGTCGTAACCGTTCCCGAAATAACCGGCACCGTAGTTGACGCCGCCGTAGAAGCCGATTGCCAGCGCCCAGTACCCGGGATTCCAGTTGTAACCGCCGTTGTTCCATTGCCAGTATCCCGGCGTCCACAAATAGCCGGTTTGCGGCGGTTGGACCCACGTCCCCGGAACCCAGTAGTACCCGTACGAACCCCAAGCCCAGTAACCGGGCTGCCAAAGGTAATTCGGCGCCGGAACGTCGGGCTGCGCATAGCTGGGGATCGGCGGCGGCGGCGTATCGACGTAACTGGCCGTTCCGGGCGTAAAATAGGTTGCCGAACCGCCGCCCGTGTCGATGGCGGCAATGCTGTTCGCATCGTCCCAAGTAACGCTGTCACCGAGCGCCTCGGAAATGAAGCGGAGCGGAACGTACGTACTTTCGCCGACGATGAACGGAGCGACGTCGAGCGTTTGCGGTTGGCCGTTGACCGTCGCTTGGGTC
Source organism: Candidatus Velthaea sp. (assembly GCA_050012475.1). GTDB lineage: Bacteria > Vulcanimicrobiota > Vulcanimicrobiia > Vulcanimicrobiales > Vulcanimicrobiaceae > Velthaea. The sequence continues at coordinate 49,161 of JBEKHC010000009.1, forward strand.
GAACCGATGCGCAGCGAGATGTCGCGACCATTGCCCGTTGCGTTGATCGTGCCGTCGGAATAGACGACGCTCGCGCCGAGCTGCTCGAACACGCCGCGCAGCGGGACGAAGACGCGTCCGGCCTGGATGATGGGGGCCGGGGACAGATCGACCGCGCTGCCGTTGACCGTCACCTCGGCTTGAGCGTCGGCCGCAACCGCGGTCGCACCACATGCGGCGAGCACCGCTAACGCAGCGGTCAGGCGCAGCGCGACATGTTTCAAGTTCAAGGTTCACCTCTAAACAAAATGCGACGCGCGGCGGCGTCGAACGGCGCTTTCGATTCGTAAGCGATCCGTCCGGTAACGAAACTCGTTCGGCGGACGGCACGGACGGCATTCGCGGCGCGTGAGAAGTGTGACTTCGCGGGGCCGGCGCGCCGCTCGCGCCGCCGGCGCCCGCAGCGCAAAACCGACGCATTGCCGCTAGGCATATTAACCAATCGCGGTGTCGCCTTACCCGCCTTGCCGATTCCTACTTGCGCGTACCGCAAGCGGAAAATGTCGTTCGAGCCGCGGAAATTGACCTGCAGGGCCGCCGGTCGCGCGCCGGAACGTATCTCCACGGCGATGGAACAACGGAACGGACAACTGGTTGCGGATGCCTTCGAAGTGCCGGCCGCGGAGCTGTCTGTCGCATCGAGCGAGCCGCAGCACGCGCCGCAAGAGCGTCCGCGCGCCGCAACGTGCGGCAACGTCGATGCCTGCTCCATCGCGCGCTCGGGCGAAGAGGTCGAATGGTATGCGGGCGCCGGCGAATACTGTCCGGAGTGCGGCGAAGCGTTAAAACCCGGCGATCTGCCGTTCGTTCCGACGCTGAAGTTTGACAGCTTCGCCCAGCTCGAAACACCTCCGTCGAACGCTCCCGCGAACAGCGTCGCGGCGGGAGTGCCCGACGCACCAGCCGTGCCCGGTGCGCCCGCGCAAATCGGCCACCGCCGGGCGCCGCTCCCCGTCGGCGTTCCGCCGCACCTTGACCCTTCGCGCCGGTGGCTGTGGGCTGCGGCAGGGGCGATCGCGGTCGGCGCGGTGATCATCTCGGTCGAACTCTACGCCGCCGGGCGGCCGGGCGCGCTGCAGCAGCGGGCGTCCGGATCGATCGAGGTCTGCGCGATCCCGAGCGCGCGGCAATTGGCCGCCGACCTCGTCCGCGGCTTCGCCGCCAAGACGGGAGTCGGTACCGAACGATTTATGCTGCGGAATGGAAGCGCATGCGACGTTCGCTTCTCGAGTGCGGGAACGCCGGACGACGTCATCGCCCGCGACGGCATCGTTGCCGTCGTGAACCCGCTCAACCCGGTCGCCCGGATCAGCGAAAGTCAGCTGCACGGGATTTACAACGGATCGATCCGGGACTGGTCGCAACTCGGCGGGCCGCGGGGCAAGATCATTGCGCTCATGCCTGCCGACGCGTCGGACGAAGCGACGGCCATCGCCTCCTCGGTCTTCTTCGGCGCAACAATTGACTCGAGCGTCCGCCGCGCCGGTTCGAGCGCGGATGTTACGCGGGCGGTCACCGGAGCCGACGCGAGGAGCCGTGCCTCGATCGGGCTCGTCCCCTTCAGTCAGTCCATTCCGGCAAAGGTGGTTCCGCTGGCCTATCTTCCGCCGCCCAGCGTCGTGTCGATTGGAACGCGCCGGTATCCCTACACGCTGACGATCGCGGTCCAAGCATCATCCGCAACGCCGGGTTCGACGGCACAGCGTTTCGTCGACTACGCGAAGTCGGTCGACGGTGAGCAACTCGTCGCAAAAGACGGACTCGTGAGCCGAGGCGACCTCTGATGACGCCGGGCGTTCGTGCCTGCGCCGGCGCGCTGGCGTTCTGCATCGGCACGGCGGCCGCGCAAGCCGCCGGTGCCGAGCAACACGCGCGTTCGATCCTTTTTGGCGCCGCCGTGTCGCTCTCCGGATCTCAAGCCAAAGAAGGACGCCTGACGCAGGAAGGGTACGATTTCTGGGCCCGCTACGTCAACGAACGCGGCGGCTTACGGGTCGGCAACCGCACCTATACCGTCGCGATACGCTATCGCGACGACGGATCGCAGCCGACGAAGACGGCGTTGGCGGCACAATCGCTCATCGCCGATGGCCGCGTGGACTTCTTGCTCGGACCATATGGTTCGGCGCAAACGTTCGCGGCGGCGGCGGTCGCTGAGGAACATCGTGTTCCGCTCATCGCCAGCGGCGGATCGGCGGAACGCACGTTCAATCAAGGGTATCGCTACGTGTTCGGCGTCCAGTCGCCGGCGCGTAAGTATCTGACCGGAATCATCGAGTTCGCCGTGCGCCGAACGCCGCGCCCGCAAACCATCGCGATCTCAGCGGCCGGCGATCCGTTCTCGCGCGAAGTTCAGCAGGGCGCGGTGCAATCGGCCAACGATCACGGGATCCGGGTCGTCTACGCAGGCCGGTACACCGACGATCCCGCCGGGATCACCAGCACCGCAGCGGCGATCGTCGCGACCCATCCGGATATCATCGTCAATGCGGGTCACTTGCAGGACGCGCTTGCGCTGCACCGTGCGTTGATCGCGGACAACGCGTCGGCGAAGATGTACGGCTATTCCGTCGGCCCCGACACACCGGAGTTTCGCGCAACATTGGGCGCCAATGCGCAGGCGGTCTTGGGCAGCGCGCAGTGGTCGCCCGCGGTGACGTACAAAGGCGAAGCCGGCTTCTACCGGACCGCAGCACAATACAGCGACGCCTTCCAACGCCAATACGGTCACGCCCCCGACTATCACGACGCCGAAGCCACGGCGGCATGCTTGGCCTTCGCTTACGCGCTGAAAACGGCGCAGACGGTCGACCGGGACGCCGTTCGCGACGCCCTCGCTCGGCTCAATGTGACGACCTTCTTCGGCCAGCTCAAATTCGATGAGCGCGGCGTCAACATGTACAAACCGATGGTCGTCAACCAAATTCAAGGAACCCGGCTGGTGACGATCTACCCCTACCGGCTCGCCAACGCGCGCTTTATTTTTCCGGCTCCTGCGTGGGCCACGAACGAGACCGCGACTCCGCAGTGATCGCGCTGACCTCGACGGGGCTCGGCATGAGGATGACGCCGGCCCCCGCGAGTTGCGTGCGCAGTTCGGCGATGTCGGCGTGCGTGCGAGCCAGCGTCTCGAAGTCGGTCCGGGTTTTCGTCGCGATCGCGGCGGCGTTCCCGGCGGCTTCGCCTTCCTCGATCGTCGTGGGAATGACGCGCGCGCTGCCCGATGCCAGATGCGACGCGGAGATCGCGGGGCTCGCGAGGATCATGTTGGAAAAACCGAGCGGCACCAGGCTCCCGAACGGAACGCCGTACACGTGCCGAATCGGCGCGAAGGCGGGCTTATCGTCCAGCGTGACCGGATGGAGATCGAGCGGATACGAGCTTAGGCCGATCGAGTCGTCCGGGATGCGTCCGTCCCAAATTCCGTCGGCCGTAAGCCGTTCCAAGCCCGCGAAATGACGCGTTTCGCGAACGTAGATGGTGTCGGCGTAGCGGCCGATCTGGGCGCTTTCCAAACCGGGGATGCGACCGCGCAGCCATGCGACGAGGCGCGGAGCTTCACGCTCGGCGATCGAACGCGCGCGCGCCAGGTCGGCATAGTCGCATCCGTCGATGCCCAGCACGTCGATGGCGTTGACCGTGACGCCGCCAGTGCTCTCGTGACCCAGGTTCAAGTCGGCCACCACCACATTGGGTTGGCTGGGCCGATACGCGCTTAGCACTTTTGCGTAACCCCAAGCCCGCCGCTCGGTCGCACCGCCGAATCCGTCGCGCACGGTGCTGTACGCCGCCGTCAGCCGGTCCCAATCGACGCCGGTGAGCGAGAACATGAGCGTCACCGGCTGCATGCGGTCGTCGCGCCCGGTATCTTGACGCCCGAGATCGAAGCGGGCGCCGGCGAGCGCGGCGACGTCGCCGTCATCCGATGCATCGATCACGTAACGTGCCTCGACCGAAAACTCACGGTTCATCCCGGCAGTGCGAAAAAGCACGCTGGTGATCCGGCGCGTGTCCGACACGTCGACATGCACGGCGATCGGCGCGGCCTGGGTGACGAGCTGGATGCGCGGCTCGGCCGCGACGAGGTCGTCAAAGGCCGCGGCCGCTTGATCGGGCGTGAACGAATCGCCCAAGCGGGCATAGATTTCGGCAAAAATCCCGCCTTCGATGGCCTTGCCGTCGCCGGCCAGGTTGAGATCCCATTGATCCATCATGGCATCGGTAAGCACCCCGCCGAGGTGACGTCCTTTTGCCACCAGCTCGACGGATTGACCGCAGCGCGCAGCCGCGACCGCCGCAGCAACGCCCGCGGGAGTGCCTCCGACGACGAGCACGTCGGGTGCCACGGGCCGCGCCGCGGCGCCCGGCGGCTGTGCGGACAGCGTAAAAACGAGCAGTGCGATAAGCAGCGCTGTAAGCGATCGAGTCTTCATCATCGTCCCGGAACGAACAACGCAGCGCCCCGTTCGCGCGTTGCTCCTTTTATGTTAATGTTGCATCGCCGTCGCGCGGTCTAAGCCAATTCCCAGCAGCTTCTCATCCGGCGCTTAACTTGTTTTGCCGCCATTGGTCGTGAGTGGGTGTTTTCACGAGTAGGAGACACCAGCGTTGAACACGAGCATTACGTCAAAACTCACCACAGCGATCGCTGCTGCGACATTCGCGGGCGCGATCGGCTTATTCGCTGCCGTTCCGGCCGCCGCACAGCCGGTTCCGAGCTACGCGAACCCCAACACGGACGAGACCATTCACGGCACGATTGCCGCGGTCAACGGTCCGTACAACATCAGCGTTCGGGACGCCCGCGGATTCATCGATAACGTCACGTTGCATCAAGGGACCATCATCAACCCGACCGGGCTTACGCTCGAACCGGGACAAAGCGTGACGATCGTGGGCCGCAACGACGGCAGCGCCCTTGCTGCCAATGAAATCGATACACCCTACGCGCTCTACCCGGCCTACGGCTATTACGGCTATCCCTACCCGTACGGCTTCGGACCGTCGTATCACGTCGGGCTGCGCTTCGGCCGCGGTTTCGGCTTCGGCTTCCGCGGCTAAGGCCAGAGGCAGCCGGACCGGCGCTGCGAAGAACCGGCCATGAAACATTTGCGTCTGGCGGTCGGCGCAGCCTCGGCCGGCGTAGCTTCCATGGGCGCATTCGCGGTCGGCGCATTCGCGGTCGGTGCGCTCGCGGTCGGTGCGCTCGCCGTCGCGCGCTTCAGAGTCGGCACCGCGCGCATCGAACGCCTCGAGATCGATGAATTGTTCGTTCGGAAGCTTACGATCGTCGAGCGAACAGCAGTGGATACCCCGGTGCCGTAACACCCTGGGGCCGGTGCGTTAGGGCAGCGGACCGAAAGCCACGATTTTTTGCATCGGTCCGAGCTTGCCCGGCGCCGGCTGACGGGCGCCGGCAGCGGCCGTTGCGATCGACGGCGCCGTCGCGGCCAGGGTCCCTGCGCGGCTTTCGCGTCGTGCGCGCTCGACGATCTGTAAGGTCGCGGCAATGTTCTTGTACATCAAAGCATGCGGCTCTCGAGCGCCAGCCGGTCCAGGATCAGCCCGTCGGCAGCGTGCGCCGCACGCGTGCCGGGTCCGAGAATTTTCCACAATTTGGCCCGGTTGGCTCGGATGCCGGCACGAATAGCGCGCTCGACGTCGCCGTCGGGATCGTGTGCCGAACAGGTGCAGCGCGAATCATGCATCGGAGTCACTGGAGCCACCTCGGAACGAAGCCGGGCGGTCGCGAAACGCCGCCTCTGAATTGAATATCGTCATATCGCCGGCGGGGATGAGCCGCGAAATGCTCTCGCTCGCGGGTGCGCGAAACGTGGCGTCCTGATGCCCTTCTATTCGATCGACGACGTTCGCCCCACGGTGCCCGACGACGAGGACTACTGGGTCGCTCCCAACGCTACGCTGATCGGTCACGTCCGTCTGGAACGCGCCGTCGGGATCTGGTTCGGGGCGGTGCTGCGCGCCGACAACGACACGATCTTCATCGGAGCGGGAAGCAACGTCCAGGACAACTGCGTGCTGCACGCCGATCCCGGGTTTCCGGTTTCGATCGGCGAGTACTGCACCATCGGACACCACGCGATCGTCCACGGCTGTTCGGTCGGCGACAACTCCTTGATCGGCATGGGCGCGACGGTCCTCAACGGCGCGCGTATCGGACGAAACTGTTTGGTCGCCGCCAACGCGCTCGTCAGCGAAAACGTCGTCATCCCAGACAACAGCTTGGTGCGCGGGATACCGGGAAAAGTCGCGGGCACGATCGATGACGATCGCGCCCGCTCAATGCGGCTGTCCGCGGAGGAATACATTCGCGCGTGGCGGCGCTATCGCCAAAGCGTCCGGCCGATCGAACTTCTTTGAGACGGACGGGCGAACAGGCTCGACTCGGTCGAACGCGTCAGGTTCTTATGGCATTTTGGCTTGCCACAGCCCGAGCATCGCGCCCGTCGGATCTTCGATGATGCTCAGCCACCCCATGTCGGGGACTTCGTCGACGTCCTTCATGACCGTCGCGCCCAGCGCTTTTGCCTGCGCCGTCGCGGCCTTGATGTCATCGACCAGCACGTATGCCATCCAGGCGGATCCGGCACCGGGAATCAGCTGCTTCAGCATGCCGCCGCCGGTACCGTCGCCGACGTCGATCATCGTGTACGTGCCGACCGGCATTTCCATGTCTTGCAGCTTCCAGCCGAAGAGTTTCGAATAAAACCCCTTCGCTTTATCGGTATCGGTAGTGCTGAGTTCCACGTGCACGAACGGATTGGGCATCATCTTCTCCCTCGATGAAAAAAGCGCAGGATTCGGGCGCCGCGTCAATGGAGTTTTCAGTGCACCGCGCGAAACGGCAATCCTCCGCCGAATTGTTGCGCCGGCACGCGCAGCGTCGGAACGAGCGCAACTCGAGGGTGGGTGAACATGCGGCAGCCGGTGGTTTTTCGAGCGTTCGTGACGGCCGGATTGGTCGCGGTACTGATCGGCGGAGCCGCCGGAGCAGCGCGTAGCGGGCTGGATTGGGCGTTCCCGACGGCCGGCAGCGACAGCGGGCAGGCGTCCAAGCCCGCTCGCGCTTTGACGCTCGCAAGCAGCCCCGCACACTATACGCGCAGCGAGATCGAGAGCGGTTTTGTCGCGATCGATTGGTGGCCGCACCGCCACTCTTCGCTGCCGGCGGTGGTCGAACGCGGCCGCAAACCCGACGTTTTGGCGTGCGGTTTTTGCCATCTGCCCAGCGGCCAAGGGCGTCCGGAGAACTTCGCCCTGGCCGGGTTGGGCGCGCGGTACATGCGCGAGCAGCTGCGTGACTTGCGCAGCGGCGCGCGCCGCGGCGTTCATCCGGCGTGGCTTCCGGCGGCCGTCATGACCCAAGTCGCGCACGCGGTCACCGAAGCCGAAGTCGCTTCTGCCACGGCGTACTTTGCAAAGCAGACGTTCGTTCCGCGAACGCGAGTCGTGGAAACCGCGGAGATTCCCGCCGTCACGGCCGAGGCGTTCGTTTATCGCCGCTTGCCCGGCAACCGGCGGGAAACCCTGGGCGAGCGGATCGTCGAAACGCCGGACGACTTCGGACGCTTCGAGCTTCGCGACAGCACGGTGGGGTATACCGCCTACGTGCCGCGCGGTTCGCTCGCTCGCGGCGCGGAGCTTGCAAGAACTGGCGCCAACGACCACGTCACCGCGTGCATAATGTGCCACGGCGCGAACTTACGCGGCGTCGGGGACGTTCCGCCGTTAGCCGGCCGGTCGCCGACCCAACTGTTTCGCCAGCTCGCCGGATTTCGCGCCCGGACGCGCCACGGCGCGGGCGACGCGCCGATGCTCGCCGAGACCGCGCCGTTGTCGAATGCCGAGATGATCGACGTGGCCGCGTATGCCGGTTCGCTCAAACCGTAAATTTTTTTGATTTGGCAGATCACTAGCTTTTTTGAAGCACGGTGCGTATAGTCACTCCAGACTCCACGCGATAACAACATTCTTTGGTTGCTGTCTCGCGCGCCGCGCACCAGGCGCGGCGCTGCTGAACGAAAAGGAGTACCGATGACATCCACTGCGAATGCGCCGACTGCGCTCGCTCACCTCCGGCCGTACATTTTTTTCTACGGCCGCTGCCAAGAAGCGCTCGACTTTTACGCGGACGTGCTGGGCGGCACATCCGAGGTGATGTTGATCAAGGACACGCCTGTCGCCGAGCATTTTCCCACCGATTTTCGCGACAAGGTCATGCATGCGTCGTTCACGGCTCCCGGGATTTCTTTCTTTGCGTCCGACGGCCGCGAAGCAAAAGGCGTCGATCCCGATGCGGGCAACATCTCGATTGCTCTCTCATTCACGGATAGCGCACTTGGCCAGCGGGTCTTGGACGGGCTCTCCGACGGCGGTAAAGTCACCATGCCGCTGGGCGACGCGTTCTGGGGCGGACGATTCGCCTCGTTGGTCGACCGCTTCGGCGTCGAGTGGTTGATGACGCTTCCCTAGCAGCAGCACGATTGCGCCACGCGCAACCCGTGGTGTTGCGGCTGCGCCGCAAGCCGCGGTCGCGTGGAAGCTTCACACAAACCGCACGGTTCGGGTGTGGGCGGTCGGGCGGGCGCTCATCCGAACGAAGCCGAGGGCGCCCATTCGCCCATCCGATGGTCGGTGTGAACGAGTGTTGAAGCGCATTTGAGGCGACTTTCGCGACGAGTACTCAACTCGTTGCTGCCCTCGGTGCACATTTCGACGAAACCGCCCCGCTCAACAGCGGTGGTCATGTATCACGCCTGGCGGATTTTCGACGATCCGGGCAAGCGGTGGCCGCGCGCGCTGTTTCGCTACTCGCTGCTGACCTCGCGTTAATGTGCGTGGCCATGGTCGCCGACCGCATGATCCACATCGGGTAGCAGCAAGATTCGGGGCATCCGAATCCGTGGCACTTCGCGCGGAGCCGTACGCGGCGTTTCGGCGCTTCGCGCCGAGCCGCACGTGGCGTTTGCGGCTGCGCGGCAAGCTTGGGGTGCTTGCCGCCTTACACGATGTGGGTGATGTAGAAAACCGCGATGACGAAAAATACCGCCAGCGTCTTGATGCATGTAATGGCGAAGATATCGCGGTACGATTGACGATGCGTCAGACCCGTAACGGCGAGCAACGTGATGACGGCGCCGTTGTGCGGCAGCGTATCCATCCCGCCGCTGGCCATCGACGCGACGCGATGCAGGACTTGCGGCGAGATGCCCGCGGCGTTTGCGGCAGCGAGAAACTGGGTGGCCATCGCGGCCAACGCGATGCTCAGTCCGCCCGAGGCCGACCCGGTGATCCCGGCGAGTGCCGTCACCGTGATCGCTTCGTTCACCAGCGGATTCGGAATCGCGCGCAGCGCTTGCTTGATGACCAGGAAGCCTGGAAGCGCGGCCATGACGGCGCCGAAGCCATACTCGGAAGCCGTGTTCATCGAGGCCAGCAGCGATCCGGCGACTGCCGCCTGCGTTCCGGCCACGAAGCGCGTCCGCATCGTGTTGAAGGCCAGCACAACGACGGTCAGGATGCCTAAAATAAGCGCGGCCTCGACGGCCCAGATCGCCACGACCTTCGGCACTTCGGTAACGATCGGATCGGCCAGACCGGCGAGCTTCACGGTGTTGGTCGGCCCGAACGCGGCCGGGATGAGCGACGTGAAGGCTTTGTTCATCACGAACACTACGACTAGCGGGAGCATCGCAAGCCAGGCCGCTGGCAGCTTCGTCTCTTCGCCGATTTCGGGCTCCTGGGAGTGCCCCGTGCCGTAACCCTCGCCCGCGCGCAGCGCCTTCCCGCGCTGCCATTCCAGGTACGACAAGCCCAGCGCGAGGATGAATGCCGAGCCGATGATGCCCAGCCAACCGGCGGCATACGTATTCGTTTGGAAGAACGTCGACGGGATGATGTTTTGGATCTGCGGTGTGCCCGGCAGCGAATCCATCGTGAAGGTGAACGCGCCGAGCGCGATCGTGCCGGGGATCAGCCGCTTGGGGATGTTGCTCTGGCGAAACATCTCAGCGGCAAACGGATACACGGCAAACACGACGACGAAGAGCGACACGCCGCCGTAGGTGAGAATCGCGCCGACGAGGACGATTGAAAGCATCGCGCGCTGCGGTCCCAAAATGCGGATGACTCCCGAGACGATCGCACGCGCGAAGCCCGACAGTTCGATCACTTTGCCGAAGACCGCTCCCAGCAAGAAGATCGGAAAATAGAGCTTCACGAAGCCGACGAGCTTGTCCATGAACAGCCCGGTGTACACGGTTGGAACGCCGGACGGATCGGTGAGCAGAACTGCGAACAGTGCGGCGATCGGCGCGAAGAGGATGACGCTGAAACCCCGATAGGCAACGAACATCAGGAACGCGAGAGCAGCGACGGCGATCAGTAAGCTCATATGTTTCCTTAAGAGTTGAGACGGTGGCGGCGTTCCGAGGGAACCGCTGCGCGTGAGTCTCCTCCGCATCGTGGCAAGCACGTGCGACCAAAAATCGCTCGCCCGCGCTTAAGGTTAGGAGCGACGGATACTCGCTCCTCTCCATTTGGTGAGGGGGCATAACGTGGCACCCTCGGTGGTAGCGTTGTACAATGGAGTACGACGTTATCGTCCTCGGCGCGGGTATGGCGGGAATGTTCGCTGCGCGTGAACTCGCGCGCGGCGGGTGCAGCGTGGCGCTCGTCGAGGCACGCGATCGCGTCGGCGGTCGAGTGCGCGCAGCTGTCGATCCGCGCGCGCTCGCACCGGTCGAACTGGGCGGAGAATTCGTGCACGGCCGGCCCGCGGTCACCTACGAACTTTTGCGCGAGATCGGCGCAACGGTGGTCGACAACGCCCAAAGTCACGCCGACTTCCGCGGAGACGCCTTACCGTCCGCATCGGATGCCGGCCGCGAGGAGGTCGGAAAAATATTGGCGACGGCCCTCGAACGGGAACGAGACGAAAGCGTCGACGCGCTCGTCGCGCGCGGTTCGAACCGCGCCCCGGCGCCGGCGACGGCGCAGTGGATACGGCGCCTGGTAACGGGGTTCGACGCCGCGGATCCGGCGCGAGCCAGTGCGCGCGCGATCGCGCAGGAATGGGCCGGCGATGCCTCCGCCGACGGCGCCCAATCTCGCCCGATCGGCGGGTATGCGCCGCTCGTCGCGCATTTGGCGCGATCGCTCGATCCCGCCCGCGTCGATCTGCAGCGCGAAACCGTTGCAACGCACATCGCGTGGGATGCGCGCAGCGTGCGCGTCGCAGCGCGCGCGCACGGGCGCGATCGATTCTTCCACGCTCGCCGTGCGGTCGTCTGCGTGCCGCACGGCGTCTTGACCGCCGAGCCTGGCGCCGAGGGCGCGATCGCATTCGAACCGCCGCTGCCGGCGACGACGCGCGCGGCTCTGACGAGCATCGCAACGGGTCCGGTGATCAAAATCGTGCTGTGCTTTCGCTCCGCGGTGTGGGAAACGCTGCGCGGCGGCGCTTGGCGCGACGTGGCATTCTTCACCGGCGACGGTCCGTTTCCGACGTTCTGGACGCAACTGCCCGTTCGTGCGAACACCCTCGTCGCGTGGGCTGGGGGACCGGACGCCGATCGTTTGGCACAGCACGCCGACGCGGCGCGCATCGATCTGGCGCTGGAATGCGCGGGCCGCTATTTCGGCGACGTCGTGTCGATGCGCACGGCGTTCGCCGGAGCGCACGTTCACGATTGGCAGCGCGATCCGTTCGCGCGCGGCGCTTACAGCTATCTGCTCGTCGGCGGCGAGCGGGCGCGCGAAGCACTCGCGGCGCCGGTCGACGGCGCGCTGTGGTTTGCGGGAGAAGCCACCGCCGCCGGCGGCGAGGGCGGGACGGTCGCCGGAGCGCTCTTGAGCGGCCGCCGGGCCGCGCATCAGATCCTTGCCGAACGATAACGATTGCTTGACCGGAGGGACACAAACCGCGTTCGTAGCACTTGCGCTACACACGCTTTACTCAAAATTGGGACTTTCGTATCACATCGCCGCGCCTTCGGCCAGCATAAAACGAAACGTTTGTGCCGAAGTCCAGTGGTTGAGAAAAGCCGAAAGAGCTAATAGAGCATGACCGCATCGGAGTTTTAGCGCATCCATGGCATGTAGCGTGTGCTCGTCCGGCAACCATCCGCGGAGTGTTGTTTGTCGGGCATGCGAACCGCAACTTCACACTCGTGGTGAGTTCGACGCCGACAGCACCGTCTTCGAATCGCACCTCACCGGGCTCGCCAAGCGAGTTCAGATTGCGCGCGGCTCGAATCCGGGCATCACCGAAGTGCTCCGGCGGCGTGCCCCGGCCGTCGGCGGTTCACCGCGCGGCCGGCAGCCAGCGCCCTCGATCGACGTCGACAAGCTGCGCGTCGTGTTCGGCGGTCCGCACGGCGCGCGCATCGAGCCGCTCACCGTCTTCGAAGCACCATATGCCGAGCAAGCGCGACGCCAGCCGGCACTCGACGTTCCAGAAACCGACATGCGCGGTCAAGCCGGCGCGGCGATTTGGCAAGCCCTTGCGAGCGGAGCGACGGTCTTGCGCGTGCGCGGTAGCGAGGGATCGGGAGCAACGACGCTCATGAAGCGGCTCGCCGCGGGAGCGCGTCAGCACGGCTTCCCCTACGGCGCAGTCTACGCGGCAAACGTCGTCGGACCGCCGGCCGACGTCGCGCAGCGAATCGCCGCCCTGCTCGATCCAGCGCAGCGGCTGCGCTTCTACACTGCTTCGGATCGGACGCAATTCATCGCCGGCCGCCGCTTTTTGGTGCTGCTGGACGGCGCGAATTTGACCGTGGAGGACGTCGCCGATTTGAGCCGGGCGCTGCCCGACGTGCGCTTCGTGATCGCCGATGCCCCGGCGCTTGCCCAGCCCGACGCGGTCGTCCTTGGTCCGCTCGCCGCGAACTGCGTCGTAACGCTCCTCGAAGAGACCTACGGACGGCGGCTCGACGATGAAAACTTGCGTGCGGCGCTCGATCTCTGCGCGACGGCGGGGTCGTTGCCCGGCTACACCCGGCTCATCGGAGTCGCCGCCCGGGTGCTCGGGCGGTCGTTCATCTCGCTGAGCCTGAGCCACAATTCCGGCGAGGCGATCATTCGCGAATTGGTCGCCGGCCTGCCGCCGGCGGAACTGCGCATCCTGAGCATGCTGGTCCTCGCCCGCGTGCCGCTGGCCGCTCATCACGTCGCCTACGTCGTTCGCAGCGGCGAGGTTCGCGCTTGTTTGGACCATCTCGTCGAGTACGAATTGATCGGTACATGTGGCCCGACGGGCGACTTGTATGAAGTTCCCGGACACGTGGAACATCTCGTTCCGCCGCTTACCGACACCGACACGACGTTGGCGCGAATCTTCGATGTGTTGGGCGACGTCTTCGATTCATGGCAGGCCGTCCCGGTTCTCGACCGTCAGCTGACGGCAGCCGAAGCGCTGCTGCAAAGCGCGGCACAGCGTTCGGCTTGGAAGAGCGTCCTTGCGCTTGGTCCGCGCGTCGCCGACGCTTTGGCGGCTCGCGGTGCGTTCGGCGGTTGGGGCCGCGTCCTCGATCTCGTCGAAGCGGCGGCAACGCAATTGGGTGATGCAGCGATGCTCGACTTCGCGCGCCACGATCAGGGCATCCGGGCCGTGGTCATCGGCGACAACGAGCGCGCCGTCGCTTCTTTGGAATCAGCCGCGCGAGCACGGCGATCCGCCGGCGACGACAGCGGTGCCGACGCAAGTGCTGCGGCGCTCGCGCTCGTGGAGCGCAAGCCGGCTGCCCCGGCGCCGGCTGCAGCACCGCCCGCCCGCCCGCCCGAGCCGGCTCCCGCGCCGTCGCACTCGTCGCTCCCGGGCCGCAGCCTGCTCCTGCTTGGTTTCGGCATCATCGCCGTAGCCATCATCGTGCTGTCGCTGCACTTCAAGCCGAGCGCCGCCCCAGTCATCCGCGAACTCTCCGTCAATCCGGTCGCCGGCGGCGGCGGGGCTGCCCGGCTATGCGTCGATGCGGCCAACGCCGCCGTCGTCGAGGTTTTTCCGGATGCCGTGCGACTGCCCAGCGGCAAACACTGTTTGCACGTTGCGCCGGCGGCGACGACGACCTACGTCGCGGTCGGAACGTCGCTCGACGGCCGCCAAGTTCGCCGCGCGGTTACCGTCGCCGTGAAGCTCCCTGCGCCGCCGGCGCCGGTGCGCATCAGCCGCTTCAGCGTGAGCCCGGCGCGCGTCCTGGCCGGCGGATTCGCTCGTCTGTGCTACGCCGTCAGCGGCGCGCACGAGCTGCGCATCGTCCCGCGCGTCGGTCCGCTCACGCAGCTTCGCTCGTGCCAAACCCTGACATTGCGCGAGCCGCACCGCTACCGCTACACGCTTTCGGCGCTCGGCGAAGACGGACAAGTCGCCGTCCGCGACACCCACGTCGACGTCGTGGCCGCGGCGCCGCCTCCACCCCGGGTTCAGAATCACAGCACGCGCGGCAGCGGTTTGATTCAGCGCGCGGTCTATCAATTCGACGCGACGCCCAACGTCGTCGAGCGCGGTCAGGCGACGTCGCTGTGCGTGGGGGTCGGCCGGCCGGCTCGGGGATTCGTCACCCATGTCGGCGCGCTTTCCTCGGGGATCACGCGCTGTTATCGCGTTCAGCCACGCAAAACGACGGTCTACCGTTTGTATGTCGCTTTGGCGGACGAAACCGCGGTTCAGAGCGTCACGGTCGCGGTTCGGCCGGCTTCCAGACGCGTGGAGGCGACCCGCACCGAGCGCCGTTAAGAGCGCCGGCTCGCGCGGGACGCCGGCGGTCCTGACCAGAACCGCAGGGGCGTGATTCGGTTTTTCCTCGAGCGGCCGATCTTTGCGCTCGTCTGCTCGCTATCCATCCTGTTGGCGGGCGTCGTCGTCGTCCCCACGCTGCCGATCGCGCAATTCCCGAAAATCACGCCGCCCGTCGTCACGGTCACCGCGACGTATACCGGCGCGACGGCGGCTGCGGTGGAATCGTCGGTCACGACCCCGCTCGAGGAAGCGATCAACGGGGTCGACGGTCTGCGCTATATCTCCTCGACGAGTTCGAGCGACGGCACGAGCACGATCTTGTGCACGTTCGATTTGGACAAGAACCTCGATATCGCCGCCGCCGACGTGCAAAACGCCGTCGGGACCGCCAGCGCGCGGCTCCCGAACGCCGTGAATCTGGCCGGCATCGCGGTCACCAAAAACGCCGGAACCTTCGTCATGGCGTACGGCTTTTCGTCGACCAATCCCAAGTACGACACGCTCTTTTTGAGCAACTACGTCAATCTCAACATCGTCGATGCGCTCAAGCGCATTCCGGGCGTCAGCAACATCAATGTTTTCGGTCAGCGCAAATATGCGATGCGGCTGTGGACCGATCCCAAACGCCTCGCCGACTACGGGCTTTCGAACGACGACGTCGTGGCCGCGCTCAGCCAGCAAAACGTGCAAGTCGCGGCCGGCGCGATCGGAAGCGCGCCGACCGCGAGCAATCAGCCCTTTCACGTCAATATCCGCGCGCTCGGGCGGCTGACGACGCCGCAGCAGTTCGACGATCTGCTCTTGCGCGCGCTGCCCGACGGCGGCTACGTCCGTTTCCGCGACGTAGGCCGCGTCGAGCTCGGCGCGGAGGACTATTCGCAAAGCGTTCGCTTTGACGGCAAAACCGCGGTCGGCATCGGCATCCAAGCGCTCCCGACGGCCAATGCGCTCGACGTCGCCAAAGCGGTCCGCGCCGCGATGGCCGACTATCAGAAAGATTTCCCGCCCGGCGTCAGCACCAAGGTCGCGTTCGACGCAACGCTGTTCGTCACCGAATCGCTCAAGGAAGTTTTGATCACGCTCGGCTTGTCGATCGTGCTCGTCGTGTTGGTGGTCTTCTTCTTTCTTCAAGATCCGCGCACGACGCTCGTGCCCGTGTTGACCATTCCGATCTCGCTGATCGGCACGTTCGCGATCATGAAGGTGCTGGGCTTCTCGATCAACACGCTCACGATGTTCGGCTTAACGCTGGCGACCGGCCTCGTCGTCGACGACGCGATCGTCGTCATCGAAAACATCGCGCGCTTCATCCAAGACAAAAAGATGGCGCCGCTGCCGGGCGCGCTCGCCGCGATGGATGAGATTACGGGCGCCGTCGTCGCCAGCTCCCTAGTGTTGCTGGCGGTCTTCGTTCCC
Source organism: Candidatus Velthaea sp. (assembly GCA_050012475.1). Taxonomy (GTDB): domain Bacteria; phylum Vulcanimicrobiota; class Vulcanimicrobiia; order Vulcanimicrobiales; family Vulcanimicrobiaceae; genus Velthaea. The sequence goes on from JBEKHC010000009.1 coordinate 65,374, forward strand.
GTCGCGTTCTTCCCCGGAACCACCGGCCTGCTCTACCGTCAATTCGCCTTGACGATCGCGGGATCGGTGCTCATCTCGCTGTTCATCGCGCTGACGCTGACGCCGGTCTTGTCGCGCTTGTTTCTGACCAGCGAAGAAAAACATCAGGCCATGTTCCGGCCGGTCAACATTGCAATCGACGCGACCCGTTCGGCGTACGCGCGCATCCTGCCGATCCTCGTGCGGAGCCGGCTTGCGGTCACGGCGGTCTTCGTGCTCGGATTGGGCGCCACGGTGCTGCTCAACGCCAGCGCACCGACGAGTTTTCTGCCCGACGAGGACAACGGATACTTTTTCGTCACCGCTCAGCTCACCGAGAACGCTTCGCTCGAACAAACCAAACGCGCCATCGACAAAATCGGCAACATCATGCTCGCGCTGCCCGAGGTCTCGGATGTGTTCGAGGTCAGCGGCCGCGACTTCGGCGGGAACGGCGCGAACCGCGCGCTGGCGTTCGCCAACCTGCGACCGTGGGCCGAACGCCAAGGCGCCCAACAGCGGCTGGCCGGCATTCTCGCCCGGCTGCGCCCGCGCTTGGCCGCGATTCCTGATGCCCAAGTGTTCGCTTTCGGTCCGCCCGCGATTCAAGGGTTTCCCAACGTCGCCGGCTTTCAGTTCGAGCTCGAAGATCGGACCAATGCGGGCTTCGACGCGCTCGCGCTCACGAGCGGCAAGCTGATCGCCGCCGCCCGCAACGACTCGGTGCTGTCGTATGCATCGACGAGCTTTCGCAACGACGCTCCGCAGTTCGTGGCCGATCTCGATCGGCGGAAAGCCACGTCGTTGGCCGTGCCGTTGGGCAACATCGCGGACGCGCTGCAGATCTCGCTGGGTTCGCTCTACGTCAACGACTTCGATTTCCAGAATCGCTCGTACCGCGTCTACGTGCAGGCCGACGCACCGTACCGGTCGCGGCTCGAAGATCTGGCCAACATCTACGTTCGATCGTCGACCGGCGCGACGATCCCGGTGTCATCGCTCGTCAAGGTGACGACGGAGCGGACGGCGCCGATCATCACGCACTACAATCTTTTCCGCTCGGTCGAACTCAACGGTGTCGCCAAACCCGGCTTCGGCTCGGGCCAAGCCTTGCAAGCGATGACGGCGATCGCGGGACCGGTGCTGCCGCCGGGCATGAAATACGAGTGGTCGGGGCTGTCGCTCGAAGCGCTCGCGGGCGGATCGCAGAGCGTGCTGGTTTTCGTGCTGGGCGTGGTGGTCGTGTTTCTCGTGTTGGCGGCGAAATACGAAAGCCTGACCGATCCGCTGACCATCCTCATGTCCGTTCCGTTGACGATCTTCGGCGCGCTGCTCGCGCTGCGGCTGCGCGGTTTCGTGAGCGACGTCTACGCGCAAGTCGGCTTCGTGATGCTCATCGGTTTGGCCAGCAAAAACGGTATTCTGATCGTCGAGTTTGCCAATCAGCTCCGGCGGCGCGGCGTGGAGCTGGTGCCCGCTGCGATCGAGGCCGCCGAGACGCGCTTCCGGCCGATCCTCATGACGTCGTTGGCGTTCATTTTCGCGATTCTCCCGCTGATGTTCGCCAACGGTGCCGGGAGCACGAGCCGGCAGTCCTTGGGCACGACGCTGTTCGGCGGCATGGTGTTCGCGACGATCATGAATCTGGCATTCGTCCCCGTCCTGTACGTGGTGATCGTCAACTTGCGCGAGCGTTTCTCGCGGCACGCGCCGCCCGTTCACGCCGCGGAACCGCCCACGATCGAACGCGCCGCCGACGGCGGACTGGTCGTGAGCTTTCCGAATGGTGGGCGCCCGGTTCGCTTGCGCGTCGCGACCGTCGAAGAACTCGACGAATCATAGGTCGCTGGGCGGCTTTGGGACGTACGGATGGCGTGAGGGTGGATCCTGCGGCTCGACTTTCGCCGCCGATCGACCGCCGGCGAAGAGCTTGGCCCGGCCCGCGATGCTCAGGCGCATCCCGGCGTCGGCGAAAGTGCGCCGCAAGGCGGGGCTCGCGGTCAGTTTCGCTCCTTGGGTGAACTCGGATCCCATTGTCGCCAAAGCGACCCCGTCGAGCGTTTCGCGATACCAACCCGGCCGCGGCCCGCCGAACGGGTAGCGAAGTCGAAAGCCGGGGGTGCAGCAGTCATCGACAAATCGCCCGACATACTCCCCGACGAGCAGCGTAACGTGGCGGAGGTTCTGCGGCCCGCTGAAATCCGCAATCTCGGCGAACAATTCGGTCCGGCTGATGACCGCGCGCGCGAAAGCGATGCAAAAAGCGAATCGCCGCAGCGCTGGTTGCGTCGTCCCGTGCGGTCCGGCGCGAAAGCGCAGGCTCGTCAGGCGCCATTGCTCGGGGTCCGGGCCGAACGTCACGCTGCTCGCGAGCGCATAGCGCGCGACCGAGTCCCACGGACCGCAGTTGAGAGGACGCTGCTCGTCCTCGCGTCCGCTGCTCTCGAACATGAGCGCACGGATGTACTCCAGCAGCGTGTCCTGTCCGATCGAGAACGTTCGTGGTTCGGCACGGTCGGTGGGCATTCGTTTCCGCTTTCACGCTAAGGGCAGACAGGGACGCAGCGGCCCCGGCGCGGGCCGGCCGAAATCGGCCAGGCCGGCAGTGCGGCCAGGCCCATCATCTCAAGTCCGAACCAGGGCGAACCACGGACACCCGGACGCTTGACCCGGACAGTTCGCGACAGCAGCGAGCCCTTTTCGACTTTAGCCGCAAGAAAATTCCCGCACCGCGCGGTATACCAAGTCCATGGTACGTCCGATCATGGTTGCGGTGGGCGGGGACTCCGGCACCGGCAAGGTCACGCTCTGCAACGGGCTGCGCGAGATTTTCAGCGAGGAGCGCTGCGTCGAGGTCCGTCTCGACGGGTATTTCGGCCTCAATCGAGCCCAGCGGCACGCCGTCGGCATCACCGCGCTCGACCCGCGCGCGCACAATTTCGCGCAGATGGAAGAGGATCTGTGGCAGCTCGCGCACGGACGTACGATCGAGAAGCCGGTCTATGACCACCGGCGCGGCTCCGTCAGCCGTCACGAGACGATCGAGCCGCGCGAGATCATTTTGGTGCAGGGGATGTTTCCGCTCTACACCTGGGCACTCCGCTCGCTTTTCGACGTCAGCGTGTGGCTCGAGCCCGACGCTGGGCTCAAGCGCGATTGGACGATCCACCGCGACACCACCGAGCGCGGGTATTATGAAGAGCAGGTCCGCGCCGAGATCGAACGCCGGCGTCCGGATTACGAAAAATACATCGCTCCCCAAGCCCACTACGCCGATTTGCGCGCTTGTTTCACGCCCAAGGGCGTGACCTTTTACAAGAGCCCGCGGCTGGCGCCGCTCAACTGGAGCGAAATCGCCACCAAGTACACGCGCCTGCGCGAACTCGATAAAGACGGCGGTCCCTTTCCGCGCACGATTCTCGAGGTCGACAGTTCGATCGACGAAAGCTCGGCGCGATTCCTCGAAGATGCGATTTGGAAGCGCATCGGGACACGCCACGCGACGGTCCGCCCGGAACGCCTCGGCATGTACGCCGATGAGGGCGGCAAGGATAGTTCCCCGACGTTGGCGCTCACCCAGTTGTTCGTCGCGCTTCGCATCTGCCTGGTTGCCGATCAGCTCCAGAGCGCGCCGGCCGCGGCGGTCTAGCAGAAGAGAAGACACGAAACGAAAGGGCGGCGGTTACGCCGCCCTTCGAGTGCTGGTGCACAAATTGGCAAGCTTTCACGGCCCAAGACCGACGACGGGGGCAGGCATTCTAGCGCGGTCGCGCTTACCGATAGCGAGGACTTTATTCTTGCTCAGCCCAGCGGCTGACTGATTTCGCGGCAAGACGGTCCTTCGTCGACGATCTTTCGCATGTTCGGTGCGAAACGGTCGGGCGTGATTCGCTGTCCCGGCCGCCGGCCGAACACAACGCCACGTTCGCGCGCGGCCGCAATACCGGAGCGGACCGCTCATGCAGCAGATCCCGCTCTTCATTTCCCTGCGCGCTAGGGAGATCGAACGGTAAGTCCTTGAGATCCAGACCGCCCTCGGGTTCCGCAGCATGAGCAGTTCGATGTATCGGGAAGTTTCGGCCTGGCTGTTGCCGACGGCACTCGTGACCGATTACGCAACGCATGCGCCGCATCGTCTGCCCGGCCCTGCCGGCCATTGAACGGCTCGGGGGCTCCGTTCGATCCCGTGCGCAGCGACAACGATGGCGTTGGCTCGCCGACGGGGCGGCGGACATAGCACACTGGCGTGGCTGCGGCAGACCGCAGATGCGGCGACGAGCGGCAACTTTCCCAAGTTGATCCAGCGATTGAGTCTACCGTGAAGACGACTGGCCAAGATGATTATCGCCGGCCAAACCTTCGAACCAACGCAAATCTTTGAAGAATCCAACAATAAGCCGGGAGGACTCTGTTGTGGTAATCGACCGAATCGGCCGGTGGGCCTACGTGGCGGTCGTACTGATTATCGTGGTGGTGTACGAGCGATTGATCGCACAATAACGCTTGCCGAGCCAGGTCGTTCGCGGTTGTCTCGCGCACCGTGCAGCATTCGATCTCATTCGTGCCTCACAACGATAGTCGCCTTACGGAACGGCCGTCGGAAGAGACGCTCTCTTCGGAGTGTCGACAGCAATCTTCGATCAGACCGTGGTGTTCTCGAATCCAAACCAGATCAAGGACGGACATCTTGCGTTCACCGCGATCGATGGGTCCGTCCTGACCGGGACCTACTACGGTCCGACATTGCCGCCAACCGCGATCGGCCTCACGAACGACCTCGGCACATTCGTTGTTACCGGCGGAAGTGGGCGATTTAAGGACGCGCGCGGCAGCGGTTCGTTCACCGTTCAAGCGCAGCTGTTTCCTCAGGGGTCAGATCCGGCCGCCTCGGTGCGGACGACCTTCGAGGGTAATCTTGCTCGCTGAATGATAACCGGCGGCCGGTGCATCGCTTTCATCCGGGTTGAAGAAGTTACGGTTAAAGATCGTCAGCTTCGCGATCTCGGGGCACAGGTTGCAAAGGTCGAGCCTCGACTCGAGACACTCGAAGCGGAGTCTAACATGTCAAACGTAGTCGCGCGCCGTTAGGCGGAACCTTCTCTTACGACGAGGGGACGCGTGTATTTCGAAGGGATTCGGCGGCCAAAGCGGTCGTGCGCGCACTCTCGAACCTTTCTCCAGACCTGTATGCTGAGCGCGGATGGTACTGCGCCCGTCCGACCCTTTGGAACTCGGCGACGAGAGCATTCACGTCGCCCGGCGGCGCCGCCGCGGCGCGTTCTATTCAAACGTTGCGGCGGTCATTTGCGACGGTGAGCGATGTATTCGACCAATCTGTGACGATCATCGGTGGAGCGCTGCGGAAGAGCTCGATCTGTTCCCGTGCCCCGTAAGCAACCGTTCCGGGTGACTGAGGATCGGGCGGCCGTCGATTACGAGGAGGACGCACGTGTCTGGCGAGATGATATCGAATGATCGACAACACGCTGAGCACCTTGCCCGAGACGACCGTCGGCGAAACAGGCGGCGCTCTCGCAGATGTGCGCATTGTCGAATTTGCCGGGATCGGCCCGGCGCCGTTCGCGGCGATGCTGCTTGCCGACATGGGCGCCGATATCCTTCGAATCGATCGGCCCGGCGGTGTCGATGCGTTTTCCCGTCATGTCGTCACGCGCGGACGGCGTACGATCGTTGCCGATCTCAAGGATCCCGTTCAGGTGAAAACCGTCGTCACGTTGTTGGAGAACGCCGATGCGCTCATCGAGGGGTTTCGGCCGGGAGTGATGGAGCGGTTCGGCCTCGGGCCGGAGGTGATTCTGAACCGGAACCGCCGGCTGATCTACGGGCGAATGACCGGCTGGGGCCAAAGTGGTCCCCTTGCGAAGGCGGCAGGTCACGATTTGAACTACATTGCGATTACGGGTGCGTTGGCGGCGATCGGACCGAGAGCCCACCCGGTTCCGCCATTAAACCTCGTCGGTGACTATGGCGGCGGTTCGCTCTACCTCATCATGGGTCTTTTGGCGGGGATTATCTCCGCGCGACGGACAGGGCTGGGACAGGTCGTGGACTGCGCCGTTTGCGATGGAGCAGCGTCGCTCATGGCGATGTTCACCGATCTTGCGCATCAGGGGCGCTGGACCGAGGGGCGACAGGCCAATCTGCTCGATGGCGGCGCGCCGTTCTACCGCACATTTCTGTGTGCCGATGGAAAGCACGTCTCGGTCGGCGCGCTCGAACCGCAGTTCTATGCTCTCCTCTGCTCACGCGCAGGCCTCGATGGCGCAACGTTCGACCGCGACGACACCGCCGACTGGCCCGCGCTGCATGCAAAGCTCGAAGCCATATTCCGCTTGCGCACGCGCGCCGAGTGGTGCGACATCTTCGAGGGCTCGGACGCTTGTGTGGCTCCTGTCTTAACCCTTTCGGAAGCACCCGAACATCCGCATCTCAAAGCGCGTGAAACGTTCGTTACGATCGGTGACGTGATGCAACCGGCGCCGGCGCCGCGATTCTCGCGCACGCCGTCCCGCATCCGACCCATGCCTCGAGAGGATGTCTCTCTCGAGGACGCGCTGTCCACCTGGCTCGCGCAACCAAATCAAACGCGCTAGACACCGGTTGCGCACGCGTTAATCGACTTCGCCGCCTCACACCACCCAGCCGCAAGGAGCGGTTCATTTACTGTCGTCAGCGTCTGGTCAAGCCACGGCATGGTCACTGCACCCGCTTTCGCACGGATGTCGATAAGCGCGAGCGATGTAAACTCATCATCCATGTGCACGACGTACCGGTCGGCGTAATCTTGGCGCTATGTCTCCATCTGCTTCGCCCTCAGGAGGGTTCTGCCGTATCGTGTGCTTCGCGCACCGCAGGTTCGATTGTCTTACGGAACCTGCGCAAGCAGGCACGCAATCTCACGCCGGAGTCGGTCGGGGCGTTCAGCCGCGCGATCCTCCCGCGCGACATGAGCGCCGAGATGCCCGGCGAGCGGCGCGCGCGCATCGGTATCGCCGACCCCTCGTTCGCGCACGCGGTCAAGTCTCGACGATCTCGACGACTGGGACCAGACCCCCGTTTCACGACCTCAGCGGCACCTATTTGCTTGACATCGCGCGCCGGCGCGTCGCGTAGACCGCGAGTCCCACCGCGACGACGAGCATCGTTCCATTGAAGATTTGCTCGACGAAGAACGGTGCGCCCAGCTGCTGCAGACCCGCGACGGTGACAGACAGAACGCCGACCGCCAGGAGTGTGCCCCACACGTTCACGCGCCCGGGCTTGACGGAAGTCGCGCCGAGCAGCGCACCGGTAAATGACGGCAGCAGATATTCCGGGCCGACCGAGCTTTGCCCGACGCGCAGTTCGGCTTCCAAAATAACGCCGGCAAAGGCGGCGAGCGTCGCGCCGGCGATGAACGCAGCCGTAACGTAGCGCTCGGCGGAGATGCCGTTGAGTTCGGCGGCGCGCGGGTTCGCGCCCAGCACGTAGACGAAGCGGCCCGCCGGCAGATAATCGAAGATCGCCCACAGCGCGAGACTCACCACCAGCACGTAGAGTGCCGGCGCCGGAATCCCGTGCGCACCGCCGACCGTCGCCGCCAAATTCGTAAACCCGGGCTGCAGTGTTCCGGTGACTTGCGTCCCGCCGGTGTACCATTCGTCGAGCCCGTACAACACGGTTCCCGTGCCGAGCGTGGCGATGAACGAGTCGATGTGCGCGCGGGTCACGAGCAGACCGTTGATCAAGCCCACGAACGCACCGAGAACCAGAATCAGCAGCGCAGCGAGCGGCCAGCTCAAACCTTGATTCACTTGCAGGCCGATGGCCAGCACCTGCGCGATCCCGACCACGTAGCCGACCGAGAGATCGAAATTGTTGGCCGCCATCGGAATCATCACCGCCAGCGCCAGCAGCACAGAGATCGACTTGTTGCTCAAAATCGATTGGAAATTGAAGACCGTCGGAAACGTCTGCGGCAGCAGAATCGAGAACACCACGACCAAAATGACGATGAGCGCCAGCAACCCCCAGACGGACAGGATGCGCAGCGCGGAATTCGTACCCGCGTTGCCGCGGCTGGGTTCGATCACGGAGCGCTCGGTCCGGGCGGCGGTTGGGTTGCGCCCGAGGCCAGCCCGATCAGCGCGCGGACCGACAAGTGCGAACCGGCAATCTCGGCAACCACCTGCCCCCGGTTGAAGACCAGCGCGCGGTGCGCGATCCCGGCGACCTCCTCGAAATCCGACGAAATCAGCAGCGCGGCCATGCCGCGGTCGAGCGCCGCTTGCAGCGCGACGTAGATGTCCGCCTTCGCGCCGACGTCCACGCCGATCGTCGGCTCTTCGAGCACCAGCAGTGCGCTCCGCGCTTCGAGCCAACGCGCGAGCACGATTTTCTGCTGATTGCCCCCGGACAGCGTACCGATGGTTCGTTCGGGATCGCGCGGGCGAACGGAGAACCGGCGCAGCACGTCCGCGGCAGCTTGACGTTCGGCGCGCGGACCCACGACGCTCCAAACCCGTTTGCCCGTTGCCAACGGGTTGATGTACAGATTCTCGCGCACCGTCAAGGTCACGGCGAGATTTTCCGCTGCGCGCTTACTGGAAACAAAACCGATCCTTTCGCGCATCGCACGCGCCGGATTCGAAGCCCGAACCGGGCGTCCAGCGAGTCCAAACGATCCGGAGGTCGCCGCGACATCGCCGAAGATGGCGCGTCCGATGACGTCGTGGCCGGCGCCGCGCAAACCGACGAGCGCGAGGATCTCGCCCGCCATCACGCGGAACGACACGGGCCCGACGCCGCTGACGGCCAGCGCGTCGACCTGCAACAGCGGCTGCGCCGACGGCGGCGGCGGCTTGACGAAGACTTCGCTGGGCGCGCGGCCGACGATCGAGCGGACCAATTCGGCCGGCGTCGTCGCGGCCACCGCGCTCGTCGCAATGCGTTTGCCGTCGCGCAACACCGTCACGCGATCGGCGACGCGAAAGACTTCATCGAGCCGGTGCGTGACGTAGACGATCCCCACGCCCTGCGTGCGCAAACGCCGCAGCACGTCGAGCAGCCGCGCGACGTCGTGTTCGGTGAGCGCGGCCGTGGGCTCGTCGAGCACCAGCACCTCGGCGCGCACCGCAAGTGCGCGGCCGATCGCCACGATCGAGCGGTCGGACGCCGACAGCGTCTGCACGTTCGCTTCGGGATCGATCTCGCTGCCCATGAGCCGCAGCGCTTCGAGTGCCGTGCGCCGGACGCTTTTCCAGGCGATCAGTCCGTTGGTTCGCGCGTAGCCGGTCAGCAACGCGACGTTTTCGGCCACCGTCATCAACTCGACCAGACCCAGGTCTTGATGGATGAAGGCGATCGGCAGGGACGGCGATCCGGGATGCACGGCTTCGCCCTTGAAGCGGATTTCGCCGGCGTCGGGAGCGTACACGCCGGCGAGGATTTTGATGAGCGTCGACTTGCCCGCTCCGTTCTCACCGAGCAGCGCATGGATCTCACCCGGTCGCACGGCGAAATCGACGTTGTCGAGCGCCAGCGTGCCGGTGAAACGCTTGGTGAGCCCTTGCGTTTCGAGCAGAGCTTGCGCTATTGCGCGCCCCAGATCTTCGCGTAGTGGTCTTTATAGCCGTTACTGGGGATGAACAGATTTTGGTCGCCGCCCTCGCTGTGCACGTTTTCGGGCGTCACTAAATACGGTGCCTGAACGAAGCCGCTGGGCGGCATGCCGTGGAACGCGCGATTGAGTTCGTCAACGGCCTGCCACGCTTGAAGCTCGAACGGCTCGGACACGGTGACGTACTGATATTGGCCGCCGGCGCGAATCCGTTCGTATGCCGACTTGTTGCCGTCGGCGCCGATGAGCTTGACCGCATCGGGAGCGACGTTGCCTTGCCGCAGCGTGGGGATGGCGTAGTCCCAATCGTTGTCGCCGACGGAGATGCCGTAGAAAGGAAGGCCAAACCGTTGGACCCAGCCCGTCGTCAGCTGCGGCATGTGCTGCGAAGCTTCCGAAGCCGGAAAGCTCACGTAGTCGAGGACTTTGCACGTGGCGCATTGCGAAACGCGATCTTCGCTGGCATGCGATTTCACGCTCGCGATGGCATATTCGTTGTGGGAAACGAACACCACGCGCGCTTTGCCGCCGGAGTCCGCAATCGCCCAGTCCGCTTCGGCTTTGCCGATCTCACGCGGGTCTTCTTCGATGTTCACGAACAGGTTGAGATCGGGCTGCGGACCCGGCAATCCCGCCGCGTGGATGCCGACGAATTTCACGCCTTCGGCAAGTCCGCGGGTGATCGCGGGTTGCAGGCTCTTGGCGTCGGCAAACATCACGATCCCGTTCGGCTTGAGTGCGATCGCTTGATCCATACCGGCCAGCCACGATGTTGGACTGCCCTTGCCGTCGATCACCGTGGCACTCCAACCGATTTTTTCCGCGGCCTGTTTGATGTACACGCCGTATTCGTGCGAGATGTCGTTCTGTTCATCGCCCGAGAGATAGACGAGTTTCATACCCTTGGCCGGTTTCGGCGCCGACGTCGGGCCTTTCCACGTCGTTTGCGGCCCCGCGTATTCCGCAATCGCGGCTTTCGCCGCCGCGACCACGTCCGAAGCGGCATCGGCCCGGCGCGGAGCGGCGTAGCCTTGCATCGCGACGAGCGCGAGCACGCTCAGCATCGAAGCCGTCGTGCGGAACCAGCGTCTGCTTGCGATGATCATCGAGCGTTCCCCCACCCCACGCGGATTCTTGCGGGCGGCTTGGGCCGGGAGCGACCGCCGGCCCGCGCAGCGAGAAATCCGTGGTCTTTAACGTGACGTGCAAATCGGTCCGGTTGTGATTTGCTGTAAAGCTACACGAACGGTTCTCGCGCGTCAATCACGACGACGCGCAGCGCCGGCGCGCGAAACCGTCCCGGCGATGTCAAGCGTAAGCTTCTTCTCTCAGCAATAAAGCGTGCTAAAGAGCCGAGGCCGATTCGCGGGCGCGCAAACTCGAGGGCCGCGACAGGACTCGGCCGTGCCGATGCGGGAACGGCGCGGCAATGAACGTTTTCGCCGCGCAAGCCGCTTTCGCTGCGTTCGTGCTCTTCGCCGGCGGTGCGGTGCAGGTCGCGCGTGCGCAACCCGACATCGAGCCGACCCCGCCGGCGGGCGCGACGGTCGTGCGTGAAGTGCAAGCGGGCGGAGCGCAAGTGTATGCCTGCCGCGCAAACCCAGCGGGCGTTTACCAATGGACGCTCGTCGGTCCCAAAGCCGTGCTGATCGGCGACGACGGAAGCGATTTCGGAACCCACAGCGCCGGCCCAACCTGGACCGCGGTCGACGGCAGCAGCATCGGCGCCGACGGCGCGCATCCGTTGCAAAAAATCGACCGTCCGCAGAGCGTCCCGGCGTTGTTGCTCGCGGTGACGTCGTCGCACGGCGAAGGCGTGCTCAGCGGCGTACGTTTCGTTCGCCGTGCCCAAACCCAAGGCGGTACGGCGCCCGCCGCCGGCTGCGACGCCGAACACGCGAACGCAACCGCAGCGAGCCGCTATAGCGCCGTCTACACGTTCTATCGCT
>JBEKHC010000010.1:0-75415 GCA_050012475.1 Candidatus Velthaea sp.
CCGGCGGCTGGGTCTTGGCTCGACATTCCAGACACCCTCCCACCGATCTCTCTGCTTGTTTCATCACCAGCGACAAGTCGGCCCTGTTCTGTTACGACGTAAAGAAATCGCAATGACGCCGGCGTTTGCTTTTCCGACCTTCGAGAACTTAGTCGTATCGCCAATACTCAAAGGTGAACCTCGAAGACAATTCGATCAAAGCCTCTCAGGTCGCAATATGGGGTTCACCCAACACTCGTATCATCAGGGGCCATCTAAGGCTGCTGCGGCACGAGTAAACGCCGGACCGAGGTTTGGCTGACGTTCAGGCGCAGGGCGATCTCGCTTTTTGCTCACGCCGTCTTTGCGAAGCGCACTAATCTGATTGGCGCTTTGCCGCACGGTCGCGGGCTGCCGCAAGCATCGAGCAATCCCGGCTGCTCCAGACGATGCGCCGCGACACGGGCCGCCAAAACAAGCTCGAGGCCTGCGGACGTCAATCGTGCTGCGATCCGAAAAGCGAGATTGCCCGCCCCAATCAGCGCGAGCTTGGCGTAGCCCAAAACAGTTCCTCGTTAAGAACGAATCTCAATGCCTGTTATGGACATTGGAAACGCGCCAGCGGCTTAGTCGCCTGTTGGCACGATTCCAGCCTGTTCGATCATGACGCATACGCAGCGTTTCGGCGCGCGCGTCCGATGTACGACGCCTTTCGGAACAGTGTAGCCTTGGTGCTTTTGCAGAACGACTCCCTCACGTCCCTCGATGTCTAGGTTCAGCTCACCATCAATGACGAGGAAGAACTCATCTTGGTGGTCATGTTTGTGCCAATGATACTCGCCACAGAAGACACCCAGCCGCACGAGAGCGTCATTTACGGTAGTCAGCGTCTGATTAAACCACGGCACGGTCACCGCATCCGCCTCCGCAGCGACGTCGATGAGCGCGAGCGATCCAAACTTATCGTCCATGTGCACGACGTACCGATCACTGTAGTCTTCGCGCGATGTTTCCACCTGGTACTCTCCCTCTCTTCGGCGGCGGCTCTGCCGCATTCCACGAGCCGACACTTTCGCGTGCTTACGGCACCATACGTTCGATTGCCTCGACGGAAGGACCCGGCGCGTGAGCTGGCCGCAGCAGCAACCGTGGTTCGCCCTACGACACGAGTAAACGCCGGACGGTCAAGAAGCTCTGCGTATGCACGTCTGCGGAAGGGCCTTTGGCCACTGCGAATAGTAGCCGGAGAGCCTCGTCTGAATCTTTCCCTCCTATCCCCCTGTCTTCAAGCCGCATGACGCGGATGGCGTTTACCTCTCGGTGCTCGAAGTTCCTCAGACGCGCCAAAACCATACGCTAAATTCGTTTGAACAGCGGACTGCGCGCCAGGGCCGCGTTGCCGTCGCGGGCGGTGACGAAGCGTTCGGTGTAGATGTCGCGCTCGAAGAGCCGGCCTTTCATGAGCGCTCGAATCGACGCTTCGATCATCGGCGGCGGCCCGCACAGATACGCATTCCAGCCTTTGAAACTGCCCTCGAAATGCTTCGCGGCCACATCGTGAACGAAACCCAGCGCGCCCGTCCACGTGTTCGAGCCGTCGTGCTGTGAGAGCGCGGGGACATAGGTGAAGTTTGCGTGCTGTGCGGCGAGCGACGTGAAGACGTCGTGAAAGTACACGTCGTCGATCGTGCGCACACCGTGGAAGAGCATGATCGGCGCGGTGTACCCCGTCTCGAGCAGATCGAGCACCATTGATTTTGGACTCGAAAGCCCCGAACCGCCCGCGATGAACACCAGCGGCGCATTCGTGGAGCGCCGGACATAAAACCGCCCGAACGGCCCGCTCAGGGAGAGACGGTCGCCGACGGCCAAAGAGTCGTGAATGTAGCCGGTTCCGGCGCCGCCGGGCACGCGCCGAACGTGGAGCTCGATCTGCGTCGGTCGCGAAGGCGCGCTTGCGATCGAGAAGGCACGCGGACCGCTGCAGCCGGGAATCGTGACGTTGACGTACTGACCGGCTTGGAACGAGAGACCCGGCGCGGGCAGCGCGATCGACAGGATGGCGATGTCGCCGGTCGGCCGCGTGATCTCGGTGACGATCCCGGTCACGTCGCAGATGGGATAGCGCAACGCGTCGGGCTCTTCGTCGACATCCGCTTCGATCGTTGCATCGGAATGCAAGCGCGCGCAGCACGCCAGTGCACTGCCCTCCGCCCGCTCGAAGTCTAGCAACGCGAACGGGGACGCGTCGCCCAGATCGACCTCGCCGTCGATCACGTTCACCTTGCACGTCCCGCAGAGCCCGTGCCCGCACGCATATGGCAAATAGATGCCGTTGCGCAAACAGGCGTCGAGCATGGTTTGCGACTCCTCGACCGCCACGGTTTCACCCAGCGGTTCGATCGTCAATTGGTACGTCATCTTCCGTTACTCCGATGAAGCACTCGGTTAAAAGCGGCTTGCCGGTTCGGCCCGAGCGTTACGCGATTCGTCCAGTTAGAGTCAACACCACTACCACTCGGCCCGCAGACCCAAAAACCACAGCGGCTTGCGGCGAAGCCGCAAGCGCCACGGGTTCGGCGAAGCCGAACCTTGCTAAATCGACATTCCGCCGATCCCGTCCAACCCGGGCGTTGTAAACGTGACGAGCGACTTGTGCGTGAGACCGTTCGCGGCGATGCTCGCGCCGAAGTTCGGTACGAACGGTGCGCCGTCGAGTGTCCAAGTGACGGTCGACCAGTCGATCTTGGCCCAATCCGGATGGACGCCGTAGATGCCCGGCAGCACGGCCTCCACGATCGCACCGAACGGCATGTCGGGCGGGAACGGGAAGGCCAGCGGCGCGCAGAACATCAGGTGCCGCTTCCAGTTTACATAGGTTACTTGGTTGCCGTGGAAATTGGCCGCGGCGTCGCGCACTTCGCCGCGATAATCGTAGGTTGAAGCTACTGGCATGACGATCCCCTCCTAACCCGACGTCTTGACGCGCTGCGCCATCCACTCGTCCCAATTTTTCTGCTCGGCCGAACCGATGTATTCCATATTGTCCGTGCCGTCGACCATGTGGTACCACTTCAGCACGTCTTTGAGGTCCGCGCCGCCGCAGTTGCCCTTGAAGATCTCGTGGACCGGCAGCCACGACTGCACGTACTTGTCCGGTTCGTAGGCGAAGATGTCGCGGCAGCCGTCCGAACAGAAGTGATACTTCTCGCCGTTGTGTTCGAGCATGCGGAAGCAGATCGCCGTCGGATCGTCGGGTTCCGTGAACGCCATCGGAATCTGACACGTGTTGCACAACTGCGGCAAGCCCATGTTGTAATACCGCTTGCCGGCCTGCTGTTGCTCGCGCCAGTACTCGAACCGCGGGCGGTAGAGCTTGTCGAACGTCTCGGGATACTTCTCGGACAGCCACGCCATCTCTTCATCCGACGGGATCCACGTGTGGATGTGCGCCGCGTGCGTGTAGTTGTAGAAGACCGACCAGATCTCGTGCGACAGCCGGTTCTTCTCCTTGGCTGCAACCTCGTGATACTTGGGCAGCCGGATGCCGTAGCGGCTGAGGTCCTCGAACAGCGCGCCGCCGCTCTCCTCGAAGTACATCTCCCAGGCTTCTTGCCATGACATGACCCGTTTGGGCAGCATGTAGTCCATCATCATCGACACGAGTGCCAGCAGCCGGTAGCCGCGCCAGAACCATTTGTCGATCCAGCGCTGCACGATCGGGACGTTGGCCTCGTCTTGCTCGAGGATGAACTTGATCGTCTCGAGTCCCAGCGTCATGTGGCGTGCTTCGTCGGACTGCGCCGAGAAGCCGAAGGTGACGGTCGCCATGTCGCCGTTGTACGCCGCGCCCGACATGAACGGCACGAAGAGCAAGTTGGTGAGGACGAACTCGAACGAGAACGAGATCGCGGTGAGGAACTCGAACGGGCCGGCCGTGCGCGCGTCGTCGAAAAATGACTTGGGCACGGAGAGAAACCAGACCCGGTCGTGCATGTACGTCGGATCGTGCAGGCCGTCGAAGAACTTGTTGTAGTGGCTGACGGCGTGCATCTGAGTCTGCGCGTGGCGCAGTTCGTCGATCGCCTGCATCTGGCAGGCAACCCGCGCGCCGACGCCGCGGAAATGCCGGCCGACGTGGGCGAAGCCGCGGTGCGCCGCGTACTCGAGCGGCGAAACGCCGGTCAGGAACAGCTTGATCGCGTTGATGTAGCGCGCGTCGGTGATCCCGAGATGACCGTTGTTCTGCGCGAACGAATCGATGACGGCGTAGAGTTTGCGCTCTTTCTCCGCTTGATATTTCCAGTACGCGTCCATCGTGAGCCGGAACGGATCCTGCCAGGCATCCCAATCGTGGATCTTGATGCCCTCGAACGTTTCGAGCGGAAAGATCTTCTCGACGGGCTGGTACGTCGGCTCCCAGTCCAGTCCGCGCGTCTGCAGCGCGTAACGCTCTTTGAGGCCGAGCTTCTTTTTAGCGGTCTTGGGCGCTTGCGGTGCGATCATGTTACTTTCTCCACTCCAGAATGAAATGGTCGTCGTCTTCATCCACGCTGCCGGACATGCTCACGAGCGTCAACTGCAGTTCTTGAACGTCCCAGGCGCGGCCGATGCGTTCTTCGACGCTGGCTCGGTTGACGACGAGCCGGCCGGCGACGTCGATCTTGACCATCGACGGATAGTCGGCGACCTGCGCCCCGGGGTTGTCGGCGACGATCGCCTCGATGATCCCGCGTGCGTCGTCGTTGTTTTGCAAGGTGATCGATACGTTGGAGGCCATGCGATTACACCGTCAATCCCACGGCGACGGCGCGCCGGTTGAGGCGTTCGATCGCCCGGGTGACGGCGGCCTCGCCGCCGGCATCGAGAACCTCGTCGGCCAGTGGCGCCACGGCGTCCACCGCTCGTAGGCGCCAATCGACGAACCAACGCGAGAGCAGCGCCCGGTTCGCATCCGATTCCGCCGCCGCGACCTTGAGAACCGCGTCGATCCAGCGGCTCGTATCCGCGAACCACTCGAGGAAGGCTTCACCCAGCAGCGTCATCGCCGTCGCGTCGTGCGTTCGCCCGCGCTCGTCGAAGTCGGTGAACCACAGCGGATAGACCAGGCCGTCCATCACGAAGTCTTGCGCCAGCAGCAACTCGAACCAGTCGCTCACGACAAGCGTGTCTTCGACGAGCCGGCGCATCGGCTGCCAGAACGCGTCGTCCATCCAGCGCTGCTTTGCTTGCGCGAGCCGGTCGCCGGTGTTGCCGTCGACGAGCAGGCCGATCCGGCTGATCATTTGAGCCAGGCCCAGCCGATCCATCGTCGCGTACATCGTCGCCTGCGTGATCGCCGTGCCGTAGCCCTCGTCGGTGATGCGGCAGTTGTTCATGTTGGCGCCCCACTCGTAGTGCCGCAGCGGCAGCAGGTACTCGCACAGCATTTCCCGCCACGGGCTGGGCAGCGCGTCCAGCGCGCCGAGCTTCTCGACGAAGCCGCACGAACGATCGAACTGTTCGCTCAGCTTCGCGCGCGACTGCGTATACGTGCCGTAGTAGAACTGGCGGGGGTCGAGCAGTGCGTACCAATCGTTCATGACGATCGCCGTGCGGGCTTTGTCGTGCAGCTCGAAGCGTTCGTCCCACAACGGTTTGTAATGGAAATTCACCGAAGCCTGCATGTCGAATGTGGCTTCTTGATAGCGCGACGCCGGCTTGTCGCCGCCGATCCGGCGCGCGACATTCGCATACGTGTGGCGCCTCGCCGCGGTACCGATGGTTTTGATGTCAAGCGACATACGGTTCTGCCTCCGAAGATATGGGAGCCGAAAAGAGACAAGCGCAACGTGACCGTGCGGGATCGCGAAAACGATGACGCAGTGAGTCGGGAACGTTCAGCGATGAGGAAGGAAGCGTTGAGTTGAGCTTATGGTCAGGACATTAATTTGGATTTCGAGCTAGAGCGAGCATCGGGCACGGTCGATCGGAATTTCGAACGACGGACCGATGACGCTCGCGTACGGACGAAGACGCGGGTCGTTCAGGAAGTCAAATTTGACGGAACGGACAGGAGGTCGGTATAGGCGCGCTCGGCGTCAGGCGTCGCGAAGCGCAATTCCGCATTGCGCGCGCCTTGAAATTCGCGCAGCGCGTGCAGCGGCATGATCAATTCGACGGCCAGCGCGCCGTCCGCAAGCGAATACTCGAATTCAACGAAGACGGCACGCCGCACGCCGCGCACGGTGACGACGGCCGAACCGAGGGTAATGGTACCCGCGTCCTCGACTCTCATTGAGGTTCGCCTTTCGGCTCGCCGGCGACGGACCAGTGAAAGGCCGGAACTTCCCGCAGCACGACGCGGATCGTCGCTCGCGGCGCGCCGATGGCTTCTTCTACCGCATCGGTCACGCGGCGCATGAGCGCGCGCTTCGCGTCGTTGCTGCGGCCTTCGACCAGGGTGATCTCCACGAACGGCATCGCTAGTTCGCTCGCACGGCGAAGCTGACCGATCCCAAACGCTCGACCGTGAGCCGCACGCGCTGGCCCGGAGCAAGTGCCTCGGCAGCCGTGGCGCCGCCGCTCATGATGATGTCGCCGGCGTTGAGCTGCTCGCCGGCGGCTGCGACCAGCCGTGCCGCGGCGACGAGCGCGCGCGCCGGGTGATCGAGCACCGCGGCGCTCGAACCGATTTGAACGGGCTGACCGTCGATCTCCATGAGCATGCCCAAATTCGATACGTCGGTGTGCGGATCGGCCCACGGGCCGACGACGAAGCCCGACGACGACGTGTTGTCGGCCACGACGTCGGTAAGCGAAAACTTGAAATTCTCGTAGCGGCTGTCGATGATTTCGAGCGCCGGCGCAACCGCTTCGACCGCGGCCAGGGCGGCAGGCATCGTGACCCGGCCGGCCAGCGGCGACTTCAAGAGAAACGCGATCTCCGGTTCGACGCGCGGGTGAACGTAGTGCCGCAAATCGATGATCGTGCCGTCGTCGACGAGCATCCCGTCGGTGAGGCGGCCCCAGATCATCTCATCAAGCCCCATCTGCACCATCTTGGCGCGGCTGGTGAAGCCCATCTTCACGCCGATGCGCCGTTCTCCACGCGCGTAGCGGCGCGCGAGTGAGAGCGCCTGGACGCGGTACGCTTCGTCGAGATCGATCGGTTCGGCGAGTTGCGCGACGGCCTGCGCGTGCAGTGCGGCATCGTCGAGCCGCTGCGCGAGTTGTGCCAGATCGGTTATCATGCCGCCGCCTTTGCAAAGTTGACCGCTGCCGCGCCCAGGCCGTTGATCCGCGCCTCGAACCGGTCACCCGGCTGTGCGGCGATCATCGGGCCGAGCGCGCCGGAAAGCACGACGTCGCCCGCGCCCAGCGGACGGCCGACGGCGGCCATCTTTTCGGCTAACCACAGCAGCGCGTTGAGCGGATGTCCGAGCGCGGCGGCGCCGGCGCCGAACGAAACCGACTCGCCGTTTTTATACAGCGTCATGCCGCATAGCCGCGCATCGAAATCAGCCAGGCGCACCGGCCGTTCGCCCAACACGAACAGCCCCGACGAGGCGTTGTCGGCAACCGTGTCGAGAATCTTGATGTTCCATTTGGCGATCCGGCTGTCGACGATTTCGAGCGCCGGCAGCGCATACGCGACGGCCCCGATGATGTCGGCCATCGTCAACCGTTCGGCGGTCAGGTCGCGTTCGAGGACGAATGCGATTTCGGCTTCGACTTTGGCTTGCATGAGTCGCCCGGCAGCGATGTCGTCGCCGCTGAGCAACGCCATGCGATCGAAAAGCATGCCGTAATCCGGTTGCGCGACACCCAGTTGGCGCTGCACGCTCTTCGCCGTCAGCCCGATCTTGCGGCCGATGAGCCGGAGGCCCTCGTCCAGCCAGCGATTGGTGTTGACCTCTTGGATCGCGTACGCCGTCTCGATCGGCGCGTCGCCGAGCTCATCGCGCAACGGCCCGATCGGCACGCCGCTCGTATATGCTTCGTAGAGCCGCTGGGCGAACGCCGCGAGCTGCGCTTTTCCCGGCGGCGTGGTCACGACGGCGGTCACAGCTTGATGCACACGTTGCGCAGTTCTGAGTAGAACTCCAACCCGTGCACGCCGCCTTCTCGGCCGATCCCGGATTGCTTCGAGCCGCCGAACGGCGTGCGCAGATCGCGCAGAAACCACGAATTGACCCACACCAAACCGACTTCGAGTTTGCCCGCAACGCGGTGCGCGCGCGACAGATCGCGCGTCCACACCGCGGCGTCGAGACCGTACGCCGAATCATTGGCGCGCGCGATGACTTCATCTTCACTATCGAATGGCGAGATGTGGCAGCAGGGTCCGAAGATTTCTTCGCGCAGCACCGCCGAATCGTCGCCGAGCCCAGTCCAAATCGTCGGCTGGATCCAAGCTCCGCCGGTCAAAGCCGGCGACAGTTGCGGCACGCCGCCGCCCGTGACCACCGTAGCGCCCGCCGCGGCGGCTTTCTCGTAGTACGACAAAACTTTGTCGCGATGACCGATGCTCACGAGCGGCCCCATCGTCGTCTCGGCATCGTCCGGCACGCCGTAGCGGAAACGCTCTGCGCGCGCTTTGAGCGCGGAAACGAAGCGCTCGAAGATCGGCCGCTGCACGTAGACACGTTCGGTTCCCAAGCACACCTGGCCGGTGTTGGCGAAGCACGAACGCGACGTTCCTTCAACGGCCGCGTCGAAATCGCAATCGGCGAAGACCACCGCGGCGTTCTTGCCGCCCAACTCGAACGAAACCGGCCGCACGCCGTCGGCGGCAACTTTCATGATCGCCGTTCCGGTCGACGTTTCGCCGGTGAAGGTGAATGCATCGACGCCGCGATTTTGGGTGAGGAACTCGCCCGCGGAATTCGGCCCAAAGCCGTTGACCACGTTGTACACGCCCGGCGGAATGCCGACCGTATTCATCACTTCGCCGAGCAGCGTCGCCGTGCTCGGCGTTTCCTCCGACGGCTTGACCACGACGGTGTTGCCGCACGCCAACGCCGGACCAACTTTCCAGGTCATCAGGAGCAACGGCAGATTCCACGGACTGATGACGCCGACCACGCCGCGCGGCCGCCGAACGCTGTAGTTGAGCGCGCGTCCGCCGTCGGGCGTCGTCATCTCGAACGCTTCCGTCGGCACGTTGCGCACGATGTCGGCGAAGATCTTGAAATTCGCCGCGCCGCGCGGGATGTCGAGGTGGCTCGCCAGCGTCACCGGCTTGCCCGTGTCGTTGACTTCGGCCAACAAGAAATCGTCGAAGCGGCGGGTGATCTCGCCGGCGATCGCCGCGACGAGGTCGGCACGCTCGGCGACGCCCAGTTTGCCCCACGGACCGTCGAGCGCCGCGCGGGCAGCGCGCACGGCGGCATCCACGTCATTTCGATCGGCCTCGTGAACGATGCTGACGACCGAACCGTCGACAGGGCTGACGTTCTCAAACCGCCGTCCGCCGCCGTCGACGTATTTGCCGCCGATGAAGTTACGCGTTTGCGCGACGGCCGAGTCAGTGGCGCGACCGGGATGCGCTTGTGTCTGCACGGGTGCTCCTTTGTTACTGGAAAGACGCTCTTCGCGCACGCCGCTTCGCGTTCGGCTTCGCGACGCCGCGCCGGCAATGGCCGAGTCGGGTCGAGGGCCGGCGCGAAGGCTGCGCGCCGATACTAGCTGGGAACCAGTTCCGTCGTGCCCGACGTGGTCACGCTCAGGAACGCTTCGTTGAGCCGGCCTTCGTAATAGAAGATCGCACGGCCGAGCTCCGAGGCATCCCACTGGATCGTCGGACGGTCGGGGAAGTAGGCGTAGCCGCCGGAAAAGACCTCGTTGCGATTGCCGGACGGATCGAAGAAGTAAATCGTGTAGCCGCGCGTGATTCCGTGCCGGGTCGGCCCGATGTCCAGCGCGATCTTCTTCTTGGCGATAATGTCGGCCGCGGTCTTGACGTCTTCCCACGACTCCAAAAAGAATGCGACGTGGTGAAAGCGCGTCTCGGGTGCGCTCACGAACGCGATGTCGTGCGACTTGTTGGCGCAGGCGAGCCAAACGGCGATCTGGGCGCCGTCTTCGGTGACGACTTCTTCGGTGACGCCGAACCCGAGCACGTCTTTGAACAACCGCGTCGTTTCCGCAACGTTCGGCCCATACAGCAAGCCGTGATCCAGTCGGCACGGTTTCATGCCGCGCAGCCCGTCGGGCCACACGTCGGGATTCCGGGTCGGCAACCCGTTGCCGACGATCTCGGCGTGAGCGTAGAGTTCGATGCGATGTCCGGTCGGAATCACGAACGAGATGCGCCGCCCGATGCCGGGCTGGTCGCCCGCGGCGATGTGGGTCACCCCGATCGCCCGTTCCCGCAACTCGCCTTCGATGCGGTCCAGATCCGCGTCATTGCGGACCTTGAACGCGAAATGATCGAGTCCCGGATCGTCGGACTCACGCAAGATGAGCGAATGGTGATCGAACTCGTCCCACGCTTTGAGATACACCCGGTTGGCGTCGCGGCAGACTTCCTGCAGCCCGATGTATTCGGTATAGTGGCGCAGCGCCGCAGCCATATCCATGACGCGCAGTTGGACTTGCCCGACGCGCATCACACCTTCGATAGCCATGAGACCTCCATTACGTAAGGATTGATGAGGGCGCCGTTTTCAAACCGACCGGCGCAGGTTCGACGGTAAGATCGCCGGTTCACCGCCGGCTACGCGTTGTTTGATCGCCGCGTTGAGAGCGTCTTGGTGGGGCGCACGAGTGATATCACGATCGGCGCCGGCGGGGCGGATGCGGAACATTTGCGCAGTAGGAAAGAGGTTGACGCTCAAAAGCTCACGTTGCCCCACGGTGGGTTTGGGTGAAGGCGACTCGGCTGACCGCGGAAGAAGGTTCCACGACCTATCTCCGTGGACGTATTTTCATCCCAAAAACATCGTTTGTCAATATAAATATCGATATTTTTTGAGAATATCGCTGCTCCGTGACGGGCGTCTCACAACCTCCGGAGCAATCCAGAAGCGGGAGTCTGGGGTCAGCCGAAAACATCGATATTTGAATTTGAGGACACGTTTCAATTGAACGCCCGAGCGGCAGCAAGATACCGCAGAGCAGGGCGACCGCGAAGGCCGAGCCCGCCGGCGCGCGGCGAACGAGCCCTCGATGAATCGATGCCAGTCGTTCTGCGAGCCGAACTCCGCCATCTGACGACGTTCAAGCCGAGCGCGCGCACGCCGGAGATGCCGGTCTTCGCGGCGTTGGCGACCGACTTGCCGGTCGTCATCGGCACGCTGCTCGGACACGTGAACGAAGGCCTCGTTGCGTCCTTGGGGTTCCGTGCCATTTGGACCAAACAGCTTCATCGCATCGCCGGCACGGCGGTGGGAATGCTGGCGACACTCGGCCTTCTCTTGTTCCCGATGGAAACCCGGACCCTCGATGGTCGTGCGGCACTATGCTTTCGCGCTCATTTTCATCACGCCGTTGACCATCTGCCTCGCCGAGGGAACGCACCTTGGACGTGACGCGCCGAATTCAGTCATCAAGGCACGATCGATCGACACGATGATCGGCTCGATTATCGGTTTGCTAGGCGGAGCAGTGCTGCATAACGCGGCCGTCCGCTTATGTTTGAGACTTCGCCTAAACGCCCATCAGCGATTCACGAACTGCTGGAGATGCTCGGGGTAGCGGTCACCGTGAATTGTGATGGCAGACAGGGTGCGCTCGATGTCCGCGAGATCGTCGGAAGTCAGTTGCACGGCGGCCGCCGCGACGTTCTCCTCGAGTCGCGTTTGTTTGGTCGTGCCGGGAATTGGCGACATCCACGGTTTCTGCGCAAGAATCCATGCGAGCGCGATCTGGGCGGGCGTCGCGCCTTTGTCGGACGCGATGCGCCGCAGCGCATCCACGAGGGCGAGGTTCGCCTGGCGTGCTGCGGCGTCGAACCGTGGAACCAACCTTCGAAAATCGTCTGAGCCGAACTGCGTTTTTTCGTCGATGGCACCGGTCAAAAAGCCTTTGCCCAGTGGACTGAACGGGACGAAGCCGATCCCCAGTTCCTCAAGCGTCGGGAGCACCTCGGCCTCCGGCTCGCGCCACCACAGCGAGTATTCGCTCTGGAGCGCCGTCACCGGCTGTACCGCATGGGCGCGACGGATCGTCTGGGCGCCGGCCTCCGAAAGACCGAAGTGGAGCACCTTGCCCTCGGCGACGAGATCGCGTACGGTCCCAGCGACTTCCTCGATCGGTACCTTGGGGTCGACGCGGTGCTGGTAGAACAGATCGATACGGTCGGTCTTGAGGCGCTTAAGGGATGCCTCGGCAACGGCCCGGATATTCTCCGGCCGGCTGTCAAGGCCGTCGGCGGTCCGGCCGCCGACGAAGCCGAATTTGGTCGCGATGACGACCCGGTCGCGTACGGGGCCGAGTGCCTCACCGACGAGTTCCTCGTTTGCGAAAGGCCCATAGGCTTCGGCCGTGTCGAAGAATGTGACGCCAAGATCCACGGCGGACCGGAGCAGCGTGAGCGCCGCTCCCTTCTCGGTGGCAGGTCCGTACGCAAAACTGAGCCCCATACAGCCGAACCCGATCGCCGAGACTTCGAGCGGGCTGACCTTTCCAAGTGAACGTTTTTCCATTGCCCGTGTAGCGTACGCCGCGACGGGGGTCGGAGGAAGCCCCTCACCAACGGTTCCATTGGCAGTGTAAGGATGAGCGAAGACGAGCGGCGAGCTACTTTGCGGCGCTTCCTGCGGGAACGGCGCGCGCGGATCACGCCGGCTGAGGCCGGCTTACCACCCGGAAGTCGGCGGCGCGTTCCCGGTCTTCGCCGCGAGGAAGTCGCCACGATCGCCGGCATCGGGCTTTCCTGGTACACCTCGCTCGAAAACGGCGATGCCCGGAACGTCTCCGCGACGACGGTCGCCGCCGTCGCCGGCGCGCTTCGGCTCGACGAGTCCGAGCGGCAGCATCTGATGGCCCTCGTCGGGTTACCGCGCGCGGCTGGACGACCGGCCGCTCCCGAGAGGCTCGTCATCCCGACGGTCGCCGCCATCGCGTTCCCGGCGTATCTCATCACCTCGATGTGGCAAGTCACGGCCTGCAACGCTGCTTTCCGGTGGCTCTGGCGCGTCCAAGATGACGTCCCGTTCAACGCCGTCGAGCGCCTCTTTCTTGACGAGCGCGCGCGGCCATTGCACGAAAACCGATTCGAAAAGAACATCGAGCCGATCATCGCCATGCTCGAGGCCAGCATTGGCCACTATCCTGATGCCAAGCCCCTCAGAGACCTGCGCGACCGTGTGATCGCAGATCCGCATTTGCACCGAATCTGGAGCGCACACAAGATCGCCAGCCCTCTGCTTCCAAGTACCTGCACGATCGTGTCGGCAGCTGGACTTTTCACCTACGAGACGCTAACGCTCTTGATCTCCGACGTCGTAGCGCTCGTCATACAAGTTCCCGACGAACCCAGCCGCGGGCTTTTATCGGCTCGTTGAAACTCTTCGGCGCGCCGCATCGCGCGAAGCGGTTTTTGCGGTCAACGGCGAGACAATCGCGCAGCCCGCAGCGCCGGTGGATAGCGCTTAGTCGATGGTCAGGAAATCGCGGGTGAGCCGGCTGAACTCCGCCGCGTGCTCGATCTGGGTCCAATGTCCGCACGCGCCGAACACGTGCAGCTGAGCATCGGGAATCTTCTGCAGCAGTTTGAGGCTGGTCGACAGCGGGATGATGCGGTCGTCGCGGCCGTGGAAGATCAGCGTGCGCGCGCGGATCGCATCGAGCCGATCCTCGAAGGCGGCGAGACCGTCGACGCCATTCTGGCGCGGCGCCGGGAACATGCTGCTGAACGCTTCTTGGACGCCCGGACGCAGCGCGGCCTTATAGCGCAGCTGCGCCAACTCGTCGGTCGCCAACGCCTTGTCGGAGACGAAGAGATCGATCAGCCGGCGCATGTTCTCGACGCTGGGCGTATAGCCCCAGGCAAAATCCAGCCCGGTGCCTTCGACGATCGGGAAGCGCACGCCGCACGGCCCCATGAGCACGAGCCGGTCGACGCGTGCAGGATGTTCGACGGCCGCCGCAATCGCGACGGCGGCGCCCATCGAGTTGCCGACGAGATGCGCGCGCTCGAGGCCGGCGGCGTCCATGAAGTCGAGCAGATGCTTCGTCCAGCGCGCGAGCGTGTACGGTTCATCGCTGGGTAAATCGCTGTAGCCGAAGCCGACCTGATCGTAAGCGAAAACGTGGAGTTTTTCGGCGAGCACGGGGATCGTCAGCCGCCAATTCGCGTAGGCCGACACGCCGGGGCCCGAACCATGGATGAGCACGACCGGCGCGCCCGCGCCGGCTTCGAGGTAGTTGGTGTTGACCGGCCCGGCGAGCACGGATTTGCCGATTTCCGGCGAGCGCGGCTGAGCGGCCGTCGATGATGACGTCATGGATTCGCTTTTGGCCTTTCCGTCTTTCGACCGGCGGTCAGTACGTCGCGCGGCCGCCCGAGACGTCGAAGACGGCGCCGGTGCTGAACGAGCATTCCGCACTCGCCAGCCAGCACACCAGTGCCGCGATCTCTTCGATCTGGCCGAAGCGGCCGATGGGGATTTTCGAGAGCATGAAATCGATGTGTTCTTGCGTCATCTGATCGAAAATCGCGGTGCGCACGGCGGCCGGCGTCACGCAGTTGACGCGGATCTCGGTCTTCGCAAGTTCCTTGCCCAGCGATTTCGTCAAGCCGATGACGGCCGCTTTCGAAGCGCTGTAAGCGGAGGCGTTGGGATTCCCTTCCTTCCCCGCCACCGATGCGATGTTGACGATTCGCCCGTAGCCGTTGCGCAGCAGGTGCGGAACGACGGCCCGATTGCAGTAGAATACGCCGTTCAAGTTCACGTCGATGACGCGCTGCCACTCCCGCACGGGATACTCCCAGAGCGGCGCGTTCGGCCCGGTGATCCCGGCGCTGGCGACGAGGATGTCGAGCTTGCCGAACGCGGCCGCCGTCGTGTCGGCGGCGGCGGCGACGGCTTCGGCATCGGCGATGTCGACGACGGCGTGATGGGCAGCACCCGTTGCCGCGGCAGCCTCCGCAAGCGCACCGGCGTCGCGATCCCACAGGCTGACGGCCGCGCCTTCGCTCACTAAGCGCGCGGCGATCGCGCGCCCGATGCCCGCGGCGCCGCCCGTGACGATCGCATGCCGCCCGGCAAAGCGCGGAGCTTCATTCACCACAACCGTGTTCCCCGCAAGCTACTTCGCGACGAGTTCCGCCGCGCCCGAGGTCGTAACCCCCAGGAACGCTTCGTTGAGCCGGCCTTCGTAGTAGAAGATTGCGCGGCCCAGCTCCGCGGCATCCCACTGGATCGTCGGACGGTCGGGGAAGTAGGCGTAGCCGCCGGAGTAGACTTCGTTGCGGTTGCCCGACGGATCGAAGAAATAGATCGTGTAGCCGCGCGTGATTCCGTGCCGGGTCGGCCCGATGTCCAGCGCGATCTTCTTCTTGGCGATGATGTCGGCCGCGGTCTTGACGTCTTCCCACGACTCCAAAAAGAACGCGACGTGGTGGAAACGGGTCTCGGGCGCATTCACGAACGCGATGTCGTGCGATTTGTTGGCGCACGTCAGCCAGACGGCGATCTGCGCGCCGTCTTCGGTGATGACTTCCTCGGCGACGCCGAAGCCGAGCACTTCTTTGAACAGCCGCGTCGTCTCGGGCACATTCGGCCCGTAGAGCAAGCCGTGATCGAGACGCGTCGGTTTCATGCCGCGCAGCCCGTCGGGCCACACGTCGGGGTTCTTGAGCGGCAAGCCGTTGCCGACCAGATCGGCATGCGCGTAGAGTTCGATCCGGTGGCCGGTCGGGATCAAGAACGAGATGCGCCGGCCGATACCAGGCTGATCGCCCGCGGGGATATGGGTGACGCCGATGGCGCGTTCGGCCAGTTCGCCTTCGATGCGATCGAGGTCCGACTCGTTGCGCACTTTGAATGCGAAATGATCCAAACCGGGATCGTCGGACTCACGCAAGATGAGCGAATGATGATCGAACTCGTCCCAGGCTTTGAGATACACCCGGTTGGCGTCGCGCGCAACTTCTTGCAGGCCGATGTATTCGGTATAGTGGCGCACCGCGGCTTCCATGTCCATCACGCGCAGCTGGACTTGCCCGACGCGCATCACACCTTCGATTGCCATGAGATCCTCCGTTGTTCGCTAAGTGGTGACGGCGCCGTCTTCACGCCGACCGGCGCGGGTTCGAGGATGAGGTCGCTCACCGGATAGATGCGGCAGGCCAGCGCGTATCGCTCACCGTTTTCACCCGCCGCGACGTGCTGTTTGGCCATTTTGCCGGCGACGTAGTCGCCGCTGCGCACGATCACGCGGCAAACGCCGCACCCGCCGCCCCGGCAACCGACCTTGAGCCAGTTGTGGCCGGCCCGGACCGCGGCGTTGAGGATGTCCTGGTCGGCGGCGCAGTTGATTTCGCGATCCGCACCCATGATGCGGATGCGGTACGATCGCGGAGCAGGGGTTGAGTCGACGTTCAAAAGCTGACGTCTCCTACGGGGGCGTAGTTCAGAAGGGCAGCCGGCAAGTGCTTGGAAGAATGTTCCGTTCGCCCGCCGGCGTGAGCGTATTTTCGTCCCAAAAACATCGTTTGTCAAGATAAAAATCGATATTTTTTACGAATATCGCTGAATGTGATCCGGATTCCGCCGGAGAACATCGTGATGTGCGATCGCAGGCCGACGTCGACCCTCCAAAGACGCTGAGCGATGAGGCATACCGGCGTATACGCGACGATCTGATCGCCGGCCGCCTGGTGCCCGGCTCGCGTTTGCGCGTCGAGCGGCTCAAAGCGGACTACGATATCGGCGCGAGCCCCCTGCGCGAAGCCCTCTCGCGACTGGCCTCCGAAGGCCTCGTCACGGCCGAAGGGCAGCGCGGCTTTCGCGCCAGCGAATTGTCGCTCAGCGATCTCGAGGACATCACGCGGATGCGGATCTTCCTCGAAGTCCAGGCGATCGAAGAGAGCGTCGCGCGCGGCGACGACGCGTGGGAAGCGCGCGTGGTTGCCGCCCACCACCATCTGGCCAAAGCCGAGCCGCGCAACGCCGCGACGTCGAACGTCAACTTCGACGATTGGGAACAGCGCAACCGCGCCTTTCACGACTCGCTCGTCGCGGCGTGCACCTCGCGCTGGCTGCTGCACTTTCGCGAAGTCATTTACGATCAGCACCAGCGCTATCGGCGTATCGCGATCAGCCACCCGGAGATTCCGCGCGACGTACGCGACGAACATCGGCTGATCTTTGAGGCCGCGCTGTCGCGCGACATTCCGCACGTCACGCAACTCTCGGCGGTGCACATCCAGCGCACGAGCGACCTGGTTCGCGAACTTTTGCGCAAGGCGGA
Organism: Candidatus Velthaea sp.; assembly: GCA_050012475.1. Lineage (GTDB taxonomy): Bacteria > Vulcanimicrobiota > Vulcanimicrobiia > Vulcanimicrobiales > Vulcanimicrobiaceae > Velthaea. The sequence goes on from JBEKHC010000010.1 coordinate 17,383, forward strand.
CGGTTTCGCTCGCTCTGTCTCCGCTTAACCGCTTGGGTGACTGACCAGGAGCCGCGCATCGCACGAGCGATGTACTGTTGGCATGGTCGATGTCTTGGATGCGATCGAGTCTTGGCGCAAAGCCGGTCAGCGGGTTGCCGTCGCGACGGTCGTGGGCGTCGAGAAGTCGGCTCCGCGCGGCCCGGGCGCCGTGCTCGCCGTGAACGAGCGCGGCGATGTCGCGGGCTCCGTCAGCGGCGGCTGCGTCGAGGCCGCCGTTTACCAGGAAGCGCAAGACGCGATTGCGACCGGACGCGCGCGGCTGGTCGTGTACGGCATCAGCGATGCCGACGCGATCTCCGTCGGACTGACCTGCGGCGGGACGATCCACGTGTTCGTCGAGCGCCTGGACTGGTGATCTTCGACCGGCTTGCCGCGGCGATTCGAGCGGACCGGCCGGTCGCGCTGGTCACGCGCCTCGACGGTTCGGCCGCCGGCGCGAAACTGCTCGTCTTCGCCGACGACGCGGAAGGCGACATGGGCAGACCCGGACTGACGCATGCCGCCACGCAGGAGGCCCGTGCCTTGCTCGCCGCAGGCGAGACGACGATCCGAACCTTCGGCGCCGACGGCGAGCCGGTCGGCATGGAGGTGCAACTCTTCATCCAGGCGTTCGCACCGAAACCCGCGATGTACATTTTCGGCGCGATCGATTTTTCACGCGCCATGGCGCGCATCGGCAAGTATCTGGGCTACTGCGTGACCGTCGTCGATGCGCGGCCGATTTTCGCGACCAAGGCGCGCATTCCGGATGCCGACCGGGTGGTGGTTTCGTGGCCCGATGAATTCCTGGCCGGGGCAGCCGTCGACGAACGCACCGCGCTGATCGTGCTCACGCACGACGTCAAATTCGACATCCCGCTGCTGCAAGTCGCCTTGCAGACGCCGGCGGGATACATCGGGGCGATGGGCAGCCGGCGCACGCACGCCAACCGGATCGGCGAACTGCGCCGCGCCGGCGTCAGTGACGCGCAAATCGCACGGATCAACGCGCCGATCGGTCTCGATCTGGGGGCGCGCACGCCCGAAGAAACCGCGATCTCGATTGCCGCCGAAATCATTGCCTTGCGCGAGCGCCGGCGCGGCGGCCGCCTAGCCGAGAACGACTTGCCGGTGCATAACCCGCAGGCGCCCGTCGTTTTGGCCAAGCGCCTCTGATCACCGGCGGACGGCTGTTGGTCGATGCGTTGATCGCCAACGGCGTGCAGCGCGCGTTTTGCGTTCCGGGCGAAAGCTATCTGCCGGTGCTCGATGCCCTCTACGACGTCCAAGACCGTTTGCCGCTCATCGTTTGCCGCCACGAAAACGGCGCGGCCAACATGGCCGAAGCATACGGCAAGCTCACCGGACGGCCGGGTATCGCGTTCGTGACCCGCGGACCGGGTGCAAGCAATGCGAGCATCGGGGTGCACACCGCGAAGCAAGACGCCACGCCGATGATTCTGTTCATCGGTCAGGTCGCGAGCGCGCTGCGCGGCCGCGAAGCGTTTCAAGAAGTCGACCTGGTCGCGATGTTCGCGCCGCTGGCAAAATGGAGCGCTCAGATCGATGCCGCCGACCGGATACCGGAGTTCGTCGCGCGGGCCTTCGTCACCGCGACGTCCGGGCTGCCCGGTCCCGTCGTGCTCGCTCTGCCTGAAGACGTCCTGGCGGCGCAAGTGAACGGATCCGCGTGTCCGGCCGGGCCGCACGCCGCGCCGCCGCTCCACCCCGACGACGCGGCGGCGCTACGCGCCCATCTCGCGCGCGCGCAGCGGCCGCTGGTGATCGCGGGCGGCGGCCCGTGGAGCGCTGCCGCGGCCGCCGACCTCGCTGCGTTCGCGTCCAGCAACGCTTTGCCAGTGGCCGTCGAGTTTCGTTGTCAGGATTTCATTGACAACGATCACCCGTCGTATGCCGGCGTGCTGGGCTTGGGCACGCAGCCAGCGCTGGCCACCCTGGCGCGGGAAGCCGATGTGATCTTGGCGCTAGGCGCGCGCTTGGGCGAAGTCGTCACGCAAGGTTATACGCTGCTGCACGTACCGCAACCACGCGCCCGCGTTCTCACGGTGGGGATCGACGCCGCTGAAATCGGCCGCGTCTACCAACCCGCCTATGCCGCGATTGCCGACCCGTGCGATGCGGCAGCGCGCCTGCGCGACGCCGAGCCGATCGCCGATCCGGTGTGGGCACCGCGCACGCAAGCGGCGCACGCCGCACTGTTGGAATCGCGCACGGCGGTGTCCGCCTCCGGCAGCGGCGTCGACCTCGCCGAGTTCGTCGCGTTCCTGCGCGAGCGTTTGCCGGACGACGCGATCGTCGTCAACGGCGCCGGCAACTTCACGACGTGGCTGCATCGCTTCTTCACCTATCGTCGTTACGGCACCCAACTCGCGCCGCGCAGCGGTGCCATGGGCTACGGCGTCCCTGCCGCCATCGCCGCAAAATTAACCTATCCGCGGCGCACCGTGGTATGCTTCACGGGCGACGGCGACTTTCTCATGAGCGGCAACGAACTCGCCACGGCGGTGATGTACGAGGTGCCGATCGTCATCATCGTCGTCAACAACGGCATGTACGGGACGATCCGCATGCATCAGGAACGCCAGTATCCGGCGCGCGTGCTCGGTACGCATCTCGTCAACCCCGATTTCGCCGCGTACGCGCGCGCCTTCGGCGCCTATGGCGAAACGGTCGGAACGTCGGCCGGCGTCGCGGCTGCCTTCGAGCGCGCCGTTCGCTCGGGCGGACCTGCGCTGCTCGAACTGCGCGTCGACCGCAACGCGCTCACGCCGTCGCTGACCATCAATGCGTTGCGCGCGGCCGAGCGGCCATGAACGCCGGCGACGAACGTCCGGACCAACTGGCGTTCGTGATCTGGAAAAGCCGGGTGCTGGTGCGCTCGGCGCTCGACCCGGAGCCGCTCGTCATCTCGGGTCGCGCCTTTGCGTCAAGCGTACCGCTCGTTCCGGTCTACGACGAAGGCGGCGCGCGCATTGCCGTGTACATCCTCGAAACGGACGAGCGCGGCGCGCATGAGGCCGTCGCCGAGATCGCGCCGGCGGCGGTGTTTGCCGAAGTGATGCGCGAGCTGGGCCGTTTAGACGCAAACGAGCGAAGGGCACTCGTGCGCGCGATCGCCATCGAGCGCTGGTCGAACCGGTATCGCTATTGTCCGGTGTGCAGCACGACATTGATTTGGACGCGCGATGCCATCGCGAAGATCTGCACCAACCCGCAGCGCGTGCATCGCCATTTTCCGCGGCTCGATCCTGCGATCATCGTGCTCGTAACCGACGGCGAGCGCGCACTCCTCGGACGTTCGGCGCGCTTTCCGCCCGGCTTCTATTCGACGTTGGCCGGTTTCGTCGAGCCCGGTGAAAGCGTCGAAGCCGCGCTGCGGCGCGAAGTCTTCGAAGAGTCCGGCATTCGCGTCGGCACGACCCGCTATTTCGATTCAGAGCCGTGGCCCTTCCCCCGCTCGCTTATGCTCGGATTTTTCGCCCAGGCGCAGTCGTCGGAGATCGTTCTGCGCGACTCCGAACTCGAAGACGCCCGCTGGTTCGACGCTCGCGAGCTGGCGGCACTCCAGACGCACATGAAAACGGAGCGGCCCTATTTCGACACGATCGCGCGGCGCTTGATCGATACGTGGCTAACGCAGCGGGAACACGGAACACTGTTTGCGTGAACTTGCGCCAGCAGGGCCAGTGCCGCGTCGAGCTGCGGATCGCTGCCGGGAACGCCGCGCAGCGCGGTCGCCGGCTCGTCCACCGCGAGATCGGGCCGCAGGCCAATGCCGTCGATATCATGTCCGCCCGGCGTGAAGTAACGAGCCGTCGTCAGTTTCACCGCCGAACCGTCGGGCAGCGGAAACATCGTTTGCACGAGCCCCTTGCCGAATGTGCGTGTCCCAACCACTTTGCCCAATCCGTGGTCGGCGATCGCTCCAGTTACGAGTTCCGACCCCGATGCCGAGTCGCGGTCGACCAGCACGGCCAGGGGCTGCGGGGCCGGTGCGGTTCCGTCAGCGACGACGATGTTCTGGTGGCCGTGATTCGTCTGCGTGACGACGATCGTGCCGCTCGGCACGAAAACGGAAGCCACCCGCACCGCCGCTGTTTCGTAGCCGCCGCCGTTGCCGCGCAGATCGAACAATGTCGCGCGTGCGCCGCGGGCCCGAAGCCGGATCAACGCCGCTCGGACCTGCTCGCCCGCCGCTGGTCCGAAACCGCGCAGCGCGATATAGGCGACGTCCCCGGGCAGCAGGCGTGCGCTCACCTCAGGCGGCGTGATCGCAGCACGCACGATTGAAAGCCGCTGCGTCTGCGCATCGGCCGCGCGCAACACGTCCAACTGCACGGTCGTGCCGGCGCGCCCCTTCAACAGCGCGGCAACCGCCGCGGGCGAACGTCCGGCGAGCGGTTTGCCGTCCACCGCCACGATCCGGTCGCCGGCAAGCAGACCAGCGCGCGCCGCCGGGGCGTCGTCAAAAACTTGATCGGCTTGGTACTCTCCCTCAGCAGTCAAAGCGAGCGACACGCCGATGCCGCCGAAGGGAGCACCATCGAGCGCGGTCGTAAAGCGGCGTAACTCCGCGCGACGAAAAAAAACCGAATACGGATCGTGCAGAGCTGCGAGTTCGCCGCAGATCGCAGCGTAAACGAGCTCGCGCGTCTCGACACGCGAACCGTACCGATCGATGGCCTTGCCGAGCTGCTGCTCGATCGCGGGAACCACGCCGCGGCCATCGGGGCGTGCGCGCAGCAGCGGCACCGCCGGATCGGCGACCCCACGGCCTCGCAGGTATGCGACAATACCCGTACGAGCCCCGTCGAGCAACCGCTGCGGCGAGGCGGCTTGATAATAATTGTCGGTAATCGTCGTGTAGCCCATGTCGAGCTCGACGATGTCGAGGAGTGAAACGTCGCGGGCGGCCGGCGCGGGCGACGTCGCGCCGAGCAGAGCGGCCGCGATGAACATCGCGGCGCCGGCCTGCCGGTTCGCTATGCGGTCATCGAGTCGGCGCCGTCTTCCAACACCCGCATGATCATGTGCGAGTAGGCGCGCCGATAGTTTTCCAGCCACAACAACACGAGGTCGTTTGGATACGAGGTCGGTTGCCTCGAGCGATCATCGCGAATGACCTCGACGATATCGCGCGCGGTCGTCGCCGGCAGCTCAGTGGCGACATGCCCCTGGACAAAGTCGAGGATCGCGAAGCCCTCCGCGATCGACTTGATCTTGTCGCGCTGCTCGATTAATTCGCCGACGATGCGTTGCGCCGCCCGGACCGGCTCGCGTTCGGACATCTGTTCCAGCGTCGATTCTCCAATGAAGCTATCTGAAGAGTGTACCCAGGATGCACGAATTTTGCACCCGCTACTAGGTCACCATTTTCCCGAAACAAAGTACCTTCGGGGAAGTTGGTGCGTGATGCATCTCACAAAGGCCGATAAAATGGGCCTTTTTCACTATAATTTGTGCGCGCGATCCGTGCATCGAGCCGCTCAAACCGCATGCGTTCGATGCACACTCCATCACGCAAAAGCAGATGAGTAGCTACTCCGCGCGTCCGCAGTCCGCTCCCGCAAGCAGCGTCGCGCACGCGTGCATCGCTGCCTTTGCGTCGTACGCGCGCCGCCTTTGAGTCGTTAGGCCCAGCGCGCTACGGATCGCAGGCCCACGCCGCGCCCCGCCTGCCAAGGACAGCGAGCACTTTGTTACTCGAACGCTGCCCGGCACAACTTCCAAAGTGTCCGGCGGCGTTCGCTTGCCTTCCTTGCAAGAGCAGGCTGCGGTCCTTTGCCCCGTGCTGCCGGCTACGAGGTTTTTACTTCCGCACCGTCCTGCGCCCAGCGCGTGTGGAACGAACCAAATGCGTCCGGTCGCCGATAGGTGTGCGCCCCGTAGTAATCGCGCTGTCCCTGGAGGAGATTGGCCGGCCCGCGCTCGCGCCGGTACCCGTCATAATAAGCGAGCGCCGATGAGAATGCCGGGACCGGGACTCCAGCCTCAACCGCTTGGCTAACGACGCGTCGCCATGCCGCCTGCGCGTTCATCACCGCGGAACTGAAGTACGGCGCGAGCAAGAGATTTTTGAGCCGCGCATCGGCATCGTATGCTTCTTTGATGCGATTGAGAAAGCGGGCGCGAATGATGCACCCGCCGCGCCATATCGTCGCGATCGTCCCGAGCTGCAGGTCCCAGTGGTATTGCGCCGCGGCAGCCGACATCTGCTCGAAGCCCTGGGCGTACGCGACGATCTTCGAGGCGTAGAGCGCGTCGCGAATATCGTCGACGAAGCGCACGGTGCGATCGTCGCCGGTCAAGCGCGGATCGGGGCCGCTCAAGATACGGGACGCATCTTCACGCTCGGCCTTGCGGGCCGAAAGCGCGCGCGCAAATACCGCTTCCGTGATCGCCGTCAGCGGAACCCCCAGTTCAAGCGCCGATTGAGACGTCCAGCGCCCGGTGCCTTTTTGTTCGGCTTCATCCAAAATCAAATCAACGAGCGGACGGCCCGTCTGCTCGTCGACTTTGTGCAGCACTTCGGACGTGATTTGAATGAGATACGAATCGAGTTCGCCCTCATTCCAGCGCGCGAAGATGTCGCCGATCTCGCGCGCGTCATAGCCGAGCAACTCCCGAAGCAAGTCGTAGGCCTCGGCAATGAGTTGCATGTCGGCATATTCGATTCCGTTGTGCACCATCTTCACATAGTGACCGGCGCCGTCGGCACCGATGTACGTGCAGCACGGCTGCCCGTCGACTTGCGCCGCGATCCGGGTGAGAATCGGCTCGATCAGCTTATACGCCTCGGGCGTGCCGCCGGGCATGATGCTCGGTCCGAGCAGCGCGCCTTCTTCACCGCCGGAAACGCCCGTGCCGATGTACCGAAAGCCTTTGGCTTCGACATCATGCGTTCGCCGGACCGTATCGGCGAAAAACGAGTTTCCGCCGTCGATGAGGATGTCGCCGGAATCGAGATGCGGCAGCAACTCGTCGATGACGTCGTCGACCGGTTTCCCCGCCTTGACCATCATGAGGATCGCGCGCGGCCGTTTGATGGCGGCGACGAATGCGGGAACGTCCTGCGCACCCACGAACGTGCCCTCGCTGCCGAACTCGCGCAGGAATTCGTCGGTTTTTGTATTCGTGCGGTTGTGTACTGCCACCGTGATCCCGCGGCGCGCGATGTTTCGGGCTAAATTCGCACCCATAACCGCTAGGCCGGTGACGCCGATCGTCGCTTCTGCTGCCATCATGTATCCTCCGTTTCGAATGCTAAGTGCGGCTCGGAGCCAGATGATTCCAGCCAAGGGAGCGGCGGCCGATGAGCGCGCGAGGATATTTGCGCCGCAATCCGCTATGTTAGGCGACCGCATCTCGCCCATGGTTCGCGCGAACTCGTGCGTCCGGCGAGTCGGCACCGCTGAGATAGCGTCGGTGCGAAAAGAAGTTCCGCACGTGAACGGGAGGTTTTTTTATGAGCAGCCAAATCGGTGTGCATGCCGCGGTCTGGTCGGGCGGCTGGAGCGATGCCGAAAGCCGGCACGCGATCGCCGAGAGCAAAGCGGCGGAATACGATTACATCGAGATCATGGCATTTGATCCGGCGTCGATCGACGTCGCGAAAACGCGCGCGCTGCTGGCCGACGCCGGGCTCGGTGTGACGAGTTCGCTCGGGCTGAACTGGGACAATGACCTTTCTAGTGAAGACCCTGCTGTCGTCGCCCGCGGCGAAACGCTGCTGGAGGCCGTGATCGATTGCAACGCCGCCTTGGGATCGAAATACCTCGTGGGCGTAATTTACAGCGCATTGGGAAAATATTCGCGCCCCGCGACGCCGCGCGGACGCGCGAACTGCGTCGCCGCGCTGCAGCGCCTGGCGCGCCGCGCCGCCGACAGCGGAATCACCTTGGGACTCGAGGTGGTCAACCGCTACGAGACCAATCTGTTCAACACCGCCGCGCAAGCGCTCGACATCGTGAGCGAAATCGGCGCCCCCAATCTCGGCGTGCACCTCGACACCTACCACATGAACATCGAAGAGGACGACTTCGACGAACCGGTGCGCTTGTGCGGTGACAAGCTCGTCTACGTGCACATCGGCGAAAGTCATCGCGGCTATCTGGGTTCGGGAAACGTCGATTTTGCGACCTTTTTTCGCGCGCTGGGCGAATGCGGATACGCCGGGCCTATCGCATTCGAGAGCTTCTCGAGTGCCGTGGTCGCACCCGCACTTTCCAACACGCTGGGCGTCTGGCGGAACCTCTGGACCGACAATCGCGATCTCGCGCGCCACGCCAAAGAGTTCATCGACCGGCTGCGAGCACCGTCGTAACCCACGCCCTGCGGCTCGGGCCGCAGGCCCGAACGCCATGGATTCGCGGCGCGTTCAGCGCCGCGAATCCTGCTGCTATGGCAGCGTCAGCGGACGATACCGGATCCGGTGCGGTTTGGCGGCTTCTTCGCCGAGCCGGACGATTTTATTCGCTTCGTACTCCGTGTAGTTGCCTTCGAAGAAAAAGACCCGCGAGTCGCCCTCGAAGGCAATGATGTGCGTCGCGATGCGATCGAGGAACCAGCGATCGTGGCTGATGCACAGCACCGTGCCGGCAAATTCGCCGAGCGCGTCTTCGAGCGCGCGCAGCGTTTCGACGTCCAGATCGTTGGAGGGTTCGTCGAGCAGCAGCACGTTGGCGCCGGCCAAGAGCGTCTTGGCGAGGTGAAGCCGGCCGCGTTCTCCGCCGGAAAGCGTTCCGACGTTCTTCTGTTGGTCGCCGCCCTTGAAATTGAAGCGCCCCAGGTACGCGCGTGAGGGCATCTCGAAACGTCCGACTTTGAGCACGTCGAGCCCACCGCTGACGTCGTCGAAGACCGTCTTCGTGTTGTCGAGTGATTCGCGGGTTTGGTCGACGACGGCCAGCTTCACCGTGGGACCGATGTGAATCTCGCCGGCGTCGGGCTGCTCTTTGCCCGCGATCAAGCGAAACAGGGTCGATTTTCCCGCGCCGTTGGGGCCGATGATGCCGACGATCGCGCCGGCGGGGATGCGGAACGAAACATCGTCCATGAGCAGCCGGTCGCCGTATGCTTTGCGCACGCCGGAAAAGTCGATGACGCGATCGCCGAGCCGCTCGGCGACCGGGATGAAGATCTCCTGCGTTTCGTTGCGGCGCTGATATTCGTAGCTCGAGAGTTCCTCGAACCGTGCCAGGCGGCTCTTGCTCTTGGATTGCTGGCCCTTGACCCCCGAACGCACCCATTCCAGCTCGCGCTTGAGCGCGCGCCGGCGGGCTGACTCACTCGATTCTTCCTGCGCCAGACGCTGCTGCTTCTGATCGAGCCACGAACTGTAGTTCCCCTTCCACGGGATGCCGCGTCCGCGATCGAGTTCGAGGATCCACTCGGCGGCGTTGTCCAGAAAATAGCGGTCGTGCGTCACGGCGACGACGGTACCGGGGAAACGTTGCAGGAAGTGTTCGAGCCATTCGACGCTTTCGGCATCGAGATGGTTCGTCGGTTCGTCGAGCAGCAGCATGTCGGGCTTCGAGAGCAGTAAACGGCAGAGCGCCACGCGGCGCTTCTCGCCGCCCGAAAGCGGCCCGATCTTGGCATCCCAGGGCGGCAACCGCAAGGCGTCGGCCGCCAATTCCAGCTGCTGTTCGAGATCGTCGCCTGCGGCGAACAAAATCGCCTCGAGCTTGTGCTGCTCGTCGGCGAGTTTGTCGAAGTCGGCGTCCGGATCGCCGTACGCGGCGTAGACGTCGTCGAGCCGTTTGCGCACGGCGAAGATTTCGCCCAGGGCCTCTTCGACCGTCTCGCGCACCGATTTTTGAGGATCGAGCTTGGGCTCTTGCTCGAGGTACCCGACGCTCAAATTGGCCATCGGCTTCGCTTCGCCGTCGATGTCGGTGTCGACGCCGGCCATGATCCGCAATAGCGTGGATTTTCCGCCGCCGTTCAGGCCTAAAATGCCGATCTTCGCCCCCGGCAAGAAGCTCAAAGAAATGTCCTTGAGGATCTGGCGCTTGGGCGGGACGGTCTTGCCGACCCGATGCATCGAGTAAACGTATTGCGTCATCGGTATCGCCTATTGCCCGCCCGCCGCGCGCCCTCATCCCGGTTGCGGACGGCCGATTTTCGACGAAACGGGACGCGCCGACGCATTTCGGACGCTCCGAGGACGCCCCAGCGCTATGCTGAGGTTGCCACGGATCGTCACCCCGGCGCGTAGAGGCGCCGAGGAATCAGGGCCGGCCGCCTCGAGCGGCCGGCCCTTCTCGCTTTTGCCATCAGGAAACTGCGCGCAGGGTCGCACTCGCCGCCGCGGGTTGCGCCCCGTCGAGCGGCCGGCCCGCTTGCAAGCTCATGTAGCGCAGGCAGCAGACCCGCAAGAACGACGCAAAGTTCTTCACGTCCTCGCGGTATTGGGTGACTTCGTCGTGCAATTTCACGATCAAGCCGTTCGTCGTGGTCTGCTGCTGGGTGGCCTGATCGTCGTGAGAACGCCGTGAATGCGCAGCGAGCGCGCGCGCGATTCATACAAGATCGGATCGGCCTGGGCGTACACCTGGCACATGCCTACACCGCTTGTTTGGACATCGCGTCGGTGATGAACTCCGCTTGCCGGATCGCCAGCGTGACGATCGTGAGCGTCGGGTTCTCAGCGGCGCTGGTGGTATAGACGCTGCCGTCGCTGATGAACAGATTGGCGATGTCGTGCGCCTGGCCGTGCTTGTTGACGACACCCTTGGCCGGATCTTCGCTCATGCGGCTCGTGCCGACATTGTGCGTCGACGGATAGGGCGGTGTGCGGAACGTTTTCGTCGCACCGGCCGCCAGATAGATGGCCTCGCCGCGTTCGTAGGCGTGGTTGCGCATTGCGATGTCGTTGGGGCTGTCGTCGTAGTGCACGTTGGGAACCGGCAAGCCGTGCTGGTCCTTGACCGCGGTGTTGAGCGTGACGCGGTTGGTTTCGCGCGGCAAGTCTTCACCCACCAGCCACATCCCGGCGACATTGTTGTAGTTGTCGAGGAAGTGCGTGAAGTCGCTCCCCCACGCGCCCGGATCGAGAAACGCTGCAAAGAACGGCAGACCCAGGGAGATCGTCTCCATCTCGTAGCCGCCGGCAAAGCCGCGGCTGGGGTCGTGCTTGGCTTCGTCTTGCACGATCCCGGCCATTGTCGTGCCGCGGTACATGTGCACCGGATGATCGAAGAGCGCATAGACCGACCCGGTCATGTGGCGCATGTAGTTGCGCCCGACTTGGCCCGAACTGTTCGCCAAGCCGTCGGGATATTTGCTGGTCGCCGAATTGAGCAGCAGCCGCGGCGTTTCGATCGAGTTGGCGGCAACGGCGACGACGCGCGCCTTTTGACGCTGCTGTTTGCCGTCGGCATCCACGTACACGACGCCGGTCACTTTGCCTTTGGCGTTGCTCTCGATGTTGAGCACGAATGATTCCGGCCGCAGATCGAGCCGCCCGGTCGCCTCGGCGTGCGGAATCTCAGTATACAAGGTGGACCACTTGGCACCCGTTTTACAGCCTTGAAAACAGAAGCCCATCTGCTGACACCAGACGCGGTTGTCGCGCGGATGGCTGTTGATCGCCATGTGACCGGTCGACACGCGTTGATAACCGACCTTGGTCGCACCGGCGTACAAAACTTTGAAGTTGTTGTTGCCGGGCAGACCGGGGTTACCGTTGGTTCGCGTCACGCCCATCTTCGCTTCGGCGCGGTCGTAATACGGCTCGAGTTCGCCAAGCGTGACCGGCCAATCGAGCAAGTTGGCGCCGGCGACATCGCCGTAGGTCGTCCGGGCCGCGAACTCGTGCGGCTGGAATCGCAGCGAGGCGCCGGCCCAGTGCGTCGTGGTTCCGCCGACCGTCTTGCAAATCCACGTCGGTAGGTTGGGAAAATCTTTGGCTACGCGCCAGGTACCCGACGTGGTGCGGTTGTCCAGCCAAGCCAGCTGCTTGAACGACGGCCACTCTTCTTGCGTGAAGAGGGCGCTGGACTGACGTTTGCCCGCCTCGAGGAGGACGACGTTCACGCCTTTTTGCGTGAGCTCGTTCGCCAGCGTTCCACCCCCGGCGCCGGACCCGATGATAACGACGACCGAATCGTCATTGTGATCGAATGGTGCTGCCATCGTCGTGCTATGCTCCTTCGCTCATGCGGAAAGCGCTGGTTACAGATAGGGTGCGGGGCTCGCGGCTTCGGGCGGGTTCGGCAGCCAGCTCAGATCGTTGAAGCCGCGCCGAAGGTAGCCGCCCTTGGGCCACGACGGTCCGGGGTAACCGAAGTGCGCAAACGCCATCTCGTTGTCGTAGAGCGAGGTGATGCACTGGCCGCGCACGGTCGCGAAAAACGGCGTGCCCTCCAAACTCTTGACCGCTTTGAGTTTGACCTCATCGCTGGCGGCGGCGAAGTTTCCGCCGGCCGCGGCATCGAGCGCGGCGGTTCCTTGCGTGAGTTGCGCCGCGACGGTCGGATCGGCCGCCTTCGCGTCGAGATCCTTGGCCAGCAGTGCATAGACTGCCGTGTCGAGCTTGTTGTGCGGGTAGAGAACTTTGCCGAAGGCGACGAGCGTCGTGCCTTCCTGCGTCGAAAGACGCGCAAGCTCGAGCGCCCAGACGCGGGTGGGTGCCAGTTCGGCGAGCACGGAACCAGCCGCAATCGTTCCCACCAGCATAGCCGCGCCGCGCAAAAGCTCGCGACGGTTCAGAGTCGGTTGTCCATCGCTCACGCTGACCTCCACAAGCGAAAAAATCCAAAGCCGAGTCCGGCAAACGCCGTGTCGGTTCGACGAAAATCGGCGCAGAGGTAAAAATTTCCTACCAGGCCGCCCGCCTGGGATAGTTTATTCCGCTCGGCGGCAACCCGGGGTAATACTCCCGTATATTTTTCCGCGCTCACGAGGCGCACAACGTCGCGCGGGGTCCGTGTTTCCGGGTGTTTTGCGTGCCGCTGGGTACAAGATCCGCATGGCACAACTACCACTTTCTGCAGCTGCTGCGGGCTCGTTTGCGATCGGGGGCGACCTGCGCGTCTCCCGGATGGGTTTCGGCGCCATGCGCATCACCGGCCCCGGAATCTGGGGGCCGCCCCGCGATCGCGCGGCCGCCCTGGCCGTCTTGCGCCGGGCGGTAGAACTCGGCGTGAACATCATCGATACCGCCGACTCGTACGGCCCGGACGTCAGCGAAGACCTCATCGCTGAGGCACTTTTCCCCTATCCCGCCGATCTCGTCGTCGCGACCAAGGGCGGCCACACGCGCAGCGGGCCGGATCAGTGGACCCCGGCCGGCGAGCCGGCCCATCTCCAGGCGGCCCTCGCGGGCAGTCTCAAACGTCTGCGCCTGGAGCGGATCGATCTCTATCAACTTCACCGGCCCGATCCCAAAGTCGCGTTCGAACGCTCCGTCGAGGCGGTCGCCGAGATGCAAGCTGCGGGCAAAGTCCGGCATGTCGGGCTTTCCAACGTCAGCGTCGCGCAGATCGAGAGCGCGCGCAAGATCGTCCCGATCGTTTCGGTGCAGAACCGGTTCAACAACGCAACGCGCGGCGACACGGTTTTCAATGGCGTCACCAACGACGAGACGCTCGCGGTCGTCGACTACTGCACCGCGCACGGCATCGCGTTTTTTCCCTGGGGTCCGCTCGCCGCCGGAAAACTCTCGTCGGAACGCATCTCCGCGGTGGCCGCAGCGCGCAACGCGACAGCCAATCAAATTGCATTGGCGTGGCTGCTGCGCCGCTCGCCGGTGATAATCCCGATTCCGGGCACCGCCTCGATCGCACACCTCGAAGAAAACGTCGCTGCCGCTTCGATTCAGCTCTCCGACCAAGAATACGAATCGCTTCTCGTCGCCGGCTGAAATCGCATCCCCGGCCGGGAGGGGCCGCCGCTTTCGGTAGGAGTGTGTCGGGCTTTGCCCGACACGCGACGACCGGATGGGTGCCCTCGGCTTCGCTCGGTGCACCCTGCGGCTCGGCGAAGCCGAACGCGATGGATTCGTCGAGCGAAGCCGCGGCGAATCTAGTGCTTGGACGTCGTCGAGCGCACGAACGACGACAGGATGAACGACACGATGCTGAGCACCAGCGCGCCGATGAACGCGGCGCCGAAGTTATCGACCCGTAAGCCGATCCCCAGTTTCGCGACGAGATAAAACAGCGCGGCGTTGATGACGAGCGTGAACAGGCCGAGGGTCAGAATCTCCAGCGGCAAGCTCAAGATGATGAGGATCGGCTTGAGCACGGCGTTGACGATGCCCAAGATGAGCGCGGCGAGCAGCGCCGCCCCGATGCCCGACACGTGCACGCCGGGAATGAGGTATTCGACGAGCAGCAAGGCGATGGCGTTGATGACGAGCCGGACGAGTAAACCCATGATGCCCGCGATTTTCTCGCCGCCCGGGCTTCGTCCCCCGCGGATCGCTGCGGATGCGAGTTCGCGGTTCGCGCGTTAGGCGTTGAGCGCGGTTTTGATGTGAGACGCCAAGGCCGGCGACACGCCTTTGACCGCCGCGATTTCATCGACGCTCGCGCGCCGAATCGCGCCGACCGAGCCGAACGCGGTCATCAGGCGTTTTTTGCGCACGGCACCGACGCCCCCGAGCGTATCGAGGACCGACTTGGTCATGGCTTTCCCACGCCGCTGCCGATGGTACGTGACGGCGAAGCGATGGGCTTCGTCGCGCACGCGCATCACCAGATGCAGGCCCGCCGAGTTGGGCGGCAGCACGATCGGATCGGGGTTGCCCGGAACGTAGAGCCACTCGTTTTCTTTCGCTAAACCGGCCACCGGGATGCCCCACATGTCCAATTCGTGCAGCACCTCCACGACCGCGTTGAGCTGGCCTTTGCCGCCGTCGATGAGCAGCAGGTCGGGCTTGTAATGAAAGCGTTCTTTGCGCGCGGCCTGAACTTCCATCGCCGCGGCGGCGGCATCGCCTTCACCGATCGGCGGGCGATCGGCGTCGTGACGCAAGTAGCGCAAACGCCGCCGCAACGTCTCTTGCATCATCGCAAAATCGTTGGGCCCCTTATCGTATTGAATTTTGAAGTGCCGGTAGTCGCTTTTCTTTGCCCGGCCTTCGACGAAGACGACCATCGAGCTGACCGAGTTCGTGCCCTGGATGTTGGAGATGTCGTAACACTCGATGCGGTGCGGCGGTCCGGGCAAATCGAGCGCGGCCGCCAGTTCGCCGAGCGCATTGGCCGAGGCGCTTTCGGTCGCTTCCTGGTGCATGAGAAACGCTTTGAGATTCTGTTCGGCGTTTTGCTGGACGAGGCGCATGTAGTCGGCGCGGCCGCCGCGCTGCGGACGCAAGATGCGCACCCGCTGGCCCTTGAGTTCGGTCAGCCACTGCTCGATCACGGTCCGGTCGGCGGGCAGCGCTTCGATCGAGATCTCTTTGGGGATCGCGGCAGCGCCGGCAAGCGAACGGCGATGCCGTGTCCGCTCGCGCAGCGCAACCGGCGCTTCTTGTTCGCGCGCCGAGCGCAGCGCGAGCGGACTGCCCAGCAGCTCGGCGTCGATCTCAGTCCCGGCTCCCGTGTTTCCGCTGCGCGCGGTGTAAAATTGTTTGAGAAACTCCGAGAACAATTCGGCGGCGGGCACGTCGCCCGTTCCGTCGAGGATGAAGTGTTCTTGGCCCAACAGCTTGCCGCCGCGCACCATGAACACTTGCATGCAGGCTTGCCCCTGGGCGCGCGCGACCGCAATCAAATCCATGTCGATCCGCGAACGCCAGACGACCTTCTGCGCCTCGGTCACGCGGCGAACGGCAATGATGCGGTCCCGCAGCCGGGCCGCCGCCTCGAAGTTGAAGTGTTCGGCGGCATCTGACATCTCGCTTTGCAGCCGCAAGATCAGCGCGTCTTGCTGGCCTTCCAAGAACAGCACGACTTCATCGACGAGCCGATCGTACTCGGCCTCGGATTGATAGCCGACACAGGGCGCCAAACAGCGCTTGATGTGATACTGCAGGCAGGGCCGTCTGCGTTTACCGTCGATCGGTTCGCGGCACGTCCGCAGCGGGAACACGATGCGCACCAGATCGATGAGTTCGCGCAAACCGTGAGCGTTGGTGTACGGCCCGAAATACCGCGCACCGTCGTCTCTGAGCGTGCGGGTAAAAATCACCCGCGGAAACGGCTCGTTGGTGACCTTGAGATACGGGAAGCGCTTGTCGTCGCGCAGCCGGACGTTGAACGGCGGCTGATGCCGTTTGATGAGGTTGGCTTCGAGGATGAGCGATTCGATCTCGTTCGAAACGACGATCGTGCGCACGTCGACGACCCGTTCGACCATCGACCGCGTGCGCGGCGGGTGAGCGGCCGAGTCCTGAAAATACGAGCGCACGCGGTTGCGCAGCGAGACGGCTTTACCGATGTAGAGGATCCGGCCATCCTCGCCGACCATCATGTAGACGCCCGGCACGTCGGGCAATTGCGCCAACGTCCGTTCCAATCGGTTTTCGTGCACGGTTCGCTATTCGCCGGCCGGAGCGGGTTTCCAGGCTCGCAGGGAGTCGCGTGCCGGTGGCCAAACGTCGGTGCCCGGTATGGCAGCCTTTCGTTTTTCGCTGCAGCCAGTGCTCGAGCGGCGCACCCGGATCGAAACCGCGCAACGCGAGGTGTTGCTCGCCGCCGAGCGAGCCGCGGCGGGCGCGAGAGCCGAGCTGGTTGCGCTCGACCTGCGCCTGCACGGGTTGAGCCGCGCTTTCAGCGGCTCGTTCGCGGCGCTCGGCGCAAGCGACGTCCGCGGGTTGCTGCTCGAAATCGAGGTCGTCAAAACGTCCCTTGCCAAGCAGCGGCACGTCACCGACGCCGCCCGCGCGGCGGCGAGCAGGGCGCGCGATGCGTTCGGGGCCGCACGCGCCGAGCGCACGACGCTCGAAGCCGTACGGGACAGATGCTACGCGACGTTCCTAGCCGAGCAAGAGCTGCGCGAGGCGGCAGAATACGACGAGTCCAACGCCCGGCGCCGCATAATTTCGGCATAATCCGCGCACGGTCGGCCCATATTCGGCCGCTACGCTGTGCGGCATGATGAATCTGACCGGCAACCTCGAATCGGCCGCGCTCGCCGGACGCGACGGCCTAAGCGCCGACGCAGCGGGCACCGCGCGCTCGATGACGGGGCCGTCTGCGCAACGCGATTTCGAGGCCCCGATGGCGCAGGCCGCGCGGCATGAGCTATTTACCGAAGCGTTGCTTTCGGCCGCCCACGCGCGGCTCGAAGAACTCAAGACCGCGGCCATGAACGGCCGATGACCGACTTTGCCATCCTCGGCGCCGCGTCGAGCGGGATGCAAGCGCAACGCGCGGCGATGGATATTGCCGCGCGCAATGTCGCGCTGGCACAAACCGGCGACGCCCGGCATCCGGCGCATGGACTCGTGCCCGATTTCGCGACCGTTCTTTCCGCTTCCAGCGCGCCCGAAGGCCCGGAGGACGCCGACGTCACGGCTCTCGAGGCGCAACTTTCCGACTCCGGCGACGACGCGAACGCCGGCGCAGTGGTTGCAATCAGCGGAGCCCACGTCGGCTCCGCGCCGCTCGATTCAATTACGGAGATGATCAACGTCTTGGATTCACAACGCGCGTACGAAGCCAACGCGTCGATCTTCGACATCGGTAAACGCTTGTCGGAACGCACGATCGACATGGGGCGGCTGTGACCATCACGCCGCTGGACGCTATCGCAGAAAGCCCCGCTGCGACGGCGCTGGAGCCTGACATCTCGCGCGCATCCGGCAACGATGCGGCGACCTTCGGATTTGGAAGTTTGGTCTCTGCGCTGCGGGCCGGCACGCAATCGCTGCAGCGTGCGGAGGGTGCCGAAAACGCCTTCATCGGCGGAACCGGCGGACTGCAAGAGCTGGTCTTCGAGCGCGCCAAGGCCGACATCGTCGTCTCGATCGCGACGGCGGCTTCCTCGCGCGTGACCCAATCGATCAACACCGTCACCCAAATGCAACTATAGTGAATTCGACTTCATCGAATCCCTCGCGTTCGGCCTCACGGCTGAGCCGCATCAGTGCCAGGCTCTGACGGTGCTCAACGGAACCGTGCCACGCCGCTGGCAAGATCTTTCGCGCTCCGCGCAGATCGGGTCGCTGGCGCTCGTCGCGATCGTGCTGATCGGACTGGCGGCCTTCTTCTTCACCCGCGATACGCAAACGGGACTCTTCGCGCGTCCGCTGCTGCCCGAGCAGCTCGCCGACGTCGAGACCCGACTGGCGGCCTGGAATGTGCCGTTCTCCGCGACGAGCGACAACGTTCGCGTTCTGAGCGCTCAGAAAAACGAAACGCTCTTGCGCCTGTCGCTCGCGGGCGTGCCGCGCCTGCACATCGCGGATTCGAGTGAAACGCTGGCCAAAGTCGGCGCGCTGACCCCGCAATCGGTCCTCGAAGCGCAGACGCGCGACGGACTTGCCGGCGACCTTGCGCTGGGCTTGCGCGACATCACCGGCATTTCCGACGCGCGCGTCATCATCGCGCCCGCAACGCCGGGCTACTTCGCCGACGAAACGGCGCATGAAGCCAGCGCCAGCGTTCAACTCGTGCGCGCGCCGAGCGCCCAGCTGTCGCCCGAAACCATCGGCGGGATCAAGGCGTTCGTGGCCGCCGGCGTGCCGGGGCTGGACCCGGCGCACGTCGCGGTCGTCGACGACCGCGGGGTCGCGCTGAGCGGCACCGCGTGGACTGGTGAAGGCGAAGCGCAGCAATTGCAGGCGTCCATTCAGTCGGCGCTCGATCAGGCGCTGGGGAATGGCCGGGCGATCGTCCGCGCCCACGTCGACGTCGATCCAACCACAAGCACGCAACACGAAACGAAGCGCACGCCGGTGACGGCCAAACCGATCGCCGGGCAAACGACTGACGAACACTACACGAGCGACAAGAAACGCTACTCGAAAATTCAATCGTCGACCGACCGCGGCAGCGACGTCGTGGTCACCGATAAGAGCAGTGCCGCCGGGCGTCCGCAGCGCGTCTCGATCGCGGTGTTTCTCGATCGGCCGCTGGCTTCGGAGATCCCGCTCATTCGCTCGCTGGTGGAAAGCGCCGGCGGATTGAATTATGCGCGCGGCGACAGCCTCAGCGTGCAGCCCATCGCGCTCGCGACTGCCCCGCAAACGGCGCCGATTCGCACGGTCCCGCCGGCCCAAGCCGTGCTCGCGACGTTCGTGCCGCTCCTGCCGCCGACGATCTGGATCCTCGCGCTCGGCGGGCTGCTGGTCGTGTTCGCGCGCCCGCTCAAGCGGCTGCTCGCCGATTTGGGCCCGGGCGTTCCCGCTGCCGCACCGACGCTCGCTGCCATGTCCGTGCCGGGGCCGGCAAGCGCAGCAACGCTCCCCCCTGTCTCGCCCGACGCGATCTTCCGCGCGCTGGCCGACGAGCCGCCGCACACCGCGGCAACCGTGATCGCCGGATTGTCGACACCGGATGCGGCCGCCGTGCTCGACTTGTATCCGGCCGACGCGCGGCGCGAAATCATCAGCCGGCTGGCGCGCCCGCGGACGCCGTTGGCCAACGACGTGTCGGGCGCCGTCGGCCATGGCTGAAGCTTTTCGCAGCTTTGCCGCACTGCTGCTCGGCCGCGACGAGGCCAACGCCGAGCCGCCGGGCCCGCCCGAATCCGAACCGGCCGTCATTACCGAACCATGCCGCGAAACCGACCCGCGGGTAGCCGATCTGCTGGCTGGGTTCACCGTCGAACTGAACCGGTTGACGGCGCGCGCCGCCGAACTGTTGGAGGAGCAGGCCGAAGCCGCACTCGCCGATCTCGCACGACGCGTGTTGGGACGGGAATTCGCTTCCTCGCCGGCCGAGATCGCAGCGCTGCTGGCCGAAACGCTCGCGGAGTTCGGCGTCACGCGGCCGCTCGCCGTACGCGTTTCGAGCGCCGACGCGCAGCACGTCGTTTCGCCCTGGCGCGTACAGATCGACCCGAGCCTTTCCGCCGGTGATTTCGCGGTCGACGTCGAGGACGGCAGCTACGATCTCAACGTCCAGACCCGGCTGGATGCGCTGCTCGCGGCGCACCGGATCGCGCTGTGAGCTTTGCTGCCCGGCGCGGCCGGGTTCTCGCCGCGCTGGGCGAGAGCGTGATCGCCCAGCTGCCCGGGGCGCGTGTCGGCGAAGCGGTCACGATCCGGGTCGGCGCGGCGCCGCGCGTTCCCGCGACCGTAACGCGCGTCGATGCCGCACGCGTTGAACTGCGGCCGCACACGTCGGTCGCCGGCGTCGGCGTGGGCGACGAAGTGGTGACCGACCCGCTGGCCACGACTTTGCCGCTCGGGATGCGGCTGCTCGGGCGCGCGATCGATTCGGCCGGCTGCGCTCTCGACGCCAAAGGCAGCGTGCGCGGGCGCCGGAGCGCCGTCATCGATCCGCCGATCGATGCCGGTCAACGCGGTCCGGTCGAGCGGCCGTTTTGGACCGGCGTCAAAGCCATCGACGGGCTGATGACGATCGGCCGCGGCGCGCGTGTCGGCATTTTCGGCGGCCCGGCGACCGGAAAATCGCTGCTCGTCGAAGCGCTGGTGCGCGGCGCCGGCGCCGACGCCGTGGTCGTCGGGCTGATCGGCGAGCGCGGCGCAGAAGCGGCGGCCTGGATGCAGCGCATCTCGCCGCACGCCACGATCGTGTGTTCGCCCAGCGATCGTTCCCCCAGCGAGCGCGTGCGCGCGGCGCACGTCGCGCTCGCGCAAGCATCGCAATTGCGCCGGCGCGGACTCAACGTGCTCGTCGTGCTCGACAGCCTGGCGCGCTTCGCGCTGGCCGCGCGTGAGATTGCGCTGCGCAACGGTGAAGCCGTCGGCCGCGGCGGCTATCCGCCCAGCGTCTTCGCCGAGATGACGCGGCTGCTGGAACGCGGCGGAAACGTGGGCGGCGGCAGCATCACGCTCGTGGCGACCGTGCTGTCCGACGGGCCGGACGACCGCGAACCCTTGAGCGACGGGGCTCGCGCAGCCCTCGACGGACACATCGTGCTGTCGGCCAAACTCGCGCGTCGCGGGCTCTTTCCCGCCATCGACGTGGCCGCCAGCGCGAGCCGCACGATGGACGCCGCGGTAAGCGCCGGGCATCGGCGCAGCGCGCGGATCGTGCGGCGAGCAATCGCGGCGCTCGACGCCACCCGTGAACTGCGCGACCTCGGTTTCAGCCATACCGACCGTCATCTCGAACGCGCCGTCGCGCTGCAAGAACGCATCGAAGCCTTCATCCACGACGGTCGGCGCACATCCGGCTCCGCCGAAATGCTGGCCGAGCTGCGCGCGCTCGCCGAACAACTGGATCTCGACGGACTCGAAGCGGTGTCTTTTTGATAGCGCTCGCCGATGTCGCCGCCGTCGAACGCCGCGTCGCTCAACTCGCCGACGGCGAACGTCCGCCCATCGATCGCACGTCCGGCGGCGCCGCGTTTTCAGCACTGTTGGCTGCTGGGGGCGCCGCGCCCGACGGCACGCCGCCCGCGCCGCCGCCGCGTTCGATCCCCTTCGCCGAACTCGAGCGAACGATCGCGCAGGCGTCGGCGGCGAACGGGGTCGATCCCGCGCTGGTCAAAGCCGTCATTGCGAACGAAAGCGGCTTCGACGCTGGCGCAACGTCGAGCGCCGGCGCGCAAGGACTCATGCAGCTCATGCCCGGCACGGCGGCGAGTGAGGGCGTCGCCGACGCGTACGATCCGCGCCAGAATGTCGCCGGCGGAACGCACTATCTCCGTGGTTTGCTCGAACGTTTCCACGGCAATGTCGCGCTCGCGCTCGCGGGCTACAACGCTGGGCCGGGGGCGGTCGAGCGCGGCGCCATCGGAACCGAAACGCAAAACTACGTGCATTCGGTGCTCGCTTCGTACGCGGCGCTCCGTGCCTCCGCAAAGCCGGACGCCGACGCCGTTTCGCCGGACGCTGTTGCCGCAACGCCGATTGGATAGCCGAACGGCTTCCGCAACGGCCCGAGGGGTGGGCTGCCCGTTCGCCGGAATGGACTCGAGGCCTCAACCGCCGCCGATCTGAAGCTCGAAGCAGCCCAGCTCGAGCGCGAGGCCGGTTGCCGGTTGCGCCCGGCGGTGAGCCGATGAGATTGCGCACGACTGGGAATCGTACTTCGATGTTCCTGATGGCCGAAGCTTCGAGGGACATTGGGTCACGGTGGAGCTCGGCGAGTCCGGCGGCGGATCGGTCTTGTCGCTTACAACGACAGCGATCCGCGAGCGCGCCGAGCGTGACGCGGCCGACAGCTATTGGCTCGATAAACTCTTCAAGCTCTATTGGGCGCTGCAATCCGATCGTTCAGGTGCGTTGTCGCCGACAGCTAGAATTGAATAGCACACAGGCGTGGCGCGGCTGGGACCGGATAAAGTTTCGCTTCGATAAAGTACGTAACTACCATAATACCGACAAAAACTATCGTCACGAGCATCCATCTTGATGCACTTGCACGAAGAGATGCAACGAGCGGAAGTCCAAATAGCACGCCCGGAAGCCAAATTATCGCACCGAGTGTAACTTCGCTGACAATGAGCAACTCATTGAATGAACCTTCTCCGCAGTCGTGATAATGCGCAAGCAGGGACAACGTCATCCAAACACATGCGCTCATAACGGTCACTAAAAATACCGCAAGGGCGGCATTTGGTGGCGGCTTCGAGCTCTTCTCGTCGTCCATGTCGTCCATGTCGTCCATGTCGTTGATTAAACTCTCGCCGTTTGGACCCGCTTCCCCTCGCGAATCTAATACTTTCTAGGCCAAGTCGGAGACGGTCATCCGAATCTGACCGCCGGTAGGCGCGACGACACGACCGGCTCGAGCTGCATGCGCTCGCAACCACCGTCAAAGAGCACGATGCTGAACGTTGTACCGAGTTTGCTGCACTTGTGCCCTTATTGGGTATGTAGTGGGTGATCGGGAATCACACGGTGTCGCATAGCGGGAGGTACGTTCCTGGCGTGATCGCAGCTCTCGGACCAAACACAACGCGTCCGAGCAAGCAACGTTAGTGAGAAACTCCTTCTTCTTTTGCTCGTCTCAGGCGGATCAGATTGTCAAGTGGAACGATTGCTCCGGTATCGGATCATGGATACGGTTGCTTCGGGCCTAAGCGATCAAGATGGAGCTCTGCGTGCAATCGTCGGGCGGATACTCCGGCGCGTCGCCGTGCTCGCCCCTTTCGTCCGCTGGACGCCGGCACGGTTGTTCGTGCCGGCGCTTGCGGCGATCGAGGGTGTCCGGAGCCGGCGGTGTGAGCGCGTTGGCCACCAAGATCGGCGGCGGCGTGTTGTCGGCATCCGGCGTAGCGGGAGGCAGCAAGCGCAGCGCCGCATCGCTGCCGTAGCGCTCGATGGAGGCGGCTAGACGACCGGCGGTCGCCGCAGCGAGTTCCGTCTTGCTGGGGGACGCGGCGCCGCGCGTCCGCCCACCGGCCGCAAGCTGCGCCAGTGTCAGCTGGGCGATGAACGCTTCCCGCACTTGGGTCGGAAGCGCCGCGATGACGGTCGCGAACGCCTCGCCATACCGTCGGAGCAACACTCCGACCGCGTTCGGCCCGTACTCCGGCATCGTTTGCAGCAACGCCGCGACGTGCGCGTAGGGAACGCCGAACGTCGTCGCCGGATCGCATGCGATGCTATCGGCGGCCGGCATCGGACCGGTAAAAGCCCCCAGCGCTGAATCGACTGGGGTTTCCGCTGCCGCAGCAACGCGAACCGCCGGCACCGGCGAAACGCCTGGTAAGGCATCGAATTCCCTCATCCGGCCTCCTCCGCTCCCCCGCAGCGCCCTTTCACGCGCACGGGGTGCTTTTTCAAGGGCCGGCGGCCTCGGACCGACGATTATTTTGCGCGCAGAGAACACATCGGACACATAAGCCGCCGCTACGCTTGCGACGTGGATGTTTTTGACGGCCTCCTGCGCGAGGCGCTCGTCGTGTGTGCGGTCATCTGCTTGCCGGTCTTAGGGGCGGCGGCGCTCATCGGGACGATCATTGCGATCGTCCAGGCGGCGACGCAGATTCAGGAACAGACGTTGACGCTGCTGCCCAAGCTCATCGTCGTCGCGTTCGTGGTCGCCGTGTTCGGCCGGTTCGGTTTGGGATTGTGCGCGAATCTCTTCACCGACGCGCTCGGCCGCATCCCGGCGTTGATTTCGTCGCTGGGGTGACGCAGCTGTATGCGCTCGTCTTCGCCCGCTGCGCCGGCTTCGTTTTCCGCGCGCCGGGCTTTTCGCACCCGGCGGTGCCGCCGATGGTGCGTGCGGGTTTGGCGCTGGTGCTTGCCGTCGGATTGAGCCCCGCGTTGCGCGGTCCCGGCGTTCTTCCCACTGGTTCGTTCGTCTTCGCATTGGCACTTGAGGTCGCGCTCGGCGCGATGGTCGGCATGGCGGCATCGATTCTTTACGACGGCATCTCAGCGGGAGCACGCGCGCTCGATGACTACGTCGGCATCCAGGATAGTCTGCGCAACGCGACGACCTCGGCCGGCGGCGAGGCGTTCAGCCGGCTGTGGACGATCACGTTCATCGCAGCCTTCTTCGTCCTGGGCGGATACCGTTTGCTGATTGTCGCCTTTGCGCGCGGGTTCGAGCTGCTGCCGCCGGGCTCGCTGCTGCGTCCGGGGCATCTGCTCGACTTCGCTCTCTCGCTGCCGACGCTGTCGCTGCGTGCCGCGCTCATCGTCGCGGGGCCCGGCATTTTGCTCGCGCTGCTCGCCCAGCTCGCGCTGGGCAGCGTCGCGCGCGTCATCCCGCGCTTTGCGAATTTCACCTTGACGTTTCCGATCGTCTTCGGCGTCGTGCTCCTCGCGACACTGGCCACGCTGCCGTTTGCTGCGGACCTCGCCGGCCGTCCGTGGCTGCACCTGCCGATGCTGAACCCTTAATTCATGGCCGACGACAAACCGTTCGAGCCGACGCCCAACTGGATCGCGCGGGCTAAGCGCGAAGGCAACGTCGCACGCTCGCAGGAGCTGGGCGCGATCTGCGGGTTTTTGCTTGGCGCCGTCGCGCTCGCGGCGCTCGTGCCGGCGCTGGGCGGCGTCGCTGCCCGTTGGATGGTGCAGACGGCGGCGGACGGCGGTCTGCACACCGATGGACTGCTGCCGTTCGCCGGACTGGCGCTGCTGCCGCTCGTCGCCGTTGCAATCGGCGGCACGACGACGGCCCTGCTGCAAGAACGGCTGTTCTTCGTGGCACCGCGCTTCAAAGCCGACCGGCTCAATCCCAAAGAAGGCCTCAAGCGCATGTTCTCGCGCGAAGCGGCCGTCGCGGCGGCACGCGCGGTGCTCGCCTTCGGACTGGCGACGAGCGCCATCGTGCCGACCGCGAACGAAGTCTTCGCCCGCGGCGTCGGCGCGGCCGATCTTCCGTTCATCGCGGCTTTGGTGCGCTCGGCCGGCGCGCGCATCGTGCTCAGCGTGCTCGTCGTCGGCGCGCTCTTTGCCATCTTCGACGTCCTCATCGTGCGCCGGCGCTGGCGCCGCAAACTGCGCATGAACGCACACGAGCTCAAACGCGACACCAAAGAAAGTGAAGGCGATCCGCTGCTGCGCCGGCACCGCCGGGGCATGCACCGCTCGCTGAGCTCCGGAGCCATGGCCGGCGTTCAGCGCGCGGCCTTCGTGCTCACCAATCCGACGCACATCGCGATCGCTCTGGAATACCGGCCGCCCGAGGTCCCCGTGCCGCGCATCCTCGTTCGCGCCAGCGACCAAAACGCGCTCCGCGTGCGCGACTTGGCGGCCGGTTATGCAATACCGGTGATCGAGAACGTGGCGCTCGCGCGCGAACTCTACGCGCTGGGCCGGCCCGGCGACGAGATTCCGGTCCAAACGTACGTCGCAGTGGCCGAGGTCATAAACGCACTCTTGCAAACGGGGACCCTGACGTGAAACCAAGTGCGATGACCGCCGCGTTCGGCGCGCTCGTTTTGTCGGTCGTGTTGATTCTCGTCGTTCCGCTGCCGCCGTTCGTGCTCGACGCGCTCCTTGCGATCAACATCTTGGGAACCGCGCTCGTGCTGCTCATCAGCATCACCGTCAGCGATCCGTTGGAATTCTCGGCCTTCGCACCGGCCTTGCTCGTCGCCACGCTCTTTCGCCTTGCGCTCGACGTTTCGGCGACGCGCTTGATCCTGACCCAAGGATCGCTGCCCGGCGGCGTGGGGTCGATCATTCCGGCCTTTGGCGATTTCGTCGTGCGCGGCAATCTCGTCGTCGGCCTCATCATGTTCGTCATCCTCATCACGATCCAGTTCATCGTGATCGCGGCCGGTTCGCAGCGGGTCGCCGAGGTGGCCGCGCGTTTCACCTTGGACGCGATGCCCGGCAAGCAGATGGGCATCGATGCCGAACTGCACGCGGGGTCGCTCACGCCCGAAGCGGCCCGCAAGCGCCGCGCCTTGGTGCAGAAAGAAGGCGACTTCTTCGGCGCCATGGACGGCGCGGGCAAGTTCGTCAAAGGCGACGCGATCGCGGCTCTGGTGATCGTGGTGCTCAATTTGGTCGGCGGCGTTGCCGTCGGCATGATCTACGACGGCTTGTCGCCGCTCGACGCGCTCAATACGTTTGCGCTGCTTTCGATCGGCAATGCGCTCGTCACGACGTTGCCCGCGTTCCTGATGTCGATCTCGATGGGCATGATGGTCACCCGCGTGGCGGCGGACGGTTCGCTGGGAACCGACCTGATCACGCAACTCTTCGCGCGCCCGGAAGTCCTGCGCTCGGCCGGCTTCTTGTCGTTCGGACTGGCACTGGTACCCGTCTTGCCGCATCCGTTGTTTATCGCCCTGGGTCTGGCCGCGATTGCGTGCGCGCAGCTCTCGGCACGGCGGATCAAGCGCGACGCCGACCACGGCGCCGCGCGAGCCGAATCGCTTCGGAAAGCCGAGCGGCGACGGCCCGAATCGGCCTTCGGATCGGTCGGCGTCGACATCATCGCCGTCGAGTTGGGCAAGGATCTCGCACCGTTTTTTCTGCCCGAAAACACCGAAGCCATCATCGAACGCGTTTTCGAGGCGCGGCGCATGATCGCGCGTGAACTGGGCATCGTGATGGCCGGGGTGAACGTCCGCGACGAAGGTACCCGTGAGCCCGCATCCTACGAGATCCGCTTTCGCGGTGAAGTCGTCGGTTGCGGATCGCTGCGCCCGGAGCGCTTTCTGGCCATCGCCGACACAACCGTCCTCGGGGCGCTTAGCGGCGAAGAAGTGCGCGATCCCGTGTACGGCTTCCCGGTGAAGTGGATCGCGCCCGCCGATCGCGACTTTGCGATGGCCGCCGGCGCGCTGGTCTTCGATCCGATCACCGTGCTCATCTCGCACCTGGGCGAGTGCGTGCGCAATCGCGCGGGTCTTCTGTTCGGGCGTCAAGAGATGCAAACGCTGCTCGAATACCTCAAGCCCGCATATCCCGTGATCGTCAAGGAAGTCGGAACCGACGCCCTGCCGTTCGCGACCGTCCACAAAGCCTTTCTCTATTTGCTGCGCGAACGCGTTTGGCCGCGCGACCCGGTGGCCACCATCGAGGCCATGATCGAGGCCTCCGCAACAACGCGCGACGCGCGCGATCTCGCCGATGCGGCGCGCAAAGTCTTGGTCCCGCCGCTGCTCCATGCGCGCAAACTGCGCGAGCTGCCGGCGCTGATGTTCGACCCGGAATTCGAGGCGCGCGTGGCCGCAGCATGGACGGGCGACGCCGGCGTGCCCGAACCGCAGCTCGCACTGTACATCCGCGAGCGCGTGAGCGCGTATGCCAAGACCCTTCCCGGCGGCCAAACGTTTGTCGTCTGCACGTCGCCGCTGCGCCGTCACCTCAGCGACTTGCTCGAGAAGTTCGGCTTGCGCGCCGAAGTCTTCGGTTTTGGCGAGCTGCCGCCGGACGTCAACCTTCGACCCACCGCTATCGTATCCGACCCGCGTGGGGCGCTCGCATAAAACCCGCGGGCGACGCGCGAAATCCGGCATGTGGCGCAAACACTGGTATCATCTTTGCCCGTTACCATCCGTGCGGGGCCGCGCGCGACTGGAATCGCCGCCTGCGGGACGCGATCGAGCCCGGGACCGCACTGAAAATCTCTTTGCAGCGGACGTAAAGGAGCAATCCATGGCATTTCTCGGTGCACTCTTTGCCGGTATCGGCGGCAGCTTGTTCTCCGGCGGCCCGCTGTCCGGGATGCTCAACGGCGCGGAGGCGGCCTCCGAGGCAAGTTACGAGGAAAACCAGGCCGAACTGCTGGCCTCGAACACGCGGCTCAATACCATGGCCGTAAAAATGTCGGAAACCACGAATACCGAGGAGCTCTCCGTCGCCGCCGACGAGGCGCACAACCACGTTGTACGTTCCTACATCGAAGCGGTCAAACAAGTACAATAGGGTCTGCGGTTCCGCGGGGTTCCTCGGGCCAAACGACGGCGATCGATTCCCTTCAATGGCATGCAAGCGATGCCGCCTTTTTTCGTGCAGCTTCAGGAACCCGCGTGGGTCTACATAGACTTCTAACATGAATTCACCGAAGGCGATAAGCAGAGCCGGGAGTCGATGTCGTCTCGTTCTTTTAGGCGGTACCGCCTCGTATGCGATAGCGCACGTGGATTACTCCAGTCCTGAAACGGCGCGTCTCAAGGAGTTCGAGATTCCGTCGTATGGCGGCTCGGAATGCCGGCTTTCCCCCGCCGACGATCACCGGGTTGAGAAACAGGTGACATTCATCGACGAGGTCGGCTTCGATCGCAAGTCCCGCAAGCTCGGCGCCGCCAATGATCATGTCGTGCTCCGATTCCCGCTTGAGCTTCCGAATAGCCTCGAAGTCGAACTCCCGCTCGACACGCGCGTTGTGTTTCGCAGCGCCGAGCGTTCGTGAAAAGACGATCTTTTCGGGCTTCTGCCAAACCCGTGCGAAGTCGCGGTGTTCGGGCGGATAATCCTCCACCGGCGCATCCCAGAAGGCCATCGTCTCATAGAGTCGCCGCCCCAAAAGAAGGGCTCCAATCGGCCGCAACAGCTCGGTGATGAAGGCGAATACCTGATCGGGATTGACCCAATCGAAAGCACCGCTGGCGTCCTCGACGTAACCGTCGAGCGACGCGCTCGTGATGTAGATCAGCTTCGACATACGAGAGAGGTCGAACGTTTCGTGCAGGCCGCAGATGAATTCCTCTGCGTCGTTGCGCAGCCCCTCGCCAAGAGCACGCACTTGCTGGGACATGCCAATTCGTTGTGCGAGGCGCGGCCCAACGAGCTCCCGACGACAGGCGCGGAAGAACCCCGCGCAATGGCCGCCCATTCTCCAGTAACTCAGCGACACCGATTGTCCGAGGGCGCCAAGCACGCCGAAGGCTCGCCCTACAACCCCGTGGGTTCAGTTATGAGCCCACCTCGCCGTCTGCGCGCTCGAAGCTGAGTCTGCGTGGCTCGATTCGGCAAGACCCGGCGCAGATTCGGTGTGTCGAGTTGCAAACCGCGGTTCTCACGGACGATGCGCCACGTTCCCTCATAGGTGGTGGTAACGAATCGTCCGCCAGCTCCATGGTCGTTGGAAGTCAACCGCACCGATACGAGGCTCGGCGAGTCTGCGTGTGCCGAGATGAGAGAGATAAACCTTGTCTGCGCGGTCATCGGGAGCCAGCCCACGTAGGGATGTCCGTGACGGTATGCACGAGAGAACAAATGGTACATGTCGGCGTAGCGCTCTTGGCTCCACAATCGAAAAAAGTAATCGACCAGCACTACGGCCTCTTGCTCACGCGAGCCCTGCACGGACGCGTTCGCGCTGCGACCGCAAAGGTGATTCCCGTCGTAGGCTAGGCTGCACGCGATGGGCATGGGCACTCCGAGCGTCAGACGTCGCAAGCCAAACCATGAAAGCACGCTTCGACGACCGCCCACGGGCGAGCCTAGCAGAGTCGGACGTTATGATAGAAACGAATCTCTTCGGACGCCCGAACAGGTTCGCTTTCCTCGCTGCAACCCTTGACTTTCGAACCTTGAAACGCGATAGGGCACGTGGAGGCGATCGCCTCACTACGCGGCTCGTTCCTTTCCGTTCCGTCCGACCGAAGTCAACAAGGAGCAATCTCATGTCATCCATTGCACCCTCTCTCAGCAGCACAGCCGGATCCGCCGTTTCGAGCACGGCGAACAGCAGCAGCGGCGACAGCAGTTCGCAGGCGTTGCTGCAAGAAGAACAGGCGCAGTTCGAGGCAAACTTCGCGCTGCAAACGCACCAGGCCATGATCGACAACCAAAATGCGACCAACACCGCGATTGCCCAGTCGCACGCACAGACCGCATCCGCGTCGACCGCAGGCGCACGGGAAGTCGGCGACTCGAACGCCCATATCGTTGCATAGGCGCGCGGGGGAGCGCCGCCGTTCCACAACGCCTGCACGGATCGGCAAAAGAGGCTGATACGACAGAGTCCCGAGCGTCACGAGCGACCATCCGCCCCGTGGCGCTCGAGCTTCTTTTCTCGATCGTTTTCACGCCGCGTGCACACCCCAACCATATCAACGGGTGAAAGCCGCCCCATCTCGATCGGCGGGTCTGATGCTCGCCCGTTGAATTCTGCGCGGACCGCCTCGTTCGTGCCGATCCTCAACCGAAACGATACGCGCCGCTGTCGTCGATTTGAACCGTGCCGTGCTCGATTTCCAAGCGGTGGACGCGATGATCCCAGTAGCCGAGCAGCCGGATCGCATACGGCTTCATTCGTGCGAGCAGCGCTTTGGTCGCGCTCGAGACGACGAAGCGGTCGCGCACCCATTTCGGATGATCTCGCGGCAAGACGATCTCGCCGATCGCACCGGCATCGGTCAAGCCGCCCATGACCGTCGGCGATTCGGCCGCCTGCTGCGCGGGCGGTGCAGCGCTGGTTCCCTCGCGCCGTCGCACGATTCCAGCTCGTTTACTCATGCGCTGATCATCTCTTCGCGAACGATTTCGAGCGCGCGATCGCGCAACTGCGCGATGCGCTGCTTGGTCACGGACAACTCGCGCGCTACGGCTTTGAGTCGATAGCCGGAAAAAAAGTAGAGTTCGACGACCTGCCGATGGCGCACGGGCAATTTCTGGAGCGCCGCCCGTAAAATCGCGCGTGCCTCGTGTTCGCAGTACAGCCGAGCCGGATCCGTTTCCCAGTTCGCAGCGACCAGCGCGTCGACCGGGATCGCATCATCGAGTGAAACGCACGAACGGTGATGGGCGGCAATCCGAGCAGAGCGCAGCTTGGGATGCCGGCGCTCCATCTCGAGCATCGACGGCAGGTGACCAGCCGTCAGCGCGATGGCGTAGCGGTCCCGTTCCGCCTGACGTAAGATACGCCGGGTGAATTCGGTCAGCCGGTCCATGCGCCGCAACCCGTTGAGCATTGCGCCGAGAATGCGGGCGCGCGCGTAGCGATCGAGCGACGCTCCGCGAGCCGGATCGTAGGAATCGACCGCGCGGACGAGCCCCAGGCAGCCTTCGCCGACCAGATCGTCGAGGTCCACGCGCCCGGCTCGGCGTGCTACCGTGCGCGCGATGGTGCGGACTACCGGATACAATCGCACGATCGTCGCATCCCGCTCGGCCGCGGTCATTTGAGCCGCTCGGCGTCCTGGGCGGCGGCGCCGCCGGCGCCGGAACGTTCGGTCAGCGCTCGCAACTCATCGTAGAAGGCGTCGTGTTGGCCGCGCGCGATGGCGGCGCCCAGCGCATCGGTGAACACGTCGCCCAGCGGCCCCAATGCTTGCGCCAAGGGCGCGAGCACGCTCGACCACAACAGGCCCTCGAACTTCGCCGCGGTCTCGGCGTTCGGCGCCGATCCCGCCGCAGTTCTCGGCGGATCGACCGCCAACGGGACGCCGGCGGGACTAGCTGCGCTGGATGTTGTTGGCAACACGCATCATCTCGTCGGCGGCAGTAACGCCTTTGGCGTTGGCTTCGTAGGCGCGCTGCGCAGAGAGAATTTCCATCATCGCTTCGATCACCGAGACGTTCGAGCGTTCGAGCATCCCGAACGCGACCTTCGGACCGCCGTCGCGACCGGCATCCACATAGCGCACGGGTCCCGAATCGTTGGTCGCCGCGAACACGGTCGAACCGGCGACGCGCAGACGTTCGGGCGCGGCAAACGTGGCTAGGCGGATGCGGCCGGCAAACTGACGCTTCCCGGCCAGCGTGTCGACGTAGGTCATGCCGTCCGGTTCGGCCGTTATCGCCAGTGCATCATCGGGAACCTTGATGCCGACGAGCGAGAAACCGTCCGCGTTGCGCAACACGCCGTCGGGCGTGCGGTGAAATTCACCGTCGCGGCTGTAGACGAACGTCCCATCGGGGCGCTTGAGGGTAAAGAAACCGACGCCGTCGATTGCCGCGTCGAACGGACCACCCGATTTCATGAGCTTGCCCTGCTCGAAAAGCAGCTGTTTGCCGGTGAATGCGGTGCCCAGACCCGAGGTGCCGTCGGTGAGTGCAGCAAACCTGGCGGCACTGCCTTTGAATCCGGGCACTTCGGCATTGGCAAGATTGTCCGAAATCGTCTCGAGATTGTTTTGCTGCGCTGCCATCCCCGTTGCAGCCGCGAACATCGCCCGGTTCATTGAATCTTTCCCATCCCGTTAGCGGCTTTCGAGCGCGTTTCGTCGATCGCGACGAGCGTTTTTTGCGCGGTCTCGAACGCGCGCTGCGCATCGATGACGCCGATCATCTCGCCGATCGAGTTGACGTTCGAGCTCTCGAGGAAGCCGCTCCGCACGGTGGTGCCGCGCGGCAGCGCCAACTGCGCGACGGCCCGGCCCGACGCACGCCACGTTCCGTCGGCTTCGATCGCCGGCGCGCCGGGCGGCAAACGAACGAAACCGTTCTTGCCCAGCAGCGTGCGGCCGTGCGCGTCGACGAGATAGCCGTCGCAGTCAGAGGTGAACGCTCCCGCCCGCGTCGCAACGCGCAACTGCGGATTGCGGTCGGGCGCGACGAAAAACGAACCGCCGCCGATGAGGGCGAGATCCAGCGTGCGTCCGGTGAAGCGCGCGGGGCCTTTCTCGGGCGATGCGACCGCAACGGTCGTGAGGCCGCGTCGTGACGCAACGGTCCGGGCCAGGTGTTTGTGAAAGCCGTCGGTCGACGCGTTGGCGAGATTGTCGGTGGCGATTTCGAGCTTCGCCTTGGCGGAGAGCATTGCGCTCGCCATCCATTGAATGCCGGTCAACATAGTCTCTACCTTACTTTTGAAAGATGCGTACAGTATTTTCTGAGCGCCGCGGATTTCGGTCAGCGAAAGCTGCTCGCGATGCCGCCGCAGACCAGCGTCCAGCCGTCGACCATAACGAACAGCAGGAGCTTACACGGCAGCGAGATCACGGGTGGACTGAGCATGAACATGCCGAGGCCCATGAGGATCGACGCCACCGCCAGATCGATGGCCACGAAGGGCAAATACAGCGCGAAACCGATCGCGAACGCGCTGCGCAATTCGCCGACCACGAACGCCGGCATGACGACCGAGACTGGCTGCAGCGACGCTTGTGCTTCGGGCTCGTGCGCCACGCGCTCGAAGAGATCCAGATCTTTTTTGCGCGTCTGCCGGAGCATGAACGCGCGCAGCGGTTCGATGCCGCGCTCGATGAGCTGCGCTTGCGAGATGCGGCCTTGACTGTAGGGCACGATGGAATCGTGCGAAATGCGCTGCAGCGTCGGCGTCATGACGACGACGGTCAGCACCAACGAAACGCCGATCAAAACGATGTTGGGCGGCAGCGCTTGGGCGCCGATCGCGGAGCGCACGAGCCCGAGCACGACCACGATGCGCACGAACGCCGTCGTCATCACGAGCAGCAGCGGCGCGATGGCCAGGATCGTCAGACTGCCCAGCACGTCGAGCGGCAGGGCCGCGTGACTGCCGGGAAGGGCGAAGCCGGGTATCATGCCGGATCAGCGCTGCGCGACGAGTTCGGTGATCCGAACGCCGTAATTGTCGCCCACCGCCACGATGTCGCCGCGGGCAACGATTTTGTCGTTGACGAGCAAATCGATCGGTCCGCCGGCGCAGCGATTGAGGTCCAGGATCGATCCGGTGCCCAGTTGCAAGACCTCTTCGATCGTCAGCTTGCACGTGCCGAGTTCAGCGGTCACGTGCAGCGGCACGTGCATGAGCAGCTCGAAGTTGCCGTACTCGTCGGGCGGGCTCATGTCGTCGCCTCCCGGCGGCCCGCAGCCGCGATGACAACCGCGTTGCTTTGGGCGCGGATGCCGCAGTCGCCGCTGGCGACGACGCAATCGCCGATCTTGACCATCGTCGGCGCACCGATCTTCGTATCGAGCCGCACCGTCTGTCCCACCCGCCAGGCCGCGATTTCGCGCGCGTTGACGACCGCCTCGGCGAACTGCGCGCGAACGTCGAGCGCGATGCCGGACAACATCGAACGCTCCAGCTTGCCGCCGAAGCGCGGACCCGGATCTTGCGAGAGCCCGATGCCGATCACGGCATCGAACGGCAGGCCGATCCGCAACTCGAAATACGTGACGCAGCGTGCGTCTTCACGCTCGGGTTCGATCCGTGCGAGGCCGTTCGCGTCGCCGCAGAACGGTGCGCAGAGCGCCGCGACCTCGGCGGCGATGCGTTCGAGCGCACGTTCTTCGAGCGCAGAAAGCGGCACGTTTTCGCCGCCGCACTCTTCGCCGAACACGCCCTGCGCGATGCGCCGCGCGTCGCGCCGGCGGAACACGACGTAGAGGTCGCAGATACTGCCACGCGCCCGGTACAGGCTTCCGCGCTCGAAAAGGACGCGCTGCGTGCCGTCTTTGACGAGCACGGGCGCAAAGACGTCGAGCGTCAACTCGCGGGCCAGCAGGTTCGAGAGCCGGGCTCGCGCGTGATTGGCCGCTGCACACACGGCGGAAATCGGCAAGTCCGTGACCGGCTCGAAATAGGTCTCACGAACGAGTTTCGCGCCCGACGCGCCGCTGGGTTGGGCCCGAAAGCGCAGCATCGTGATCACTTGATGAGATCCACGGCGATCTTGGCCGCGCGGGCATCGGCCTGTGTGCCCGCGCTCATAGCATCGAGCGCGAGGAACGCCTCGCGAAGCTGAACGAGCCCGGCCTCGAAGTCGACCGACCCGAGGTCGCGCGATTGCGTCGCGAGCGCCCCGAACGATCCTTCCGTCGCCCGCCCGACGGTCGCGACGATACCGGGCGCGGGCACCGCCTGCGTCGCGCCTACGCGCTGCAGTTCGGTTCCGGCCGGGAAGCGCGCTAAAGCCACCCGCCCGACGGCGACGCGTTCTTTGGACGGTTTGTTGGTCTTGGGATCGATCACGGTGCGCGTGTAGGCGACGGTGCCGTCGGCCTCGACGTGCGCTTCGCTCACCCGTCCCAGCGCGGCATCGACGGGATCGACATGCAGCGGCTGCGGCGACGCGCCCCGCGCCGCGGCGGGAAAGCCCAGCACCGCCGAACCGTCGGCGAAGCGAACGGTCCCGTCGACGACGGCGAAACTTCCGTCGCGCGAATAAAACGGCTTCGCGGCTTTATCCAGGCCCATGAAGTAGGCGTGTTCGGGAGCCGCAACGCTCATCGGATCGAGCGCCGGTTTCGGGGGCGCCGGCGTCGCGCTGCGCACATCGTGATACGTGGCTTCGTACCCAGGCACATACGCGTTGAGCATCTCTTGGGTGCGCGCCGCGAGTTCGCTGAGCGCTTGCGCCGGACCGGGATTGATCATGAATGCCCTTTCTGGATAGCATCGATCTCGATACGCACGCCGCGGCGCAGCAACGCGGCACGGGCTGCATCGAGTGCGGCCGCGACGCGCGGCGAGTTCCGGCCGTCATAGATGGCGATCAGACGCAGCACGGTACCGTGTTGCTGCACGAGCAGGTCGACGCCTGTGCCGTCGCCGAGTCTCGCCCGGCAATGGATTCGCTTGCGTACGATCGCGCCGGCGGCCGGCCGGAGCGTTGCCGTGACGCGCTGCTTGCGAGCCGGCAGCGCCGGGGAAAGCGCCGGCGCTGAGCTGACGAGCCGCATGCGCAGCGCCCGTTGCGCGAACGCGTTTGGGCTCGCGCCGGTTTGTGCTCCTGCACGCGCCGGCGCAGCGCGCAACGCCGCGGCAGCGCCGGCGACGAGCTCGGGGCGATTGCGTCCATTCGCGGCCGGTGGCTGCGCCGTAGCGCGCGGATGGAAGAGCGCGCGATACCACGCTTCAGAAAGCGCGCGGCGATCCGTGTACACCGAAGGCGATGCAAACGAAGCATTCGGCGGCTGCGGTACGATCTCGTTCACGGACGCTGTTCCGGCATGAACGAAGCGTAGCGCCGGAATTTGGGACGGCCGTGACCGCATTATGGTCCGGGTGTGTGCCGACGCGGGCGCGATCGCTTCGCTGAGCCCGCGCAGCGTGCGGCGGTTACGCGGCCACAAACTTATAGCCGTACCCATAGATCGTCGTGAGGCAGGGCGGTAACTGCAGCTGCTCTTCGACTTTCGTCCGAACGCGCCGAATGTGTCCGTCGACGGTGCGGTCGTCGCCGTCGTAATCGAAACCCCACACCTTTTGCAGCAAGGTTTTGCGCGACAGCACGACGCCGGGATTGCTGGCCAGCGCCCATAGCAGCGAGAACTCCTTGGGGCGTAAACCGGCGTCGACACCGTCGACGCGCGCGACGCGCGCGCCTTCGTCGAGTTCGAGCCGTCCATAGCGCAGCACGCGCGCGGCCGGCTCGGCGTCGGCCGTCTTGCGCCGCAAGATCGCGCGCACACGGCACACGACTTCGCGCGGAAAGAACGGTTTGGCGACGAAATCGTCTGCCCCCAGTTCGAACGTCACGACCCGGTCGATCTCGTCGGTTCGGCCGCTGAGCACGAGGACGGGAATGGACCGGTTCTCGCCGCGCAACGTCCGCATGACGCCCATTCCGTCGATCACCGGTAAGCCCAGATCGAGGATCACGAGTTCGGCGCCTTCGCGAACGTGACGCAGCGCCGCGCAGCCGTCGGCGGCTTCCACGGCATCAAAGCCCTCACTCTTGAGGTGAAAGACCATCAGGCTTCGAACGGCCTGATCGTCGTCGGCTACTACGATACGCATTTATGCTCCAAGCTTTCTGGGGCGAAACACACGCTGCACGGTCCCGCCGCAACGAAACGACCGCGAACGCACCACGCAGGTGTGACGGCAAAGAGATCTCGAGATGTGCGAATGGCGCCAACGCCGTACGCGAGGCGTGCAATTGTGACGCGATGTTGAGCGTGTGTGCAAAATCTTCCAATGCCGCGGTCACAACCGGCGCGTAACATGACGGGATGGGAGACCGAAACGCGCCCACATCGACGCCCCACGTCGCGCGCAGCGCGTCTGGCGGGGGCGAATCGTCCGGACAAACCGTGAATGTTCGAGCTGGCGGCAATCCTGGCATTGCCCTGGTGACGACGCTTGCTCCCCGACGTATCACCCGGTGCAGCACTTGTGCGACCGTTCACAATCGAACCAATCAGGCAAACGCGCGCGCACACATCCGGTCGGCGCTTGCCGCCTTCGCGTCGGCCCGGCGACCGAGGCCTGACGGTCAGGCGCGATGAGCGATATTCCTACCGTGCTGCGCATCGTCTCGGCATTCGCCGTCGTTGTGCTGCTGTTGTACGCCTTTGCCGTCGTCGCGCGCCAGCGCCGGGGAACGAAACTGCACGCGCGCAGCGATCGGCTCATCACGGTGATCGAGACGACGCCCCTGACGCAGAACGCGTCGCTGCACGTCGTGAAAGTGGGCGAGCGCTACCAGGTGATCGCGCTGACGTCGGCTACCGTTTCGCAGCTAGGTGAAATCGAGCCGGCAACGGTCGGACGCATCGCCGGCTCGCGCGATGCACCGTCGTTCTTTGCCGGAGCCGGCCGGCGGCCGAGCGCCCCTGCCGGGCAGCCGCCGCGAAGATCGCGGACCGGAGACGCTCAACCGGGCTGCGACGGCAATGCTCCAGACGGCGCGCACGGTACGGATCCATTTGATCGATCGGCCGCGCCTCAGTGAGGTTGACGTGCCGCTCAAGTTCAAGGCGCCGCGCGCGCACTGTCGCTGCTGACCTACCTCTTCGTCCACCGAAGCGCGCCGTTGAGCCGCGCACCAACGACGTGCTGCCGCCGCCCGCCCGGGGGACGCCGTGGATCGTCGCCGACAAGCGCACCATCGGTTGGAACGCTCAGGCTCCAGCTTGCTGCGATCTGCGCGCATTCGTTATTCGCAAACCGGAGCGCACGTCATCGACGCCTTCCGCGCCGCGGTGCTCTCGGCCGCGGCGATTTCGCTCGGGGGCGGCTCCATGGCGAGGATGGACGGCGTCTCATCCGGGAAATAGCAGCGCAACATGCCGTAACCGATCCCCGCCAGACCCGTGAGTAAGCCGGGAACGGGCTCGTTCGGAACGCATCCGCAGCGCCACGCTCTCCGGTCTTGGAATCGTTGAATCGCGCCGGTAGCGCGGCGCTTAGCTAAGGCACGTAAGTGAGGCCGGCCGGTGGAGCCGGCGGCCCACAGGAGCAACTCGATGTTCCCGAATTCACCGTGGCAAAGGCAATCGGTGGGCGAGATTGCCGAAGTCCGTATTGTTTCTAAGGCATTATCGATATCGATCATCTCCGCCTTGCCGATACATCCCGGCGGGAGCGCGGCACGCGCCAATCCGATTCCCGGTGCCCCATGACACCAAGCCACAGGATAGCCTCCGCCGCCGCCCTCTGCGACACCTTCGCGAAAATCGGGCCAACCGGCTTTTGCATCGCAGTACACCGATCGCTCGTATTCGAACGCCTTCATTCCGGCAATCGTGAAGTCATCTCGGCTGGCATGATGGCCTACCTGTAGCAATGCCCAGCCGAACCCTGCGGCTCCGTGCGCAAAGCCGGTGAGCGGTGCGCGACTGTTGCGGCTCGGCCATCCATACCCCATCTCACAGTCCATGTGCGTGGCGAGCAAATGCTCCGCAGCGCGCACTGCTGCATCCAAGAGAGCGGCGACGTGCGTGAGCCGATAGGCCGCGACCAGCACACCGCACATGCCTGCCGAGCCAGAGATAACGTCCAGCATTTTATCCTCGCGGGGATCGTCGGAAAGCTGGAGCAGAAACTCAATAGCGCGGTCGAACCAAGCTTGCTCTTGAAGTACCGTGGCGATGTGAAGCAGACCGTACGCGACGCTGCCGCGGCCCGAGAATGCGCCGCCGGCCGGAGTGCGGTTGTGGCGCACCGCAGCCAAAGATGTTTGTCCGCATAGCCTGGCCGTATGCA
This sequence comes from Candidatus Velthaea sp., assembly GCA_050012475.1. Lineage (GTDB taxonomy): Bacteria > Vulcanimicrobiota > Vulcanimicrobiia > Vulcanimicrobiales > Vulcanimicrobiaceae > Velthaea. Next base: position 56,682 of record JBEKHC010000010.1, read on the forward strand.
GCAGACGGTCGTCTACAAGACGTGCACCCGCGTAGCAGAGGAATACCCCGATTCCGGAAACACCGTCGTACAGGTCAGGTCCGACCGCCGAAAGCCGGCTTCCGTCATAACCGTTTTGCGCGAGGCCAATCCAGTCAATCTCTTCGTCGCGTTGAATTGCACGATCGCAAACCATGCCGGCAACCGTTCGAATCTCGCTTACTATTTCGTCCCGATCTAGCGCATTTTCCGGCACCGGACGCGGAAGAGCCGATTCCGTGCCGGGCTCGCCCCGCCTGCGCAACGTGGCCATGGACAATCGCACAATGTCCTTTTGGAACGCCAAATTGTCTTCCGCGAGCCCCGCTGCACGTGCTCGGATCGCTGTCGCGGCATCCTCTTCCAAGAAGTCTGGAATCTCTACGTGCTGCTCGTCGAAGACGGACGTCGCTTGGGGGAAGCTCGTAAACCTTGGTATGTCGCCGGCAAAGAGGGCCGCCAACTCGGACTTTAGTAAGGGTCCGGCCGAAGGTATGACGCGGCTTCGTTGAGCGAGATTGGCCAGCACGAGTTCGCGGTAAACCGAGCGCCCTAGAAAATCAGGATGCGTAGCGCGGTGCAACAGCGCCGCATAAGCGAACGTCGCCAACGGTACATGCCGCACCTTGGCACCCAGCAATCTCGCAACCGGTCCCCAAGGAGACAACAGTGCCGAAGCGTTCGCCTGCAGCACGCGATAGCACGTCTCGAAGCCTTGAGTCACCTCGTCGGAATAGAACGACGGATTTACCCGCTTGCCTTCATACGTTGGGCGATTCGCATTTTCCAGCACGGCGACGCGCTTGCGGACGACCCTTATTGCTCCGTCGTCTTGAGTTTCAATCACGTCACTCTTATTCTTGTAATATTGCCCTTCACGATTGCCGATGCCGCTCAAATCCGGGCTAGGCGTTTCCAGATCCGCACTTGCCCAGCCCGGCAACAGCCCGCATGCAAAGACGGAATGCCGCAGCATCTGCTCGCCGCAGGTTGCCCGATAATCATCTCCGCTGAGCTTTGCGTCGGCATGCATGAGCGTTTCGAGATCGACCAGGACCGGCTGCTCCCCGCTCGCTATAATGTTCTCAGAGTGAAAGTCCGTTGCTTTCATCAGGTACAAGACAGCCAAGAGAATGCCATGACGTATGTAGAACTGCCGAGCGGAGTCCTCCGCAGGCAGCGGCGCAGACTCCACGAACTCCACCCAGCCATAATCGGAACCCGCCACTACGTCGAGGACGCGTAATCGAGGCTCGATACCGACACTATTTAACCAGCTGATGAGCTGCTGATATCCGACGTCGACTTCGACGGACCGCGGCTTGTAAACAAGCCTCCGGCCATCGGCGAATCCCAGGATGAGGACCCGTTTTCCGCCGTCGTGCGGGTCGGAAAGAGTTCCCTCGATGCTTTGCAGCGTACCGGGCGATCCTCGAAAAATCGTCGTTTGAATCTTCGGACCATCTTCGCGCAAACGAGTGAGAACGTCGTTAACGTTCTGCCGCCACTGCAAGAGCGTCGTCGCGATCAACCGTGTCAACCCCGGATAGGTTAGGTAGAGCCGCTGCAAGTATCGACCACGCTTCACCGCGGCTTGTGCAAATCGATCGACGATGGAGTCTTTGTCTTGCCCGGAAGCACCACCGGTGCACTGCCACAAGATGTTGGCCTCTAAAATAAACGTCCTATAAGACAAGGCACCAAGCTGTTCGGACAACTGGATCAGCAGTGCTGTCCGCAGCGAGTTCCAATCTGCAGCATGGATCTCAGACAGCTCATCGATCCGCGCTTCGGCCCAGCTTAGAAACGGATACAGCGCTTTACGCAGTCCCGCGGCGCCAACTACTTGCTTATTCGACGCAGCAATATACTCGCTAGACAAAACCGTTACCAGGAGTTGATACCAGGAAGCGTCTTCGAACGCCGACGCGGAGACAAAACGCACGGATAGCGCCATGGACAGTTCTTCTTTGGAAACGCCGGTAAGCCGCAAGAACTGATCGAGCACGGCGTCGTTTTCGACAGGGAAAAATCGCTTTAGATCGGATGCCGCACGTCCGTGATCCCGCAGCCTCGCGCTCTCTTGCCATAGGAGGCTGAGGTGCTCCTTGACACTCGCAGCGCGGGCGGTAAAGTGCCTCGGTAAATGCTTGCCCGTGAGCGGGTACCTCGAAAGTTTGAGTCGCGGCAGAGGCCGATAACCGCTCGAAATGCATCACCTGGCTAAACGTGCGCACGATGAAACCGGTCCGAACCATTGCTCGAATCGTTGAGGCGGACCGTTCGGCCCCCGCGGGTGATTAGCGGAGTATCGAACCGTTCATTTTCAGCAGGGTGGTCGGTCGGTCGTATGAGGACAATGCTCGCCCAGGGTCTGGCACGGATCGGTACACACAACCCGAGAACATCCAGCACTTGTACAGCCGTCGCCAAGCGTGATTTCACAAAGTTGCACGCTCCAATCATTCTCGTCTTGGAGCGAGTCGCCGACCGGGTGCTTCGGTAGTCGCAACAACGTCTCGATCGGCAGGTTGGAGCGGTATATCGGGTCGCGCCATGCTCGAGCCACGGTGTAACTGTCCATGTAAAACTCCTTGCCGGCAAGACAAGCGGGGCGTCAGAGATTTGATCTATTATTTCGGAAAATGAATCGACCCGTCAATACGAACCGGCTGCCCTTGATCGGATCGGATGCGTCGGCCCGCGCACTCAAGGCGCTGCCGTTTTCGCCGCAAGGAAGCGCCGGCAGACGCCGGGCCGGCGCGAAGGTCGGAGAGCGGACACGCTGAACCGGGCTACGACGGCAATGCTCCAGACGGCGCGCACGGTACGGATCCATTTGTTCGGTCGGCCGCACCTCAGCGAGGATGACGTGCCGCTCAAGTTCAAGGCGCCCGCGCGCGCATTGTCGCTGCTGACGTATCTCTTCGTCCACGGCAGCGCGCCGCTCAGTCGCGACGCCGTCGCCTTCGCGCTGTGGCCTGACGATATGGAGAGCGACGCCCGCGCGAACCTGCGCCGGCATCTCTTCTATCTCACCAACGACGTGCTGCCGCCGCCCGCGCCCCACACGCCGTGGATCGTCGCCGACAAGCGCACCATCGGTTGGAACGCTGAGGCTGCGGCCTGGTGCGATCTGCGCGAATTCGAGCGGCTGTCGACGGCCGGCGATGCTTCCGAAGCCGTCGCGCTGTATCGCGGTGACCTGCTCGAAGGGTTCGAGGATGAGTGGCTCGAGGCACCGCGCGAACGCTTTCGCGAGCTGCAAGTTCGCCTGCTGCTCGACCTCATTGCCGGGAGCCGGGCGGCGAAGGCGCACGCTGCCGGAATCGGCTACGCCCGGCAACTGCTGGCCATCGATCCCTGGCGCGAGGACGGGATTCGCGCCCTCATCGAACTGCGCAATGCCAACGGCGACCGGGCCGGCGCGCTCGCGACCTACCGCGATTTCGTCAAACGGCTGGAAGCCGAGATGGGCGTGGCACCGATGCCCGAGACGACGCGGGTCTACGAACGCGTCGCGACCATCACGGCGCCGAGCGCGCCGCTCGAAAGCGGCGACGCCGGCGGCGACGCCGGCGCCGGCGACGGCCAGCCGCCAAGTGAGGCCGAGTCGGCCGACGGCGCGTTCGTTCCCAGCCCGTTCTGGCACGCGCCGCAATCGATCAGCAACGCCGAGGCCGTGCGTTCCGTCCCGAGTTTTACCGGGCGCGAGGCGGAACTCGCGCTGCTCGAGGCCGCGCTCTGGGAGCGCACGGGACAGGCCGCGATCTTCGGGTTGGGCGGAGTCGGCAAGTCGGCGCTGGCGCGGGAATACGCGCGCCGCAACCGCGATCGCTACGCCGCGGTGTGGTGGCTCAACGCTGAAACCGAAGCGGGAATCGTCGACGGCCTCGTGCGGCTGGGTTCGGAGTTCGTGCCGGGGCTCGCCAAGATCGAGGACCGCCGCAGCGCGGCCGAACAGGTCACCGCGAACGTCCTGAGCGGCTTGACCAAGCCGGTGCTGTTGGTTTTCGACAACCTCGACGACGAGCGGCTCTTGCGCATCTGGGCGCCGCGTTCGGTCGCGCAGATTCTGGTCACGTCACGGCATGCGGTGCTCGGCGGCGAAATCGTCGCGCTCCGCCTGCAGACTTGGCCGCCGGAGGAAACGGTTCGCTATCTGCAGCGCGAGATCGCGCGCGACGACATCAGCGATTCCGAGGCGCTGCGGCTTGCCGAGGCGCTGGGGTTTTTGCCGCTCGCGTTGGCTCACGCCGCCGCCTATCTCAAGGGCACGGTCAACGTCAGTGCTGCGCGCTATCTCGAACGAATCAACGATTATCTCGATCGCACGCCGCGCGGCGCCGACTACGACCGCGCCGTTTACGCGACGTTCCGCGAAGCCATCGCCCGCGCCGAAGACGAAGCGCCCGGCGCCGCCGCGCTGCTCGGCCTAGCAAGCTGTTTCGCGCCCGATGCGCTGCCCGAAGAACTCTTCCGTCAGCCGCTGGATAGCTATGAAGCGCTCGTCCCGTCGATTCCGCAGGCCGAAAAACCGGCGTTGGATCTGCGGGCCGCGACGCTCGACGCGATCGGATTAGAAGACGCCCTAGGCGCGCTGCACCGGTTCTCGCTGCTGACGTTTTCGCTCGAAACGCGCACCTACACGCTGCATCGGCTCGTTCAGTGGGCAACGCGCGCACTGCTCGCCGCCGACGCCGCAGGGTGGACGCGAAGCGCGATCGCAGCGGCGCAGGCAGCGTTTCCGGAAGGTAGTTTCGAGAACTGGACGCAGTGCGAACGGCTCGCACCGCACGCGCGCGCCGTACTCGAGCGGCTTGCCGACGGAACGTGTCTGCCGTCGGCGGCGCGGCTGGCGCTACGCTGCGGACAATACATGCGCAAGCGCGCCGCCTTTGCCGAGGCGGAAAGCCTGTTGCGCCGCGGGCTCGCCGTTGCCGAAGCCTGCAGCACGGACGAGCCGTATCCCGAGATCGCAGCCCATATCGAAGCCCTCGCCGCGCTGCTGCGCGACACCAACCGGTCGGGCGAAGCCGAGCCGCTGCTGCGCCGCTCGATCGAACTCAGTGAAAAGATGTTCGGCCCGCAGCACCCCAATGTCGCCGTCGCGCTCAACGAGTTGGCGATCTTGCTGCACTACGCGAACCGGCTCGACGAAGCCGAAGCACTCTATCGCCGCGCCCTCGCAATCGACGAACGCACCTTCGGCTCGGATCACCCGGCGGCGGCGCTCCGGTCCCACAATCTCGCGCTCCTGTTGCACGAGACCAACAAACCCGCGGAAGCCGAACCGCTGCTCGAATGCGCGCTGCGCATCGACGAGCGCGCTCGCGGCCCGCAGCATCCCGACGTGGCCAGCGACCTGGGGAGTTTAGGCTGGCTGATCTTCCAGACCGGCCGCGTCAACGCCGCCGAACCTTTGCTGCGGCGGACGATCGATATCCGCGCGGCGGCCTACGGGACGCACCATCCGAGCTACGCGCACGCGGTCAGCGACGTTGCGGTTCTGCTCCACGACACCGGACGATTCAGCGAAGCGGAACTGCTCTACGGCCAAGCGCTGGCGATCTATGAGGCCAGCTACGGCGCGGACCATCCCGTCGTCGCTGCCTGTTTGAACAACGTCGCCGAACTGTATGCCGACGACGGACGGTTCGAGGAAGCCGAGAAACGGTATCGCCGCGCGCTCGGAAGCGATGAAGCGACGTACGGACCGGATCACGCGAACGTGGCCCGCGACCTCAACAACCTCGCCGGTCTGCTCGCAGCGTCGGGGCGGGCGGCGGAAGCGCAGCCTTGCCTCGCACGCGCCTCGGCGATCTTGGAGCGCCACTACGCATCCGATCATCCGCGCGTTCAAATCGTCCGCGACAATGGTTTGCTTCTGGAGCACTGGCTCGCCGAGCCGCCCGCGTCGCCGCCCGCGGGCCCGGCGCGCTGGCGCAACATCCGGCGTTCGCCCTCACGCGGTCTGCGTTAGCAAGGCTCGGCTGCGCCGAGCCCGGCTAGGCTTCGCGCTGCGCTTCAAAGGCACGCCGCAGGTGCGCGACGCCGAGCCGGACCCGCGACTTGATCGTGCCCGCGGGCGCGCCCAAGGCGACCGCGGTCGCCTCATAGGTCATGCCCGCGAAATAGACGCACTCCACGGCCGCGCGCTGGTCGGGCGATAACGCCGCCACCGCTGCCGTCAGCCGCGTTCTCTCATCTTCTGCCGTCGCGACGTCTTCCGGAGAAAACTGGCCGGACGGGAGATGCTGCGCGTCGTCAAGCGACGCCGCGGCTCGCTGGGCGCGCACGTGGTCGATCGCGGCATTGCGTGCCACGGTCGTCAGCCACGGACGCAGCCGGAGTGACTTGGCAACCAGACGGTCTGCCCGAACCCAGAGCGCGGTGAACGTCTGTTGCGCGACGTCCTCGGCGGCGTCGCAATCACGGCAGATTTGGAGCGCTGCGCTCACGACCGCCGAGCGATGCCGGCCATGCAGCTCTTCGAAGGCCGCTTGATCGTCCCAGCGGGCGACTTCGGCGAGCAGCCGCATCTCGTATGCTTCATCGATGGTTTGCGCCGGGTTGAAGCGGCGGACCGAACGCGGTTTCGCGGCCGTCGACGAGCGTGCCGGCGCGGTTTTCGGAGCGAGCGGAGAGGTGGGTGAAAACATCGGAACGGCCCTTTCGGTCGGTGACGGGCGCTGAGATCAGCGTGCTGTCAGAATACCGAATGAACCGTCCCAGAAGCGTCCGTTTTGCGTCGTTCGGGTTAGGCGGCTTCCTGTGCCGGCGCCGCCGGCAGCGCGACCTTCGCGCGCTCCGAGAAAACCGCGTCTTCGTAGTACTTGATCTTGCGTCCGTAGATCGGCGCATGCCCGGCCACGAAGACGAGCGCGTCGTCCGGCGGCAAGCGTCGGGCTTCGTCGGGGGTCAGCAGCGGCCGTTCGGTTTCGGCAACGCTGATTTGAACGTTGCCGCGGAAGCCGAGCCGGCCGCCGGAGTAGCTGCGCTGCTCGGTTCGCACCGTGGCCTGTCCGGCGAGCTTCGAGAGCAGTTCCATCGTCTCGAGTTTGTTGGGCGCGTACGCCACTTGCACGTGGCAGTTGGCCATGATCGTTTCGGTCGAGTTGGGGCCGCCGTAGGCCGCCTGCAGCTGCGCGACGTCTTGGGTGATGAGATAGCTCTTGATGCCGTATCCGGCCATGTACGCCAGCGCCGTCTGCAGGATCTCGAGTTTGCCCAGCGACGGCAATTCGTCGATCATCAGCAACAGTTTATGCTTGTATCCCGCGACGCTGCGGCCGCCCTCGAACTTCATCTCCGACGTGAGCGCGCGCAAAATTTGGTTGAAGATCAGGCGCGTCAGCGGCTTGAGCCGGTCCATGTCCGAGGGCGGGATGACCAAGTACAAGCTCAGCGGCCGGTCGTCGTGCATGAGATCGCGCACGCTGAAGTCGCTGACGGCAACGTTGGCGGCGACGATCGGATCGCGGAAGAGCGTCAAAAAGCGGATCGCGGTCGAGAGGATGCTGCCGCCTTCTTCGGGGCTCTTGTTGAGCATGTCGCGCGCGGCCATGGCGACGACGGGATGCGTTTGCGTCGGGTAACCGCTCGCGTCGACCCAGCCGCAGGTCCCGTCCGGATCGTGCACGGTGTTGAGCATGTATTCGAACATCTGCGCGGTCGACTCGAACAGCGGGCTCGAAATGAGGTTGGCGACGGCGCCCAGTGATTTGTCGGTCTCCGCATACAACACGTGCAGCACGATCCCGCTCAGCATCGCGGCAGCGGAGACGATCCAGTGCGCGTCGTCGCCTTCAGCGCCCTTGCCGTCCGGATCGACGAGCATGTTGACGATGTTCTGCACGTCTTGAACTTCATACAGCGTGCGCAGCCGAACTTCGGCCAGCGGATTGTAACGCGCCGAACTGCCGTCGATGGACGTGGCCTCGAATTTGAGGATGCGGCTGCCGAGATCGCGCTCCCGCCAGCCGCCGGTGAGGGCGTAATTCTCGCCTTTGATATCGTGCACCACGACCGAGTGCGGCCACGACAACAGGGTCGGCAGCACCAAACCGACGCCCTTGCCCGAACGCGTCGGCGCGAACGCCAGCACGTGCGCGGGACCGTCGTCGCGCAAGTAGTGCACGGTGCCGCGCGGATCTTGCCAGGCCCCGACGTAGACGCCGTCGGTTTTGCCTAGCAGGCCGGTCTGCTCGATCTCATCGCGCGACGCCCAGTGCGCCGAACCGTGGGCGTCGGTGCCCCGCTTGGTCTTGGAAGAAAAGCGCGCGCCGACGACGATCGCGATCAGCAATGCGACCCCGAGGCCGATCCCGGAAAAGAGCCAGTACTGGGCGAGGACCGAGCGCACGCGCGGATCGGCGACCGCGCGAAAACGCGTCTCCCACATCAGCCCGTCCCAGGGCGCGTAGATGTGGGGCGCGAGCGGCGCGCCCAGGGCGCGCTGGAAATTGAAATGGTAAGCGACATACTCAGTGGCGAGCCAGGCAGCGACGAACGCCAGCATGACGCCGAGTCCGACGGCGCGCATCCAGCCGTTGATCGGGTCGGCTTGGGTGTAGGTGCGGGTCGCATAGGTCGTGGATTTCACGGTCGTGTCTTTCCTGGGCGGAGGCGAGCAGGCGCGACGCGTGCGGCGGCGTGAACGGCCAGACGCAAACGGCGTGGAGCGAGCGTATCGCACGCGCCGTCTGCGCTGCGTCCGAGCAGCGTCGGGGCGGCGTTCGGACCCAGCCCGGCGCGACAGACTTATTTCGGTTTCTGTTTGGCCGACGGCAACGTTTTTGGCAACGTTTTCGGCAACGTTTTCGGCGCTTCGCGCGAGGCGAGATCTTTTTCATCGGCCAGCAGCGTAGCGCGAGTTAACAGCGCGGACCGGTCATTCGAGCTTTTCGACGGCACCTCTGGCCGAACGTGATTCGTAAGCGGTGCTCGCTCGAGCGCTTCGGATGCGCCGGGACTCAAGCGCGCGGCGCTCTTGATCTGAGCCAACAACGCAGCGTCCTCGCGGCTATGCGTCTCGACATGCAGGCCATGCCGGACCGCGTGCTCGATCACGTTCCGCTTGAAATTTTCGTCGCCGCTGAAGCTCAGACGGCTCCACTTTTTGGCTTGCGCCAGCTCGAACATCGCGCCGACCTCCGCGGCGCTGCCGCTTGCGCCCGTAACGCGGCGACCATCGTCGACGAGCCGGTCTTGACCCTTTTCAAACTGCCAGCCGCCCGAAGGCGCGGATTTTCCTTGCCAGCCGCGCAGGATCGGCGCAGAGATTTCATGGACCGCGGCGTTTTCGCCGCGCCCGGAAGCTGGAGCGCGTTCCGGCCCGTCGGCCCGCTTCGCCTGTCCGATCAACTGCGCCAGTTTCGACAGCATTTCCGACTGGCTGCGATTCCCAACCAAGGCGGCCAGAATTTCCACGGTCTGCACTGCTGACGATTTGGCGTGCGGCGTCGCCGGGGTCGGTCCCGGAGGCCGCACCGCCCGCGGCAGCGACGTTTGGCGTTTGCCGTTCGTCTCGTCCTCGACCAGCCCGGTTTTCGCACTGGACTCGGCGCCGGTGCGGCCCTGCGGGCGCAGTATCGCTAGGGCCTCGGGCGACGGACGCTTTGGAATCGGCGGCGGCTCGCGCTTCGGTTGCTCCGCAATCTGCGGCGGATCGGACACTTTCGGAAGCTTCGACATTTCTTCGTGCGAAAGCTCGGCGCTGTTCTTGCCGTTGCGCTGACCCGTTTTCACGGATGGCGGCTCGAGGGTCGTCGGCGTTTGCTCACCGGATTGCTTGGCGTCGACTTCAGCCGATCGTTCGGAACGGTTCGGAGGATACGCTAATGAGCGCTTAGCAAACGCTGAGCGAAATCGATCAAACATGATGTGTTCTCCGTTGGTGTGCGGCGCCTACGCTTCGAAGGCCGCGCGGTGCAGCCGGGCGCGCCTCCCCGGCGCGCATCTCGGCTCGCGCTACTTGTGCATGCGCACGACTTGATTGACGTGCGCGACGTTCCAGCTGCCTTTGAAGTACGATAGATGGATCGACGCGGCGTCGGAGCCTTGCTGTAAATTTTCGCTGATGATCTGATCGGCTTTCGCGTTCTTGATCACCTTGGGCAGTTGTTCTTTGGTCAGGTGAAGTTCGTTACCGCTGGCATCATCGCGAAACGCCAAGCCGCTTTCGCCGGGACGTCGTTCGGCTTGCGGTTTGACCACGAAGCGCCCTTTGAGCGCAAAGCGCTCTTTGCCCGAAAGATCGAGCCGCTCCGGCGCCTTTTCCCGCTCATCCACCTCGGGCGGTGGCGGCAGCGGATCGTCGATGGACGGCCGCTGACGGGCGACGTCGACGTGACGCGATTCGTCGCTGGACGGCCGTTGACGGGCGACGTCGACGTGACGCGATTCGTCGATGGGCGGCCGCTTCCGGGCGACGTCGACCTGCACGCGCCCGTCTTGGCGGCGTATTTGAACGGGGAGCCCGTCGCGCATCGCCGTTTCGAGCCGCTGCATGTCACCCGCAGCGCGCAGGTCGGCGGTGCGATACGTGTAGGTCGTGTTTCCGCTTTGTTGCGTAACGTGTGAGTCGTCCATTTTGACGATCATGCCGCGCCCGACGAAGTCCGTGTTCAGCGAAATCTCGGGCTTCGCGCCCTCTTGGACGCGCAACAGTGTCGGGGTCGGGAGATCCTCCGCGCGGGCCGGCGGGGCCACGTCCGCGCGAGCCAATGGCGGCGCGACCTTTGCGCGGGCGCGCTCGTCCATCTCGGATTCGAGCGTATCGGGGTCCATCGCGGGCATGCGCCGCGAATCGGGCGCACGATGCAGATCGGCCAGCGCAGCAACGCCGATCGATTCGCGCGCGTACAGGTCGGGATTCGAGGCCAGATCGCGATGCTTTTCGTGCAACTCGCGGTAGCGCTCGACGTCCTTGGGCTCGAGCGGGATGCCGGCGTCGCCGAGCAGTTTGGCATAGCGCGCGATCCGCTCGGGCGCGACGCTCTCGCCAGGCAGCTTGGCGATCGGCTCGGCGGTGCGCAGACGCCACATCGCCATTGCAAAGGATGGGCGCGATCGCGCGTTCGGATTCATCGGTTCGACCTTTCTTGCGGCTGGGCTCTTGCAGCTCGACGAGCGCGCCGTGCGGCGACACCGGACGTGCAACTACGATGACGGACGAATGGTACGATCGGCTCAGCGCCGGGTGAACTCCGCCACGCGGGCATTCCACGACGCCGACTTGCCGCATCGGCGGCGCGCCAGTTGCTGCAAGTCTTCGGCGGCGTAGAGTGCGCCGGCGACGTCGGTGGCGACGCAATCACCGCGATCGGCGAATGCGGCGGCGAGGGTCGTCGCCAGCGCCTCGGCCCGCCGCATTTCGAGTGCGAACGTATCCGATTCCGGATCGTCGCCCCGATTACCGTACGCGATGACGACGGCGCTTGCGGGCGGCCGTCCGAGCAGCGTTTCGATATCGGTGCGCGCTAGGACGAGCGGCCGCAGATCGGCATCGGAGCAGGTGATATCGAGAAAAGCGATATCGAGATCCACGGCCTCGAACGACAGCGAGGCCAGCCGTTGGAGCTTGCCGGGAGCACTGCGTTCTTCGTTGGAGAACGCTCGGGCGGCGGCGAGCGGTACGATTGGATCCGCGGTGGTTCTCGCGGCTATGGAAAGTCCATCGAGTTCCCGCTCGAGGAACGTCGCGGCGAATTCCGCCCGCCACGCCCGGCTCGAGAAGACGATCAATTCATCGCAGACGCCCTGCCGATTCGAGAACCAGAGCTGCGGCGGCGGTGCGTTCCGCTGCGCGGCGGCGGCGGCGAGCGCGAAACGATCGGCACGCATCTCATTGCGCGTCGCCGACACGTAGAGTTCCTCGGCACAAAACACGGCACCGCCGTCGTCGAGCGCGATCGACTCGGCTTCGGCGGCCAACATTCCGGCCAGCAGCATGAGGGCGCGCTCGGCCTCGAGTGCGGCTTCGGGCTTGGCCGAACGGACCACGACCGATAGGCGAAGGACGCAAACGACCGGTGCGCTCAGCAGCGTCGATTCGCCGAACGGCGCGAACGGCTCGCTCGCGACCGCTGCAACGTGCAATTGAGCGGCGCCGCGAAAGTCGAAACCCACGCCGTCATCGGTGGCCGTCACGACCGCCCCGGAGCGCTCGGCAATCGCGGACGCCAGTGCATCGAGCTCGTCCCGCGTCACTTCCGACGTCCTCAGAACGTACAGACCCGAGGCAACCTCGCGGCCGGCGGACCCGGCCGCATCCAGCCGATTGGGGCCGATCGTCTCGGTCGCGACGCCGCCGGGCCGCTGGACGATGCGCACTTGGTCGCCGATGTTCGCGGCAAAGACACCGAGTTGCGCGCGATCGTAGGCGATCCAGCGGCCCTGGCCGACGTACTGCTCGACGCGCGCGTCGTCGAGATACGTAATCGTGCCCGAACGCATGCCGCGCCCGTCCCAGAGCACGGCCTCGTCGTGCCGCGTGTTGAAACCGAACATGCGTGTCGCTGGCGTGTCGGGGATCGCCGCGTCGGCCGACGCGGCGCCTTCCGATACGGCCACCGCTGCCAAGGCGCGTCGCGCCGGCGGCGCGGAGCGATCGCGGAGCAAGGCGATGTCGCGGACGAGTTGCGCCGACGGCATGCGCTTAGCGTTTGCGCGTCATGCGCGCACGAGCGGCGCGCCGGCGCTCGGTGCTGATTACATCGAGATCGAGCTGGGGCTGGCGCGGAATTTCCTTCCAATCAATCAGTTCGGAGGCTGCGGCGCCCGTGGTTTGCGCGAGTTGCAGGCCGTCGGCGTCATGGCGTTTGCAATCGACCTGCGCGTCGGCGGCTTCTTCTGCCGCCGGGGTTTGGCGCGCGCGCAGCGCGTCGAGATAGTGCAGCATCTCTAGCTCCGGCCCGTGCGCGAACGTTCGCCGCGCTCGAGCACTTCGGTAAGCCCCGCGTTGGCGTTCGATTCCGACTTGGAACGAAGATCGAGCTCCGCGCACAGACGCGCGGCGTTGCCGAACTTCGCCTGGCCGTCCCGCTCCGCACCTTGCGGCACCAAACCGTTTGCGTCGCGATCGTTCAAGACTTGGCTGTCGGGATTCATGTCGTCGTTCATCTTCTGTTCCTATGCTACTTTTTGAACTGCTACTTTTTGAACGCCGGGCCGACTTGATTGAGATTGAGCTTGCCCATGCGTTCAGCGATGGTCGGCACCGTCGACGCCTGGCCCAAAACGCCCTGCGCTTTACTTGGAACGGTCGATTTCACCGTCTCGAGCGTTTTGGCGGGGATGGGAGGCCGCCCGGAATTCGTCGCGTTGCCCAACGTCGGAGTTTGCGAAGCGCCGTCAACGGTCTGGGGCGGTCTAGCGGGAATGGGCGGACGCCCGGAATTCGCTACGTTTCCGAACGTCGTAGCTTGCGGCGCACCGTGAACGGTCTCGGGCGGTTTGGCGGGGATGGTCGGCCGGCCGGAATTCGCTACGTTGCCGAACGTCGCGGTTTGCTGGACACTGGACTTTTGAACGGGATTCGGAGGCTTGACGTCACTTGTCGTTTGGAGCAACGGCTTGACGAGATTCTTCTGAATCGCGTTGGGAGGGTTGACGTTTGAAGTCGTGGGGCCGGTCGGCGGCTTCGTGCCGTTGCCGAACGTCGCCGTTTGCGGACCCGTGGGTGCCGTCACCGGCTTGCCGACGTTGGGCAGACGCATCCCGCCATTGGGCCCGTTCACCGCCGACTTGGGGCCGACCGGACCATTTGAAGTCCCGAACATTTTGTCGAACGCTGCGGTGCTTTCCCGAATGCCTTCATCGCGCAGCGATTCAACGACGTAGAACGAGTCGCCGTTCGCGCGGATACGCTGCTCGCCCATTTGGTCGGCGAACGCGTCGCGAACTTTTTCCATCAACTTGCGATCGGTGGACAGTTCCAGCGCCGAGCGGAGGACCGCGTACGCATCCGCATCCGGCTGCAGTCCTTTGAAGACGGCCTGCTCTTTTTCAGCCGGGTCGGGATTGCCGACCCGCGCCGGTGAACCGACGGTGTTGCGAATCATTTGGACCATATCGGCGACTTGCACGAGCTTCTCGGGTGCAATCGGCGGTGCGTTCGGCTTCGTCTGCTCGGTCGCCGATTCGGGATATTTGCGCGAAAAGGGGGTGTTGGGGGGGTACATTGACGGCTCCATATTGGACGGGAGTGAGTGGTGATGGTCAGTGGTTGGTGATACTTAAAGGACGGCCGAAGGCCATATCCGGCTCATGATGCAGCACGCACAAGGACGGGCATTCATCGTGAAGCGCGCTGCGCGCGATTCGATCACGACGCGCAGGCTTGACCGGTGCCGACGATGAGGACGGGCTGTGCGATACCGACGATCCCGGATGCCGGCTGCGGACCGAAATAACGCGAATCCCAACTGCGGGCAACCGGTGCGTAGAGCCACACGGTCCCGTTTGCGATCCGATAGCGGCCTGCGGGTATGCGACTCAGCGGGCGTCCGGCACAGTCGCGCGCGAGTCGACCACTCTGTTCGAGCGCTGCGCCGTCAACGCTGACGGCACCCTCGGAGAGCTCGACTTCATCGCCGGCGATTGCCGCCACGTGCTTGAGCAGCGGTTCGACATTCCCCGGACACGGGCCGGGATCGAGGTAGTGACGCGGTGCCGCAAGAGCCAGGACATTTGCCGACGGGCAGACGACAACAACCGTGCCGCGCGCGATCGGCCCCGCATGATAGGCAACGATCCGGTACAGGCCTTCGGGCATGCTCGCCGTTCGATTGATGCGCAACCCCGCAGTATACGCGGCGATCAGTGTAAGATTCACGGACAGCAGGGTCACCAGCGCAATCGTCGCCGGCCGGCTCAGGCGCTTGAAGAGATTCATGAGTCCAAGCCCGCAGCCTGAGCGACGCGCCGCGCGTATTGCGGTGCGGCAAAGAGGCTACCGCTATTGTAGGCGCTGAGAGCAAAACGCAGCGCCGCTTGACCGGCACCGAACCGGCGCGCCGCGGAGACGTACGCGCGTTCGAGGATCGATGCGCCCGCGCGCAGGTTGGTACAGGGATCGAGCACTTGCGCCGGGGTCAAGCCGAGTCCGGCGAGATTCGAGCTGTTGATTTGCGCCAGGCCCAGATCGATATTGTGACCGGCTGCCAGCAGTTTGCGCGCCGTCGCTTCCGCGTTCGGCCGATCGTCGAAGCGATAGGACCGGTTGGCGCTATTGTCGTGGATGGTGAGCGGCCAGCCGCCGCTCTCGACACTGACGACCGCCGCCATCGTGCGCGGCGCGACGCCGGCCGCGCACGATTGAAGTGAGGTGGTGAGGGTCAGCACGGCGAGCAGCAGCATGATGTTACTTTCCGTACGGGCCGGGCAGAACGAGATCGCGATCGACGACGATGTTGAAGAGGTAGCCCGGCCGAACTTCGATCGTGGGCGCCTGCTGCACACCTTGTCCCAAGGCTTGCTGCGCGGTCTGCGCAAGCTGCGTACCGACTTGACCGGCGACTTGCGAACCGGCACTGGGAGCGGCGATGACCGCGGCTCCGCCCGTGACGGCCGTGATCGCAGTTCGCGGCTGCAGCAATGAGGCGCCGGCACCGATGATGCTGTAGACCAGCGCGTTGCGAAACAGTTTGCCGCTGTGGTCGTCGACTTTGCCGGTCAGGCCCGCGTAGCCGGCCGTATCGGCGCCCGCCATACCGTTGATGTCGATGAAGCTGGCGTCGGGGAACAGGATGCGCTGCCACGCGACGAGCACGCGGCTCTGGCCGTTGGCGACTTGCGAGTCGTAGCGTCCGACGATCTTCGATCCGGCGGGGATCAGCAGATAGCTGCCGGTCTTCGAGTCGTACACGTCTTTGCTGACTTGTCCGATCATCGTCCCGGGCAGGTCGGAATTGATGCCGCTGACGAGGATTGCCGGGATGATCGAGCCTGCTTGCACTTCGTAGGGCGAGATGCTGGCTTGACGCGGCGTGGTCAGGTAATCGTTCGCGGTGGTGGACTTCTGCAAACTCAAGAATTCGTTTTTGGCGCGCTGTGAGGCGGTCGTCGGATCGGTCGCGGCAGCGGCGTCGGCCGCTGCGGCGGCTGCCGGCGGGGCTCCCGCTCCGGCGGGCGGGATCGCGACGGCAACCGAAGCGCCGCGGGCGGCCCCGGCCGCGTTTGCCGCATTGCCGGCATTGGTCGAAGCGCTGATGACGATCGACGAGTGCCGCGCGGCATCGGCGAGCTGTTCGGCTTGCTGCTGCGCTTGAAGCAGCCGTTGGGCTTTGGCCGCCGCGGCAATTTCGGCCGCCGACGGTGCTGCCGGCACGGCGAGCCGCGCGGCGCTGTCGCTCAGCGCGTGGATGTCGGGAACCTCGGCGGTGCGCTGGAGCGCCGGCTGGGTGGCCGGATCGGGCAGAACGGGCGCCGCCGGCTGCTGTTGCTGGCGCTGCACGACGTGCTGCACTTGCGGTTTGGGCTGCGCGGGTTGAATCGGATGGAGCGGTACGCGCGGCTCGGGCGTCGAGACTGGGCGGCCCGGATCGGCACCGGGAATGTTCGCGAATGCATCCGGGTCGCTGGTGGCCAGGATTTGCGGTACGACGGTTGCCGGCGTTGCATCGGCGTGGTGGTTGCCGCTCGATGAGATGCCGTAGACGATGGCCAGGACGATTGCGCCCAGCACACCGACCGCGAGGAGACCGGCGCGGGCGCCGATCCGGGTCACGCCGACGACTTTGCCGGCGATGCCCGAGGACCCGATGGGCATCGCCACGCTGGGCGATGCCGGGGCGCTGCGCGCCCCGTCGTTGACGTTCGCCATGTCAGACCTTCCGCCAGATGGTGGCGCGCTGAGAACCCTTGCCGCTGCCGACGACGAGCGCGATCCGGTCCGGAACGCCGTCGATGATGTAGGTCGTCGAGTCTTTCACGCGATAATTGATGAGTTGATCGCCGTTGGGTCCGACTTCGAGCACCACCGGCATCTGCGGCAACTGCGTGTTGAACTCGAGATAGGTGTGCTTACCGTCGTTGAACGCGTGGTTGGGCAGAATCTTGTGTTCGCCCGTCGCAACGTAGCGGAAGTCGAGTTGAGCGGCCGCTGCCACCGCATCCATGGGCGTGGGCGAAGGCGACGGTGCAGGCGTCGGAAACGCTTGCGCGAGATTTTGCGGGTAGTAGAACCCGACGTGCAGCATCGGATTGTTCTTCACCGAATGCAGCGCCATGTCGTACGAACGGCGATTGGTCGTGACGATCAGGTTCGTGGTCAGGTTGACGTCGGTCGGTTTGACCAGGATGTGCGGCGTATCGCCGGCATTGCCGCTCGTGGCCGGCGACAGGATCCAGCGGATGGAGTCGCCGACCGCGACGTTCTGAATCGTTTCGCCTGGTTCGAGCGTGATGTCGCAGACGTAGAACGGTGCGCAGTTGATGGTCGGCGGCGTCGTGTCGCCGAAGGGGAATCGCAGCACGCCGTCGGCACCCGTCACGGGATTCGCTGCAAACGCTGCAAGCGGGGCCGTGGCGATCGCGGCCGCGGCGAGGATCATCGATACAAATTTTTTCATCGTACTTCTCGTGTGCGTTAAGTGATTAAAGTGAGTGACCGGGTGGCTAGGGATGCTCTGATGTCGTCCTGGCGAGGAGCATAGCGGTGAAGTTTGCCTTAGCAAATGAACCGCGCAGCGACGACGTCCAGGGCGAGATCAGAGCTTCCCTAGACGCGCTGCGTCCAGCTGAGTTGGGTAACGTAAATGCCCATCGGGTTGCGCAGGATCGTCGTTTCATCGGTGGGCGGGTGGAAGCCGACGGAGAGCTGCGTCTCCCAGTGCGTCGTGACCGGATGCGAACCGTCGCGGTCGCGCTGTTCCTCGGTCCACTGCACCTGATACGTGGTGGCGCTTTGCGGGAGAACCGCATCGATCGTCACGGCGACGGTATGACTTTGACCGGTCACGAACGGCGAGTGCGCCGTGTACCAATCGTCGAGATACGGCTTGGCAGTCGTGCCGATCAGCGAATACACGCGGGTGAGCGTGGCGCGCTCGGCGACGGGATCCGAACTGACCGAGCGTGCGTCGCTGATCCAGCTCGCCAGCTGCGCGCGCACGATCGATTGGTCGGGCGTTGCAACGCGGTCGGCGCGGCCAACCGCAACGCTGGCGCCGAGTTTGTCGACTTCGACGACGTACGGAACGAGTTTGGATTGGCCGGCCTGCCAGATCGTCCCGGCCGCGAGTATCACCGAGATGAGCAGCGAGAAAATTGCCGCCAGCCGCCAGTTCTTGGCTTGTGCGATGTAATCGCCGTAGCGTTCGTTCCATTCGCGCTTGGCGGCGACGAACGGGGACTCGACATCGGCGGTCTGCGCCGGCGTGCGTTGCCCTTTTTTGAATCGGAGTTGAGCGATCATTGCGGTTTCCTCAGTCGACGTAACGGTGGTGCTGCGCGTTCGAGCGTACGTCAACGATACCGAAAGCAACGTCCGGGCAACGTCCGGTTAGCGTCGAAACCCAGTCGCTTTTCCGGTCCGCACGAGTGTGCGCGAAATCGCTCTCGCGAACCGCCGTCGGCCCAGCAAAAAAGCCGTGCGGCTGCAATGATCTTGCAGCCGCACGGCTTCGTGCCGATCGTTCTTCGCACGGCAGGCGTCCTGCTGCCGCGGAGCGTGCTCGAAGCTACTCGGGCATCTTGAGCCCGATGGAGGC
>JBEKHC010000011.1:0-82192 GCA_050012475.1 Candidatus Velthaea sp.
TGATGAACAGCCGCGACTTCTTGGCTTCGGCCATCGCTTCGCGCATGATCTCGATGGTGATGCCCGCAACTTTGATGTCCATCTGAATCGCGGTGATGCCGTCGACGGTTCCCGCGACTTTGAAATCCATCTCGCCCAGCGCGTCTTCCAGACCTTGGATGTCGGTCAGAATCGCGTGCTTCTTGCCGTGCAGGATGAGACCCATCGCGACGCCCGCGACATGATTCTTGATCGGCACGCCGGCGTCCATGAGCGCCAGCGACGAACCACAGACCGACGCCATCGACGATGAGCCGTTCGATTCGAGCACTTCGCTGATGAGCCGCAGCGTATACGGGAAGTCTTCCTCGGCCGGCAGCACCGGAACGAGCGCGCGCTCCGCGAGCGCACCGTGGCCGATTTCGCGCCGCCCCGGCGCACGCATCGGTTTGGTTTCGCCCGTCGAGTACGGCGGGAAATTGTAGTAGTGCATATAGCGCTTGTTGGGAATCGCCATGATTCCGTCGAGCCGCTGTTCGTCGCTGATCGAACCCAGGGTCGCCGCGGTGAGCACTTGCGTTTGCCCGCGGGTGAACAGACCCGTTCCGTGCACGCGCGGCACGTAGCCGACTTTCGACCAGATCGGCCGGATCTCGTCGGGCTTGCGGCCGTCGGGACGAATCTGTTCGTCGACGACCATCACGCGCAGCTCTTGCTCTTCCATCGCCTTGATGATCTTCTCGAAGTCCTTATTGGCTTTATCTTCGAGCAGCGCAAGGATTCCCGGATCTTTGGCGCTGAGCTTGGCGATCGCCGCCGCGCGCGACAACTTGTCGAACGCCGCATTGCGCTCGAGTTTGTCGCTCACGCGCATCGCTGCAGCAACTTCTTTTTTGAAGTTCTTTTCGACCCACGCTTTGAGTTTGGGATCGCTGGTGAGCAGCGGGTATTCGCGTTTGGCCTTGCCGGCTTTCTTTGCCAGCTCGTCGATCGCCGTGACGATCTTCTTGATCTCGGCGTGAGCGAACTCCACCGCGCCCAAGAAATCTTCCTCGGAGATTTCGTTGCCGCCGCCTTCGACCATCATCACGGCATCGAGCGTGCCGGCGACGACGATATCCATGCCGCCCGTCTCGTATTGCGGCAGCGTCGGATTACAAATGTACGCGCCGGCTTCATCGCGTCCGACTCGCACCGCGGCGACGTTTTTGTCGAACGGAATATCGGACACCGCGAGTGCGGCGCCCGCGGCGCAGACCGCGATCACGTCGTTGTCGAGTTCGGGGTCGATCGACAGCACCGTCGTGATGATTTGCACGTCGTTACGGAAGCCGTCGGGGAACAGCGGGCGGATCGGCCGGTCGATCTGACGCGCGCTGAGCGTTCCGTGTTCGGACGGGCGGCCTTCGCGCTTGATATAGCCGCCGGGGATTTTGCCCGCGGCATACATCTTTTCTTCGAAGTCGCAAGTGAGCGGAAAGAAGTCGATGCCCTCGCGAGGTTTCTCGGAGGCGGTGACGGCGGCGAGGACAACGTTCTGGTCGCCATAGCGGACCAAGGCGCTGCCGTTAGCTTG
Organism: Candidatus Velthaea sp.; assembly: GCA_050012475.1. Lineage (GTDB taxonomy): Bacteria > Vulcanimicrobiota > Vulcanimicrobiia > Vulcanimicrobiales > Vulcanimicrobiaceae > Velthaea. Next base: position 1,556 of record JBEKHC010000011.1, read on the forward strand.
CTTCGCAAGCTCGCCGGTCTCGATAATGAGGGTGCGGCCCCCAATCTCGAGAGAGACGGAATCTGGCACAAGTTCTCCTATTTCGCGCGCGCTCCGCGAGGCAGGCGCACGCTTCTTACTGATTTTATTTTTACTCTTTGACCGGCGATACGTTCGTGCGCGCGCGGAAAATCGCCTCGTTTCAGCAAAAGCAGGCGACGGGTACAAAAAGGCCGCCGCAAGCTTTACCGCGTTGCGGCGACGGCCGATGGAGATTTCCGGTCGCGCGAAACGAACCGGGCTTAGCGGCGCAGGCCCAAATCGGCGATCAGCTTGCGGTACCGGTCGAGATCCTTCTTGGCCAGATAGCCGAGCAGACGCCGGCGCTGGCCGACTTGCATGAGCAGCCCACGCCGGCTGTGGTGATCCTTCTTGTGGATCTTGAGGTGCTCGTTGAGCTGATTGATCGACGCGGTCAGAACGGCAATCTGCACGTCGGCCGAGCCGGTGTCGTTCGGTCCGCGGCCGTACTTGGTCGAAAGCTCGGACTTCTGTTCCTTGGTCAAGGGCATGGAAAGGTTCGCTCCTGTCTCGCTCGTCTCCAGCTGCGCGCGCTCGCGCCCCAGGACGGCGACCGGCGAATCATAGCAAAGGCGCCCGGCGGGGTCAAACGCCTTCGTCTGCCGGCGGTTCGGCCTCGACGAAGGCGACCCGCAGCGCGTCGCGCAAGGCGATGAGTCCGGGCGGCAGCGACGTGTCGCGCTGCTCGAGCAGTTCGAGTTCGGTCAACGCCCGCTGGGCCTCGGCTTTGCCCAGCGGCACGTAGAGCGTCGGCGCCAACTGCTTGTCGAGCTCCTCGATGGCGCGCTTGGCCATATTCGCTTGGCCCAACGAGTAGGCATGATGGTTGGCGTTGCCCAGAACGGTGAGTTCGGACTTGAGCCAATCGCGGTAATCCCGAAGCAAGGCGTCTGTTTTCCCTTCGCATAACTGGCTGGCGTGACCGTCGAATTCGTTCCCGTCGCTATGGTTTCCGATGTCGCGCCGGGCTCCGCGGCGACGGTCGTCGTCGACGGGCGTGAGATCGCCCTCTTCAACGCCGGCGGTTTGTTTTATGCCCTCGACAATACATGCCCGCACCAAGGCGGTCCGCTCGCCGAGGGCTGGATCGAAGGCTTGACCGTTACCTGCCCCTGGCACGCCTGGTGCTTTCGCTTGACGAACGGGCGCCTCACGCTCGGCGATCTGGAAGGCGTCGACACGTTCGACGTCCGGGTCGAGGCCGGCGTGGTCAGCGTAGCGCGCACCCCCAAGCCGGAAAGCGGTTAAACGGCGAGGGCGTCGCGCAAATCGGCGAGCCGGCGCGAGCCGGTGGCGAACTGCGCGATGCGCAGGGCCGTGGTCAGCTCGCCGACGAGTTCGTGGACGGCCTCCTCAGAGCGGTTTGCCGCTTCGAGAAACGGCAAGGCGACCCCGCACAAGTCGGCGCCCAGCGCGATGGCTTTGGCGATATCGACGCCGTTGCGAACGCCGCCGCTCGCGATGAGCGGCATGTCGGGCATCGCCCGGCGGATCTCGGCCGTGGCTCGCGCCGTCGCCTGGCCCCAGCTCCCGAAGGCTTCGGCGATCCGCTCGCGTCCGGCGTCGCCCGTGCGCCGGCCTTCGACGAGCGCCCACGAGGTGCCGCCGGCGCCCGCGACGTCGATGGCGGCGATCCCCGCGTCGCGCAGCCGCAGTGCGGTCCGCACCGCGATCCCCGACCCAACGCCCTTGGCGAACACGGGGACGCCCAGCGCGCCGCACAACCGCTCGATCTTCGGCAGCAGGTCGCGAAAGTTCGTGTCGCCGTGCAGCTGCAGCGCCTCCTGCAGCGGGTTGAAGTGCAGATAAAGGGCATTGGCGTCGTGCAGTTCGACCAGGCGCCGTGCGTCGTCGACGGTGACCCCGTAGTTGAGCTGGACCGCCCCGATGTTGGCGAACAGCGGGATCGTCGGCGCCAGGTCGCGCACCGCGTACGTTTCCGCCAAGCGCGCGTCTTCGAGCGCGGCGCGTCCGCTGCCCAGCCCCAAGGCGATGCCGCCGGCCTCCGCGCCCGCCGCCAGGCGCCGGTTGATGTCGCGGGCCCGGCTGGTTCCGCCCGTCATCGACGAGATGACCAGCGGCGCGCGCAGCCGGAAGGTCAGAAAACGGGCACTCGAATCGACGTCGGCCAGCGCGAATTCGGGCAATGCTTCGTGGCGCAGCCGGACCGCCTGGAATCCGGCGTCCAGGCGCGAGGCCACATCATCTTCCAGACAAATGTCGAGATGCCGGCTCTTGCGCGCGTCGGTGTCCATGGGCAGCAACGCTTCGCCGCTTTCGCTGTCGTGCCCGGTGAGGTCGCGCGCCGTCGTTTACGGAAGCTTCACGCATGAACTACGTCTACGACGGCGCGACGGGACTCGCCGGAGGACCCTCCTTCGGCGCCGGACTGGCGGCGCTGGCTGCGGAAAAGCGTGTCAGTCCGGCGGAGTTGGCCGCCGCTTGCGGCCGCGAAGCGGGCGGCGCCGACGCTATCCTCCAAGGGGACGAGCTCGTCACCGTCGCCGTGCTGGCGCGGCTGGCGCGCGTGCTGCGCGTCCGCCCGATCGAGTTCATGCAGAAGACCGGCATGCTGGGGCTCGAGGTGTATGCGGCCGGACTCGATCCGCTGTTCTTTTTGCCCGACGGGCCGATCCGGCATGACGCCCGCATCTACATGCGCGAAATCAACCCGCGCCACGCCGTGCCTGAAAACGATATGACCAAACGCAACCCGACCCTGAAAGCCGTGGCTGACGACCCCCTGCTCGATCCGATCGGCAAACTCGAAAGCGAAATAACCTATTTGCTTGCGACGGCCGTCGCGGCGACGGGCGGCCGCTTGTAGCCCAGCGTTGCAAGAACGGCGGATAAGGGCCCGGAGGCCGGTTCACGGAAAGCCCGGGGCATGGATATCGAAGGGAAGCGAGTCGCCGCGCTAGTCGGCGACGGGTTCGAAGAGTCTGAATTGTTCGAGCCGAAACGCGCGCTCGAAGACGCCGGCGCGATCGTCACGATCGTCGGCGCAGGTGAAAAAGCACTGCAAAAAATACGCGGTAAAAAAGGCCTTGACGAAGGCCAAAGCGTGAAAGCCGAAGAGCTCGTCGCGGATGTCACCGCCGACGATTTCGACGCGCTGCTGATCCCCGGCGGAATGTCGCCGGACCACATCCGGACCAACAAAGACGTGCAGCGGTTCGTGAAAGACTTCGACGCTGCCAAGAAACCCATGTTCGTCATCTGTCATGGGCCGCAGGTTCTCATCTCCGCGCAGGTCGTGCGCGGCCGTACCCTTACCGGGTTCGCCGCCATTGCCGACGACATCCGCAATGCCGGCGGGCTTTACCGCGATCAGCCGATCGTGACCGACGGGAATTGGGTCACCTCTCGGCATCCCGGCGACATCCCGATGTTCAATCGCGCCATGCTCGAGAAACTCGCGAGCACCGCAACGGCGCAAGTATAGCAGCAGGGCTCAGCTTCGCTGAGCCCGTGGCGTTCGCCGCTGCGCGCCGAGCCGCGGGCCGCGAGTATCCCATCATAAGAAAAGAACCGGCGACGGGGGCCTATCGCCGGTTTCTTTTAATGTGACCGCCGAAGCTATTCGACGAGTGCGAGGCGGGGGTTGGGGCGTTCGGGCCGGCCGACTTTATGACACTCCGTCCAGCCCGTGCCGTCCTGCACGGCCACGATGTCGGCGGTGAAATCGTACGTGCCGGTATCGTCGAAGAACGCGCTGCCGACCGCATATGCGTCGACCGGCACGCCTTCGGCTTCGAACGTGCGGATTTTCTGCGCGTGAAAACCGCCGCTGGCGACGATGCGGACGCCGGCAAAACTCTCGGCGTCCAGCGCGGCGCGCACGTTGCGCACGAGCTGCATGTTGACGCCCGTCGGCGTGAAGGTTCCCATCATCGGCACGATCGAGGCATCGACGAGCGTGCCTGACGTATCGAGCCGCACGCCCCACAGCCGTTCGCCCAGCGCGCGCGCAACGCACAGCGACGTTCCCACGCAGTCATTGTCGAAATCGACCAGCGCGATGACGTTGACGGCAGGGTCGATGTACTGAGCGAATTTTTGGGTCGCTAGGACCGTATCGCCGTCGTACGCCGCGATGAGCGCGTGCGGGACGGTGCCCATGCCGCGCGAGCCCCACCATTCGGCGTTGGCGTCGGTCGAAACGCCCAGCGCGCCCGAGATATAGGCGGCATACCCGTCTCCGGTTTGCACCAAATGGTGGTCGAATCGAGCGGGAAAGAAGAGTACTTCCTTGCCGTTGGCAGCATCGACGATGGCGCGCGCGTTGGTGGCGATCCGCGTCCGGCGCGAGAGGACGCCCAAGTAGCATGTTTCCAAATGCGCGAAGGTGCAGTAGTCGCCTTCGATCGTCAGCACCGTTTCGTACGGCGAGATGCCGTCGCCGTCGTAGAGTGCGTGCACCCGCAGATCTTGCCAGCCGTCGACCCAGCTGCCGTCTGCGGCGTGATATCCGGAGCAGAGCCGCAGAATCGCCAGGGCTTCGTCGATGCCGCAGAGCACGGCGGAGCTGCGTTGGAAGACTTGCATGCGAACGCGCGGATGGTGTCCGTCGGCCCGCATGATGTCGCGAGCGCGGTTGAAATAGGTGTCGGAATAGTAGCCGTCGCGCATCTTCTCAACCGGCAAGTTAAGAATTGCCGCATCCAAGCGGGGGCGGACGGTGCGCTGCATGGGACGCATGTTCTGATCCGTGGAATGGAATCCTCATGACGCGCTTACCGAATGCGGACATTGCAAAGACTCTCATGCAGATTCGGACGCTCATGGAATTTGCCGGCGAGCCGTTTTTCAAATTCATGGCTTACGAGCGGGCCGCCGAGACGCTCGAAAACGCAGCGCCGGTCGCCGAGTTGGCGGCGGCGGGCCGGCTGCAAGAGCTGCCCGGGATCGGCAAGACGATCGCCGGCCGGATCGCCGAGATCTGCGCGACCGGATCGTGCGCGTATCTCGAGGAATTGGCCGCAAAGTATCCGCTGACGCTGGTCGAACTTCTCGGCGTCTCGGGCGTCGGCATGAAAACCGCGCAGCAGCTCTTCGGCACGCTGGGCATCGCGTCGCTGGCCGACCTCGAGGCCGCGCTCGCGGCAAACCGGCTCGACGGCTTGCCGCGCGTGGGGGCAAAGACGATCGACAACATCCGCCGCGGGGTTCTTGCGTTCAAAGGCCGTCAGCGCCGCACGCTGCTGGGCGCGGCCTTGCCTATCGCAAACTCGATCATCGACTACTTGGCGGCGCATACGGACGCTGCCGATCTCACGCCTGCGGGCAGCGTTCGGCGCCAGGAACCGACGGTCGGCGACATCGACATCCTGTGCACTTCAAACGATGCCGATGCGGTGATCGCGGCGTTCACGCGTTGGGAACAGGCCGAAGCGGTTCTTGCGGAAGGCGGAACCAAAGCGAGCGTCTGGCTGAGCGGAGGACTGCAGATCGATCTGCGCGTGCTGCCGGCGCATCTCTACGGGAACCTGCTGCAGCACTTTACGGGGAGCCGCGAGCACAACATTCAGCTGCGCGAACTCGCGGTGCGTAAGAATCTGCGCGTCAGCGAAAACGGCATCGTCGATCTGGGCGCCGGCACGACCACGACCTGCCGGACCGAAGCCGAGGTGTACGAGCGGCTGGGCTTACCCTACATTCCGCCCGAACTGCGGCTGGGCATCGGCGAGATCGAGGCCGCGCGCGACGGCACGCTGCCCGCGGTCGTCGAACTCGCCGACGTGCGCGGCGACTTTCACATGCACTGCACGTGGAGCGACGGCCGCAACACGCTCGAAGCGATGATCGCCGCCGCCGCGGAGCGCGGCTATGCGTATCATTCGGTGAGCGATCATTCGTGGGGCCGCGGCGGCATGGGCATGTCGCCCGAAGATCTGCGCGCGCAACGCCGGCGCGTCGAAGAGATCGGCGACCAGTACGGCGTGCGGACGCTGCGCTCGAGCGAGGTCGACATCTTGCCCGACGGCACGCTGGATTTTCCGGATGCGGTTTTGGCCGAACTCGACATCGTGGTGGCCAGCGTTCACTCGGCGCTCAATATCTCGCGCGACGACATGACGCGCCGGCTCATCCGGGCCTGCGAGAATCCATACGTGAACATCATCGGACATCCGACGGGCCGCCACATCGAAACGTTTGGGGGCTATGAGTTCGACTACGACGCCGTGTTTGCGGCGGCGGCGCGCACGGGCACGGCGCTGGAGATCGACGGCCAACCGAATCGGCTCGACCTGCCCAGTTCGCTCGCCCGGCGCGCGAGCGAATTCGGGGTCACCTTCACCTGCGATTCCGACGCGCACGGCATCGAGCAATTAGCCAACATTGCCTACGCGATCGGACAAGCGCGCCGCGCGTGGCTGCAGCCGTCGCAGATTCTCAACACCCGCGATCTTGCCGGCGTGCTCGCGTTCGTCGAAGCGAAACGGGCGCGCAGCGGCGCTGCGCCGCAGGGCTCGCCGCAGCCGTAATTTCGCCGGCGGCCACGTCTCGTTACTTGAAGAGGGCGCTCGCGCTCACGGCCGTATTCAAAAATCCCCACGCTAAGGGAATGCCGACGAACACCCACGCCGCCACGAGTTTGACCGCGGTGGCCGGTTCGCCGGCGCCCGGTTTGCTCTGCTCCATATGGTCTCCCTATGCCGTGACCGGCGCGCTCGTGGTGTAGTGGCGGTCGGCCAGCGACTTCACCATGAAGTTGCACAGGAAACCGACGATGAGCAGGCCGGCCATGATGTACATGGTCGTCGAATACGCGTCGGCTTTGGCCACGCCGTGATCGATTTGATATTGGCGGATGTAGTTGACGAGCACCGGTCCGGCGACGCCCGCGGCCGACCAGGCCGTGAGCAGCCGGCCATGGATCGCGCCGACGTTGAGCGTGCCGAAGAGGTCGCGCAGATATGCCGGAATGGTCGCGAAGCCGCCGCCGTACATGCTGAGAATCACGCCGTAGCCGAGCACGAAGAGCAAAACGTTCCCGGCGTGTCCCAGCGTGGGGATCAGGGCGTAGATCGTCGCGCCCAGCGCAAAGAAGATCATGTAGGTCGGACGCCGGCCGATCACGTCGGACAGCGACGCCCAGAAGATTCGTCCGCCCATGTTGAACAAGCTGAGCAGTCCGACGAAACCGCCGGCCGCCGCGACGCTGACGCGGCCGGGGAACATCTCCTGGATCATGAGCGAAGCCTGACCGAGCACCCCGATCCCGGCGGTGACGTTGAGAAACAGCACGCCCCACAGCAGATAGAACTGCGGGGTGCGCACCGCGCTGTTGACCAGGACCTGGCCGGTGGTGATCATTTTGCCCGCTGCCGCCGACGGAACGTAGCCTGCGGGCCGGTAGTCGCGCGGCGGCACGCGGACGATAAAGACGCCCACCAGCATGAAGCACAGATAGATGACGCCCATGGTCAGCATCGTCGGCGCGACGCCAGTCGATGCGGGGGTTCCGGCCGCGGTATGGCCGGCGTAGAACTTCATGAGCCCGTTCGCCAGCGGAGCGCCGATGAGCGCGCCGCCGCCGAAGCCCATGATCGCCGTGCCCGTGGCGAGGCCCGGCCGATCGGGAAACCACTTGATGAGCGTGGAGACCGGCGAGATATAGCCGATCCCTAAGCCAATGCCGCCGATGGCGCCGTAGCCGAGGAACACGAGCCATAAGGCGTGCAGGGCGACGCCGCCGCCCGCGATGAGCAATCCGCCTGAAAAGCAGAGCGCCGAAACGAACATGGCCTTGCGCGGCCCGACGTCTTCGACCCAGCGGCCGCCGAATGCCGCCGAGAGTCCGAGACACACGATCGCGATGCTGAAGATCCAGCCCAGCTGTGCGACGGTCCAGTCGCCCGGAGCCGGAGCCGTGACGCCGATGAGCTGGGCCATCGGTTTGGTGAACACGCTCAGGGCGTAGGCTTGGCCGATCGCGAGATGGATGCAAAGCGCCGCGGGCGGGACCAGCCAGCGGCTGAAACCAGGTCCGGCGATCGAGTGCGAACGATCCAGGAAGTCTTGTGCCACGTCGACGACTCCTCCATCTCGAGCACCCCGACAAAAAGTCGGGTTGGCGCCCGACAGGTTCCGCTGCTACGCGTCCGAGTGCGCTTTGACCTTCGTTACCCCGCCGATGACTCGCGGTAAGCTCTGGGGGTGATCTCTCGCGCCGCCTTCCTGACCATAACCGGGGGCATCCTCGCCCTGGGCGCGCGGCGCCGCGACGAGGGCTGGCATCACGTTCACGGAGCCAATGGGCTGTCGCTGCCGACGAACGTTCCCCTCGACCTCACCTTCATCACCGTCACGGGCACGCTGTTCCGGCTGGCCGACCACCGCGGCGAACTCGTCGTGGTGAATCTGTTTGCGTCGTGGTGCGGTCCGTGCGTCGCCGAGGCTCCCGACGTCAGCGCGTTTGCTGCCGCGCACGCGGCCGACACGCTCGTCGTCGGCGTCGATATCGGCGAGCCGGCCGCGACGGCGCGCGCGTTCGCGCTCCGCTTCGGGAGCGACTACCCCATGGCGCTCGACGAGTCGTCGAGCCTCTACAAATCGATCGGCATGCACGCCTATCCGACGACGCTGTTCGTGCGGCCCAACGGAACGCTCTCGTGCGCTTTCGTCGGTCAGTTGTCGCGCGACGATCTCGAAGCCGAACGCACGTACGCGCTGGCGGGCAGTTGAGGATTGCCCGGCGCCCTAACGCGCGTGACCGCCCCCGCCGCCTCCGCCTCCGCCACCACCCCCGCCGTGCGTATCGCCATTGCCGCCGCGGGCGCCGCCGTAGCCGCCGTGGGCGGCACCTGGATAGCCGCCGCCCGCTCCGCGCATTTCGCCGCGTTCAGAACCGCCGGTCCGTACTGTAGCCGGGCTGCGTTCGTACCGGACACCGGGACGCTCGCTCGCCGAATAGGCCGGACCCTGCGGGCGGACGACGGCCGGCGCGCGCCCGCGCGAAATGTCGGTTCCAACCGCCGCGCCGAAATAGGCGCGCCCGTTCCACGGGCGGCCGCGGAAGGGCCGGTGTTCGTAAAACCACGGGCCGCCGCCGCCGAAGATGAACGCCAAGCTGAACGACGGCCCGTACCCGTAGGCGAACCCCGGGCACCAATAGCCAGGGCCGTAGTAGACAGGCGTCGGCAGCGGCCCATCATAGGTGTAGGTCATAGGTGTAGGGTGTGTCGATTTCGTTGGCTTCGAACGTGTCGCCGGCGTTGTAGCCGAGGATCGTCACGCTCATGCCGTCAGCCAGGGTCAGGCCAGTCGGATTGATGATCGTGCCCGGATGCAGTTGAACGCTGTCGATGAAACCGCGATCGTCGTCGACCGACAGGTTGAAGGCGCCGTCGACGGAGCGGATTCGGCCGTGGATCGTTTCGTCGGTGCTGATCGTCGAACTGCGAGCGTACGACGGGATGTCTTGCGCCAGAACAGCCAGCGGAGCGAACGATATGGCCACGGCGACGACACCAGCGACGGTGCGGCGTGACAGCTGAGCGAATCCGAGCATGATGACCTTCTTGCCCGCGACATCGCGCCGCGAGCACATATCATCATAACGCGAAAAGATTACAACCGGTTGTGATGGGCGCCCTCGGCCACGCCCGCGCTCCGGCTTTCGGCGGATGAACGGAATTCGCCGACGGCTGAAGGTGGTGTTCGTCGGGCGTGCCCGGTCGGCAGCAGTGCCGGAAGGCGCCGCAGCAGCTACGATGCGCGCATCGGGTGGGGACGGCGGCGCGACTGCCGCACGAGGAAGACGATCCGCGGCCCCAATCCCAACAGCATCGCGAAAGTAATGAAGGCGAATGTCGGATGGACGTATTCCAAAAAGCCGTGCGGAATGAAACGGCACAGTAAATTGGTTCCGAACATTCCCATCCCGAGCAAACCGTACGCTAATTGCAAGCGATAGTTCGGATCGATCGCGGTCCCGAACACCGATCGGCGGTGCGCGGGAAGATACCACCACAACAGCGGAACGGCGAGCGCCAGCGAAATGGCGCCGCTTGCTGCGCCCCAGAGCATGTCGAATGTCCGATCGCCTTCGAGAAACACGCGGCTGTCGTTCGCGCACGCGACGTTGCGGTCCCGTACGGTTTACACGAACGCGAACCGGGCCGCCGCTGCGGCCGCGCCGAGCGCGGCGGCAAGAGCGACGGCCAGCCACGGCGGAGCATTCCAGACGGCGACGAGTGTGAAAACGGTGACCGCGATTGCCACGCGCCACAGCGATGTGCCCAGTGAGAGCAGGAGCGGTGAGTACAGCAGCGCTGCGAGCAACCCGACGACTGCGGCGTTGGCGCCGCGCAGCGCACCCGCAGCGGCGGGATTCGCGCGCAGCGCGTCCAGGATCGGCAACAGCGCGAAGATGAGCATGAAGGAGGGGGCGAAGATCAGCACGGTCGCGACGACGGCGCCCCAGGGGCCGTGCAGCGGCGAATGATTGGCCATGCCTAAAAATGCGGCGAAGGTGAAGAGCGGGCCGGGCACCGCTTGCGCCGCGCCGTAGCCGGCATAAAAATCGCGCCCCGAGATGAGGCCGGCGGGAACCAGCGACTGCAGCAGCGGCAGCACGACGTGTCCGCCCCCGAACACCAGCGCGCCGGCGCGGACGAGCGTCGCCAGCAAGAAACCCGTCGCGTTATGGTTCGCGACGAGTCCCGCCGCGACGGCAAGGACGACGAACAGCAGCGCCGCCGCCCGCGACACGGCGAGCGGAATCGCAATCGTTAAAGTCGCGCTTGCCCGGGCGGCGCCGGCGGCGGCTTCCGTCCCGGCGCGCGGGCACAACAGCGCGCCGGCGAGCGCGCCGGCGACGATCGGCACCCACTGCCAAACCGCACCCGGGGCCAGGGCCAACGCCAAGACCGCTGCGCCGGCGGCGATCGTCCGGGTCATCCGGTCCGGGCACTGGCTTTTCGCCATGCCCAAGACGGCCACAGCGACAATCGCCGTCGCGGCGGCGCCGAGTCCGGCGAGCATTCCGGTCAGCACGGCGGGAGCCGGCTGCGCCTCGCTTTCGAGCGACGTCAACGCGGCGCCGAAGAGTGCCATTACCAGCGCGGAGGGCAGCGTGAAGCCCAGCCAAGCGGCGATCGCGCCCAGCGGTCCGGCCCGCACCAAGCCGACGATCATCCCCACTTGGCTCGAGGTCGGCCCCGGCAGAACCGAGCAGAAGGCCACGATGTGCGCGAAGAGCCGTTCGTCGAGCCAGCCGCGGCGTTCGACGAATTCGCGCCGAAAGTAGCCGATGTGCGCGATCGGCCCACCGAACGACGTCAGTCCTAAACGCAAGAAAGTCAGGAAGACGTTACGCATCGCATGCGGCGTTCGGCGAGGTTCCGCGCTTGTGCTCCGTGAACTCCGGGCAGATTCGGCTCCGCGCATCATGACGAGATTGGACGCACATGCTTTCGGATTTGACGGTCTATGCCGACGGGCGCTTCGCCCGGTACGACGAGGCCAAGGTCGGGCTGCTCACGCACGGGTTGCATTACGGGACGGGTTGCTTTGAGGGCGTACGCGGCTTTTGGTCCGAACGCGATGAGGAATTGTATCTGCTGCACGTTCGCGACCACTACGAGCGGCTCGCGCAGTCGGCGAAGATCCTGATGATCACGTTGCCGCACTCGGTCGACGAACTCACCGAACTCACCGTCGATCTGGTGGCGCGCAACAACTTCCGCAGCGACATCTACATCCGCCCGCTCACCTATAAGTCGGCCGAAGAGATCGGCGTGCGCCTGCACGACGTCAAAGACAGTTTCGCGATCATCGCGCTGCCGTTCACCAAGTACTTCGATGCGACCGCGGGGTTGTCGTGTGCGGTCAGTTCGTGGCGCCGGATCGACGATACCAGCACGCCGGCACGCGGAAAAATCACTGGCGCCTACGTGAACTCAGCGCTGGCCAAGAGCGACGCGATCATGAACGGCTTCGACGAAGCGATCATGCTCTCGCACGATGGGCACGTGAGCGAAGGCAGCGCCGAAAACATCTTCCTCATCCGCGGCGGCGTCATCTACACGCCCGATCCTTCGGCAAATATCCTCGAGGGCATCACGCGCCGGACGATCATCCATCTCGCGCGGCACGAGCTCGGCCTGACCGTCGTGGAGCGCTCGATCGATCGCAGCGAACTCTACTGTGCCGAAGAAGTGCTGCTCAGCGGAAGCGCGGCCGGCGTTCAGTACGTCGCGTCGATCGATCGCCGCCCGGTGGGCGATGGAAAACCCGGACCGATCGGCAAGCAGTTGAGCGATCTCTATAACGCGATCACGCGAGGCGAGTTGCCGAAATACGCCGGCTGGCTCATCAAGACATACGCTTCGCGCACGGTCCGCGCGTAAGCGAAGCGGTTATTGGGCGCTGCCGGCTTCGGCTGCCGGCGGTGTCCACATTTTGACGTCGGGGGAACGATCGGCAGGCGGCGTCCCCGTATCGGCCAGACCCGGCAGCGGGTTGGTTTCACGCCACAGCGCGAATTTCTCGAACGACGTGTAGACCAGCCGGGAAACGCCGCGGATGAAATTGCGCCCGGCGGCGAGCGTCGGCAAATGCGTGGTCAATACCGCGATAACGTACGGCGAGTTGTTGAGATAGACGATGCCGACGTCGTTGAGCGTATCGTGCAGCGTCCCGGTTTTGTGCGCGATTTGGGTTCCGGCGGGCAACGGCTCGGGCAGCAAACCGTTGTGCCGCTGACCGGTCAGAATCGCGATCATCGCGCGCGACGACCACTCATCGACGAGCTGTTCGTGCGCCATCCAGTCGAGGAGCCGGCTCATGTCGAGCGGACTAGTTCGTAAACTGCGAATATCGCCGTCGGAGCGAATGTAGTCGGCGAGCCGCGTCTGTCGCAGTCCCAGCCGTTCCATCGTTTGATTGATGTGAACGCGTCCGACGAGCCGGATGAGCATGTTCGTCGCGGTGTTGTCGCTGTCGGCGATCATCAGCCGCAGTAAATTGGAAACGCGGTAACGATTGCCGGGGTGCGCGTAAACGAGATCGCCCCAACCGTCATCGCGGTCGGGGCGTTCGAGTGTCACTAGCCGGTTGAGGTCGAAGTCACCGGCTGCCATCTGCCGGAAAACTTCGACCATCACGGGGATTTTAATCGTCGACGCCGCAGGCATGTTCGCCGACTCGTTGACGCCGGTGCTCAAACCGGTCGTCAAATCCTTGACCATGACACCGACATGGCCCGGCGCACGCGTCGAGAGCAAGCTCAGCTGGCTCTGCAGTTGAACCAGCGGCCCGGGAATTGCTGCGGCGCCGGCAGCCGTCCGCGTACCGCAAACGAGCGGCGCGATCAACGTGGTGATGACGATGAGCCGCCGCAGCGCGTGCAGATGCATCTGCACTCATCATCTGTGGCCGCGGCGAAGATGTCAAGGCTCGCGGGCCGTGCGAATGTTCAGCGTTTGCTGGCCCGAACCGGCCCGCTGCACTGTGGGCAGTAGATGCCCTGATCGTTGCGGATGACATGAAGGCCGCACGAGCGGTGCTTGCAGTCGGGGTCTTTGCACTCGTAGCGGCCGTACGCTAGGCAGAAGCGGTCGCGGCTCTTGCTGAAACTCGTGCACCGGGTATCGCTCTCGATCGGTTCGGCGTGGGCTCGATATTGCTCGGTCAGTTCTGCGACGGTCATTGCACTCTCCTCAGGAATGAGAGTACGCGAGTGCGAGCGAGCGCGCGTCCGTAGTGACTACGGAATTTGCGCCCCTCAGTACGTAGAGGCGAGCGGTCAGGATCGTTCGTAGGGAACGCCGTCGGCCGCCGGAGCACGGACGCGGCCGGCAAAGCCGGCCAGGGCAACCAACGCGGCTACATAGGGCAGCGCTTGCATGAGTTCGCTCGGGATACCCGATCGCTGAAGCGAGTACTGCAAGGCGGCGAAGAAGCCGAAGAACAGCGCGGCGCCTAAAGCGCCCCACGGATTCCAACGGCCGAAAATCACGGCGGCAAGCGCGATGTAGCCGCGGCCCGCCGTCATGCCGTCGGAATACAGGTCGAGCTCCGCGAGCGACAAGTAGACGCCGCCGAGCGCGGCGATCGCGCCGCCGATGACGACGGCCCAGAAGCGCGTCTGCAGGGCATCGATCCCCGCGATCTCCGCCGCGCGCGGGTTTTCACCGCACGCGCGCACGCGCAGGCCCCAGGGTGTCCGGAACAGCGCAAACCACAGCGCCGCCGTCAGCACGAACGCCAGCACGATGAGCACCGCTTCGCCCGGACGGCCCAGGCTCGGCACTTCGCGCGACGCGCCGGGCTGGCCGAAGATAAGGACCAGTCCGTACGCCGCGCCGCCCAGTGCGACGATGTTGAGCCCCGTGCCGGCAACGATCTGGTCGACGCCCAAGCGGGTCGCGGCGAAGGCGAGGATCGCGGCCAGCAGCGCCCCGGCTGCGATGCCGGCGAGCACGCCCAGCAGGGGACTTCCGCTGACCGCGCTGGCGACGACGGAGCAGAATGCGCCCGCAACGAGGATTCCTTCGAGTCCGATGTTCACCACGCCCGACCGTTCGGACAGTACGCCGCCCAGCGCGGCGTAGATCAGCGGCGTGGCTTTGACCAGCGTGAGCGCCAGCAGTGCCAGCGACGCTGCGGCGAAATCGCTCATGCGGTCCGGCGCCCCGCGACGAAGCGCCGCCCCGCCAGGGCCACGATGACCAATCCCTCGACGAGGGTGACGACGTCGCGCGGAACGTTCGCTTCGGCCTGCATGGCGATCGCGCCGCTTTGCAAGATCCCGAAACCGAACGCGGCGAGGATGATGAACAGCGGCTCGAGATTGCCGACCAGCGCGACGGCGATTGCGATGAAACCGTAGCCCGGGGAGAGCCCGGTGTTGAAGCGGTGCAGCACCCCCATCACGATGGTCGCGCCGCCCAAGCCGGCGATCGCACCGGAGAGCGCCATCGCCGTGAACGCAGTGCGGCCCAGATCGATGCCGGCGCGGCGGGCTGCTTCGGGTGCTTCGCCGGCCGCGCGTAATTCGTAGCCGAAGACGGTGCGCGCGAAGAGGTACCAGAGCGCCGCGGCCAGCACGAGCGCGATGAGGAAACTGACGCTCAGCCGCGTGCCGGGCACGAGCAGCGGCAGCCACGCCGCAGCCGGCAGCTGCGGCGTTTCCGCCGCGCCCGCACCCGGTTGTTTGAACGGCCCGCCGATCAGATACGTGGCGAACAGCAGCGCGATGGTGTTGAGCATCAGGGTGGCGATGACTTCGTTGGCACCGAAGCGCGCCTTGAGGAATCCGGCCAGCCCGCCCCACAGCCCGCCCGCGCACGCGCCGGCCAGCAGCACCAGCGGGATCAGCACCAGGCCCGGCAACGGCAGCGCGACGCCCAGGATGCCGGCGGTCATCCCGCCCAGCACGATCTGGCCCTCGGCCCCGATATTGAATAGCCCGGCGCGAAACGCCAGCGCGACGCCCAGCGCCGGAAACAGCAGTGCGGTGGTTTGCAGCAGCGTCTCGGCGACTTCCGATTGATTACCGAGCGCCCCGTCGAAGAGCGCGCTGAAGCCCGCAAGCGGACTGACGTGCGCGAGCAGCATGGAGATGCTGCCGACGATGAAGACGACGCCCAAAGCAACGAGCGCATCGCGAACGGCGCGCAGCATCAGCCGCCGGCCATCAGCGCACCGATTCGTCCGCGATCGATCGCCGCGCGATCGAATTCCCCGACGAACGTTCCGCCGAACATCACGTAGACGCGGTCGGCCAGGGCGAAGATTTCGTCCAGCTCGAACGAGATGAGCAGCACGGCGGCGCCGGCGTTGCGGGCTTCGATGAGCCGGGACCCGACCAGCGTTGCGGCGCCGATGTCGATGCCGCGCGTCGGCTGATACGCCACCACGACGCTGGGGCTTCCCGCCAGGGCCCGGCCGACGACGATTTTCTGCTGATTTCCGCCCGACAGCGCGCCCACGATCGCTTTGGGGTTGGGCGGCCGGACGTCGAAGCGTTCGATGACATCGGCGGCGTAGCGCTGGGCGACGACGGGGTCGATCGCCACGCCGCGGCGCAGCGGCGGATCGCGCTGCCGGCCCAGCGCGACGTTGTCGGTCACGTTCCAGTCCAGCACCAGCGCTTCGTGGCGGCGGTCTTGCGGGATGATGCGAATGCCGCGCGCGATGCGCTGGGCCGGGCTTTCGCCCGGCGGCAGCAGCGTGCCGTCGAGTACGATCTCGCCGGAATACGGCACGACGCCGCCGATCGCATCGGCCAGCTGCGTTTGCCCGTTGCCCTCGATCCCGGCGATGCCGACGATCTCGCCGGCTCCCACCAGCAGGCTCGCGTTCGCCATCGCTCCGGCGCCGGCGCCTGCGCGCAGTGCACGGATTTCCAGCCGCCGCGCCGGCGGCGTCGCGGCCCGCGCTGCGAGTGCGGGGATTTCGCCGCCCACCATGGCCCGCGCGATTTCGGCAGCGCTGGTCTGGGCGGTGCGAAAATCGGCCGCGATCTTTCCGCTGCGCATCACCGTGACGCGTCCGCTGTAGCCCATCACCTCGGCGAGCTTGTGGGTGACGATCAAGATCGCCGTGCCGCGTTCGGCAAGGGCGCGAACGGTGACGAAAAACGCGTCGATTTCGGTGGGCGCGAGGGCCGCCGTCGGCTCGTCGAGCAGCAGGACCGCTGGCTCGCGCACGAGTTCGCGCAGCAGTTCGACGCGCTGTTTGATGCCGATCGGCAGCGTCTCGACCGCGGCATCGGGATCGACTGCCAACCCGTGCCGGGCCGAAAGCTCGCTCACGATCGCGCGGGCCCGGTCGCGGTCGATGCGCAGACCCGCCCGGGGTTCGCGGCCGAGCAGGATGTTCTCCCACACGCGCAGGCGCTCGATGAGCGCGAAGTGTTGGTGGACGAGGCCAACGGTGCCGTGCGCCTCGATCGTGCCGGCATCCGGTTTGACCGCACCGTATGCGATCGCGGCCAGGGTCGATTTGCCCGCGCCGTTTTCGCCGACGAGCGCGTGAATTTCGCCCGGAAAAACGTCGATGTCCGCGCCGTCGACCGCCGCGATCGCTCCGTAGCGTTTGCGGATCCCGCGCAGGCGCAGCGCCGCCTCAGCCATGCGCGACGTTCGTCACCGTCCGAGCGGAACGGGTTTGAACTGGGCCAGTTCCTCGCGCGTCGCGGGCGGCTTGATCGTTCCGGCGATGATGGCGGCGCGAATGCGCTTGATCCGGGCGATGCGCTCGGGCGTCATCACGTTCTTGGTATACGCAAAGGAACTCAGCCCGACGCCGTTCTCTTTGAGTCCCAGGACGAGTTGACCGCTGGGCAGTTTTTGCGCGACGGTTTCCTGCGCCAGCCGGAAGACGCCGACGTCGACGCGCTTGATCATGCTGGTGAGCACCTTGCCCGGTGCGAGCGCGTCCTGATCGGAGTCGACGCCGATGATGTAGTCGTTCGGCCGCGTCTTGACCTGATCGATCGCTCCGATCCCGGCTTTGCCCGCGGCGACGAAAACGATGTCGGCGCCTTGATCGAAGAGCACGCCGCTGAGTTCCTTGCCCGCCGCAGCGTCGTCGAAGCTGCCGACGTATTTTACCGCGACCTTGATGTTGGGGTCGATCTCGCGCGCGCCCGCGGTGAACCCGGCCTCGAATTTGCGCAGCAGCGGGATGTCGATTCCGCCCAGGAACGCGATCTGGTGGGTTTTGCTCACCATCGCAGCAGCCGCGCCGGCGAGAAAGGAGCCGTCCTCCTCTTTGAACGTGACCGATGCGACGTTGGGCTGGTCGACGACCGCGTCGATGATGGCGAAACGGCGCTGCGGAAAACGTGCCGCCGTTTCGTTCAAGTCCTTGGCCATCAGGAAGCCGATCGCGAAAATTAGGTCGTACTCTTTATTTGCCAGCACGGTGAGGTTGGGCTGGTAATCCGACGCGGACTTCGATTGCAGTACCGAGATGTCGGCGTGCAATGCTTTTTGCGCGGCAACCAAGCCGGCATAGGCCGAATCATTGAACGAACGGTCGCCCAGACCGCCCGTGTCGGTCACCATCCCGATTCGTGCCGGGCCGCCCTCGGCGATCGTTTTCGCATGCGAACAACCCGCGAGCAGTGCGATACCCCAGGCGGCGACCAATGCCGCGCAGACCGCGCGGAAACCGTGCAACATCCGGGGGTGACTACGCCCTCGATGCGGGTTGGCCTTTCGACGGTCGCGAACCGCGCCGAAATGAACGTGCCCGCAGCACGCAAGGGACCGACCCCGCGCCGGCCGATCACACGCGGCGAGCGGCGCGTTACCTATGCGCTCAAAATTCTCGTCGTGATCGCGCTCGCGATCTATCTGCTGGTCAGCACGCTCAACTTCTTCGCCGCGATCCGGACGACGGGTCTGCTCGTCGTGGGCTCGGTATTTTTCGCGTACCTGATCTATCCGTTGGTGCGGCGGCTCAACGAGCGCGTCTCGGTGGGCTGGTCGATCGCCATCGTGTACGTGATGCTGGCGCTGCTGCTGGTCGTGACGGTTTTGGGACTGGTGCCGCCGCTGATCGATCAGTCGCAGAAGCTGGTGCAGCAGTTCCCCGGCTTCGTCGCCAAGGCCCAAGACGAGCTGGCAAACCCGACCAATCCGCTGCTGGCGCGCATCCCCGTCGGCTCGCGCAATTATCTTGCC
Source organism: Candidatus Velthaea sp. (assembly GCA_050012475.1). Taxonomy (GTDB): domain Bacteria; phylum Vulcanimicrobiota; class Vulcanimicrobiia; order Vulcanimicrobiales; family Vulcanimicrobiaceae; genus Velthaea. Next base: position 20,263 of record JBEKHC010000011.1, read on the forward strand.
AGCCTCCCCGGCCAACTGGGAACGTTCGTGCAGACGTACGGCATCGACGCCGCGCAAAAAACGTTCACCATCGTGCTGTCGGCGGTTTCGGTGGTTGCCACGCTGATCATCGTTCCGGTCCTGTCGGCCTACATGCTCATCGAGGCCGGCGACGTGAAACGCAATGCGCTGGGTCTGTTTCCGCCCAAACGTCGCGCCAAGGCGGAAGCGGTCGTCGACGATCTCGACCAGGTCCTCGGCGGCTTCGTGCGCGGCCAACTCATCGACGGTGCCATCGTCGGCACGATGATCGGCGTCATGCTGGCGTTCATGCACGTTCCGTACGCGCTGCTCATCGGCGTGGCGGCCGGCATTCTCAACTTCATCCCGTATGCGGGCGCCGTCGTCGGCTTCGTTCCGTCGGTGGCCATCGCGCTGCTCGTGAACGGTCCGACCAACGCGCTCATCGTCGCGGGGCTGTTCGCCGTCATTCAGCAGATCGACGGCAACGTCGTCGCGCCGCGCGTCCTCAAGGACAACGTCGGGCTTTCGCCGCTGTACATCATTCTCGCGATCCTCGTCGGCTCCGAACTCTTCGGGCTGGCGGGAACGTTCTTGTCGGTGCCGGTCGCCGCGATGCTGCGCGTGCTGCGCGAACATTTGATCCCGCAGGCGGTCCCGGAAACGGAGGCGCCGCCGCCGTTGACGCGCAAGCCGCTGCGCGGCTCGCGGCCCGAAAAGGTTTCCCGGTGAACGTCGCCGGCGTCGACGTCGTCGGCGTGCCGATGGATCTGGGCGCCGACCGGCGCGGCGTCGACATGGGACCCTCCGCCATTCGCTACGCCAAGCTCAAAGAGTCGCTGGAGAAGGCCGGCATCCGGGTGAACGATCACGGCAATCTGGCCGTGCCCCAGCCGGAGTCGGCGTCGAGCGAAATGCAGCACGCCAAGTATTTGCCGATCATTCAAGACGTCTGCCGCGAACTCGCCGGCGTCGTCGAGGAGATCGTTCGAGCGGGGAGCTTTCCGCTGGTGCTGGGCGGCGACCATTCGATCGCGATCGGCACGTTGGCGGGCGTGCGCCGCGGGCGCGGCGCGGCGCCCGGGGTGATTTGGGTCGATGCGCACGGCGACATCAACACCCCGCGCAGTTCGCCCAGCGGCAACGTGCACGGGATGCCCGTGCACTTTGCGCTCGAAGAACACAGCGTGGCGCCCGAGCGGATGGTCTTCATCGGCTTGCGCGACGTCGACGACGGCGAAAAACGCATCATCAAAGCGTTGGGCGTGCGCGCGTTCACGATGTCCGACATCGATCGCTTGGGGATGGGACGCGTGATCGACGAGGCCTTGGCAATCGCTGGCCGGGGGCCCAACTCGCTGCACGTCAGCTTTGATATGGACGGCATCGATCCCAGCGAAGCACCGGGTGTCGGCACCGCCGTGCGCGGCGGCATCAGCTATCGCGAAGCGCACTTCCTCATGGAAGCGGTAGCGGCCTCAAACGCGTTGGGCTCGTTGGAAATTACGGAGATCAATCCGATTCTCGACCGCCAAAACCAAACCGCGATCTTGGCCGTCGAGTTGATTTTGAGCGCGCTGGGCAAAACGACGCTGTGACGCGCCGGCGAACGGGCGCTAGGCGACGAGGCGCAACGCCTCGGCGCGCGGATAGCGGTCGACGAGCCGGGCGTCGAGGCCGAACTTGCGTCCCGCCGCGGTTGCGATGCAAATTGCCGCGGCAACGATGAGCATGGCGTTATAACCGATCGTGTCGGTGCCCGCGCCGGCGGCGACGACGATGTTCGTCAGCGCGCGGACGATCGCGATCGTCGCGCCCAAGCGCACGAACACACCCAAGCCCAGCGAAACGCCGGCGACGGTGTCGGCAACGGCGATCAGCAGCGCAAACAGCGCGGCGTGCGGCACCACGTACCAGTTCAGCACTTGCGCGACGCGTGCATCGATCGCGGTGTGGACGAACGTCGTGTGGATGCGCGTCACGAGTCCGCCGCCGTGGATGAAGGCCGGCGCCCACTTCGCGTCCTTACCGACGAACGCGCTGTCGAGCCAAGCCAGACTGGAGCAAATGCGCAGGCACACGACGGCGGCTTTCGTGTTGCGCAAGGTGGTGGGCGGAAGACCAAAGAGCATGCCCGCCTTATACCGCAATCGTCGCGGTGCGCGCAAGCGCTTCTCATTACAAACGAAACGCGTCGATGCCGGCCGGAGCGGCCGCTTCGATCCGCGGAATGAGCGCGATCACATCCGGACCAGGATCGAACGCGATGCTCGCCGGGTCCTTCGCCTGGAACGTGAGCGTATTTTGCGTGGGGGCGTCGAAGCTTCGGACACACCATGAACGCAACCGGCTACCGCCTGGCGACCGAAGAACGCCTCAAGAACTTCGTGCGCGCGATCCTTTTCAACGTCGATATCGATCCGCTCGACGCGGCGACCGTCGCCGACGTCTTGGTTGCCTCCGACCTGCGCGGCATCGAGTCGCATGGTGTGGCGCGGCTCGAATCGTATTACGTGAGCCGCTTGCGCAAAGGCCAGATCGAAGCGCACCCCAAGGTCGAGACGATTCGCGAGACGGGTACGTCGATTCTCGTCGACGCCGGCAACGGTCTGGGCCATCCGGTCGCCAAACGCACCATGGAGAAGGTGATTGCGAAGGCCCAGGCGCACGGCGCCGCGTTCGGTGCCGTGCGCAACTCCAATCACTACGGGATCGCCGGTTACTATGCCATGATGGGACTCGAACACGATCTCGTCGGGATGTCGTCGACCAATACGGTTCGGTACGGCGCGCCGACGTACGGCCGCGACATCATGCTGGGTACCAATCCGTTCGCCTACGCGGTTCCGGCGGGCAACGAGCCGGCGTTCGTGCTCGATTTCGCCACGACCACGGTGCCGCGCGGCAAACTCGAAGTGTATGCCCGCAAAGGCAAACCGCTCAACGCGGGCTGGGCCATCGACGCCGCAGGCAACGAAACGCTCGACCCGCACGTTGCGCTCAAGGGCGCGCTCTTGCCGCTGGGGGGACGGGGCGTCGACAACGGCGGGCACAAGGGCTACGGCTTGGGGTTGCTCGCCGATGTCTTCTGCGGCGTGCTCTCGGCGGGAAGGTTCGGCACGCTGCTGCCGCTGCCCGGCGACGGTCCGGTTCCCGGCGCGATCTCCCATTGGTTCGCCGCGTTTCGCATCGACGGGTTTCGCGACGTCGCCGACTTCAAGCGCGACATGGATCGCGAGCTGCGCGGCTTCAAAGATGCAGCGAAAACTCCGGACCACGACCGCATCTATGTCGCCGGCGAGATCGAACACGACAACACGCTCGCGCATCGCGAGCATGGTGTGCCGGTTCACGTGAACGTGTGGGATGGGCTCGAAAAGCTCGCCGGCGAGCTGGGCGTACCCTTCGATATCGGCAAGGTCTAAGCAGCAACGGGACTTGGCTCCGCCGCAAGCGCGGTGCAGGGTTCGGAGCTTCGCACTGAACCCGTGGCGTTCGCGGCTGCGCCGCGAGCCGCACGTGGCGTTGAGGCTGCGCCGCGAGGCCGGGCTGCGGTGGCGGCTCGGTTTCGCCGCATGCCGTCCGTCGGAGACTAGCTCCGCCCGCCGCTTGGAGTTCGGCGCCGCGTACCGGACAGCGCGGTTAGAGTGTCACTTCGAGCGTTCCGTCGCAGTGAAGCCCGTTGCAGTCTGCCGGGACGTAATGCAGTGCCAGGAGTTTGCTGCGAATTTCGTCTTCGATCTGCGGGTCCGAGGCCGGTGCGACAAAACGGACACCGGTCGCCTGACCCGTTTCATCGACATCGATCGCGATCCGAATGCGGGTTCGTCCGCTCGCGAGCGTGCGGATCTCGGCGAGGGCCGACGGTTCGGCGAGCGCCGGGGGATAATTTTGTGTGAAGAGGCCGCCGAAGCTCGCGGCGACGACCGCGGGCGGGTGCGTGGCCGACGGGGCCGGTGCCGGCGTCGTCGCTGCAATCGCCGGCGGCGGGCTTGCCGCGTCAGCCGGCGTTGCCGCGCGAGCCCTTGGTGTTATGGCGGCGGTGGGGAGCGCCGTTAGAGCCGATGCGACCAGCGCCAGGCTCGGACGCGCCACGATGACGGCATGGGTCGGCGGCAGCGGCCGGATGATAAGAGCGTGTGAAGCGACAGTTGTAAGCAAGCGCCGCTCCGCGACGGCAACCGGCGCCGGCGTGGCCCGCGGCCGTTCGCGGCGAGGCGCTGCGGGCGGCGGCGCAAGCCTGGCGCGATGCTCGATCGTCGTGACCAAGCTGACGACGCCCCTGTCGGTCTCGCTCGACGGAGGAACGAAGCGGCTGTCAAGCAGGAGAGCCAGGAGCCACAGCGCGCACAGATGAGCGGCGATCGACAGGACGATCGCGATGCGGATTCTGGCCGGCGGCGGGTCGAAAGCGTTCATCGCAGCTCGTGCCGGAGAAATGCCCGCACGGGCGGCGCGCAACCTTTTTCGCCGCGCGTCCTTCTAAAGGCGAGAACGTCAGAGGGAGCTCATGGGAAAATCGACCGACATGGTGCTGTATCAGGCCGAATGGTGTCCGTATTGCGCGCGGGTGCGCAAGAAGCTCACGGATTTGCTGCTCGACTATAAAACGGTGAACGTTCCGCACGCGCACGCCGAGCGCGATGAAGTGAAACGCGTTTCGGGGCAAACGAGCATTCCGGTGCTCGTCGACGGCGATGTCGTGCTCGACGACGACGACGACATCATTCCGTATCTCGACAAGAAATACGGCACGACCGCCGCGTAGGCGCAACCCTCACGCGCGGCTCGCGGCGCAGCCGCGAACGCCACGGGTTCGGTGCGAAGCGCTGAACCCGGCACGGCAGCTTCGGCGCCAGCCTCAACGACGGCTCGGCGCGCAGCGCCGAACACAACCGCGGCTCGCGGCGTAGCCGCCAACGCCGCGGATTGCGCGAAGTGTAATCTGGCTGTTATTCAGGCCGGATCTCGATATGCGCCGCATCTTTGCGCCGCTTGGGCAGGATCAGGATCAGGGGCATGAGCACGAACGCGAGCACGCCCAGTGCGAACTGGGCGTCCGCATACGACATCGCGCCCGCCTGCGTCACGATCGTTGCATAGAGGCCGCCGATCGTGCCGTGATTGGCGAGCAGCGACTGCACGGCGACGCTCGAGCGCACGGCGTGCGCAGCGAGAATCTCTTGGTGGAAACTGTTGCGCCGGGCGAGGAGCGTGACGAGCGCAGCGGTCGAGAACGAGCCGCCGAGCTGCAGCGCCAAGCTGTTGAACGCGGCCGCCTTGGGCACGACGTTGAGCGGCAGCGCGCTCAAAACGGCGATCGACAACGGCGTGAACACGCACGACAACCCGACGCCGCTCATGATCGCCGGACCGACTAGGGCTTCAAAGCTCGTTCCGCTCGTGGTGATCAGCGCCAGCCAGAGCTGAGCGCTGCCGATCAGCGCGAAGCCGACGAACAGAAAGATGCGCGCGTCTATTTTTCCGCTGCCCACGAAGCGCGCGATGAACGGCGTCAGCGCCGCGATGAAGAACGCCCGGACGAAAATCAACTCGCCGCTGAGCGTCGCAGTGAAACCCAGCAGACTCTGCACGTACTGCGGCAAGATCACGGTCGCGCCGAAGAGCACGCTGCCGATGGCAAAGCCGAGCGCCGTCCCCGCGGTAACGGCGCGATACCCAAATGCGCGCAGATCGACGATCGGCCGCTGCGTGCCCCACAGTTCCCAGACCATGAACGCAACGAGGCTCGATCCGGCGAGAACGCCGAACGTCGTAATGACCGGATCGCTCCACCAGTCGTTGCGCTGGCCTTCGTCGAGGATGTACTGCAGCGAGCCCAGGCCCAGCGCGAGCAATCCGAGGCCGACGAAATCCAGCGGCAAGGCGCGCGGCTCGTTCGGATTTCTCAGCCGCATCAAGATGATGACGGCCGCGATCGCACCGGGAACCACGTTGATGAAAAAGACGTAGTTCCAAGAAAAATTATCGGTGAGCCAGCCGCCCAATGTCGGACCGACCGACGGACCGACGATCGCGCCCATCGCGAAGAGCGCTTGACTGGCACCCAGCTTGTCGGCGGGAAACGTGTCGCGCAGCGCGGATTGCGCGGTCGCGACGAGACCGCCGCCGAACAAGCCCTGAATCACGCGCCAAAAAATCAGCGACGTGATCGAATCCGACAACCCGCAGAAGACCGACGCGATCGTGAAGCCAATGATCGCTGTCGAGTAATACTGCCGGCGGCCGAATCGCATCTGCAGCCAAGGCGTGAGCGGGATGACGATGACGGCCGAAACGATGTAGCCGGTCACCACCCAGGCGCCTTCGTCGATGGTCGCGCCGAGATTTCCTTGGATGACCGGCAACGCGACATTGACGATCGTGGTATCGAGCGTCTGCATCAGCGTCGCGAGCATGATCCCGATCGTGATGACGACGAGCGCCGGGCCTTTTTCGACGACGTTGACGGCCGGGTGCGCGGGGCGGAAGGTTGACTTTCCGTTAACCCGCGGCGTTGCGATAGCCACGCTCTGTCATCCGGTCTGCAGCGACCGGCTCCTCTTTTCATTTTTCGGCTCGCAGAGGGCGATGAAGAAGTCTCCACTGGGCGCCGATAGGAACGTAAGATGGGAACCTTCGTCGTGGTCCGATGAGCGTGGAGTCAGGCATCATCTCCCTGCCGCAACCGACCTTCTGTCGGTTGGGCGGGGCTCAAGAGGCTGACCTCCGGTCGCGGACCCATGCCGACGACATCGGCACCGTCGAGCGCATCGTCGCTGCCGCGGCGGCCGAACGCCGCGCCTACGCCGTGGAGTACCGCACCGTCGCGCCGGACTTATCGGTTGCCGTCGTCCAGGAAACGGGCTTCTTTCCCGAGCAGGCCGACGCGCCCGGCTCAGCCGTGCTCGTCGACATCACGGCGCGCCGGCGACGTGAGGAATCGGAATGGCGCGCCGCTCGTTACGATCGCTTGACAGGATTGCCCAATCGCGATTACTTTTTGCAGCGCGTCGGCGATGCGCTGCAGCGCGAATCCCAAGCGGGAAACGGCGTGGCCGTTTTCGTGGTGGACGTCGACCGCTTTCGCGAGACCAACGACCTGTTCGGCCGCGAGATCGGCGACCGGCTGCTGCACATGCTCGGCGCGCGGCTCGCTGACGGCGTGGCGGCCGGCGGCTGCGTCGGTTATCTGGGTCTCGATATCTTTGGCGTGCTGGTGACGACGGCGCGGGATGATGCGGCGGTTTCGCGGATCGCCCGCGAGCTGATGCTCGCGATCGCCGAGCCGTTCGTGATCGAGCTGCAGCCGTACCACCTTTCGGTAAGTGTCGGGATCAATGCGCCGCTGGAGCACGAACGCGATGCGGGCGTTCTAGCGCGCGGCGCCTACACGGCGATGCGGGCGGCAAAAGTCGCCGGTCGCAACCGCTCGCGCTGGTACTGCAGCGAGATGTCTGCTCACGCCGCCAATGAAGGCCGGCGCCGGAACGAGCTCAACGCGGCGCTCAAGAACGGCGAGCTTGCGCTGTACTATCAACCGATCGTCGATATCGCGTGCGATCGGATCGTGGCCGTCGAGGCGCTCGCGCGCTGGAACCATCCGACGCGCGGCCTCTTGCCGCCCGCGGAGTTCATCGACCTCCTCGATCAGACCGAATACGTCGTCGCCTTCGGCGAGTGGGTGTTGCGCGAGGCCTGCCGTCAAGGACAAGCGTGGCTGGCGGCAGGTCTCGACGTGCGGATGTGCGTGAACGTTTCGGCGCTGCAGTTCCGCCAACCGAATTTCATTTCGCTGGTCGCATCGATCCTCCAGCGCTCGGGGTTGGTCGCAGAACAGCTCGAAATCGAGTTGACGGAGAGCGTCATGGTCGACGGATTCGGCGAAATGGTCGAGCGCTTGAGCCGGCTCAAGTCGCTGGGCGTACGTTTGGCGATCGACGATTTCGGCACCGGATACAGCTCGCTGGCCTACCTCAAATATTTCCCGATCGACACGTTGAAGATCGATCGGGCCTTCGTCGCCGATATCGCCGCCGATACCTTCGATCGTGCGATCGCGACGACGGTGCTCACGCTGGCCAACGAACTCAAACTCGATTGCGTGGTCGAGGGTGTCGAAGATGTCGAGCAGCACGACATCTTGTGCGCGATCGGCTGCCGGTTCATGCAGGGATTCTATTTTGCCGAGCCCATGGCGCCGGGCCGTTTGCTGCCGTTGCTGCGGGCGGCAACGCAACATCAAGCGCTGCGCGCGGCACCGCCTTAGTTTCGAAACGCGGCGGCGAACGCCGTCGCCGCACCCGCGCACGTCGCGGCGAAGTTGACCGCGTCGTTCGAGAAGCCGCGGATGCCGCGTACGAGCGCCGTCGGGGTGCCACAGACGTGCGGATCGGTTTCGCACGTTCGTTCGCAGACCGGACACCAGCGCAGCTCTTGCACCGTCGCGCCCAGCAGCGAGTCGGCGAACGCGCCGATGATGCCGCCCGCGACGATCGGCACGAACGCGGCCGAGCGGCCCAGCACAGCCGTCGTGCAGGCGCCGATCCAGACCGCGCCGGCGATCTCGGCGAGCGTGCCCCAGACCGTGATCCCGCCCGACAGACCCGGGGCGATGCGCCGGCCGGTCAGAATCGAGCGCGGCGCGCCGCGGGCGAGCGTTCCGATCTCCGTGCCCCACGTGTCGGCGGTTGCCGCCGCGTACGCGCCGGCGAACGCCGCGATCCAGGGGCGCGTTTCCTCGAACCGGTCGGGGGCGTGCAGCAGCAGGCCCGCGGCCACCGCGCAGACCGTCGCCGCTCCGCCGTTGGCGAGGACTTGCCAGGCGTCGCGCGCTCCGCCTTTGCCGATGTCGACCAGCAGTTTCTTGCGCTTGCGTCCGAACCGGCTCAGCAGCACCGAGGGCACGAAGAACGCCAACAAGACCACCGTGAACGGCCATCCGCCCGAACCGAAGGTGAGCGCGCCGACCGCGAACGCCGCGACCGCGCCGCCGCGGTCGAGCGTGCGCGCACGCCAGGCTGCGAAGGCCACGATCGCGGCGAACGCGGCGCCGGCGAGCAGCTGCGGAATGCTCAGGCGAGAACGGCGCTGTCGAGCGCGCGCACGAGACCGTCGATCGTGAATTCGTCGGCGACGACGGTGACGTTCAGGCCGGCCTGCCGGGCTGCCGCGGCGGTGATCGGCCCGATGCACGCGATCACCTTGCCCGCACAGGCGCTCCCGGCGTCGGGAACGTTGGCGAGGAAACCCGTGACGGTGCTGGCGCTGGTAAACGTAAGGATATCGGCTAACGCGGCTTTGGCCCCCAACTCCGCGTCGATGACCGTCTGCGTTTTATAGGCCGCGATGTCGGCGACGACACGCCCCGCAGCGCGCAGCGCCTGCGGGAGCACGTCGCGCGCTTCCTGAGCCCGGAAGAGCAGAATCGCGTCACCCGGACGCGTCCGCTCGAGCATGCCGTCGGCGACGGCCTCGTTGACGAAGCGCGCCGGAACGAAGTCGGCGCGCACGCCGCGCTCCGCGAGGGCAGCAGCGGTTTGCGGGCCGATGGCCGCGACGTTGGCGTCGCCGATGGCGCGCGCGTCGCGGCCGCGTTCGGCCAAGCGGTCGAAAAAGGCCTCCACGCCGTTGCGGCTGGTGAAGATAACCCAGGCGTAGTCGCGCACGCGGTCGATCGCTGCGCGCGCGGCGAGCAGATCGTCGGGCGGCCCGATGGCAATGGTCGGCGCAACGATCGGTTCGGCCCCCAGCTCGACGAGCCGGGCACACACGTCGTCGGCTTGTGCCGCCGCGCGCGTGACGAGAACCCGTTTGCCGAACAGCGGGGTGTTGTCGAACCACCGGATCGATTCGCGTTCGTTGACGACGTCGCCGACGACCACCACGGCAGGCGCGGCGAACCGGGTGCGCTCGACTTCGGCCACGATCGTATCGAGGGTGGCGACGAGCGTCTCTTGTGTCGGCTTGGTCCCTTCGCGCACGATGGCTACCGGTTTGTCGCCCGGCATCCCGTTCTTGCGCAGTTCATCCACGATTGCGCCGAGATTGGCCATTGCCATGAGAAAGACGATCGTTTGCGCCGGATTCGTCAGCTTCGCGAAATCGAGCGACGAGCTGCCGGTGCGCGGGTTTTCGTGCCCGGTCGAGATCGAGAACGAGGTGTTGCGGCCGCGGTAGGTGAGCGGGATGCCGGCGTAGGCGGGCACCGCGATCGCCGACGTGATGCCGGGGACGATCTCGAACGGGACACCGGCGGCGCGCAGCGCCTGGGCCTCTTCGCCGCCGCGAGCGAAAACGAAGACGTCGCCCCCCTTGAGCCGCACGACTCGGCGGCCGGCGAGCCCGAGAGCCACGATCAGCCCGGTGATCTCGTTTTGCGCGACCGTGTGCGCTCCGGCTTTCTTGCCGACGTAGATTTTTTCACAGTCCGGCGGCGCCAAATCGACGATCGCTTCGGACGCCAAATAGTCGTACACCAGGGCGTCGCAGCGCGCGATCGCGCGGGCGCCCTTGACCGTTAGAAGGCCTGGATCACCCGGCCCCGCACCGACCAGCCAGACTTTCCCGACAGCCAAACTTACTCCGCATGGTCGGCATCGATGGCGAGTATCGCCACCCCGGCTTCCTCGAGTTCCGCGCGCAAGTCGAACAACTCGTTGAGGATGAGCGCGTGGTTCATCGCCTCGACGTGATTCTCCGCGGCCTTGTCGCGGATCTTCACGACCGCGGTATGCAGCAGCTTGGAGATGATCGTGAGCGACATGCCCGTGACGAGCATGCGTTCGCGCGCGGTGAGGTCCGGGCAGCGCGAGAACAGCCGCTCGACTTCACCGTCGCGAATCGCTTCGGCCTTTTGCGTCAGCGAGCTGATGACGGGCACCGCGATGCGCGACTGATACCAGGAATGGAAGCGTTCGGTGTGCTCGGAGATGATCTCCTCGACGAGCGGGATCGCTTCGCGGCGGTGATCGAGGTTATCGTCGACGACATGCTGGAGCGCGTCGATGTCGACCAGATGAACGCCGGGGACCGACGCCACCTCGGGGTCGACGTCGCGCGGCACCGCGATGTCGATGATCGTGAGCGGGCGCGACAGCCGGGCCAGCATCGCTTCGGAAACGTTGCCGGGCGTGAGGATGAAGTGCGAGGCACCGGTCGAGGTGATCACGATGTCGGCCGTTTCCATCGCCTGGACCAGACCGGGCATCTCGAGCGCGCGGCCGAGGCCGAGGTTGGCCACGATGCTGCTCGCCCGTTCGCGCGACCGGTTCATGACGCCGATCTCGGTCGCGCCTTCGAGTTTGAGCCGCTTTGCCGCCAACGAGCCCATCTTGCCGGCGCCGATGACGAGCACCGACTTCGATGTGAGCGATCCGACGTGAGACTTGGCGAAATCCACGGCCGCGGTCGCGATCGACGTCGATTCGTTGCCGATCGAGGTCTGGCTGCGGGCCGCCTTGCCGGCATTGAGCGCTTCACGGAACAGGGTGTGCAGCGTCTTGCCGAGCGAGCGCGCGCGCTGGGCCTGGATGTAGGCATCTTTGACTTGCCCGAGGATCTCGGCTTCGCCGATGAGCATCGAATCTAGGCCCGTGCTCACCCGGAAGAGATGATCGATTGCCTGGCTGCCCAGCAGCGTGTACATGTACGAATCCATGTCGCCGACGTCGCCGTGGCGGAAATTCGTCAGGAATTGTTTGAGCTGGCTGACCCCGAACTCGTAGTCTTCGAGTTCGGCGTAGATCTCGAGCCGATTGCAGGTGGCGACCATCACGGCTTCGCGCACGGCCTCATAGTCGCGCAGCGCAATGAGCGCCTCACCCATGCGGTGGGTCGGGAACGTATGGCGCTCCCGGACTTCGACCGGCGCCGTGTGGTGGCTGAGACCTAGGCAAACGAGCGGCAAGACGAACCTCCCCTACCGTTCTCGCCGGGCATCACACCCGCGCTCCGGCGAACAGAACTGCCAGGGTATCATCGGCTGCGGCAATGGTTCGATCGATGTGTGTCTCCGAATGGGCGGTCGAGAGAAACCCGGCCTCAAATTGCGAAGGCGCCAAGTAAATGCCGCGGTCGAGCATGCCATGGAAGAACTTCCCATAGAATGTCACATCCGACATCTTAGCTGACGTGAGGTTGGTCACCGGACCGGGCGCAAAGAAAAACCCAAACATCGATCCTGCTCGTGTGGCCGTGTGCGGTACGCCATGTTTGACGAACACGTTCTCTAAACCATCCATCAACCGCGAACCGATGCGCTCGAAGTGTTCGTAAACGGCATCGTCGCGCAGCGCCCGCAGCGTCGCGATCCCGGCGGCCATCGCCAACGGGTTCCCCGACAACGTACCCGCTTGGTACACCGGACCCTCGGGCGAGAGCGCCGCCATGATGTCGGCCCGGCCGCCGAATGCGCCCACGGGCAACCCGCCGCCGATGACCTTGCCCAGGGTCGTGAGGTCGGGCCGAATGCCGTCACGGCCTTGAACGCCCCCGCGGCTGACCCGGAACCCCGTCATCACTTCATCAAAGATCAGCAGCGCGCCGTCGGCCTGCGTCAGCTCACGCAGGCCGGCGAGGAAGCCTGGCTGCGGCAGCACCAAGCCCATGTTGCCGACGACCGGCTCGACGATGACCGCGGCGATCTCGCCGGGGTGGGCCGCAAACGCGGCCGCGACGGCGGCCAAATCGTTGAATTCGACGACGATCGTGTCGGCGGCCACGGCGGCGGTGATCCCCGGCGAATCCGGGACGCCGTTGGTCAGGGCGCCGCTGCCCGCCGAGATCAGAAACGCGTCGCCGTGCCCGTGATAGCAGCCGGCGAATTTGATCAGCCGGGCGCGGCCGGTAAAGCCGCGCGCCAGCCGCAGGGCGCTCATCGTCGCCTCGGTGCCGCTCGAGCAGAACCGCACCTTTTCAATTGACGGGACCATCTCGAGCACCAGTTCGGCTAAATCGCTCTCGGCTTGGGTGGGAGCGCCGAAACTCGTCCCCAAGGTCGCCGCGCTTTGCACCGCGTCGACAATCGCCGGGTTGGCGTGCCCCAAAATCAGCGGCCCCCACGACAGCACGTAGTCGATGTACGTGTTGCCGTCGATGTCGGTGAACGTCGGTCCGCTGCCCGAGCCGACGAAGACCGGCGTGCCGCCGACCGAGCGAAACGCGCGCACGGGCGAATTGACGCCGCCGGGGATGACGCGTTTGGAGCGCTCGAAGGCCGAGACGGAGCGCGCGTGGTTCATGCGAGGACCTCGTGGATGGCGGCGTAGTCGGCCGGGGTGTTGACGTTGGCGAAGAGGCGCTCGTCTTCTTCCATGTCAATGTAATTCGTGGCCAACCCGTCGAGAACCAGGCGCAGTGCGCCCCGGCCGGCCAGCAGCGTGGGCGTTCCCGCCAGCAGGTACGGCTGGCGCTCGTAGATGGCGGCGAGCGGTTCGATCTGGCCACCGTGGCGCGGGACCACCGCCTGATCGCCCGGCCGAAGCTGCTCGGCCAAGCGGTCGATGAAGGCGCCGGTGATGAATGGGGCGTCGCCGGCGACGGCAAACACGTACCGGCTGCGCATTTGTGCCATCGTCGAGAGTATACCCGCCAGCGGCCCGCGCAGCGGCCAGCGGTCGACGACCATCGGACACGGGAGCAGCGCGTCGATTTCGGCGGGGAAGGTGGCCTTGCACGAAACGAATGTCTCGCGGCCGGCGCTCACGTTGCGAAAGACGCGCACGATCATCGGCAGGCGCCCGGCGTCGAGCTCGAGCTTGTTGGGCAGACGCGTTGCCTGCCCGCCGGCCAAAATCAGGACGCCGATGTCCGGTGGCACGACTTCAACCCCGGCGCGCGAGGTAGTCTTTGGCGAAATAGGTGATGATGATGTCGGCGCCGGCCCGGGAGAAACCGGTGAGCAATTCATCGACGGCGCGCTCTTCGTCGATCCAGCCGCGTTCCGCCGCAGCTTTTAGCATCGAATACTCGCCGCTGACGTTGTAGCAGGCAACCGGAAGGTCGATCTGTTCGCGGGTCTGCCGGATCAAATCCAGGTACGCCAGCGCCGGCTTGACCATCAAGATATCGGCGCCTTCGGCCACGTCGAGCCGCACCTCACGGAGGGCCTCCCGGCCGTTGGCGGGATCCATCTGGTACGTCCGCCGGTCGCCGAACGCGGGCGTTGAATCGGCTGCTTCGCGAAACGGACCGTAGAACGCCGAGGCGAACTTCACGGCGTACGACATGATCGTGGTTCCGCTGAAGCCCTCGCCGTCGAGGGCGCGGCGGATCGCGCCGATCCGGCCGTCCATCATGTCCGACGGCGCCACGATGTCGACGCCCGCCTGCGCGTAGGTCACGGCGGTGCGCGCTAGGAGATCGAGCGTGCGGTCGTTGTCGACGTCACCGCGTTCGTCGAGGATGCCGCAGTGGCCGTGATCGGTATACTCGCAGTTGCACAGGTCGGCGATGACCAGCAGGTGCGGCAGCGTTTGTTTGATCGCGCGCGCCGCCGATTGAACGAGCCCGTTGGGATCGTAGTTGCCGCTCGCAACGGCGTCTTTCTCATCGGGGACGCCGAAGAGCAACACGGCCCGGACGCCGACGGCAGCCAGCTCGCGGCACTCCCGAACGGCGGCATCGATCGAGAAGCGTGACACGCCCGGCATCGACCCGATCGGCACCTTCGCGTCGCGGCCGGGGATGATGAACAGCGGTTGGACGAGCCCATCGCGATTGACCCGGGTCTCTCGTACGAGGGCCCGCATGGCCGGGCTCGAGCGCAGCCGGCGCGGCCGTTCGACGAGGGAAAGGCGTTCGGCGATGTTCATGATCCGTTCTCCAAAAGATAACGCGTGACGGTTTGGACGAAATCGCCCACCTCTGCAGTCAGCGCGACGACGTCGGGCGGAAAGCCGCAGGCATCGGCGCTGGTCGATGAAGCGCCGCCCATCGCCGCGACGAGCGGGCGGCGGCCGGTCGCGCGCAGACCGGCGAGATACTCGGTAATCGCGCCGACCGAACCCGAGGACGGAAACAAGATCGCCGTCGGCAGCCGATCCCCCAATGCCGCCTGGGCGGCCTGGGAGTCGGCGGCTTCGATCACTTCGGCGCCGGCGTCGCGCAGGGCCGGCGCGATGCGGCTGGGGCGATCCTGCGTGCGCGGCAGCAGCAGCAGCCGTCCGGCCAGCGGCGTCGCGGCGGCGTCGCCGGCCAGAATCACCGCTCCGCCGGCGGCCAGCAGTTCGTTGCCCAGGGCCGCCCCCAGCGCCTCGGCCGCCGCCACGCTCGCGCCCCCGGGGTCCGCGAGTTCGAGAAACCGGGCGGCTCGCACGATCCGCGATCCGTCCAGCGCCGCGATCACGGCGGTCAGGCTGAGCACACCGCCCGCGTAGGTCGCGTGCGCGCCGACCGGGGCCTGACAGCCGCCGCGCAAGGTGCGCAGGTACGCGCGTTCGGCGCGGACGCACAGGTTCGTGGCCGGATCGTTGAGGGCGGCGCCGATGCGCGCGGTAAGGGGGTCGTCCAGGCGCGTTTCGATCGCCAAGGCGCCTTGGCCGACGGCCGGCGTCAGCTGCGCCGGATCGAAGGGCACCGTGTGTGTCGCCGCAACGCCCAGCCGCCGCATCCCGGCGCTGGCCAAAATGATCGCGGCATAGTCGCCCTCGCGCAGTTTGCGCAGCCGCGTATCGACGTTGCCCCGAATGTCCTCGTAGACCAGATCCGGGCGCAGTGCCTGCAGCTGTGCACGGCGCCGCGGGCTCGAGGTCCCGATCCGCGCGCCGGGCGGCACGGCTTCCAGGTTGGGATAGCGTTCGCTGCAGAAGGCGTCGCGCGGATCTTCGCGCGGCGTGATCGCCGCGATCGTCAGGTCCGCGGGCAAAACGCTGGGGAGATCCTTGCACGAATGCACGGCGTAGTCGGCGCGCCGGTCGCGCAGCGCATTCTCGAGTTCTTTGACGAACAAGCTGTCGCCGCCGATGGCGGCCAGTGCGCGGTCCTGGACGGCATCTCCGCGGGTCGTGATGTTCAGAACGGTCGAAGCGATGCCGGCAGCCGCGAGCTGTGCCATCATCATGCGGGTTTGAACCATCGCCAAGGCGCTGGCGCGCGACGCGCAGACCAGCGTGTGCGGTTCGGCGGGGACGACGTTTGCGACCGTGTCGGCGGCGCGTTCCACTTCGTGCTCCATTTCGCTCGCCGGCATGCCCGCGAGATCGTCGATATCCCGTTCGCTAAAATGCTTCATCACTGCTGCCCGGCCGGGAAGCGGGACGACCGCTTGAACTCGCTCGCGCAGCCGGCCCAGCGTCGCGGCGGCGCGGGCGTAGCGGGTATCGAAGACCACGGCCAGCTCATCGCGGATGCGCTTGGTGAAACCCGGCGCGAGTCCGGCCGAGTCGACGCTGACCGTCAGCGCGCCCGAGCGGTGAATGGCCGGCGTGGTGAAGTCGCCGTTGGCCGCGTCGGCGGCATCGTTCACCAGCGCCCCCGCAGCGCGGGCCGCGGCGACGACCGCGGCGTTCACCCGCGGATCGCCGGTGGCCGCGATCGCGATGAAGACCCGGTCGGCGTCGCCGGCCGCGAAGGGCCGCGCGATCCAGTGCAGGCTGCCGGCCTGCGCCAGGCGGCCGATCTCGGCGGTCACCGCCGGGCTGACCAGCGTCACCTTCGCGCCTGCGTCGAGCAGGCCGCGCAGTTTGCGTTCGGCGACTTTCCCGCCGCCGACGACGAGCGCCGGGCGGTCGCGCACGCAAAGAATGATCGGGTACACGCGTCACTCGATTAGATGGCCGTTCCCGGGACTCCGTGCGCGCGGTGACTAAACGGGAATATTCGATGCGACTCGCCGACGTTGCGGCCCGGGTCCCCAGGCGCGCGGCGTTTCTGGGCGCGCTCTTCGCCGCGCTCGTGACGCTGCCCGGGCTCGGGCTGGGAACGCTGTGGGACAACAGCGAGACCGCCTACGGCGAAGTCGCGCGCGAGATTCTCGTGTATCACGATTGGCTCGTGATGCACCTCAACGGCGAACCGTGGTTCGTGCAGCCGCCGCTGTATTTCTGGATCGCCGCGTTGTTCGCCAAGGTGTTCGGCGTCGGCGCGTTCGCGATGCGCCTGCCGTCGGCCCTGGCGACGGTCGCGATGGGCGGGGCCGTCGGCTACGCGGCAGCGCGGATCGCCGGCGGTCGCGCCGGGGCGTATGCGGCGATCATTTTGTCGACGAGTCTCATGCAGGCGATCGTCGGTCGCCTGGCGATCATGGACGCGCTGCTCGACTTGGCGGTCACCGCGGCAATCCTGTGGTGGTTTCGCGCCTTCGAGCCGAACCGCTCGCCCGATGCGCTCGATGCCCGCAAGCGCGCAGCCGCCTTCGTCTGCGGGGCCGCCGCCTTGGCGCTGGGGACGCTCGCCAAGGGACCGGTCGCGCCGGTCATCGTGGTGTTGGTGGTGGCGGCCTGGTTGGCATGGGAGCGGCTTGCCCGCAGCCCGGTCGTCGCGCCCCGGCCCGCGATCGTCGTGGTGGCCGGCTTGGCTTTCGCGGCGGTGGCGCTGCCCTGGTTCGTGCTGCTGGCAGTCCACGTGGGTCCCGGCGCGACCGGCGAATTGATCGGCCACTACACCGTCGGGCGCTACACCGGCGTGATCGAGAACCAGCGCGGCCCGTGGTTCTACTATCTTCCCGTGCTGGTTTTGGGGTTTTTCCCCTGGATCGCGTTCGTTCCGATGGGGATCGTCCGCGCGATTCAGGTGGCCCGAACGCCCGGCGGCAGCTTTGCCCGTCTCGCGCTGGTCTGGACGGTTTTACCCCTGCTGTTCTTCAGTTTTGCTCAAACCAAGCTGCCGAACTACATCGCTCTGCTCTTCCCGGCGCTGGCGATCGTGGTCGGGATGTGGTTCGCGCAGGTGAGCCGGGGGGCCGACCGCCGTCCGGCGCTGATCTCCGCGGCCACCGTCCCGCTGACCGTCGGCTGCATCGCGTTTGCCATCGTGATGTTCGGACGCAGCAATCAGCTGGCCATCAGCGCCGTCGGTCCGCAGCTGGTCGTTCTGGCGGCTGGGATGCTGGTCGGCTCGCTGCTGGTCGTGGTCAGCCTCGCCCGCTCGCCGCTGCGCGCGGCGGCGCCGTACATCTTGGCGCTCACCAGCCTGGTGCTCGTCTATTTCATCGTGTTCGTCGGCGAGCCGGTTGCCGAAGGTCTCAAACCGATCGGGCCCATGGCGGCGATCATCAACGCCCAGCGCGGGCCGGGCGATATCGTCGCGATCCGCGGCGTCTCGGGCGGAAACGGGCTGGTGTTCTATACCGCCCCGGGCGTTCGGAGCATCGATCCGGACGACGACGGCAGTTTTCTGCGGACGGTGTGCGCTGCGGGGGCCGCGTTCGTCGTCACCCGGCGAACCGACGTCCCCGCGCTCGAAGCGCTGGCCCAGCGAGCGAACCGCACGATGACGACGCTCGACACGAACGGCCGCACGGTCCTGATCCGGGTCGACGGCGGACCGTGTCCGGCCGTCGATCCGAGGCCGCAGTAGGGCCCTATTTGGCGACGGCCGCTACGTCCGCGGCGGTGACCGGTCCGGCTTTGTTGCCCCAGCTGGTGCGAATGTAGCTGATGACGTCGGCAATCTGCTGCGGGGTCAGGTTGCCCTTCCAGGCCGGCATCATGCCGCTGTAGGAAGCGCTGCCGACCTTGATCGCGCCGTTGAGCCCGTAGTTGAGGGTGTGGATGACCGCCTTGGGATCGCCGGTCACGTACGGGTTATCGGCCAGCGGCGGAAAGACGCCGGGCTGTCCGGCGCCCGCTGCACCGTGGCAGCCGGCGCAATTGGAGGCATAGACCGGGGCGCCGGCCGCTCCGGCGGGAGCGCCGCCCGGTGCGGGCTGGGTCCCGGCACCGCCGGTCGCGGCTTGGGCCACGCTGCCGCCGGCTACGCCGTGGAGCACTTGCTGCGTCTGAACGTTGACTTGACCGACGACGCTCAGGAGGACCGCGCCGAGCATGGTGAGTGCGGTCAGCCCCAGCACCCACGGGCGGCGTGTCAGGCGCCGGGACGGGTTGCGGTCGATGAACGGCAGCAGGATCAGCACCAGCACCAGGATGCCGGGGAAGATAATCGTCGCGACGAGATCGAGAATCTCGAGCAGTTGCGGATTTTGAATGCCGCCGACGATGTTGAGCAGCGCGAAGAGCGCCATGAAATACCATGCCGGATACGGCACGAATGCGGTGTTGTTCGGATCGGCCTTGTCATCCAGCGGTGCCGGCGAGAGAAACGAGAGCGCCACGATCACCGCGAACATACCGAACGAAACCACGGTGTCCATGTACATTTGGTCCGGCCAGAAACGCCCGGGTTTGAGTTTGGGCGCTTCGTCGATCGGCGGACCCGCCGGACCGTTCCAGCGGAAAATCATGAGATGCAGCGCAACGAGCACGGTGAGGATCGCGGGCGTCAGCCACACGTGAATGCCGAAGAAGCGATTGATCGTCAGGGTGCCGATGCTCGCGCCGTCTTGCAGAAACGACAAGATCGCACCGCCGAGCAGGGGCGCCGAACCGGCAATGGAGATTGCGACTTTCGAAGCCAGCAGCGCATTGAGATCCCACGGCAGCAGATAGCCGGTAAGACCGAGCACGAGCGTGAGGATGAACAGCACGACGCCGATGACCCATTGCAATTCGCGCGGCTTCTTGTACGCGCCCCAGAGCAGCGCTTGCAGCAAATGCATCGCCATGAACGCGATCATCGCCGACGCGCCCCAATAGTGCAGCGACAGAACGAAATGTCCGGCCGGCACTTTGTCCATGATGTACTTCGTCGATTCCCACGCCGTCGACGCCGACGGTGAGTAGTAGAATGTCAAGAAGATCCCGGTGACGATCTGCAGGATCATCGCGAACACCGTCGCGGAACCGAAGGCGTACCAATAACTAGCGCCGCCCGGAACGTCTTCGGTGAGGAAATCCTTCGTGAACGTTACGAGGCCGGTGCGTTGGTCGAGCCAGGTGAGCATCGAATACTGCCTTTAGGTGGAGTACGAGAGAACGATATGATCCGACACGTTTTGCACGTATTGAATCCAAGTGATCTGAGCCGTCCCCGACTGATCGCGTAAGGGAAGCGGATCGAGTCCGCGCTGCGCCGGTCCGGCGGTGTGCGCGCCGTAGTCGGTGAACTGCGATCCGTGGCACGGGCAGGCGAACTTCTTGAGCTCGTCGCTGTACGCATACCGGCAGCCGAGGTGCGGACAAATCGGGCTGAACACCACGAAGCCCATGCTGACCACCGGATACGGCAGCTTGGCGATGCCCTCGAAGAGTTCGGGCCGCTTCGCTTTCATCGTTGCTTCGTCGGTCTTGATCGCCCAAACGAATTCGTCGGTCGACGCTTCGGGCAAATAGCCGTCTTTGGTCTTCACCGAGAAGCTGACTTTTATCGGCTTCTCCGTGGCCTTTTTCAGTTGCGCGAGTTCATCGGGAGTGAGCGGCGACCAGTTCGATCCCAGCGCATCGCTCGAGGGAATCAGCGACGCCACCACGGGAATCGCAATTCCCAAACCAATGACGCCCCCGAGCGCAAGCGTTGCGTTGACCATGAAGGTGCGGCGCGACTGCTCGGCGGGAGTGCCCTCATCTTTGTACGCCTCAGCGTGACCCATTATTTCCTCATCCAAAGTCCATGGCGGCAGCAATATCCAAGCTGCTTGCTAAGAGTGCGTCTCGCTATGTGCACGGGCGCGTCCGGATTCGAACGGCGCGTTGCGGCGCAAAACGTATTTACCTTAGTTTCACAGACCTCACGTTTCCTACTGCAGCGTGCAGTGTTAGACTGATTTGATGGTCTACGCGGTTCTCGTTGCGAGTGCATTCCTGATCGAAGTCGCAATGAATGTACCGCTGGGATCGCTGCCGCTCGCCCTGGTCCGCATGCACGTGCCGGCGGGCGAGATCGCGCTGGTCCTGGGCGCCGGGCCCATCGCGGCGCTCCTGGTGAGCGTGCCCATCGGCGGACTCGCCGATCGGTTCGGACGGCTGCCGACGATCCGAATTGCCGCATGTTTGTGCGTTCTTTCGGTCGGAATGCTCGCGTTCGTTCACGATCCGCTCCTCATCGGGCTCATCATGGCAATTCGCGGCGTCGCAATCACCGCATATGTTACCGCCGAGTTTGCCTACGCCAGCGCGGTCGTTGCGCCCGAGCGTGCGGTTTCGGCGACCGCCACCTTGGGCATGGTCGGCAACCTCAGTTTCGCCACGGCTCCGGCGGCCGGATTTTGGCTCTGGCAGCATGGGATCGAGGGCGAGCAGTTCGTGTGGTCGGCTGGCGTGGCGCTGGCCGGCGCGTTGATTTTGAGCGGCTTGCCGGCCGAAACGATGCGCGCCGTGCGCCGCTCGCGCAAGATCTTCATGCGCTCGGTGTGGCTTCCGGCGATCACCTTTCTGGTGGCCTGCAGCCTGGCCGGCGGCGTCAACGGCGCGCTCGCGATCGTCACCTTTCACCAGCGCGGCATTGCGAACGGCGCGCTCCTGTTCACCGCGCTGGCATCGACGACGTTCGCGTTGCGGTTTTTCGCCGGGCGGCTCGTCGACCGCTTCGGTCCGCGGCAGATGGCGATTCCGACCGCCGTCGCGCAATGCACCGGCGCGCTGCTTGCGGCGCACGCTCACACGCCGCTGGCGGTCGTCGTGGCGGGGCTCTGCATGGGGATCGCTTGGTCGGCGGTGGTCCCGGTCGGGATCGGGCTGCTCTTCGAGCGGAGTTCGCCGGGCACGCGCGGCGCTGCGATGGGCTCGTACAATTTGGCCTTCAGCATCGGCATGACGGCCGGCTCGATCGTCGCCGCCGCGGCAGCGGCCTTCGGCGCAGGCTACACGCTCGCGATGTCACTCTGCGCGGCGGCCTCACTGATCGCGTTGCCGTGGCTCTTCTTGGCCGGACCGGCTCGTCCGCCGCGCAGCCTTCGCCCCCTGCTCCTTCTGTCGCACGGAAGCGTTCGCGGGTAAGCGGGTAAACGGGGTGAGTGAACGATCAGCAACTTCAGCAACACATCGAAACCCTGGTGGCCGAGGAACATGCCCTGCTCGACAAGGGCCCGGCCCGCAGCGCGGACGACCATCGCCGGCTCGCCGAAGTGAACGTGCAGCTCGACCGCTTGTGGGATCTGCTGCGGCAGCGCCGGGCGCGCGAGGAATTCGGTCAGGATCCCGACCGGACCGCAGAACGTCCGGCCGAGGTCGTCGAGCGCTACGTGCAGTAGCGACCCGGTCCCCGGCGGCCGGTTAGCTCGCGCGGCGAACGTCGAGGCGGGCGCGAATGCAGCAGCCGTCGTCCATGCGGCACTTGATCTCCATCCTTTCAGCCAGCCGCGAGACGATGGCCAGGCCGCGCCCGGACTCGCTGAGCAAGCCGTCCAAGGCCGGCACCGACCGCGGGATAAACCCCTTGCCGGAATCTTGCACGGCGATGGTCACGCCGCGTTCGTCGAACTCCGCCTGCACGTGCGTACGGCCGGGCGCATAGCGCACCGCGTTGCTGATGAGTTCGCCCAAGACGATTTCAGCGGCCATCGCATCGACATCGGTGCCATACCGGGAGCGAACGTGCCGCGCGAAATCATGACGCGTTGCCCGTGCGGCTCGCTCATCGTGCGTATCGAATGACCACTTGACCATGCAGCCGTTATACCGAGTTTGCGCCACGGTCAATCGAATGACGCGCCGCCCGGAGTCAGCCGGATCGATTACGACGAGCAGCTGACCGAGATATCGCGCGCCCATTCGGGCGGAGCTGCGGCGTACGATTCGTTTTCCGGCTGCTCGTCGAACGGCCGCCGCAGCACGTCGTGCAGCCGTGCGATCTCGCTGAAGTCGCCGTCCTGCGCACGCTCGATTGCGACCTGCGCGAGGTGGTTGCGCAGGACGTATTTCGGATTTACGGCCTGCTTGTGGCTGCGGCGTGCCGCCGGCGTCGTGCTTTCGGCGGCCAATCGCGCGCGATAGCGCGCTTGCCAACCGTACCAGCCGTCGCGTTCGCTGAACATCTCGGCGGCCCGGTCATCGGCGGCCGTGCTTTCGATATCGAGCGCGCAGAGCGCGCGAAAGAACTGCGTGTAGTCGGCGCGCGCGCCGCTCAAGAGTTCGAGCAGATCGACTACCAGGGAAACGTCGCCGGCTGCTGCGCTCAGCAAACCGAGTTTCGCGCGCATCCGCTCGACGTACGCGTCACGGTAGATCCCGGCATAGCTCGCTAACAGCGCATCGCGCTCGTCCGCGGCGACGAGCGACGCCAGCGCGTGCGCGAGTGCGCGGCAATTCCATAAGCCGATCGTCGGTTGGGCGTCGAACGCGTAGCGGCCGCCCGCATCGGAATGATTGCAGATGAATCCGGGTTCGTACGCGTCGAGAAAGCCGAACGGTCCGTAATCGAGCGTCAATCCGATGATCGAAAAATTGTCGGTGTTCATCACGCCGTGGGCAAAGCCGACGGCTTGCCACGCGGCCATCAAACGCGCCGTGCGCGCGACGACGTCGGCCAAAAAATGCGCGTAGCGATCGCTGCCGTTTCCGGCATCCGGGAAGAACCGGTCGATGACGTAATCGGCCAGCAGCTTCACGTGCTCGGTCTGGCCGCGCGACGCAAAGAGCTCGAACGATCCGAAACGCACGAACGTCGGCGCCATCCGCACCAGCACGGCGGCGGTTTCGATCGTCTCGCGGTACACCGGATCGGCGCCGCCGGTCATCGCCAGCGCGCGGGTGGTCGGAATGCCCAGCGCATGGATCGCCTCGCTGCACAGATACTCGCGAATCGTCGAGCGCAGCACGGCCCGTCCGTCGGCAAAACGCGAGAAGGCGGTGAGTCCGCTGCCCTTGAGCTGCAGTTCCCATGCTTCGCCGGCGGCGTTGACGACTTCCCCGAGCAGGATTGCCCGGCCGTCGCCGAGTTGCGGAACGAACGTTCCGAATTGATGGCCCGCGTAGATCGCGGCCAGCGGCTCCATCCCCGCGCCCAGCGCGTTACCGCTGGCGAGCGCGACGAACTCCGGGCGCCGGCTTTCTTCCGGCCCCAGATCGATCAACGCTGCCGCGTCCGCGCTGAACGCGATCGAGTGCGGATGCGTAAGCCCGGTTGGCTGCCGCCGTTCGTAGAACGCCTGCGGCAAGCGCGCGAAGCTGTTGTCGAAGCGCAGTTCGTCGAGCGTCCGATGCCGATGGGCGAGCGTCTCCATGAGCCGTGAGACCGCCGCCGGTTCGCCGCCGTTGCGATTCAACACCGAATGGACTCCAACTCCAGTCAACCCAGTTCGCGCGCTTGCGGGGCGCCGAACCAGAAGACGATACTGCTCGCGCAAACGACGGCCGCCGAAGCCGTCAGCGCGGCGTCCGTCCCGATTCGCGCGGCAACGATGCCCAAAAGCAGTGAGCCGACCGGAATTCCGCCGAGAAACGCCAGCGAAAAGATCGCGTTTGCGCGACCGCGCTGGGCATCGCCCGAGCATTCTTGGACGTAGGTGTTGGCCAGCGCGTACATCAAGGTGTCGATCGCGCCCATCGCGCCGAGGATCAGCAGCGCCGGCAACAGCGCGTGAACGTGCGTGAACAGCGCCAGCAGCGCGGCGCCGGCGAAGGACGCCAGCGGCACGAGCCGCCCTTTGCGGCGCACGTTTCCGGCCAGCGCGAGCCCCGTGCCGCCGACGATCGCACCCGCGCCGCCCGCCGCCGCCATGAGGCCGTAGAGCTGCGCATCGGCCCCGAAACCGTTGCGCGCAATGTCGGGGAGCAGCGCGATGTAGGGCGTGACGCCGATCGTAAAGGTCGCGATGAAGAGCGAGAAGATGACGATCGCGCGGAGTTTGTCCGGTTGGGTGCGCGCGCCGCCGGCAATCGGCGGCGGCTGCGACTCGGCGCGCAGGACCAGCGCGAGCGCCGCGAGCGGAAGGGTGAGCAGCGCGTACGCGGCGTAGCCCGCGGCGATACCGATCGTCGCGATCGCGACGCCGCCGAGCGCCGGTCCCACGGTCCGGGCGATCGACCACTCCAGCGACGACAGCGCGATCGAACTGCCCAGGTCGCGGCCGCCGACGAGATCGTAGAGCCAGGCACGATCGACGGGATGCTCGAGCGCGTTCATCGTGCCGGCCGCGAAGCCGAGCACGAGCAGCCACCAGACGCTGATCGCACCGGTCGCCACCAGAAACGCGGTGATCAGGGCGATGACCGCGATCAGGCCGTTGTTGACGGCAACGATGGTGCGGCGGTCGAACCGATCCGCCAGATCGCCGCCGGCGAGCGAAAACAGCAAGAACGGAAGCTGCGTGACCGCCGCGACGGTGCCCAGCCAAAACGGTGAGTTCGTGAGTTTGACGACCAGCCAGCCTTGCGCGATCGCCGCGATCCAGTAGCCGCCGTCCGACAGCGCCGCCGTGATCAGATATGCGAGAAAGCGGCGGTTTGAAAGTGCGGCGAGCATTCGCTGAGGAATACCCGGTCAATGGGCCGATTTATCTTCGGGGTCATCGTGACGCTGGCCGTGTTTGCGATTTGCGGATTTGCTGCGATTTGGTTCGGGATGGTTCCAGCGACGGCCGACGTTCCTCCGCCCGCGATGGAAAAATGGGCCGCGCACACCTCGCTGGACGCGACCATCAGCCGCGATGCGCCCAAGCCGCCCTATCCGGTGGCTTCGTCCGATGCAGCGATCGTGGCCGGCGCCAAGCTGTACACGCAGCACTGCGCGATGTGCCATGGTGCGGCGGAAAACAAACCGACGGTGCTGGCAAAAGGTCTCTACATCGAACCGCCGCAGTTCGCCAAACACGGCGTCGACGACGACCCCGTAGGCGAAACGTATTGGAAGATCGAGCACGGCATCCGCTTCACCGCGATGCCGTCGTACAAGGGCAACCTCAGCGAAGAGCAGATCTGGCAGATCGCATACTTCTTGAAGAACCTGCCCGCCCACTTACCGCCCGAAGCGCAAACGGAGTGGCACAAGGCCGTGACCGAGTAGGTCCGCAAACGAACGAAAAATCCCGAGCCGGGGCCGGTTCGGGATTTTTCACGAAAGGCGCGAGGTTCGGCGGTTTACATCTTGTAGGAGTGCAAACCGCTGATGAAAATGTTGACGCCCAGGTAGCAGAAAACGATCGAGATGAAGCCGATGACGCTCACCCACGCGGTGCGCGTTCCGCGCCAAGAACTGCGCGTGTGCAAGTGCATGTACGCCGCGTAAATGATCCACGAGGTGAGGGCGGCAGTCTCTTTGGGATCCCACTGCCAGTACGCGCCCCAGGCTTCTTTGGCCCACCATGCGCCGGTGATGATGCCGACTGTCAGCAGCGGCAGGCCGACCGCGACGATGCGATAGGTGAGAATATCGAGCTTCCCCAACGACGGCAAACCGGCGAGCCACAGCCCCCAGAAGTCGCCGCGTTCCGCGGCCGCGTCGATGTGCGGCGTGTCGCTCTTGATCGGCCCGACCGCTGACCGCGGAGCAGCATAGGCCGTCGAGAGCGTGACGCCGACGTTGCCGCCGGCTCCTGCCGCCGTAGCGCGCACCGCGGTCGTGCCGCCGAGCCGGTTCTCGAAACTCGCCTTGAGCAAATACACCAGCGAGACGACGAAAGCCACCATGAACGACGCGTACGCCGCGATGACCAGCGGGACGTGAACCTTGATCCAATACGATTGCAGCGCCGGAACGGCCGGCATATAGCCTTCATTCCACGTCGTCGCATAGCCCAAGGTGATCGCGGCGATGCCCAGCACGCCGAAGCCGATGAACCACAGGTCGTAACGGAAAGCGAAGATCATGAAGATCAGCACCCCGAAAGCGCTGAAGAGCGACAGCGAGCCGTACAGATTGGTGAGCGGCCAAACGCCGGTCATATTCCAGCGCGCGCCGAGTTCGGCAAACTGCGCGATGCATCCGATTGCCGCGAGCGGAATGCCGATCTGCTTGAGCAGTTTCGAGCGCGACAAGAAATAGCCGATCAACACCAGCGTCCCGGTGACGTACGCCGACAGTCCGGTCACGAGCAAGAGCTGATCGAGTGCCTGTTTGGATGGGTCCATGCGTTCGGATACTCCTTGGCTTCCG
Source organism: Candidatus Velthaea sp. (assembly GCA_050012475.1). Classification (GTDB taxonomy): domain Bacteria; phylum Vulcanimicrobiota; class Vulcanimicrobiia; order Vulcanimicrobiales; family Vulcanimicrobiaceae; genus Velthaea. Next base: position 47,347 of record JBEKHC010000011.1, read on the forward strand.
GCCTTCCGGCCGGTCCGCGATCGTCGATCGATTCGGTTGGTCGAACCCGGGCGTCAGGCCGGGTTGCGATCTTCGATTGAGTCGACTTCGTTGAATGCGGGGCGGTCGGCCTTCGGCCGAGGTCGCGATCTTTGCTTGGTTCGATTCACCCGCGGCGAATCCGGGGTGAGAAAAGTCGGTGCCTACGCCGTTCCGAACGCGGGAGACGCCGTGCGCGTCCCGCGCGGACCGTCTTCGGAGCGTTTGAGCGCTTCGACCAGATCGGCGAAGTGCTCTTCGTAAATCGTATAGCCCTTGACCGTCGTGGCGGCGATACCGACGTTCCAGTTGTGGTCCGCGCCGCTGATCTGGACGTAGAGGCGGGCCGGGAGAAAATAGAACGAGATGCACAGGCCCGCCAGCAGCACGAACGCTCCGACACCCACGAGGGGGATGCCCGGATCGTAGCGGTACTGGAAGCCGGAATAGAGCGTGTAGCGGTTAGCCGCCAAACGGTAGCCGCCGCCGAGATCGATGCTGCCGCCCAGCGGGATGAGCGCCCGGCCCACGGCGCGGTCGCCGTCGAAAGCCGCGATGACGACCGCCGGATCGTTCGGCCGCGGATCCGCGGCGGGTTGGCCGGTGCGCCGATCGACGGTGCCGATGAACTGCGCGTATTGGATCGCGCGGCTCGACGTGCCGATCGGGAACGCCTCGCCTTCCTTGAGCGGCGCCCGCGGCGAGGTCGCCACCAGCCGGCCGTTTTCGGTCAGCGTGAAATCGATCGCGTAGCCGTACGACGCTTGATAGTAATCGGTGCCGTCGATGTCCAGCGGGTGGTTGACGCGCAAAACCGCTTGGTGCGGCACGCCGTCGCGGCCCTTGTAGACGACGTCGGACACGTAGTCGATCGGCTGAAAGACCGTCCCGCTCTTGGTCTGCACCGGATCGATCCGGTAGCCGAATTTTTGCAGCGTGATCTGGGCTTTGGTTTCAGGGATCGTGATCGACTGCCCGGAGATCACCGCGGTGGTGCCGCTGAAGCCCTTGGCCCAGTAGATCGACGTCCCGGCCGCGATGATGACGAACCCGGTGTGCGCGACGAGCACGCCGCGGCGCGCCCAGTTGTGCTTGTCGGCGAAGGTCCATTCGCTGCCGCCGATCTCGCGGCTGCGCACTTGCCAACCGCGCCCGCTGAAGAACGCCGCGACCCGGCTGCGCACGGCTTCTTCCTCGCCGCGAACGGCAACCGAGGCGTTCAGCGGGATTTTATCGATCTTGACCGCGCGCAGCGGCGGCAGCCGAGCCGGAATCACGCGCCTGAACGTGCAGACGCCGAGCGAAACCAGAATGAGCCCGATGATCCCGACGTACGCCGCCGAGTGGTAAATGTTGTCGAGATCGAGCCGCAGCACCAGCCGGGCCAGCGGCGGCGCGTAGTTTTGCCAGTAGAAGCTGGGGTCTTTGCCTTGATCGACGATCACCCCGATGACCGTGAGCACGCCCCACACGGCGAACAGCGAAACGGCGAACAGCACGTTGGCGAACAGCGTGATGAATTCGTCGTAGGCTTCGGCGAAGGGATTGCTCCGGACGCCGGGAGTCGTGGCTGCCATCAACTGCTCAAAATTACGCGAATGCGGCTTCGCGCTTCCATGACTTCTCGAGCAGGACGATCACCCAAATCGAGATTTCATAGAGCACGTACATCGGCGCAGCGATCAGGAGCATCGTCGTGGGCGAGGCGTCCGGCGCGAGGATGCCGCCGGCGCAGAGGATCCCAAACGCGGCGTAGCGCCGGTACTTGCGCAGCATCCCCACGTTGATGAGGCCGATGCGGGCCAGCAGCACCATGACGACCGGGGTCTGAAAAACGAGCGCGAAGGCGAGCAGCAGGATCAAGATCAAATTCATCGTCGATTCGATGCCGAACGTCTGCTCGGCAACTTGATTGGTGATCATCAGCAGCGCCGCGGTCACTTTCGGAATGACGAGGTAGTGCGCGAAGGCGATCCCGGCCAAGCCCAACACCAGCGACGGCGTCACGTACGCGTACACCATGCGCCGCGTTCGAGGGTGAAACGCCGGCACGATGAACATCCAGATTTGATAGAGGATGACGGGTAAGCCCAGTACGATCGCGGCGTAGATCGAAAACTTGAACTCGACGATGATGACTTCCGCCGGCCCGAACGCGTGCAGGCGGATATTCGGAAAATACAGGTGCGTCATCCACGGGATGATGTACTGCGAGGGCCAGAACAGCACGGCGGCCAGGACGCCCACGGTCGCCAGCGAGACGACCATCCGGTTCCGGAGTTCACGGAGATGCTCCGTGAACGGCATCTCTTTTTGGTCCCACTCGGGCACGCTAACGGACTGCGTTTCGCCGTCGCTCGAGCGCCCCTCGGCGGCCATGCTCGGACGTCAGAGCGGATGCGCCGATGTGGTACCGGTCGTGCCGGGCCCCGCCTCGGGAGCGCTGGCGGCTGCCGCAGCGTTGGCTTCGGCGCGCTTGCGCGCGTCGGCCCGGGCATTTTCGGCCGCGATATCGGCTTCCGCCTGGCCGACGAGGAATTCTTTCTTCGCTTGACCGGCGCTGCGGGCAAGTTTCGGCAGTTTGTCGGCGCCGAAGATCAGAACGCCGCCGGCCACGACGAGGATGATCCAGGTCTCGGGACCCAGGAAGGCGAGGACGGGGACGAGCGATTGTACCATGTGGTGCGAGGCCTCCGAGTGGCGAGCCGCTAGCTTTTGAGCAGGGCGTCCGCGATGGCAACGAATTCTGCGCGGGCTGGGACGTTCCCGAGAGGGGCCAGCGACATCTTCGCTCGCTCCAAGTATTCAGCGATGGCGAGCTTCGTCTTCACGAACCCGCCGTGAGCCCCGATCCCCCGAACGATACCCGAAATCCGTTCCAGCGTTTCGTCGTCTTCGGCATAGAAGCGTTCCACGTCTGCGCGAAACTCGCGATTGGCCCCGTCGAGCGCCAAGATGACGGGGATCGTCATCTTTTTTTCCCGCAGATCGTTGCCGACCGGTTTGCCCAGCGCCGACTCTTGACCGGTCATGTCGAGCAGATCGTCCTGCATCTGGAACGCGATGCCGTAGTAGAGGCCAAAATCGTGGACCGCACTCACCGCGATCGCGGCGCCGCCGCCCATGATCCCGCCGCACTCGCAGGAGGCGGCGAAGAGCCGAGCCGTTTTCTTGGTCGCGACCTCGACGTACGCCGAGAGGCGAAGATTGAGATCGCCCAGCGCCCGCAGCTGGAGCACCTCGCCATCGGTGATGTCGGCGAGCGTCGAACTGAGAATATGCGGCACCGGGTGCGGATAGCCCGCGGTGACATTCTTGAAGATCCAGGCGAAGAGGTAATCGCCCGCCAGGACGCTGATGCGGTTGCCGAAATCGACCGCAGTCGCATTGACCCCGCGACGCGTGTCCGCTTGGTCGACCACATCGTCGTGGATCAAGGTGGCGACGTGGATGAGCTCCATGTACGCAGCGAGCGGAAGGTGATCGGCGGCGCGCGCCCCCATCGCCTCGGCGGCGAGCAGCGTGAACCGCGGTCGAAGCCGTTTTCCCCCGGCCGCGAGCATGCGGCGCACCGCTTCGGTGATGAGTTCGTTGCCGGTCGAGAACGAGTTGCGGAAGAAATCCTCGACCAGGCTGTACAAGTCGCGATCGCCGGCCGGCCGCTTTTGGAGCATCAGGCGACCCCGAGATGGATCGCGACGGCCCCGCCGGCGAGCCGGATGTAGCGGACGCCGGTAAAGCCCGCGGTGCGGAACCGGTCGGCGAGCCCGTCCGCGTCGGGGTAGTTGGTGAGCGAGTTGGGCAGGTAGCGATAGGCCGACTTGGAGCCGCCGAAAAGTCCGCCGATGACCGGAACCAGCCCGTAGAAGTACAGGTTGAAAAGCCGGCGGAACAGCGGGTTGGGCGCCTTGGAGACGTCGAGGTTCACGAACCGGGCGCCCGGTTTGAGCACCCGGCGGGCCTCGCGCAGCGTGGCGACGATGTCGACGACGTTGCGCATCGAGAAGCCCATCGTGGCGCCGTCGAACGAGTCGCTGGGATAGGGCAGCGCCATGACGTCGGCTTCGACGAACGCGGCCCGGGCGCGAGCATCCTCGCGCTTCGCCCGCACGCGCGCGCCGGCCAGCATGGGCGCGCAGAAGTCGGCGCCGACCACGGTAGCGCGCGGTGCGCTGCGCAAAAGATGGAAGACCAAATCACCGGTGCCGCAGCACAGGTCAAGCAAACGGGCTTCGTCCGGAGCGTGTAGCTCCGCGATCGCCCGCTTGCGCCAAGCCTCGTCGACGCCCGCGGTAAGTAGTCGATTCGTCGCGTCGTAACGCGGCGCGATTGCCGCGAACATTTCGCGAACATATAAAGCTTTGTCCATCTTTGGCTGCGACCGGGTGGCTTCGCCGTCGCCCGTCCTCTTTCTTTGACCCGTCGAGTGAGTGATGGGTGCCCGTGACCATCGCGATCTCGTCCGTCGCCGCCTTCGCCGAGGGTGTCGCGGCTGCCCGGAGCGTCGATTTCGCCGCGTACACGCTCCATGCCGGGCGGGTGCGCGACGCGCTCGTCACCGCTGCGCGGGCCGGCGCGCAAGTTCGGGTGCGGCTCGAGCGGGCGCCGCTCGACGATGCCGACGGGACGCTGGCGGCCGAAAACGGCGCCGCGGTCGGCCTGCTGAGGCAAGCCGGCGCCGACGCCGCGCTGACCGCGCCCGGCGCACCGTTGGCGCATCTGAAGGCTGCGCTCGTCGACGGCGTCGGCTGGCTCGACGACCGGAACTGGAGCGCGGACGCGAGCGAAACGGTCGTGCGCGACTCCGATGCCGCCGACGTGGCGGCGCTGCGGGAGGCGCTAGACGGTCGGGGTTCGAGCGCCGGCGGTGCACTGCAGACGACCAAGGGCCAAGCCGCGGCGGCGGAAGCTGGGCTCGTTCGGGCAGCCGGCGCCGGGCCGCTGGCGGTCGAAACGGAGTCGTTTGGAACCGGTGCCGTCTACGCCGCGCTGCTTGCCCGCGGACGAGCCGGACTGCCGGTGCGGCTGCTCGTCGCCGGCCGCGAAGCCCGGCAGCCGGGAAGCGCCGGCGACCGCGAACGCCGCTGTCTGGCCCGCCTGGCCGGGCTGGGCGTTGAAATCCGGGTCGGGGCGGCTGCCGGAGCGGACGTCTCCGAGAAGCTGGCGGTCGCCCCGGACGCTGCCTGGATCGGATCCGCCAACGCGACCTATGCCGGCGGGCAGGCGGGGCGGCAAGCCGACTGGGGGCTGGCGACGCGCGACGGGGAGCTCGTCGACCGTCTGCGCGCGGCCTTCGAGGCCAATTGGCAGCGGTCCAGCACGGAAGGGCGATCCGCCGGCTAAGGGTCTTCGTCGAAGCGGAGCCGCCGGTATTGCAGGTGGGCGTTCAGAAGCGAACAGCCGGCGTGGTTGTTTCGCTGTGCGCAGCGGAGGTTCGCGCCTCGCAGCGGGAGCGTGCCGGGCTGCGTGCGGCTATCCCAGCGCAAAGAGCGCGCTTGCGTTGGCGCTCGTGACGGCATCCACCTCGTCGGGCTCGCGGCCCAGGATCGCGGCGACGCGGAGCAAGGTTTGGGTCATGAACGCGGGTTCGTTGCGCTTGCCGCGATGCGGGATCGGCGCGAGATAGGGACAGTCGGTCTCGAGCAGGAGCGAGTCGAGGCCGACGCTGCGAACCGCGTCGCGCAGCCCCTCGGCGGTCTTGAATGTCACCACGCCGCCGATGCCCAAGCGCAGGCCGAACTCGTCGATGAACGTATGCGCCTGGACGGCGTCGCCGCTGAAGCAGTGGATCACTCCGCGCATCCGGGCGGGGTCGAAATGTTCGCGCAGCACGGCGAGGAAATCGGCGAACGCGTCGCGCTGGTGAAAGACGACGGGCAAGCCGTGCGCGCGGGCGTAGTCGAGTTGAGCGATGAGGACACGGCGCTGATCGGCGGGTGGACTGTGCTCGTAATAGTAGTCCAAACCGGTTTCGCCGATCGCGACGACACGCTCGCCGCCTTGTGCTGCGCGCAGCGCGTCAAAGGCCGGTCCGACTGCCGGCGGCGCGTCTTTCGCCTCGTGCGGGTGGATGCCGATCGAGGCCAACAAGTCGTATTTCCCGGCGGTTTCTAAGGCCCGTCGGCTATCCTCGAGGTCGGTTCCGATCGTGACGATCGTTGCGACCCCCGCCTCGCGAGCGCGTTCGAGCATCGCGGCGCGGTCGGGATCGTATCTTGCGTCGTGGATATGAGCGTGCGAATCGATCATCGTTGCGCGAGGGTTCCGGAACGTGTCCGCGCTGCCCCGTCTGGTACCGCATGCTTGGGTAGGGAATGAACCGGTTCGAGATGATCACCACCCGCCGAGCGCCGCGGACGCAGCGATTGTTCGCCGCTGCGCTCGCGCTGTCGGTGCTCATCCACTTGTTCGGCGGCGCGCTTTGGGCACATACCAATCGCTTCGTCGCGCAGATCATGCGGCGCTTGCCCGAACAACAACCGCGCGAGGAGGTTGCCACGTCCGACGTGGTCCGCCTCGAACGGCGTACGATTCCGCGGCCGGCGCAACTCAGCCGCTCCCGTCCCAATCCCCGTCCGCTGCGGCGGCAGCAGCCGCAGCCGTCGCGAATCGCCGCGCCGCCGCGTGCGGTCGCCGCCAAGCCCGCGCCGCGCATTCCTCGACCCGCGCCGTCGGCGGCGCCGGAACTCGCGCACCGCGCGCCGCATGCACCGCGCCGCCTCGCGCAGCACGATCGCACGAAGGTCGCGCTGGCCAAACCGCCGGCCGCGCACCCCGCGCCGCGCGCAGCGTCGCCGGAAGGGGCGCTATCGGCGGCCCAGCTGGCGCAGCTCAACGCCCAATTCGCGCAAACGATCGCCGCATCGCACGTCGATTTAGCGACGATTCAAAAGCAGAGCGAAGAACAGCCGGTCGCGGTCAAGCACTACCCCATGCAGTTTACCGGATTGCAGGCCAGTCTGGAGCGCGGCGAGGGCTATATCGAGCCGACGACGATGGGCGAACGCATTGGCAACACCGTGTGGTATTACACGCACTACACCTACATGTGGCCGGACGGACATCTCGAGGACGACGACATCCCGTGGCCGTTCCACTATCCCGTGCAGCGCGATTTGTTCGCGCTGCACGTGCATCTCATACCGCTGCAGCCGCCGCCGGCGGGATTCCGGCTGACCCGTCCGCTCAAACCATTTCTGGCGCACTTCGTGCAAGCGGCGGGTCAAGGATAGCGGCCACTATTCCGGCGCCGCCGCGTCGATTCGGGGAAACAATGCGGCTCCCGGTTCGGTCTGCGTGTTCGCCGCCAAGCCGCCCCATTGGAGTTCGTCGCGCCAGAGGACTTCGGGGATTCCGGCTAACCCCAGCTGGTGCCACATTTCGCCGGCTTTTTCGGGCATGAACGGATAGGTGAGGATGGCCAGCCAGCGCAAGCCTTCGCACAGATCGTAGAGCACCGCGTCGAGCCGGTCGCCCAAACCGGCTTTGTGCAGCGCCCACGGTTTTTGCTCTTCGATTTCGCGATTGAGGGCGGTCACCAGTTCCCAGATCGCATCGAGCGCTTCGCGAAATTGTAAGTTCGTCACGCGTTCGTAGACGATGCTGCCGAGATCGGCAAAACGTTCACCGAGCTGCGATTCCACCGCTTGCGGAACGAGTCCGTTGCGGTATTTCGAGAGCATGGCCAGCGAACGGCGCAGCAGATTCCCTAAATCGTTGCCCAAATCGCTGTTGTGCCGCAAGCGCAGTTTTTCGACCGATACCGTGAAGTCGCTGCCGAACGGCGCTTCGCGCAACAGAAAATAGCGAATCGAATCGGCGCCGTAGGTGTCGACGAGTGCGAACGGATCGAAAACGTTGCCCAAGCTCTTGGACATCTTTTGGCCCTCGCTGAGAATCCAGCCGTGGGCGTAGACGAGTTTGGGGGGCTCGAGCCCCAGCGCCCAGAGCATCGCGGGCCAGATGATCGTGTGAAAGCGCGCGATCTCCTTGCCGATGAGCTGCACGCTGGCCGGCCACACCCGCGCGAACAATTCCGGATTGTCGTGCCAACCGGTCGCGGTGATGTAGTTGAGCAGCGCGTCGAACCACACGTACATCACCAAGCCGCCGGTGTTGGGCAGCGGGATGCCCCAGTCGAAGTTCATCCGCGAGATCGAAAAATCGTCGAGGCCGCCTTCGATGATCGCCATCATCTCGTTCCAGACCGAAACCGGGCGCACGAAGTCGCGGTGCTCGTTGAAATACGCCATGAGCCGGTCGCGGTAGGCGGAGAGCCGGAAGAACCAATCCTCTTCGGAGAGCCAGTCGACGGGCCGCCGGCATTCCGGATTCGGGCAGCGCCCGTCGATGAGCTTGGATTCCGGCCAGAAGGTCTCGTCGTTGGTGCAGTACCAGCCTTCGTACGTACCCAAGTAGATCTCGCCGTTCGCGCGCAACCGCTCGAAGACGGCGACGCAGGCCTCTTTGTGTCGCGGTTCGGTCGTGCGAATGAAGTCGTCGAAGCGGGCGTTGAAGATCGGCCCGAGCGAACGCCAGCGCGGCACTAGTTCGTCGACGTAGTGTTGCGGCGTTTTGCCGGCCGCGGCCGCGGCATTGGCGACTTTCTGACCGTGCTCGTCGACGCCGGTCAATGCGTAGGCGGGGCCGAAGGCGCGCGCGGTTCGCACCAGCACGTCGGCGGCGATCGTCGTGTAGGCGTGGCCGATGTGCGGATCGCCGCTGATGTAGTAGATCGGCGTGGTGACGAAAAAGGCGCGGTCCATTCCGCTCGCGTTCACGCTTCGGTCGCGCTTGGACCTGCGCGGCGCCGCTCGCTCACGCGGGCGTAGAGATGGCGGCGTTCGCCCAAGCCCTGCTCGGCAAGCATTTTCGCAATCGCGGACGTGCTCAAACCCTGCTCGATGAGCGTGCCAATGGTGGCGTCAACAGCTTCGGCGGTAGCCGGTGTGGCGACCGGTTCTGCTGCGCCGGCGGCGAGCACGAAGACGATTTCACCGCGGACGGGTTCATCCAGCGCTTGGGCCACCGCCGCCGGCGTGCCGGCGATCTGCTGCTCGTGCAGCTTGGTGAACTCGCGCAGCAGAAACACTTGCACGTCCGGCTCGACGCCGGCGAGATCGGCCAGCGTCGCCCGAATCCGGTGCGGCGCTTCGTACCAAACGGTCGGCTCGGCTCGTTTGAGCGCGGCGCGGAAGGCGGCTCGGCGGTCCGCTGAACCGCGCGGCGGAAAACCCTCGAAGGCAAAGCGCCGGAGATCGAAGCCCGACAAAACGGCCGCGCAGGCAAAGGCGGTCGCCCCGGGGAGCACTTCGACCGGGATGCCGGCGAACCGCGCGGCCGTGACGAGTGCCGTTCCGGGATCGCTGATGCCGGGCATGCCGGCGTCGGTGACCACCGCGACGAGCGCGGCCTGCGCGCGTTCGAGGATCGCGCCGGTCGCCGTAGCCGCGTTGTGCTCGTGGTAGGTCCAAATCTCGCGGCCCGGCAGGCTGTAAGCGGAAAGCAGCCGCCGCGCCACGCGCGAGTCTTCGGCAACGATCAGCGGCGCTTCACGCAGCACGTCGAGCGCGCGCAGCGTGATGTCGCGGAGGTTGCCCAGCGGCGTCGGCACGAACACGAGCGGCATGCCTCCCGATTCGGCGCGCGCGGCGCAAACGATTGTGCGCCTGATCGAACTGCGCGGGCACATCCTCGACAGCGGCATCTTTTCGCGCGTGCTCGGCATTCTCACCGACTACGAGCAGACGTCGTACGTGATCGAAGAATTCGACAGCGGCCAGACCAAGAACGACGTTTCCTACGCCCGTTTGAGCATCATGGCGGACGATGCGGACGTCATGCGCGAGGTGCTCGACCGCCTGCGCGACGTCGGCGCGACCGTGCAGGCCGATCACGACGCCGCCACCGAGCCGGCGCCGGCCGACGGCGTGCTGCCCGACCTCTTTTACGCCACGACCAACTTCCCGACCGAAGTCCGCATCGGCGGACGGTGGGTGTCCGTCGCGCTGCCCGAGATGGATTGTGCGATCGTCCTCGAGGAAACCGGCGCGCGAACCGTTACGCCGTCCGACATCGTGCGCGGCCAGCAGGTCGTCGTCGGCGCCGAAGGCGTGCGCGTGCAGTTGCCGCAGCGCGCGCGTAAGAAAGCGGTCTTCGAGTTCATGGCCAGCGCCGTATCGAGTGAGAAACCGCGTCAAGCGCTGCTGGGAGAAGTGGCGCGCGAATTGCTCGCGGTGCGCGCGAGCGGCAAACGCGTGCTGCTCGTCGGCGGTCCGGCGATCGTGCATACCGGCGCCGCGCCGTACTTGGCCGAACTCGTTCGCGACGGCTACATCACGGCGATCTTCGCCGGTAATGCGCTTGCCGTGCACGATATGGAGGCGCAATTCTTCGGCACGTCGCTGGGCGTCAATTTACACGATGCGTTTCCGGCCGAAGAAGGCCACGTGCACCACCTGCGAACCGTGAACCGTATCCGCGCGGCCGGCGGGATCGCCAACGCGATCGCCGGCGGGTTGCTCACCGGCGGCGTGATGTACGAGGCGTATAAGAAGCAGATTCCGGTCGTGCTGGCCGGTTCGATCCGCGACGACGGCCCGATTCCCGACGTCATCACCGATGTCGTCGAATGTCAGCGGGCGATGCGGCGTTACGTTCCTCAGATCGGCATGGCGCTCATGGTGTGCACGCTTCTGCACTCGATCGCGGTCGGCAATCTGTTGCCCGCCACGTGCAAGACGATTTGCGTCGACATCAATCCGTCAAGCGTCACCAAGCTCACCGACCGCGGTTCGCATCAAACGCTGGGGATCGTGATGGACGCCTCGTCGTTCCTGCGCGAGCTCACGCTCGCGATCCACGCCGTCGAGCACGAAGCCGAACCGACGGGGTTTGCGCCGTAGGACGAGCGCGGTGCCGGATCGACGCCGGCGATTCGCGCCGTTGACGCACATCAGCGGCTGACGTAGACGGCGACGGCCTGATGCGTGCGCAGCATCAACGTTGAATCCCGGTCGAACTTTGCTTTGAGGATGAGGTCGTCCACGCCGGCGTCGCCGTAGACGTACAACAGCCTCAGCCGCCGGGGAAGGCGTTTCAATGACGCCCGAACGTTGAGCAGCACGTCATGCAGCACCGACGCTGGAAAAGGGTTGAACATGTACAAGAAATTGTACCGGTCAAAGTCGCGAAAATCGGCGGCGTCGGTGCACACGATCGCGGACTTCTCGATCGCCAGCCGCTTGATGTTTTTGAGCCCGATGTCCACCAGTTTGGGTGAAATCTCAACGCCGTCGACCCGCCGGAAGGGAAAGCGAGCCATGGTAATGATCGCGCCTCCCTTACCGCAGCCGACATCCAGCGCGCAATCGTCACTCGAGATCGGCAGCGAACGCAAGACGTGATCCAACCCCGGGCCGCCGGTATTGGAATAGCCGAAAGAACGCTCAGCGCTCAGGTGAAGTTTCGCCGTGCTCTCGATGCCGAGGTCGATGCCACGGCAGGCCATGGCAATCCGCCACATTGCATAGGCTCGGTCATCCCGGTCGGCGATGATGCGGCGCAACAGCTGCAGCGTATGTTTCCCGATCATCTTGATCGTCTCGAATTCCTTCGCACGTGGCAGAAGAGGCCACCGGTGGTTCTGACGGCCAGTTCCTCCGCTTCGCTCTGCGGCCCCATTCGTCATCGGCGATCGACGCATTCCGTGCGTGCGATAACACAAATGAGGACGTTCGTCCTCGGTCTCGTGCATTGAAGAGAAGCCGTGCAGCCCGCGTGCGGGACCAACGCCGCTGGCGCGGCGTCGAGACGTTTGCTGCGCCGTCCCGACTGTGCGCACGGTGCGGTGGTTCGGGCGTACTTGCGCAGTCAGCCGGTCGCCGGCGCGTGAACGCTTGCGATGCGCAGCACGTTCGTTTTGCCGGCCGTTCCGAACGGCACGCCGGCGGTCACCACGATCGACTGCCCGTCGCCGGCGATCCCGTCGCGCGCGGCGATGAAGCCGGCCTTATCCACCATTTCGTTGAAATTAGCGACGTCCGACGTGTGCACGGCGTGAACGCCGAACGACAACGTCAGCCGCCGTGCCGTTTCGACCTTCGAGGTCAAGCACAGAATGGGGATCTCCGGACGTTCGCGCGCGGCGCGCAGCGTCGTCGAACCCGAGGTCGTGTACGTTGCGATGGCGACCGCGCCGATCGTCTCCGCCACCTGTTTTGCCGCTGCGGTGATCGCGTCCGCCGCCGTGTTCTGCAATGCCTGGTGCTGGGCGACGAGTCCCGCATGATACGAAGGATCTTCCTGCGTGCGGTTGGCGATCCGGTTCATCATCGCAACCGCCCCAATCGGATATTGACCGATGGCGCTTTCGGCCGAGAGCATGATCGCGTCGGCGCCGTCGTAGACGGCGGTGGCAACGTCGGAGGCCTCGGCTCGCGTCGGCGTCGAGTTCGTGATCATCGACTCCAGCATTTGCGTTGCCACGATGACCGGCTTTCCGACGCGGCGCGCTTCGCGCACGATGCTCCTTTGAATGGCGGGGACGTCTTCGGGCGGGGTTTCAACCCCTAAATCGCCGCGCGCGACCATCACCCCGTCGGCGACTTCGAGAATCGACAACAGATTCGTGACCGCGGCCGGTTTCTCGAGCTTGGCAAGCACGGCGGCGCGGTCGCCGATGAGCGCACGCGCTTCTTCAATGTCCTCGGCCCGCTGAACGAACGAAAGGGCAATCCAGTCAACGCCCGCGTCCAACGCCGCAGCAAGATCGGCGCGATCCTTTGGGGTCAACGGCGACAAGGGAATCACGACGTCCGGAACGTTGACGCCTTTGTGATCCGAAAGCGTATTGCCGATCATCACCTGCGTTTCGATGACGTCTTTTGCGCAGCTGACGACACGCAGCCGGATTTTGCCGTCGTCGCAGAGCAACGCGGAGCCTTCGGTGAGTGCCGCAAAAATCTCCGGATGCGGCAGACACACGCGGGTGGTATCGCCGGGCTTCGGGTCGAGGTCGAAGCAGAACGTCTGCCCCGCGATCAGTTCCACGGACCCTTGCGCAAACGTTCCGACGCGCAGCTTTGGCCCTTGCAGATCGGCAAGGACGGCGATGGGCCGCCCGGTCTCGGTTTCGATCTCGCGGATGATTGCAAGCCGAGCCCGATGGTCGTCGTGAGTGCCGTGACTGTAGTTCAGCCGAAACACATCGGCCCCCGCGTCGAATAAGGCGCGAATCGTTGTTTTGCTCGACGATGCCGGTCCCAGTGTCGCAACGATCTTGGTCCGTCGTCCGCGGCAAAGCACGGCGTCAGCCACGCCGTTCGCTCGAGATAGGAAAGGGCTCGTTCATCGAGCGACGACGTTCGGGCCCGGCCCGGCAGGTCCCGCGATCGGTGCCGGCGCTAGAAGAATGCGCTTCGCGCATTCCGTCGCGTTTGGGCTTCGCCCGAGCCGCCCCTAGGGGCGCACTTGACCGGTGCCGCGCACGACGTACTTGTAACTGGTGAGCTGTTCGGCACCCACGGGGCCGCGCGGCGGGAGCCGGCCGGTCGAGATGCCGATCTCGGCGCCCATGCCGAATTCGCCGCCGTCGGCGAATTGGGTCGAAGCGTTCAGCAGTACGATCGCGCTTTCGACCTCGCTCAAGAAGCGTTGCGCCGCGCGCTCGTCTTCGGTCACGATCGCGTCGGTGTGCTGCGAGCCGTAACGGTTGATGTGGGCGATCGCGCCGTCGACGCCGTCGACGATCCGCACCGAGAGAATTGCGTCGAGATACTCCGTCGTCCAGTCCGCCTCGGTCGCCGGCAGCGCGTGCGCAAAGAGCGCCCGCGTTTCGGCGTCGCCGCGAATCTCGCAGCCGGCAGCTTGCAAGTCGGAGAGAATCGGCGCGACGTGGGTCGCCGCGACGGCGCGGTCGACGAGCAGCGTTTCGGTCGCGCCGCAAATGCCGGTCCGCCGCATCTTCGCGTTGAGCACGATGCTGCGGCTTTTCGCCAGGTCGGCCGCGCCGTCGACGTACGTGTGGCAGATGCCGTCGAGATGCGCGATGACCGGGATCCGGCTCTCGCGCTGGACGCGCTCGATGAGCGAACGCCCGCCGCGCGGAACGATCACGTCGATGAGGCCGGCCAGGCCGAGCATCAGCCCGACGGCGGCGCGATCGCGCGTGGGCACCAGCTGCACCGCCGTCTCCGGCAGACCCGCGGCCGCGATGCCGCGGCGCAGGCACGTTTCGATGACGCGCGAGGAATGGAAACTTTCGGACCCGCCGCGCAGAATCACCGCGTTGCCGGCGCGCAGGCACAGGCTGCCCGCATCAGCCGTCACGTTGGGCCGCGATTCGTAGATGATGCCGATCACGCCAAGCGGGATGCGCACCCGCGCGATGTCCAAGCCGTTGGGCTGCGTCCAGCGAGCGAGTTCGGTGCCGATCGGATCGGGCAGCTCGGCGACGGTTTCCAGGCCGGTTGCCATCGCCTCGATCCGTTTGGTATCGAGTCGCAGCCGGTCGAGCAGAGCCGTCGAGACCGCCATTCGCTTGGCCAGCGCAACGTCGTCGCCGTTGGCGGCAAGCAGTTCGCTGCGCGCGGCTCGGATCGCCTGGGCGCCGGCGCGCAGCGCCGCCGTTTTCTGCTCGGGCTGGGCACGGGCCAGCACGGCTGCGGCTTCGCGCGCCGCAACCGCCAGCGCGCGCACTTCGCGCTCGAGTTCCGCCGGATCTTTTTCCTGGATGATCGTCATGGCCGTCTCCCGCTCACTACCAGATCGTCGCGGTGGATCATCTCGTCCTGGCCACGGTAGCCCAGAATTGCCTCGATGTCGCTGCTGCGGTGTCCGGCGATCGCTTGAGCGTCGGAACTCGAGTAGGCCGCTAGGCCGCGCGCCAGCTCCTGCCCTTCGCGATTACGAACGACAACCGCATCGCCGCGCTTGAAGTTGCCGTCGACGCCGACCACGCCGGCGGGCAACAGGCTGGCGTTGCGAGCGAGCGCGCTGGCAGCGCCGTCGTCGACGACGAGGACGCCGGCGGCGTTGACCGCGCCGGCGATCCAACGCTTGCGGGCCGTGTGCGGCTCGGTGTCGGGAATGAACCAGCTCACGCGCGTGCCCGCCTCGATGGCGGCCAGCGGACGCAACCCGCTGCCCCGAGCGATCACCATGCGGCAACCCGAAGCCATCGCGATGCGCGCCGCCGCGAGCTTGGTCACCATGCCCCCCGAGCTGTGGCCGCGCGGGGCAGGCCCGGCCATCGCTTGGATCTCCGGGGTGATCGAATAGACTTCGCCGATGTGCTGCGCCGCGGGATCGCGGCGCGGATCGGCCGTGTACAGACCGTCGATGTCGGAAAGCAGAACCAGCGTATCGGCGCTGATCATCTGGGCGACGCGTGCGGCCAGCCGATCGTTGTCGCCGAAGCGGATCTCCGCGGTGGCAACCGTGTCGTTTTCATTGATGACGGGCACGGCGCCCAGCGTCAGCAGCTGCTCGATCGTCGCCCGCGCGTTCAAGTGGCGGCGACGCTGCTCGGTGTCGTTGAGCGTAAGCAGAATCTGCGCGACGCCGATGCCGTGTCGCGCCAGCGCTTCGAGATACGCATGCGCGAGGCGGATCTGTCCGGTCGCCGCCGCGGCCTGTTTTTCTTCGAGCTTGAGCGGGCTGCCGATGAGACCGAGATGACGTCGCCCAACCGCGATCGCTCCCGACGAAACGATGAGCACTTCCTGGCCGCGGGCGCGACAGCGCGCGATGTCCTCAACGAGTCCCGCCAGCCAGTCGTGGCGCACGTCGCCCGTCGTTTGATCGACGAGCAGCGCCGAACCGATCTTGACGATCAGCCGGCGCGCCGATTCGAGCCGTTCGTTCATGTCGTGCTCGCGGTTTGAGCGCTCATTTCTTGGCCGCTTCCAACTGAACGAGCACGTTGCGCGCCTCTTCGACCGCGCGCGCCAGCACCGATCGAATCTTCCCGTCTTCGAGCACCAGCAGCGCGCCGATCGTGCAGCCGGCCGGGGTCGTCACGTCGTCGCGCAGGGCCGCGGGATGACGGTCGCTTTGCTGAACCATCGTTGCCGCGCCGAGAACGGTTTGCGTCACCAGCGTCATCGCCACGTCGCGCGGCAAGCCGACGTTCACGCCCGCATCGGCTAACGCTTCGATGACCAAATAGATATAGGCCGGACCACTGCCGCTAATTGCGGTCACTGCGTTGAGCTGAGCTTCGTCGATTCGAATGCAGCGTCCGACCGCGCCGAAGAGACGTTCGGCGATCGCGAGATGCTCGTTCGTCGCGCGCGAACCGCCGGCGATCGCGGTCATGCCCCGTCCCACGAAGCACGGCGTGTTCGGCATCGCTCGCACAACCGGGTTCGCCCCGCCGAGCTGCGCTTCGATGTGTGCGGTGGAAACGCCGGCGGCGACCGAGATGACCAGTGCCCCCGACCGCAAGCCCCCCGCAATCAATTCGCGCAGTGCCGGATCGATCTGTTTCGGCTTCACCGCGAGGATGACGACGTCACTCGAACCGGCGAACGCTGCGTAGCTGGTGCACGTCGCAACACCCAGCTCGTCCGCGACGGCGCGGGCGGACGCCTCGGATTTGGTGGCCGCCCACACGGCGTCCGGCGCCACGCCGCTGGCGAGGATCCCGCGCAACAATGCGCCCCCCATCGCCCCGGCGCCGACGATGCCGAGCTGCATATTGGGAGCCAGCGCGGCGGAACGACGAATCTCTGATGTGTGCACGACGGGCTGTCGTTCTTGATGCTCGTCGCGTGACCCCACCGCAGCGCTCAACTTCGTGCGCGACGGCGTCGCGGGATGCCGGCGTTGAACCGGTACGGCTTGTGGGCACGTCGTACCTCACACTGTCGGGTGAACGCATGACCGCTGCGAAGCTTTGGTGTATCGTTATTACGAAGATCATTCGATCTTACCGGACAAAAAAGACATCGCGAGTAGGTCGTTGACGAATGTGGAACTTTCAAACTCAAGTCTTCAGCGGCGCCGAGGCGATCGAGTGGCATCAGAGCAATCTGAGTCCCAGCCATCTGCGCGCGGTGCTCGATGCGATCAATGACGGCTTTTCCCGGCTCCCGCTCCCCCGACTTTCCTGCCGTGAATGCGGTCTGAACTACGGCAATACGGGAACGTTTCTGAGCGAGTCGCCCTGCCCGGCTTGCCGTGCGGAGGCGGACGATTAGCGCAGGCGGCTGCCTAACGAACCGGCGACGGTTCCGCTGCTCGAACGGTGAACGTAGAGCAAATGAGCCGGCGAAGCGGTTCTTCAACGCCGTGGTAGAGCACCGAACTCAGCGCGAGCGAGATCACCAGCGCCGCCGGAATGGCCGCGAGATACGGTAACGGCGTCGTCGCCAACGCATCGATCACCAGCAGGTGGACTAAATAGAACGCAAAGCTGATCTCGCCGAGCCGCACGAAGGCCGGAGCCGAGAGCAAGCGAGAAATCGTTCCGCCTTGACGAGCGAACACCGCGATCAGTGCTGCCGAGAATGGCAGCGATAGCGCGGAGAATCGCACGGAAGCCGGAAACGCCGGGGAGACGAGCGTTGCCAGGATGACGCCCCCGACGACGAGCAACTCGCTCGTCGTCGGCTGCAGCCCGGCGCGCGAGATTGCGGGTCGCTTGAGGAAAGCAATGCCGAGCAAGATGCCGATGGTGAACTCCGGCAAGCGGATCGGCGGGAAGACGTAGAACCAGTAGAACGACGCCGGACCGCGGTGGCACAGTTCGACACCGAACAGCAGTGCCCAAAGCGCGGCGGCCGCAAGCAAGATCGTCGGCGGGCGCGCTGCCCGGGTCAGCCAGGTGGCGAACCACAGCACGACCGGCAAGAGCGCGTAAAAGAACATTTCGGCCGAAACGCTCCAGGCTTGTCCGTTCAAGCCGAGATAGACCGCGTCGACGGGAATCCAGCTTTGCACGAGCGCGGTTTGAGCGACAACTTCGGCCAGCCGCACTTGTGTCGCGACGCCGCTCCAGTACTTGCCGCCGCAGACGGCCATGAACGCCAGCATGAGCAGCATGGTCGTCAGGTACACCGGAAGGATGCGCGCGATCCGCGCCAGGTAGAAGCGGTGCGCGGCGAGCGTCGACAGTCCGCCGGCGAAGTCGCCGTAATAGCGATAGGTCAGGATGAAGCCGGAGAGCAGATAGAAGAAGCCGACGCCGGTGTAGCCGATGCCGAAGATTGCATTGAGCGTCCACGTCACGGGCGTGTGGGAGAAGAACACCGCGAGCGCAGCAAAAAAGCGCAGCGACGTGAGCGGGCGGAGCGATTGGGGCGTGACCGCTTTGTCCATAGCCTGACCAAGAGCAGTTCGGCGTTCAAGGTCATGTAGTTAAGCAATCGCGCCCAATCGTGCGGATCGGCCGGTGCGCGCTCGGACATCGTGCACGCTCCAGTACGGACGACGGGGCGTCGACGCCGCTCGTGCGCGCGAGCTTCGTGCCTCCGGCGTGCGACTCGGCAACCGGTTGCACTGTTTGCACCACGGGGCCGAATCATAACGTTCGAGCGATAGGAACCCGACGTGGACGCGATAAGTCGTGAGCATGTGGAAGTTCCTGTCCCGAGTCTTTCCCGGCTCGGCAGCAGATCAGCCGCAGCCGCCTCCACTGCTCGACTCGAGCCGTGTCAACAGCATGCTCCAAGCGATCGACGATGGGGTCTCGCGACGTGCGCTTCCCACACTGGTCTGCCGTCAGTGCGGTCTGAAATATAACAACACCGGTACCTATTTGAGCGGCTCGACGTGTCCGGATTGCACGCCCCGACCGGAGGGCGAGCGCCGCTAATCCCCCGCCGCGCGACAACCGATGCATGAGAGGGATCGCCTCGTGAGCGCGATCTAGAAAGCTTGTCGCACGCTTGCGTTCTTGGGCGATTGGAAGCAGGACAACCGCGCTTGCGGCGGGTCCGTCGCGCGGCATCATGCCGCTGCTCGTTACGGTCTTTGCCGGCTTGTCGCTCGTCGGGTATTTCTCGCTGTTCCAAGCGCGATACTGTGATTTTCGCGCCTTCTATTGTTCGGGCAGCGTTACGCTGGCCGGGGCCGACGCGTATCGCGAGCATCCGTTGCACGAGTGCGAGCAATCGCTGCCGCCGCACTTTCTGTCGAGCCTGCCGGCCGAAGTAACGATTCCCGCCCCGTATCCCGGTTACGCGCTGGCGCTGTTTTCGCTCGTCGCGCGGCTGCCGTTCGACACCGCCGTCATCGTTTGGACCCTGGGCTCGTGCTTCGCGCTGGGAGCGGCGATCGTGACCATCGCGCGGTTGACCGCGACGCCGCTGCCGGCAACGGCCGTCGTGCTCGCATTCCCGGCCGCGATCGTTTCATTGCCGCTCGGTCAGCCGGCGCTGCTGGTGTTGTTCGCAATTGCCGCCTGCGCGGCGTTGCTCCACGGGGGCCGGCCGCGATGCGCCGCGCTCGCCGCGTTGGTCACCGCCATCGACCCGCATGTCGGACTGGCGGTTTGTCTGGGGCTTTTCGTCGCTGTATCGCGCGCGCGGCCGATCCTGCTTGCGGGCGCCGGCATTCTGCTCGCCGGGAGCATTCTCGCTTATGGTCCGGCGCGAGAGTGGGAGTATCTTCACGACGTCTTGCCGCTGCATTCGCTCGTCAACGTGCCCGAGTTCTCGCAATACAGCGTCGCCAACCTCGCCTTCGGTGCCGGCTTGTCGCGCGGCGTCGCATTGCTCGCGGGGAACGTTTGGTACGCGTTGTCGCTGGTCGTCGGCGTGGTCGTCGCGTGCCGTCTGCGGCCGCGTTTGGGGACGTCTGCGGTTGCGTTCGTGCCGGTGGCGTTTGCCGTCTTCGGGGGCGCGCACACCCACTTGCAGCAGCTCAGTCTCGCCATTCCGGCGTTTTTGCTGCTCACCTCGGCCGCGAGCGGCCGGCGCCGCGCTTTGTTCGCGGTCGCGACCTTTGCTGCGGCGATGCCGTGGCTGGTCGCCGCGCCGTTCGTGTATCTTTTCCCGGCGACGGCGCTGCTGGGAATCGTCTTCGCACGCTGCATGAAAACGCCGAGGATCGGCATGGCGCTGGGGGCCGGCAGCTTCGTCGTACTGACGCTGTTGTATCTGGCCGTCGCCGGTTCGCACGCCGTGGCCACCCCGATCGCCGCGCCGCAAGGCGGCAATCCGCTCGCGGAAGTGGCCTGGGGATCGTTCGTCAACGCGACGTCACTCCCGGCCCAAGCGTGGTTTTTTGCCGGCAAGATACCGACGCTCTTGGGCTTCGGCGTCATGCTGACGGCACTTGCCGCGGCGGCGCGGACACGAGCGAAATCCGATCCGGTGCCGGCATGAAATACCTGCGCGCCAACGGCATCGCGCTCGTCATCGTACTGGCATCGATCGCGGCGTACGTTCCGTACGCTCCGGTAAAAATGTACGACTTCCGAGCGTTCTATTGCGCGGGAAAAGCGCTGCGCGCGCACGCGGACCCGTACCGCCTGCGTCCGCTGCAAGCGTGCGAACGGAACACCACGGCGCCCGGCATTCCGGTCAACGCCGGCGATCCCACCGTTCCCGCGCCGCTGCCGGGTTACGTGTTGGCCGTCTTTGCGCTGCTCTCGCTGCTGCCGTTCGGTTGGTGCGCACTGCTGTGGATCGCTGCGTCGGTCGCGGCGCTGGCCGGTTCGATCGTTCTGCTGCAGCGTGTCCTGCGTTTGCCGGCGCCGGCGATCGCCGTTGCGGTCGTGTTGCCGGCGGCCATCGTCGCTCTCCCCTTGGGCCAACTCGCGCCCTTCATCGGCTGCGCGATCGCGCTGTGCGCGTACGGTCTGTCATGCGGGCGCTGGCGCCTTGCTGCGGCGGGTGCGCTTGCGACGTCACCCGATCCGGCGATCGCCGTCGTCCTCTGCTCGACCCTCCTCGTGGCCGTACCAGCGACGCGCGCGACGATCTTGTGCGGAACGGCGGCGCTGGCCGCGCTGGCGGTGGTGACGTTCGGTGTGGGCACGAACGTCGAATACGTTCAGACCGTGCTCCACGCGCACGCCATCGGAAACGTCGCCGAGCGTTCGCAACTGAGTGCGGCTCATTTTGCCTGGGTGGCCGGATTGAGCCGGCCGGCGGCGCTCGTCTTCGGCGAGGTCTGGTACGCGTGCGCAGCGGTAAGCGGCGTGTGGATTGCCATCCGGCTGCGAAGGCGATTCGGCATCGCGGCCGTGGCCTTGGTTCCGCCGGCATTCGCGGTGTTCGGTGGCGTCTACGTTCACTTCAGCCAAGTCGTGCTGGCGATTCCGGCGTTTCTGATGGTCGTGCGCGAGCTTCCCGCGCGACTCCCATGGCTGCCGGCGTCGATCTTCGTGCTTGCGGTGCCGTGGCTGGCGCTGGCCGGCTTTCCGCCCTTCGCGCTCGCGCTGGTGATGCTCGCCGTCGCCTACGCGCGCGAACTCCAATCCGTGCGCACCGGACTGCGTCTGGGCCTGGCCGCAGCGGCGCTGCTGGCGGTGTTCTTCGCGTTTGCCCTGACGACGGTTGCCCCGCCCGCCTCGCCGTCGTTTCAGGCAACGGCGGCCGGTGATGCGCTCGCGGAAAGCGCCTGGAGCGAGTACATCGACTGGCGCGATCCGAAGCCGAACCGATTGTTTCTCCTGCTCGAGCTTCCGACCATGGCGGCTTTGAGCGCTTGTCTTGCCGCCCTGGTTTTTCTGAGCGCGGGCGAGAAAAAACCGTTTCTCGCCCGCCTCTCCCCGCGCACGCTCGCCGGTCGCGCGCTAAATCCTGGGGCCGAATCGCCGATGGATTCGGTGTAATGGCTATGCGCGTACCGAAAATAGCGCCGGCCGTGCTCGAACGTCCCCGCGTTTGCGCCTGGCTGGATTTTCATGCGCAAACCGCCGTGCGGCTCATCTGCGCGCCGGCCGGGTCGGGCAAAACGACCAGTGCCGTGCTGTACGCTCGCCGCCGCACCGGCAAGGTGAGTTTCGTCGCCATAGCGCCGGGAACCGGCGAAACCGAATTGATCGCGCAGCTCGCCTATTGCGCGGGAAGTTCCACGGTTCAGAACTATCCTGAACTCGTCGAGCTGCTGACCGCCATCGCGCCGCTGGAGATCGTCGTCGACAACGTGGACAGCGCGACGGCGCAAGCGCGCGCGCTGCTGGGCCGAATCTACCTCGACGTTCCCGACGGCGTTACGTTTGTCTATTTGGCGCGTTCCGAAGACGCCGTCCCGCTGTACGGTGCGCAGGCCAAGGGACTCGTCGACGTTTGCGATCCGGCCCTGCTGGCTTTCGATACCGATGAAATAATGCGGCTGGCCGTATCGCTTGGCGTCGAAGAAGGGCTGCCGGCCGCGTCGCGGCTGCGCGAAGCGACCCACGGTTGGGCGCTCGCCGTCGCCGGCGCATGCCGGACCGCGGCCGCCAATCATCTGCGGCTCGCCGACGCGCTGCCGGCCTGGCGGCGCATGAACGACCGGGCCCTGCGCGAACTCATCAGCGATTCGCGCGAGGCTGCTGCACCCGAGTGCGCCGCGGCTTTCGTCGAATTGCTGGCCGGGCGGAATTTGAACGCGGAAGGATTGACGGCGTGCCGTCGCGCCGGACTGTTCGTGAGCGAATGGAATGGGCGCGCGGCGCTCAATCCGCTCGTGCGCAGCATTGCGGGCGTCTCGCCGGCGAACGATCCGGCAATTCCCGTACCGCCGGCGGTCATCGAGATGTTCGGACGTTTTGAGATGTCGATCGACGGCCGTCCCCTCACGTGGATTCGGCGTCGCGATCGGCAGATCGTGGCCTTTTTGGCGACCCGGCCGCAGGGTCGGGCGACGCGCGCCGAGATCGTCGCGGCCTTCTGGCCCGACGCGGACCGGCAATTGGCCGGGCAAAGCTTGCGCACCGCATGTTCGACGATCCGGCGCGCCATCGCCGCGTGCGTCGGACGGGCGAACGTCGGCCGCTATTTCAATTGCGACTACGGTCTCGAACTCGTGCTCGAAAACGCGCTCATTTCATCGCGCGAGTTCGCCGCGCTGTACGAGCTTGCCGCGGCCGCTTATGCGCGCAACGACTTCGCTGCCGCCTTCGCGCACTTTCGGGCCGCGGAACTGCTCTATCGGTCGCCGTTTCTGTGCGGCGAGCCGCCCGCCCCGTGGGCCATCTCGTTCGAAGAAAAGTACGCGCTCATGCATTGCGAGGTCGTCACGCGCCTCGACGAATTGAGCGCGGCTCGCTGGAAGAGCGAAGCGGCCGCCGGGCCGCGGCTCGCAAACGCGATCCATCAGGTAAGCGCCTAACAGAATTCGCGGCGCTGGACGCGCCGCGAATCCATGGCGTTTGCGGCTGCGCCGCAAGCCGCGGGCACGCATCCGGTCATCGCGTTCGTCCGATACGTCGAATGAACGAGATTACGCTATGCGCAATCCATCGCGTTTTGGCTTCGCCCAAGTCGGAGGGTGTACCGGGCGACGACAAGTCGGACGAACTCCCGGGGGCTGCGCCGGTCTGCCGGCAGATGGGAGAATCCGGTCTCAGGCGTTTGCCGGCGAGCCGTTGTCGACGAGGGCGAGCACGTCGCCCACGGCGATGGCGGCGGCATCGAGAAAACCCGGTCCCATTTCGATCATCGCTGCCGTTCCGCGATGCGAGAGCCACCACCGGTTGGGCCGGACGCGTGCGTGGAGGGCGACGACGTTGGCTTGCCGGTCGAGCAGAATCACGTCGATCGACGTTCGCATGCCCAGCGTGTGAATGGCCGAACACGGCTGCAGCCACAGACCCTGCTGTGGTGCAAGCTTCGCAACGCACAGCCAGCCGATCATCCGGGTCAGCGGCGACCGGGCTCGAACCACGTTCGTCGACAGGTCAGTGCCGGCCGTGAGATTCCGCAGCGTCGGCATCAAGAGCCGGTGCGGAGTACGAGCGGGATGATGATCGCGGTGGCGAGATACGGCGCGAAAGCCAGCGGCTGTTTCTCCCGGCGCTGAATCTTGGCGATCACGATTGCGACGATTGAGACGACCGCAAATGCGAGCATCGCGTCTTTCATTCCCAGCAGAGCTCCGCCGAGCGCCGCGAGTTTCACGTCACCCCAGCCCATGCCGATGCCTTTGGTGCGCCAGGCCATGAAGGCGAACGGTGCGGCCGGCACGGCCGCCACCACCGCAACGTACCAGCGCCCGGTAAGAAATCCCGCGATGATGAGCGCGATGAGGGGAACGAGCGTCAAGGAATCGGGGACGATACCGCGCGTAACGTCGGTATACCAGATGGCCGCCATCAACGCGCAGCTTGCCGCAACGATTCCGAGCGCCGAGGGCGGCATGCCGCGATAGGCGCAGATCCCGCCCGCGACCGCGGCGGCGATCAAGAGTGCGATGACCGGCGGTTCGGCGACGGGCGGTCCGTCCGCGATTGGCGCGCCGTTGAAATACGTCTTGGCGATGAGAATCCCCGCGAAGGCGAAGATGCCGAAGGCCAGCGCGCTGACGATGATTCCAACGATCATTTGTGCCCCAACATCGAAGAAATGACCGGCGTGAAGATCATCACGAAGAGCGCCGGCAGCATGAAGAAGGCCATCGGCAAGATCATGAGCACCGGCAATTTCGCCGCGATCTGCTCGGCGCGCGCAAGCCGGGCTGCGCGTGCCTCTTGAGCGAGCTCGTCGAGCACCGAGCCGATGTTGCCGCCCAGACGCTCGGTCTGCACGATCGCCGTTACGAGCTGCGAGAGGTCGGGCTGTTTGGCGCGCTGCGCCATCGCGGTGAATGCGTCGGCACGGCTGCGGCCGAGCCGAACGTCGGACAGCACGATCGCGATCTCCTCGGCCAGCGGCCCTTCAAATGATGCCGTCGCAGTGGCCAGGGCTGAATTGAGCGCCGTGCCGGCTTCGACGGTCGTCGAGACCATGTCCAGCAGGTCGGGAATGCGGCGCGCAATCGCTTGTTTGCGCTTTTTGATCGCGCCGTCGATCACGAACGACGGTCCGATCAGACCGAACAGTGCGAGCACCAAGACGGCGACAAAAAAGAGGTTCGGTTGCTTGAAGACGATCGCCAGCACGCCGCCGAGCGCACCCGCAATCCCGCCGGCGAGGCAGCGCGAGAGGACGAATTGCGTCACCGTGGTTTGGTACCAGCCCGCTTCCGCGAGCTTGGCGCCGACCGCCGTCTTATCGACGCCGGAGAGTATCTTGCGAACCACGCTCGAGCGCTCTTGGCCCGGCTTGTTGCGGTTCGCCCAATCGAGCTCGGCCACGCGGCGCGATGCATCGCTGCGGAAACCCAGAAATGCGACGGTCACGGCGAAGAACGTTGCCGCGCAGCACGCGGCGATTATCGGTATGAGCATCAGACGTCGAATGCCAATAAGCGCACGAGGGTAAAGATGCCGCAGCCCTCGAGCACGGCAAATAAGACCAGCCCGATATGGCCGATGAACGTGTGCAGCATCGAGTCCCGCATTTCGGGCTGGATCACCATGACGGCGCCGCCGACGAGGACCGGAAGCGCGCCCAGGACCCAGGCTCCGGCGACCGCTTCACCGGTGAGCGACTTGATTTTGCGCATGACGGCGCGCCGGCCTTTGATCGTCATCGCGAGATGATCCATGATCTTGGCCAGATTGCCGCCGGTTTGTGACTGAACGCGGATCGCATCGACCATCATTCGCAGCTCCTCGGAGGGCATGCGGCGAACGAGCCCGTCGAGCGCATCGTTGAGCGAAACACCGATGTTCGTCTGACCGAAGACGCGCATGAATTCGCCGCGCGCGGGTTCGTCCAGTTCTTCGGTGACCAGCACGATCGCCTGGCGCATGCTCAAGCCGACGCGCAGACCGTTGCTGATCATCCGCAGCACCATTTCCAACTGTTCGTTGAACGCCGTCATCCGTTTCTTGACTTTACCGCGCAGATACGAGCGGAAAGCGAGCAGGGCAATGCCCAAGAAGGCGACCAAGACGAAAATCGAAAGAACGATGTTCGGCCGCAGCAAGATGATGACAAAGCTCCAGGCCGTCAGCGAGAAGCCGACGGTTCCCACCACGATCTGTTCGCTGTGGATCTTGAGTCCAGCGCGTTCGATGTCGCCCGAGAGAAACGACGTTGCCCCGCCCAGCCAGCGGGCGATCGAGTCCCAGCAACTATAGAAAATCAAACCCGCTGCCGCTGCGGTTCCGAGGACGATGGCCAGCGGCGCGAACCCTACCACGATGCTGCTTTGAGTTTCATCTTCGACAGGCTGGTAACGTCGAAGGAGATGCCGTATTCTTGGAATTTCTTCAGGCACATCGGCTGCACGCCGGTGAAGACGAAGGAGCCGGCGACCTTGCCGTCCTTGTCCAGACCCTGCTGATCGTAACGCGAGATGTCTTGCATCGTGACGACGTCACCCTCGAGCCCGACGACTTCGGAAATGCTTACGAGCTTACGCGACCCGTCGCGCATACGCGACAGCTGCAAGATCATATCGACGGCGCCCGCGATCTGTTCGCGGATCGCGCGCACCGGCAAATCGAATCCGGCCATGAGCACCATCGTCTCGATACGCGAGATCGCGTCACGCGCGCTGTTGGCGTGGATCGTCGTGAGCGATCCGTCGTGACCCGTATTCATCGCTTGGAGCATGTCGAGCGCTTCACCGCCGCGGCACTCACCGACGATGATCCGGTCGGGCCGCATGCGCAGCGAGTTGCGCAGCAGGTCGCGGATCCGGATCTCCCCGGCGCCCTGAATGTTGGCCGGGCGGGATTCGAGGCGCACCACGTGCTCTTGCGCCAGCGACAGTTCGGCGGCGTCTTCGATCGTAACGATGCGTTCGGACGGCGGCAAGAAGCTCGAGAGCACGTTCAAGAAGGTCGTCTTACCGGAACCGGTGCCGCCGGCTACGACGATGTTGAGCCGGGCCTCGACGGCGGCGCGCAAGAAATCGACCAATTCGGGCGTAACCGCGCCGATCTTGATGAGATCGGACGCCTGCATGCGGCGCTCCGGAAAGCGCCGAATGGTCAGCGTTGCGCCGTCGAGCGAGAGCGGATTGATGATCGCGTTGACGCGCGAGCCGTCGGAAAGGCGAGCGTCGACCATCGGCTGCGACTCGTCGATGCGCCGCCCGATCGGCGCGATGATGCGCTCGATGATGAGCCGAAGCTGTCGTTCGTTGGTGAAACGCTTCGCCGTTTTCGTTATTTTGCCGCTCCGCTCGACAAAGATGCGGTTGGGTCCGTTGACCATGATCTCGGTGATGCTCGGATCGCGTAAGAGATCTTCGAGCGGACCGAGACCGAGCGCCTCATCGATGATTTCTTGGCGGAGTTCGGCAATGTCTTCGGCCGAACCGACGTCGGTGCGGTTGCCCATGATTTCCGACACGACTTCGCCGACTTGCGTGCGCAACTCGGCCAGTTTCCCGGCATCGTCGACGGCGCGGGTCGGATCGTTGAAGTCGAGCCGTTTCGTGAGCTCGTCGTTGATCTCGCTCTTGAGCTGATCGCGTTTATCGCGCTGACGGGTTTGCGGACTGGGCACGTTCGCGGCGGCTTGCGTGGTGCCGTTCTTCGATTCGCCGTTCGACGAGTTTTCTTCGGGCCGCCGCCGGCTGCCGCGCCGGTCGCCGATCGGCGCGGAGGAGGACGGCTTGAGCTCGAGCAGTGATTCGCCGGGGCGATTCACCAGCAGAGCCGCGGCAAGTGACTCGATCGCGCGGTCGTATTTCTTGTCGCCGTGGATCGGCAGCTCGACGATGGCTTTGAGCCCGAGCGCCTCTTCGATGTCGCTGCGCGACACGTCACGGCGCAGGACACGCCCGTTGAGCACCATCACTTCGTGGGTTCGCGGTACGCCGAAGCGTTCGAGTTCGATCTGTACTAGACGCGCGTTCGTGAGTCCGAGCAATGTCGGTTCGACCACCAGGACGAAGCGCGCGGCGCGCACGACGAAGGGCCGGATCGCCGCGGCAAACGGCTGCGGCGCGTCGATCACGATCGCGTCGCAGGTCTCGATGAGGTTGAGCGCGACCGTCTCGACATCTTTTTGAGCGATCGTGAAGGCTCCGTCGATCGATGCGGCCATCTCGACGACGGTGAATTTGTTCTTTGAGGCAATCGCCATGTTTGCCGACGTACGGCTCACGTCGAGCGGCCGCACCATGTCGGTGAGGACGGCGACGCTGCGCCGGGCCGCGAAGTCGGCATCAACGACCGCGACGCTGGAATTGCGGGCGAGCGCCATGGCTGCATCGACGCAAATCGTCGTCGCGCCGGTCCCGCCTTTGGTGCCGATCACGATCGAGATCGGCGCGTTCATCGGTCTACGAAACGGTCGCCATCGATGAGCGGCGGTCCAAGGCGTTTGGGGGCGGCCGGAGCGGCCTGGTGTTGTTGAGGAGCGGGTCCGGCCTGCGGCGGCGGTCCCGGGTTGACGGCGCTGCTCGTCGTCGGGATGGCGAAGGGTTCGGCCGCTTCGTTCACCCGGCCGTCTTTGATCGAGCGCAGCGCGAGCCGCAAGGTCGAGTTGAGGTCCGCCAGGGCTAGGATCTTGGCTTCCTGCGGCGTCACCGCAAGGGTGGCCGTTTCGACGGCGAGATCGGGCGGCGGCGTCGCGCCGCTGAGTTCGGCGGCAGCGGGGGCTTCTTGGGTCGTCCCCATCGCGAGCACCACTTTGTTCTTCAGAATGGTCGAGACGCCGGCAACCGCTCCTTGCCCGCGCGGCGCGGTAACGGCCAGGACGTCGACGTGGTCTCCGGCTTGAATGAGGTTGGCAACGCCTTTGACGCGATCGAGCGAGATGCTGATGGCGCGCAGGCCGGACGGAATGTGCATCGTGAGGCCGCCCAGACCCAGGCGTCCGATCTTCGACTCCGAGACGACCCCGCCGGACGGAATCGAGATCAGCGCGATCTGGCCGACGACCTCGGCTTCGCTCGATACGGCGTCCGGATCGACCGAGTTGGCCGGCCGGCTGGAGATCGTGAGCATCGACGGTCTGACAATGGTGCGAACCGGAATTTCCAGCGCCGCGACGACAACCGTGCGCATCGGCACCACGGTCGCTGTTTTGTTCACGGTCGTGAGATAATTGAAGGCCAGCAGCCCGGTGCCTAGAGCGAGCACGGACGCAATGAGAATGGTGGTCGACCGTTTATTTAATGAACGAACCGTAGCCATGGTGCGAAACTTTCCGAAGCGGCATAAAAGCATGCACCGGCGCAAATGGCCAATGCGTAGGGAATTCGACGGGACGCTACAGCCGGCGTGATGCTGTTTCCAGCGACTGCACTAAACGCGATATTCGCAACAGTCGTTCGCAGCCGCCCCTCACGCAGGGCGTAGACCGCAGCGATGACGCCGCCGATGGTGGCAACGTAGAGCAAGACGACCAAGAAGGATGGGAATCCGATCGCAGCCGCGCCGGCGGCGAGCAGTTTTATATCGCCTCCGCCGAGCCAGCCCAGTCCGAAAATAAAGCTGCCGGCGACGAGGACGGCGATTGCGGCACCGATCGTCCAGAGAAACGCAATCAATCCGTGTGGAACGCTTAGTGCGATGATCGACGCCATGCATCCATACGTCAGGTAATTCGGAACCCGGCGCCAGCGCACGTCCGTGTAGCTTGCGACGACACAGGCGGCCAAGAACAACCAGAGCGACAGTTGAAGCGTCATAAGAATTTAAGCTGTGCGTACTGATACGAAGTGAGCAGGACGCACAGCTCGGAGTGTCACGCAGCTGGTTCTAGGCGGCTGCGAGCTTGCTTTGCATCGTCGTGAACGCCGTATTGATCTGGGCGCCGAGCGCCGTTACGGTTGCGATACACGCGATGGCGATGAGCGAGACAACGAGAGCGTATTCAACGAGCGTTGCGCCGTCTTCATCGACGAGGACGCTTTTCAGATTGGTGAGCACGGGATTTCCTCCTGGGAAATGAAGTGGTGTAAGGGGGCTACTTTTTCGGCCAGTCATCGAGTCCGGACGACTTGATCTGCGGGCTGGGAACCCCGACCGTTACTCGAGCCTCCGCCGACGAAGCTCCGGAGAGCGTTGTCACGGTTGCAACAAGTGTCGTGCGGACATGCGATTGCTGACCATAATATACTTCGGCAGAAAAAGTGCCGTCAGTAGCGGTTGTTATATCTTTTCTTGATAGAACAACGACCGGCAGATCGGTTGAGACTTCCCCGCGCAGGGTGACCGTCAGCGTAGCATTGGCCGGAGCGGTTCCGCGCAAAGCCAGAGCCTCATGGCCGGGAATGGCCTTTGCCTGAAGGGTCAATGGGCCCTCGGCAGTGTTGGAACCCATTGCGGCGGACATGTCCGCGGGCTGCGAAACGACGCGATCTTTCGCCCCGGAGATAGCATATTTGGCGGCAATGAGGCGCAGATGCTCGGCGAGCTTTGCAGAGATGATGAGATCGCGGCCATCGAAGCGCGGCGCGCTGTCGGCGATCGGATTTGCATTGTTAACTTCGTAGAACAAACGGCCGGCGCGGATAACGACGCGTACGCCGGGGCGCGCGAGAACGGCACCGGCTTCGGTTGGCATCCATTGATAGGTAAAGCCATCCTCGGCTGCGACCGTTGCGAGGCGCAGGCCCTGGTCGGCTTGGGCTGACACCGTCAGCGCGAGCGTAACAGCGGCGATGGAACTGACGAGACGGACGGCAGACGATTTCATAGGGCTCCTAGTAACGATGGGATCGTGATGCAAGTCTAGGCCCCCGGCCGATAATTGTGAACCGTCTCACGCAATTCTTGACGTAACGTTCGCGCGTCGTTAACGCGTTAACGCCGTTCTGCCGATCTATACTGGTAGCGTCCACAAACGTGCGCTGCCATTGTTTATCCCTCTCTGTGGTTAAGGTGATTCCGTTGAACTCAACTTTTGCTCGCCGCCTGCTCGCCGGATTGTCCGCGCTCTTACTCAGTAGCGCGATGCCCGGCGGTGCCCAAACTCTCTCGAGCGACCCGCAGTCCGTGACGACGATTTACGTTCCGAGCGGCCAATCCGCGACCGTTGCCGTCGCGGGCGTAACCCGGCTGGCCATCGGCGATTCTCAAATCGCCGGGGTTCTCATGGCCGCCAACGGTCAGGTGCTCATCAACGGTAAGACGCACGGCGAAACGACGCTCTTCGTTTGGCAGGGCATAACGCGCAGAACGTATCTCGTCGAGGTGACGCAACAATCGCTCGATGAGTATGCGCGCGTCGTCCGCAACGCCATCAACGAGCCGCACGTCCTCGTCGGAGTTGCCAAGAACGCAATTGTGGTCAGCGGCACCGTCTCCGATCCGACGCAGTTCGGACGCGTGAACGACGTCGTCGCCCGCTTTGCGGAGCTCGCAAAAGGCGAGCATTTTACCGTCGTCAACGCCGTCACTATCACCGAACAGCTCGGTTCATTACAGAAGCAACTGGGCAAATTGCCCGGCCTGGAACGAGTGAACGTCGATCTGGACGGCAAAGGCAATGTCGTCGTTAGCGGAATGGTTCGCGATCGGCAAGCCGCGGAACTGGCCCTGCAGCGTGCCGGCGGTCTGGCCGGCGCTTACCTCGCGGCCGACGGCAAAGTGATCGACCGGATGACGACCGACAAAACCACGCAGATCGGTGTCAAGGTGTACATCCTCGAGATCGACGACACCGGCTTGACGCAGCTCGGCATGAGCCTGCAAGGCGCGAACCCCGATCCCGCGAATCCGGGCTCGTTCGTCTACGGTAATCCGACGTTCATTGGATTGGAAAACGCGCCGGCGTCGGCGCTCAACGTCGCACCGTTTGCGCGGGTCACGCGCTTGGCGCCCACGCTCGATCTCATCATCCAGAGCGGACACGCCAAGATTCTCTCGGAACCCAACTTGGTAACCTCGCCCGGGACCGAAGCGAAATTCTTGGTCGGCGGAGAGATTCCGTACGCCTTCGCTACCGGGCTCGGTCAGGTCTCGATCGTCTTCAAAGAATACGGTGTCAAGCTCGACATGACGCCCAAAGTGCTGGGCAACGGCTGCATCGAGACCACGATTGCGCCTGAAGTTTCGGATCTCGACTTCCAGAACGGCATCACGCTCAACGGCTTTGTGGTTCCGGCGCTCAAGACCAGCAAACTTTCGACGGACATGATCACGCAGCCCGGTGAGAGCGTCGTCATGGGCGGATTGCTGCGGCGCCTCCAGCAGCGCACGATCTCGCGCATGCCGATCTTGGGCGACCTGCCCATCCTTGGGCCGCTCTTTCGTTCGACGCGCTACCAGAACAATCAAACGGACGTGGTTTTCGTGATGACCCCGGAAGCTATCGTGCGATGACGTCCGCGTTTCGCAATCTCGCCGGCAACGAGAATGGCGGCGCGTTGATTGAATATGCACTCGTTCTCGCGTTGGTTTCGCTCGTGTCGTTCGGCGCTCTCCAGGGTTTTGGAGATGTTCTCGCCGCGTTCTTTGGAACGACGTCCGACGACATGGCGCAGGTGGCAGTGCAAGCAAAATGACCACCAACCGTGGGTCCGTCCTGGTCGAATCCGCGATCGCGATCCCCGTGATCCTGCTGCTGATCTACGGATCGATTCAGCTCGGCATGATCGGCCTCGAACAATTGACCGTCGACGGCGGAGCATTTACGGCTGCTCATCAACAGGCGTTGCTGGGAGCCAATCTCAACAACTATGAAGATGCTCCAACGCTCGCGCAATCGACCTACCCGCACCTGAACTCACCGAACGTGAGCGTGCCCGAACCGACGTACGGTCAGCCGCCCACCATGCCCGACGTGAGCAGCCTTTCCGACCAATATAACTTAGGCAATCCCAACGCTCGGCACGGCGGCGTTTCCATGACCCTTCCGGTGCAGACGGTTGCATTTGCGACGAGCAACAATTTCGCCAATCTCATCATGGGCATGACCAACTCGATCAGCGTTACTGGAATCGCGATCGACCCGGCCTTCCAGCTCATCAACGGTCACGGCGACGTGTCCGGCAACGGCTTCAACACGTCGGGAGCGTTCTCGACCGCGACGGATCCGCTGGTCGATGGAACGAACGCGCCGCCCTATTTCATCGGGTTCAACTACCTTCAGGAATGCCCGTACTCGAATGCCGCCAACTATGCCAGCGGCTGGAACGCCTGTCCGCAGCCCATTTTCGCCGGCCTGGGATTGGCGGAATATCTCGATGTCAATAATTGGGGACGCCCGGTCAACGGCGTGATTCCCTCCGGTCAGGCCGTCTTCTGGGAGGCGCAGCTTCATCAGAATCGTTTTGCGAATATCGCCAACGCGCTTGCCGGCGCGTGGTCGGACACGCAGAAGAAGAATATCTTGGATCCGACGCTGCCGGGCGACACGCAGTGCGTG
Source organism: Candidatus Velthaea sp. (assembly GCA_050012475.1). Classification (GTDB taxonomy): domain Bacteria; phylum Vulcanimicrobiota; class Vulcanimicrobiia; order Vulcanimicrobiales; family Vulcanimicrobiaceae; genus Velthaea. Next base: position 80,682 of record JBEKHC010000011.1, read on the forward strand.
TATTCGTTCGACAATACGAGCTTGGGAACGTATACCGCAGGCACCACGACGATCGGTGACTACCCGCTTTATCCCGCCGGAACGCCGGCAGCGTGCGGATCGTGATGGAACGTCAGCGCGGACAGACGCTGCCGCTTGCCCTGGGCGGCGTGATCGCAATCGTCGTTTTCGGCTTCTTTGCGCTCAACTATGCCAACACGCTGCGCTGGCAGGTGCGTGCGCAGACCGCTGCGGACTCGGCAGCACAAGCGATTCTTTCACTGCAGACCCAGCAATTCAATGTTATGACCGCGACGCTCTATGCCACGGCGGTCGAAGAGTATCGCATCCGTCATCTCCTCAACGGAATGGTCCTGGCCGCGCACGGTCAAGGCGGATGCGTTAGCGGCAGCAACCGGGCTCTGCGTTCGTCGACCGGCTGCGATACCGTCGAACGAGCGCTGCAAGGTCAGTTCAGCGCGGCCGTCGGACGCTACACCGGCGACGTACTCAATTTGCATCAAGCCACCGTGAACATGAACTTTACGAACTTCACGGATGACGCGACCGCACTCATGACCCAGATCAAAGCGTGCACCTCGGCGCTGGGCGGCGACTGCGCGTTCAACTATGGGACACCGATCATCCAGCCGCGCACGGATACCCGAGCCGTGTACATGGACGCCAACGGCGTCGTGTATCCGAATCCTTCCAATCAGACGGCGCTTGCATCGACGGTCGGTACGCCGCCGCTCAATACGAATCTTTTCGCGCCGGCGGAAGTCGAAGTCTACGCGTGCGCGACCGTCCCGTCGCTCATTCCGAGCTTCATGGGCTGGAGTTTCCCGCCGTTCACCGCGGTCGCCCGCGGCGCCGCGACGGCGGAGATGGTCGAGCTCGATTGGCTTCAACCGGGCACGATCACCAACCCGTTTACGCCCGGCGTCGCGTATCAGCCGCAGGAGAATTACCTCAGCGGCGGCCTCAACATCACCGACAGCAGCGGATACGATTGGTACGATCTCAACTTCGGCGGCAACGGCGTGGTTGCCGTCGCCGGCGAGCACTTCGTCAACACCATCACCAAAGACGAGTTCAGCGTATACCTCGGCTGGTGGAACTCGATCCCGATCCATCCCTTTGGCGGGGAGAAAGACAAGAGCGCTATGGGGTGCGCATCGTGAACCAGAATGAACGCGGCGCCGCGATGATCGAAACAGCGATCGCGCTGCCGGTCATCCTCATCGCGCTGTACGGCGTCAGCTGGGGCATTCGTGAAGGCGCGGTTTCCGAGCGCGCGGAGTCCGCGGTGCGTTACGCCGGCGTGATTTCCGCCGTTCAGGACCCGTATCACGATTACAGCTTGTACGCGCTGTACAACAATCTCGGGGCGACCAGCAACGTTCAGACCGCGCTGTGCACGCCGCCGAGCAGTCTCTTTGTCAGCGGCGGGACGTTACCGGTCGTGATTCCGGGAACGGCGGAAAACCAAGACTTCACGCCCTCGTTCTGGCAGCCGGACACCCCGCCGC
>JBEKHC010000012.1:0-71203 GCA_050012475.1 Candidatus Velthaea sp.
GCCAACGTCGGCGGGGATTGGTACGATGCCGTGCGGCGCGTCGACGGCCGCATCTTGGTATCGATAGGCGACGTTGCGGGCAGCGGACTGGAATCCCCGGTCGTCATGGGCACGGTGCGCCCGATCATGCGCGGCATCGCGCAAGTCCACGCCAATCCCGCGCTGATGCTCGATGCCGCCGACCGCGCGCTGCAGTTGGAGTATGCCGACATCTTCGTCACCGCGTGGGTCGGCCTCGTCGACCCCGTCACGCGCACGCTCACGTATGCATCGGCGGGCCACCCGCCGCCGCTGCTCGCCGACGCGGACGGCAGCGTGCGCGAACTGGGTGAAACGGCCCTGCCCCTGGGCTTACGTCAAGGCCACCAAGCGCAGCCGTCGACGGTTGCGATGGGCGACGGATCGACACTGGTGCTCTACACGGACGGGCTTTCAGAGGCGACGCACGACGTGTTGGCCGGAACCGAACGCGTCCGTGCGGCGACCCATGCGGTCGCGCTTGCGCCCGATGGGCACCCTGCCGCGACGATCGCGCGTTCGGTTCTGACCAACCGCGCGCTCGACGACGTCGCGATCCTCGTCATGCGCATGAATTTCGCCGAGATCGAGCAGCGCCTCGCGCGCTTTGGGTTCCGGATCGACGACGCCGAAGGCGCACATGCGGCGCGCGACGCGTTCATCGCGACGCTTGCGCGCCAGGGGTTCTCGGCGATCGAGCAGTTCAACGCGGAACTCGTCTTCGGCGAACTCATCGCGAACGTCGTCCGGCACGCCGCCGACAGCCCGGCCGTCGAGATCGCCGTTGATTGGAGCGGGCCGCAAATCGTGCTGCACGTGCTCGACCGCGGCCCCGGCTTTCGCCATCTGGGCCGCCTGCCCGCGGATCCGTTTTCGGAATCCGGCCGCGGTTTGTTTTTGATCGCCGCGATGACGGATGATTTTACGGTGAGCGAACGGTCCGACGGCGGCAGTCACGCACGTGCCGTGTTCACCCGGCGCGCAGCGTATCCGATGAACCACGCGCCGGCGATGTTCGCGGATTTCGATATGAGCCTGCAACTCACGCAAGGCCGCTAACGACAATCGCCGGGACAGGCGCGGCCCATCGGCGAAAATCGCGACCCCTATCGTCCGGAGGTAATGATGAACTGTCCGACGTGCCAAGCGCCGCTTGTCCCCGGCGCAAAGTTCTGTGCAAACTGCGGGGCGGCGGCGCCCGCCGCGACGACGGTCGGAACCTACACCGAACCGGTTCCGGAAGCCGGCAACCCCAAGACGCCGATCACCATCGGCGATATGACGATCAAGGTCGAGGGCGAACTCGTCCCGGTCGTCGACGTCGAACTCGGCAGCCGGCAGACGATTTATTTCGAGCATCACATCCTGCTCTGGAAGCAGCCCAACGTGACCTTGGGCTTCATGGGTTTGCAGAACGTTGCGAAGCGCTTTTTCGCCGGACTGCAAATCTTCATCAGCACCGCACAAGGCCCGGGAAACATCGCGATGTCGCGTGAGGCGCCCGGACAAATCGTCGCCTTGCGGCTGCAGCCCGGTCAAGCCATCGACGTGCGCGAGCATCAATTTTTGATGGCCACGAGCGCCGTCGATTACAACTTCTATTGGCAGACCGGATTAGCCAACGTGTTCTTCTCGCGCGCGGGTTTGTTCATCGACCGCTTCACCGCCGGGCGCGAAGAGGGCGTGCTGCTGCTGCACGGCTATGGCAATGTCTTCGAGAAGACGCTCGGTCCGGGCGAGATGATCGACGTCGAACCGGGCGCTTGGCTGTGGAAAGACGCCAACGTGCGCATGGACACCGTGACCGTGCTGCAATCCGGGGGCGGCGGCGGCTTGATGGGAGCATTGGGGGCCTTCGTCGGCGGCGCGTCGCTGGTGATGAACCGGCTGTACGGTCCGGGGCGCATCGGGCTCCAGTCGATGACGTATCACGAACCGGCCGTTGAGGGCGCGCAGCAGCAGGGCGGCCAGAGCAACATCGGGGGGATCATGGGCTCCCTGTTCGGCAATCGCCAGTAGGCCAACGGTCGGCCGCACGTTCGACGGGCGCCGCTGGGAACGGGACAAATGACGGCATGAACGGGCGTCATCCGGGGTAAGCACCGCAAATGAAGCTGTTGGTCGCCCTCCTTGGTCTGTGCTTTGCCGGCGCGGTGCCGGCGCTCGCGGAAACGAGCGCAGCGCCGCAGCCGGTGACGATCCGGCTGAGCGGCGATGCCGTCGCCGCGACGCACTTGCCGTCGTACGATCCGCAGCAGCCGATCGCCGTCCGAGTCGAGACCGGGAACGAGCGGCCGGGCGATTTGAGCCTCGTAGCGTCGGGCCCGGCCGGACGCTCGCTGCGGGTTCCGCTGGTGACCGACGCGGGCGATTCGTACCGCGCGAGCATGACGCTCGCCGACGTCGGAACGTGGCGTCTGCAGCTGGCTGCAACCAGCGGTGCACTGCGCACCCTGACCGCGCCGATCCTGCTCGAGGTCGCGGCGCCCCCGCCATCGTACGCGGCAGCGATCGGCTGGGCGGTCGGCGTCGGCACGTTCGTGATCTTCGGCTGCGGCGGATTCGCCTTGCTTCGGCGGGCCTTCCCACCGGCTCCGCCGGCCGATCTCGAACTCGCCGCTTAGCGGCGCAGCTGCCGAGCCGCAGCGCGGTTAGGACACGTAGCTGACGTTGACGCTGTAGCCGACGGCCTCGGCTTGACGCAAGACACCCAGGACGTTGTCGATCTCCGCGTCGATGGCGACGATTTCGCCAGCGCTGATCCCGACCGGCGCGGCATTGCACCACAAGACGCGGCGCGCGGTTTGGAACGCCGCCCGCAACCGCTGCGGCGAGGCCTCGAGCACGGGCCAGTCTTCGTACGACGCAGCCGGAATGATGCGCCAGCCGTCGCCCGACGTCATGCTCTCATCCATGAACGCATGCGGGATCGCCGCGAGCATATCGAGCTGCACCCGATCGTTGGCGCTCACCGCAATCTCGGAGTCGCCTAAGCGCAGGACGTAGCGATAGAACGACGGGTTGGCCACCGTACACATGCCGGCCGGGGACCCGACGTTCACATGAATCATAGGGCCACAGCGTTCGCCCGACCGCAAGCGGCCCCTTTAGGAAGAATTCGCGACAATACCGCTGTCGCCAAGCGGGTTAGCGCGTGAAAAGCCCTTCGGTTGCCGTCGGCCGGTGACCGGCGCCTTGCGAACACAATCCGCTTGCCGCGACCGCGAGATCGTAGCTGCGCGTTTCGATCCCCGAGCGGGCGAAGATCGCTTCGATCGCGGCGGCCGTCGACGGATCCGACCGCCGAACGAGCGCGATCACCGACGGCCCAGCGCCCGAGAGCGCGATACCGTAGACGTCCGGACCTTCGAGCGCGATCATCTCGTTGAGACCAGGCACGAAACTGGCCCGATACGGTTGATGGATCCGATCGCGCATCGCCGCGCGCAGCAAGTCGCAACGCCCGCTGGCAAAGGCTGCGGCCAGCAGGGCGGCGCGTTGAATGTTGTACACCGTGTCGCGCCGGCTGTAGCTCGTGGGCAGAATTGCGCGCGCCTGCACCGTCGGCATTTCGATTTGCGGGACGACGACGATGGCCCGCATCTCAGGCAGCGGGGGAAAGCGGATATAGGTCGGCGTTTCGCCCGGCGCCTGCGCCGCCACGACGATCCCGCCCAGCAAGGCGGGAATCCCGTTGTCGGGATGGCCTTCGATCTCAGCGATCGTCTGCGCCAGTTCGCTCTCGCCGGCGACGCTGCCGCGCAGCTCCGCTCCGATGGCGACGCCCAACACGGCGGCCGCGGCACTCCCGCCCAAGCCTTTGCCCAGCGGGATATCGTTGGTCACCGCGATGTCGAGCGGCGGCAGCACCCGCGCCCCGGCGATCCGCGCGATTCCACGCGCGATTTCATCGCGCAAACCGTCGTGCGTCGGCGCATACTCGCCGTCGAACGTCCAACGCGGCGTCGCCCCATCCGGCAACACGCGCACGCGCGCCGATATGCGCAGTTCGAGCGCTAAACCGATCGAGTCGAATCCGGGACCGAGATTAGCGCTCGAAGCGGGAACGGAGAGCTGAAACGGTTCATGCACCGGCGCGCGCCGTCGCCAGTTCGTCGAGGCGCGCAAAGAGGTCCGCCTCACCGCGCGTGTGCACGATCCGATTCGCGAACGGCGCGGGCTCGGCGGCGAACGGCGCGGATGCGGCATGGTAGGCGGCGGCGTACGCCGTGTCCTTGAGCATGTGACCGGTCAAGACCAGCACGACATCGTCGCTGGGCCCGACGATCCCGCTCGCAACGAGCGCCTTCACTCCTGCCAGCGAAGCCGCCGACGCCGGTTCGCAGCCGATGCCGTCGCGCCCGATCACAGCGCGCGCGTCGGCGATCGCCGCATCGTCGACCGCGATGACCGTGCCGCGCGATTCCCGCACTTCGCGCAGCGCCTTCTTCCACGACGCCGGCGCGCCGATCTTGATCGCGGTCGCGGTCGTTTGCGCTTTGACCGGGATCATGTCACCGCCCGAGGCGAAGAGCCGCGCGAACGGCGCGGCGCCTGCCGCTTGGATGACCGCGATACGCGGCAGGCGGTCGATCAAGCCCAACGCCAACGCTTCACGAAAGCCTTTGCCGAACGCGCTGGTGTTGCCCAAGTTGCCGCCCGGCAAGACGAACCAATCCGGCACGCGCCAATCGCGCTGCTCGAGCATCACGAACGCTGCCGTCTTTTGGCCCTCGATGCGATACGGATTGACGCTGTTGACGATCGCGACCCGCCGCGGGTCGAGCTGACGAACCGTCGCGAGCGCAGCATCGAAGTCGCCTTCGATGCCCAACACCGTGGCGCCGTAGTCGAGCGTCTGCGCGACTTTGGATTCGCTGATCCCCGTCGACGGAACCAGGACCACCGCCCGCACTCCGGCACGCGCCGCGTAGGCCGCCATCGAGGCGGCGGTGTTCCCCGTGCTCGCGCAGATCGCAACCCGCGCCCCGCTCTGCGCGGCGTGGGTGAGCGCGACCGTCATGCCGGCATCTTTGAACGAGCCGGTCGGATTCATGCCAAGGTGCAGGTAGCTCGCAGCATCGAGACCGGCGTAACGGGCGCCGCCGGCTGCGTCATACAGCGGGACGTCGTTCTCGCGCAACGTGACGATGCGATCGGGATCGAGTGCGGGCAGCAGTTCGCGATACCGCCACACGCCGCTGCGATCGCGGTGTTCGTTGGAGGTCCGCCGGCTGCGGACGAGCGCCCGCAGTGCGGCACCGTCGATCGCCGCCGAATTCAACTCGAAGGCCAGCAAACCGCCGCAGTCGGCGCAAAACAACGCGTCGTCGAGAGCCGGACGGCTACAGTCGCTGCAGATCAGCTTCACCGAACGTCCCTTAATCCGGCCGCGTGATCGCGCCTTCGGACGCGGAGCCAACCTGGGCGGCATATTTGGCGAACACGCCGGTCGTGTAGTTGGGTTTGGGTCTGGTCCATTGGGCCGCGCGCCCGGCGAGCTGTTCGGCGGTGAGGTCGACGTCGATCCGCCGTCCATCGATGTCGATCGTGATCGTGTCGCCGTCGCGCAGCAGCGCGATCGGTCCGCCGACTGCTGCTTCGGGCGAGACGTGGCCGATCATCAAGCCGCGGGTCGCACCGCTGAAGCGGCCGTCGGTGATGAGGGCAACGCTTTCGCCCAGCCCCTGACCGACGATGGCGCCGGTCACGCCCAGCATCTCGCGCATGCCGGGACCACCCTTTGGTCCTTCATAGCGGATGACGACGACGTCGCCGGCGACGATTTCGCGCGCGTCGATGGCGTGCATCGCGTCCTCTTCGCGGTTGAAGACCCGCGCCGGTCCGCGATGGAAGAGGCGCTCGTGGCCGGCCACCTTCACTACCGCACCCTCGGGCGCGACCCCGCCGCGCATGATGACCAGGCCCCCGCTCGGTTTGAACGGCCGGTCGGCCGTAGCGATCACAACCTGGCCGGGCGTCTCGACGGCCGTTGCCGACTCTTGGGCCAAGGTGCGACCGGTCGGGGTCGGCATATCGCCGTTCACGAGCTTGCCTTCGACCATCCGCTTGGCGATGAGCTGGATTCCGCCCGCATTGTCGACGTCGGTTGCAACGTACTTGCCGCCCGGCCGGAGATCCGCGATGATCGGCGTGCGGCGGGAAATCGCGTCGAAGTCGTCGATCGTGAGCGGCACGCCCGCTTCGCGCGCGACGGCCAGCAAGTGCAGCACCGAATTGGTCGAGCCGCCCGTCCCGGCGGCCGCCGCGATGCCGTTCTCGAACGCCGCGCGCGTCGCCAAGTCGCGCGGGCGGACGTTGCGCCGCAGCAGATCCATGACGATCTTGCCGGCGCGGTACGCCTCTTCCGCTTTACGCGCGTCGGCCGCCGGCGGGCTTGCGCTGCCGACCGGCGAGAGGCCCAAGAACTCGAACACCGTCGCCATCGTGTTCGCGGTGAAGTGCCCGCCGCAGGCGCCAACGCCCGGACAGGCATGGTCTTCGATCGCCTGCAGCTGCGCATCGCTGATCTTGCCGGCCGAATGAGCGCCGATGGCTTCATAGACGTCGCCGACGGTCAGATCGACGCCCTCGAAACGGCCCGGCGCGATCGTGCCGCCGTAGAGCATCACGGCCGGTGCGTTGAGCCGCATGAACGCCATCGCCGTTCCCGGCCCGGTCTTGTCGCAGGCGAACAGCCCGACGAGGGCGTCGAACATGTAGCCTCGCCCGACCAGTTCGATCGAATCGGCGATCACCTCGCGGCTGACCAGCGAGGCCTTCATGCCCTCGGTGCCCATGGTAATGCCGTCGCTGATGGCGATCGTGTTGAATTCCATCGGCGTCCCGCCGGCCTCGCGCACGCCGCGCTTGACGTGCTCGACGAGTTCGCGCAGGTTGTACCCGCACGGCATCGTCTCGATCCAGGTGCTGGCGATCCCAACGAGCGGTTTGGCAAGGTCGGCGTCGGTGAACCCGATCGCCTTGAACATCGCCCGCGCACCGGCCCGATCGCGGCCGTTGGTGATGGTCGCACTATTCCACTTTTCGTTTGTCGCTTTGGCCGAACCGTTCACGCCGTTCACTCGTCCGTCTCCACTCGTCTGCCGGGGTCGGTGCTTCACCGCCCTGCGTGTTGTTGCAGGTCCACGGCGGGCGCGACCTGCTGGGAAGCGCCTTCCCAAACCGGGCGGATCCCGCAAATCGCCCGGCCTTGAAATCCCGGACTACGCAACCACTCCGAAACTGTCGATAGTGAGAGTGAACCAAACATCACTTCTCCGTCGGAGGTCGCGCCGAGATGCAGCTTCATGCTCGTCTCATGGGTCGGATCGCTTCCCTGGGCCTGGGCCTCGTTTTCGTCGCGCTCATCACGTGCACGTTCTGGGCGACGGCGCGCATCGGGCGCGCGACGGACCATGCCGCGGCGGCCGTCTCCCTGAGCGATCTCTACTCCGCGGCCAATCGCGACTTGGATGTCGAGGCCAGTCTCGAACGCCAGCATCTCAACGACGCCAAGGCCGGCGGCTGGCAAGAACTCGACGAGGCTGCGCAAGAGACGGATCACAATCTGCTCGCCATCTCGCGCACGGCAAATCCCGAAGACCGCGCCGTCGCCGAGCAGACGCTCGCGCTGCATGCCACGTATTTACAAACGCTGCGTGAGTTCTATTCCTCGGTCGACTCGGGGTCGATGTCCTATGCGACCGTCCTCGAGCACGAGGCGGCCGATCCGCAATTCGCCGCTACGCAAGCCGCGATCGCATCGCGCGCGTCCGATCAGCACGACGTCGCGCTGACGGCGCTTGCCGAACTCGCCGCGACCCAAAGCGTCAACGTCCGAGCCATCATCATCGCGACCGTCCTGGGCTTCATCCTCTTAGGCTTTTGCGCCGTGATCCTCGCCGGCTATCAACGGAAAGTCGAAAGCGCGCGGCGGGCCGAACTCGCCGCCTTCGAGCAGGCCTCGCTGACCGATAATTTAACTGGCCTGGGCAACCACCGTGCGTTCCAGGAAGAACTCGACGCGCAAATCGCCCGCATCGAGCGCCGGGAAGGCGTGCTTTCGCTGGCCGTGGTCGACATCGACGAATTCAAGGGCATCAACGACCGCAACGGACACCTGCACGGCGACCGTGTCTTAGCCGCGATGGGCGCTTTGCTGGGCGAAGTCCGCAAGGGCGACCGAACCTTTCGCATCGGCGGCGACGAATTCGCGATCGTGCTCCCCGACGCCGAATCCGTCCCGGCGTCGATCCTCATGGAACGCGTCCGGCAAGCCGCTCCCGCCCGGCTGTTCGGCTCGACCTTGAGCATCGGCATCGCGACGATGACGTCGAGCCAACGCTGCGACGCCGTCGCGCTGCGCGCGCAGGCCGACGCGGCCTTGTACGCCGGTAAGCAAAGCGGCCGCAACACGGTGATGACGTATGCCGAAGCCGAACGCGGCGAACTCGTGCTGTCGCCCGCGAAAGCCAAAGCGCTGCGCCGCCTCATCGACAACGGACACGTCAACGTCGTCTTTCAGCCGATCTGGGACGCAAAAGAAGGCCGGCCTTTCGGTTTCGAAGCGCTGGCGCGGCCGCCCGATGATTGCGGCCTGTCCGGCCCGCAGGAAGCCTTCGAGATTGCCGAACGCATCGGACGCGCTCCGGCGCTCGACGCCATTTGTCTGCGCGCGATCCTCGCGCGGGCCGGCGAACTTCCGCCCGACGCGCTGCTGTTCATCAACATCGTGCCCGAAACGCTCGACCGCGATCTGCTCAGCGGCAACACGCTGCTCGACGCCGTTCGCAGTGCGGGCATCGCCCCCGGGCGGGTGGTCATCGAACTCACCGAACGCGCGATGCCGCGCCTCGACATCATCGTGCGCGAAGCCAAACGCATTCAATCGCTGGGCTTCAAACTCGCGCTCGACGACACCGGCGCCGGCAATGCCGGCCTGGAGGTTCTACGTCAGCTGCCGGTCGATTTCGTCAAGATCGATCGCGCCGTCGTCATGCAGGCGATGACCGATCCGACCGCGCGCGCGATCGTCGCGAGCATCGTCGCCATCGCGCACGCCATGAGTGCATGCGTCATCGCCGAGGGCATCGAAACGGTCGACGCGCTCGATTTCGTGCGGCGCGACGTGATGCGCGGCTGGCATCCCGAAAGCGGCATCCGCGGCATTCAGGGCTATTTGCTGGGACGCCCGGCGGCCGAACCCTGGAACGATCCCAACGTCGAACACCACAGCGCGCTCATGCGCAGAACGTACGACGTCGAGAAGCCGCACAAACCCGCCCGGCGGCGGGCAGCGCGGGCGACGTATCGCCGCCTGCCGCAGCTGGCAGAGCCGGACTGGCAAACGCTTTAGGGATGCTCCGTTCAAATCAGAACGACGGGCCGATGCGGTTGATGGCGAAATCGCGAAACTCGAACTGTTCGGCAACGGGCTGACGGCCGTTGGCGGCGGCGACGACCCAGTCGAAAATTTCGCTGCCGACGTCCTCGAGCGTCTTGGTTCCGTCGACGATCGCGCCCGCGTTGATGTCCATGTTTTCGCGCATCCGGTCGTACATCGCGGTGTTGGTGGCGATCTTTATCACCGGCGCGATCGGCGAACCGGTGGGCGTGCCGCGACCGGTGGTGAACACGGTGACCTGCGCGCCGCCGGCGGTCATCCCGGTGAGCTGTTCGATGTCTTGACCGGGCGTATCCATGACCACGAGGCCCTTTTCGCGCGGCCGTTCGGCGTATTCGAGCACCTCGCGCAGCACGCTCGAACCGCCTTTGTACGCAGCACCCAGCGACTTCTCTTCGATCGTCGTCAGCCCGCCGGCGATGTTGCCCTGCGTCGGGTTGCCGTAGCGCATATCGACGTGCATCGCGCGCGCTCGCGCTTCGACCCGCTCGATGAGTTCGAAGAGTTTCGCCGCCACGGCGGGCGATGCGCGCTGGGCCAGCAGATGCTCGGCGCCGACGAGTTCGGGCAGCTCGGCGAGAATGACCGTGCCGCCCGCTTCGACGAGCCGGTCGGCGGCATAGCCGACCGCGGGATTCGCCGTGATGCCGCTGAACGCGTCGCTGCCGCCGCATTCGGTGCCCAGAATGAGTTCGTTCACGTCGGCTTGGGTGCGCTCGAGCGGCTGCGTTTCGCGCAGCAGCTGCTGCGCGATCTCGATGCCGCGCGCGATCGTGTTGGAAGTGCCGTCGGATTCTTGAATGCCGATCACTTCGACGCGCTGACCGCGCGCGGCGATCTCGGCGGCCAAGGCTTTGGATTCGTTGGTTTCACAGCCCAACCCGACGACGAGCACCGCGCCGACATTGGGATTGCAGGCGAAGCCTGCCATCGTGCGCTTCGTCTGCTCGAAATCGGCGCCGACTTGCGAGCAACCCGTCGGGTGGCCGATCGTGATGACGTCGGGAACGCGCCGGCCGATCCGGTCGACGACATGATTGGCGCACATCACCGACGGCAGCACGAGCACGTGATTGCGCACGCCGACCGTTCCGTTGGGCCGCCGGTAACCGGAAAAAATCATCGCGGCAGATCGCCCCGGCCGCGCGTGCCCTCGACGTTATGAACGTGGACGTGCTGGCCGGGCTCGATGGCGACGCCGGCGCGGCCGATCGTCTGTCCGTATTTGCGAATGAGCTCGCCCGATTCGATCGCGCGCAACGCGATCTTGTGGCCGGCCGGGATTGCGATGCGCGCGGTAACGCGGCCGCCGCCGTCAAAGTCGAGTTCGGTGCCCGCCGCGACGTCGCGCAAGCAAACGGCGACGTGATCGTCGTCTTTCAAGCGGAGCGCCGCACCATCGCGCGAGAGTGCCATCGGAGTATCACTTGCCGTTCGGCGGCGCGCAAGTCCTCTGCGCGCAAGCGCATGCCCGGTAAGGCTTCAAGCCGGCGCACCGGCGAGGGATTGCGCCGCCACCATACAAGTCGGGCACTCCTGGAGGCTTACCGGATGGACGTCATCGAGGCGCGTATCGTCCGCGACACGCTGGTCGCGCCGGCGATCGCCGATCCGCAGCATGCGGCGCACGACGCGCTCGCGCACGCCCTGCGCGGCCGGATCGAGCGCGGCGCGCGCGTCGCGATCACCGCCGGCAGCCGCGGAATCGCCAACCTTCCCCAGCTCTTGCGCGGCCTGGCGCAGGCGGTTCGCGACGTCGGCGGCGAACCGTTTTTCGTCGCCGCGATGGGGTCGCATGGCGGCGGCACGGGCGCCGGTCAGCGCGCGATGCTCGCCGGTTTGGGCGTGACCCAGGCGTCCGTCGGCGCGCCGATCGAAAGCGAGATGGAGGTCGTCGAAGTCGGCACGACGCCCAGCGGCGTCACAGTCTTTTGCGATGCGCACGCGGCGCGCGCCGACGCGATCGTCGTCGCAGGCCGGGTGAAACCGCACACCGATTTCTCCGGCCGCATCGAAAGCGGCATGCTCAAAATGACGGCGATCGGATTGGGCAAGGCGGTCGGCGCCGCCGCGTATCATGCCGCGTTCGCGCAAGTCGGCTACGAAACGATCATTCGCGAAGTGGCGGCGGTGATGTTCGCCCACACGCCGATCGTCGCGGGTGTCGGCATCGTCGAAGACCATCGCGGCAACACGCACGCCGTCGAAGCGTTTGGCGTCGAGGCGATCGTCGAGAACGAGGAGCGGCTGCTCGTTCGCGCGCGCGAACTCCTGGCCGTCCTGCCGTTCGACGAGCTGGATTTGCTCGTCGTCGACGAGATGGGCAAGAATCTCTCGGGCGCCGGCATGGACACCAACGTGACCGCCCGCGCCGTCGACGGCCGGACGCAGAAATCACCCAAGCCGGTGGTCCGGCAGCTGTTCGTGCGCGATCTCACCGAGCACTCGCACGGCAACGCCAACGGCGTTGGTTTGGCCGATTTCTGTTTGCGCCGGCTGGCCGACAAAATCGATTGGCAAGCCACGTATCTCAACGCGCTCACGGCGGCCCAACCCGCGAGTGCACGGCTGCCCGTCGTGTGCGCGAACGATCGCGAGGCCGTCCGTCACGCGCTCGTCGCAGCGGGCGTCGAACGCTACGCTGACGCGCGCGTCGCGCGCATCAGAAACACGCTGCACATCGACTCGCTGGTCGCTTCGCAAGCCGCACTCGCGACGCTCGACGCCCGCGGCCGCTACACCGTCGGCGACGCGACGGATGCGCTCGTGCTCGACGGCAACGATTCTTTTGCACCTTTTCCAACGGAGAGGTAAGCGCGCATGCAGGTTTTGGTAACGGGCGGGTATGGTTTCATCGGCGCTTGGACGGTTCGCAAGCTGCTCGAAGCCGGGCATGACGTCCGGATCTTCGAAAACCACGACGACCGGCGCTTTTACGACCAGATCCTGGGCGCCGCCGCGAGCGATCCGCGCATCACCCACCAGCAAGGCGACATCGTGGCCTACGACGACGTCGGGCGCGCGGTCGCGGGCTGCACGGCGATCGTTCATTTGGCGGGCATTCTCGTGCCGTACTGCCGCGCGAACCCGATTCTCGGGGCACAGATCAACGTTTTGGGAACGCTCAATGTTTTCGAGCACGCCAAGGCCGCCGGAATCACGGGCATCTCGTACGCGTCGAGCGTCGCCGTGTTCGGCCCGGACAACGGGATCACGCCCAACCCGACGACCCAGTACGGCGCCTACAAACTGTGCAACGAAGGCAATGCGCGCGCGTATTGGATCGACCACAAGATCCCCAGCGTCGGCTTACGGCCGTTCACGGTCTACGGACCGGGACGCGAAACGGGAATTACCGCCGGCCCGACCATCGCCATGCGCCATGCCGTAGAAGGCAGCGCGTACACGATCCCGTTTACCGGTTCGACGGGCATGGACTACGTCGAAGACACCGCGACGATCTTCGCCCGCGCCGCGACCCAGCCGCCGCCGGGCGCCCACGTCTTCAGCCTGCAAGGGGTGATCGCGTCGACCGACGACATCATCGCGGCGATTCGCGAACTGGTTCCCAACGCTCGCATCGACGCGACCGGCACGCCGCTGCCGTTCGCACCGGAACTCGACGAGGGCGCGCTGCGCACCGTCTTTCCCGCCTTGCCGAAAACGTCGCTGCGCGAAGGCACTGCCAAGACGGTCGAATTCTACCGTACGCACGCGGCGCTCGCACGCGTGTGATGCCGTGACGGTCGACGTGCGCGGCATGTCGAAGAACGCGCGGTGATCGAGCAGGCGCGAGTTGGATTTTCGGGCGACGACGTTCCGCCCGAGTCGGTGTTCGACCAATGCGTGCGCTGCGGTTTGTGTTTGCCGACCTGTCCGACGTACCTTGAAACGCTCGTCGAGACGTCCAGTCCGCGCGGCCGGATCGCGCTGATCAAAGCGGTCGCCGACGGGCGCTTGGACTTGACCGACCCTGGTTTCATGCATCAGATGTCGGAGTGCCTGGACTGCCGCGCGTGCGAGGCCGCGTGCCCATCGGGCGTGGCGTACGGCCGGCTCATCGAGCCGGCGCGCACGCAGATCGTGCGCGCGACGGCGGCGACGCGAACGGCGTCGGCGCGGTTCGGACGCAGCGTCGTGCTCGGCGCGCTCTTCTCGAACCTCGGGCTCATGCGTTGGGTCGCTTCGCTCCTGCGCGTCTACCAACGCTCCGGAATGCGCAAGCTGGCGCGCGATAGCGGGCTGCTGCGCCTGTTCAAACTCGATGAACTCGAAGCGCTCGCGCCGCCGATTTCCGAACACTTTTTCGTGCCGCAGGGTCAGCGCTGGGAAGCGATCGGACCCAAGAAGGCGACCGCGTTCATGCACGCCGGCTGCGTCATGCAGGTTGCGTTTGCGCAGGTGAACGAGGCCACGGTGCGCGTCTTGCAGCGGGCGGGATGCGACGTGGTCGCGCCCGGCGCGCAGGGCTGCTGCGGAGCGATCACGGTTCACGCCGGCGAGCTGGCGCGCGGACGCGAACTCGCCAAGATCAACATCGCGGCCTTCGAGACCAGCGGCGCCGACGTCTACGTCGTCAATGCCGCCGGCTGCGGATCGACGCTCAAAGAGTACGCAGAGCTCTTGGCCGGCGATCCCGCTTGGGCCGAGCGGGCCCGGGCGTTCAGCGAGCGAGTGCGCGACATCGCGGAATTCCTCGACGCGATCGGCATCGCGCCCGAACTCGGCCCGCTGCCAGCCATCGCCACGTATCAGGAGCCGTGCCATCTGGTGCACGCCCAACGCATCTCGGCTGCGCCGCGGCGACTCTTGGCCAAGATCCCGGGCCTCGAACTGCGCGAAATGGACGAGAGTTCGCTCTGCTGCGGCAGCGCTGGGATTTACAACCTGACCCAACCCGACATGGCTACCCGCTTACAAGCGCGCAAGATCGCGCGCATCGCCGAGGTCGCGCCGCACCTGGTCGTCACGGCGAATCCGGGCTGCGCACTGCAGCTCGAAAACGGCCTGCGTAAGGAGGGGCGGGAGATCGCGGTCCGGCACCTCGTCGAAGTGCTCGACGCCTCGTATGAGAGCTATAAGTCGCCGACGCGCACGCCGTCGTTGACGGCGTCGTCGAGCGTCGGATAAACCGCCAACACCTTGAGTAGGCCGGTGATCCGCAGCAAGCGCAGGATTTGACCTTCCTTGACGACGAGCCGAACGTCGCCGCCGAATTCTTTGGCCCGCCGCTGGCCCCCGATGAGCGCGCCCAGGCCGGTCGAATCCAGAAAATCCACCTTGGTGAGATCGACGACGAGCTTGTGGTCGCCCCGCTCCGAGGCCTCGATGAGCGATGCGCGGACGGTAGGCGACGTCGCGATGTCGAGGCTTCCGGTCAACTCGAAGACACTCATCCCGCCGTAGACATGGACGTGTATCGAAAGGTCTTCGTGGTGCAGATTCATTGAGGGTTCATCCTTCATACTCACGCCATGCGGCGACCGCGCCGCGCTCATCAAACGCTACGATAGCGCAACCGGCGCGTTCGCGCCAAACCGCTCCCGCGCCTTCGACCGCGAAGCGGTAGACGACACAGGCCCGGTTTCCTTCGAGGATGAGATCGTCGACGTCGAAACGCCAACGCGGGCCGTCGCGAAAGAACCGCGTGAAGTGCGCGACGAGCGCGTCGCGGCCGGCCAGCGGTTCGCGCCCGACCTCACCATAGGTGCCGTCGGAAGCAAAGTGCGCCGCAGCCCGCAGGGCGTCGCCGGTGCGCCAGGCGGCGATGAGCGACTCGAGCGTTGCGCGATGATCGCTCTGCGGATGCGCCATGGCCGTCCGTTTCGCGATCGCCGCGCGCAAGCCGCCCCGGCGGGGGGCGGCGACGATGCTGGGGCGGCTGGACTCGAACCAACGCATGCCAGAGTCAAAGTCTGGTGCCTTACCAACTTGGCTACGCCCCACCGGTCATCGCTTGTTGGACCAGCGGACAACGATTCGCGTCCGCAGTACGCGTTCCTCGACCCTTGCGCGGCGGCTGCTTACGGGCGCTCCGCATCCGTGCGAAACCAGCGATCGACGACCGGCGTCACGACGGGGATCGAGAACAGTTCGCCGCGTGCAGCATGTATCGCGCAGCGAGCGGCGACGGCCAGCATGGCGATGAAGAAGGCGGCGTCGGCGACGATTCCCGCGGCGTAGACAGCGATCGTCGCTTCGCTGGAGATATCCGGAACGGCGAGCACGGTCAGCAGGGGCAATCCGAGCAGGACGAACAGTGCAAGCGAGCCCAGCACGCCCAGCGCGAGCGCCTGCCGCGCATGCACCCGGACCCACGCGCTCGACCCGTCGCCGTCGCTCACGAAGCTGGCAAGGGCAAGCGGCCAGATGAGGTAGGCGTTCGCCGCTCGCCGATGCTCGTCTTCCGAATCGATCGAATCCACTTCGACCAATCTATCGGCCGATTTCCGCCAGATTCGACCTCACACCGCCGCAGCCATACCCGCCACCGGTCGCCCAAGGCTTGACTCGTAGGCACAGCATAGCGTACCCAGCCGCGGCTTGCGCGAAGCGCAAACGCCACGGGCTCGGCGCAGCCGAGCCCTGCCCTTATGAGCCGAAAACGCGCTTCGCGCCGAGGTAACGTGGCGCCCAGTACCTGTTGTGCAGGCTGGAGATCGCGACGCCGTGGCTCGAGGAGCTATGGATGAAGCGGTTGTTGCCCAGGTAGATGCCGACGTGCGAAACGCCGGGGGCATAGGTGTGAAAGAACACCAAATCGCCCGGCTTCATCCCGGCGGCGATGCGATGACCGGCATCGTACTGTGCGTCGGCCGTCCGCGGCAGGTGGATCCCGAGCAAGGCGTAGACGTGCTGCACGTAGCCCGAGCAGTCGAAGCCGCCCGGCCGCGTGCCACCGAAAACGAAGGGTGTTCCAATGAAGCGCAGCGCACTGCGGGTCAAGCTGGCCGCGATCGCCGAGCTGCGATTGACGATGCCCCCCGCAAAGCGCCGCAAGCGGCTGACCCGCGTCGCCGGCTCTGCGCTGCTGGGCTGCGCGGCAGGCGCGGCATTCCACATGACCAGATCTGCGCCGGCCGTCGGCTGTGCCGCGTCGACCGATTCAGGGTTGGCTGTTTGCGCGACCGCCGGAGACGCTGCTGCGGCGCTCGACACGGTGGTCGTGGCCGCGGGGAGGGTTTGGTCGGCGGCCGCAATACCGAAACCGCTCGCCGACAAAACAGAAACGAAGATCCCGGTGAGGATGAGACGACGCACGGACTGCTCCTTCTTCCCAACACCTACGGGGTTAGTTGACGGATTAGGACGGAAAGAATCGCCCTCGGGCCGACCGGCCCGTTCACCCCATGTCGGTGCGCGTTGCGAAACGCTCCCGACAACCGGAATCCCCCGCTCCGGCTCTCTACCGGACTCGGTGACACTAGCAGATACGACGAAATACCCACGACTGGGTACGCTTCAGTCGCTGAGGTGAGCTTGCACTCACCACAGCTTACTATATCGGTTGGGCTCTCATTTCCTTTTAGCCATGTGCTGCGCGACGCAATCGTGCCGTCCTTCGCTATTACGACATCATGACGGCAACGCGTGGGCGTCGGCGCGAATGATGTCGGCGATCTCCTGCGCTAGCGTTGCGATTGCAAGCGCATCGGCACCTTCGATCATCACGCGAATGAGCGGTTCGGTTCCCGACGCGCGGACCAGGATGCGTCCCGTATCGCCCAGCTGCGCCTGTGCGCAGGAGATCGCCGTGCGAACGCGTTCGCTGGACGCAAAGCGATCTTTGCGTTCGACGCGCACGTTGACGAGAATTTGCGGATACACCGTCAGGTCGGCGGCCAGCGCGTGCAGCGTCGTGCGGCTGCGGGCGACGATCGAGAACAGCATGACAGCCGTCATCGGCCCGTCGCCCGTCGTGTTGTGCACCAAGTCGATGATATGGCCGGACTGCTCGCCGCCGAAACGGAATCCGCTCGCCCGCAGCACTTCGAGCACGTAGCGGTCGCCCACCGGGGCGCGCGCCAGCGCGATGCCTTCGCGCGCCAGGGCACGCTCGAGTCCGACGTTGCTCATGACCGTGCCCACGACGGTATCGCCGGTCAAGGCGCCGCGCGACTTGAGGTCGCGCGCGATGATGAGCATCGTATGGTCGCCGCTGAGGACTGCGCCGGTTTCGTCGACGAACAGCGCGCGGTCGGCGTCACCGTCGAACGCGACGCCCACGACCGGTCCGGGGCGCTTGAGCGCTTCGGCCTTGACCGTGTGCGCAAGCATCTCGAGATGCGTCGCGCCGCAGCGCACGTTGATCCGAGCGCCGTCATCTTCGGCATTGATCGCGACGACGTGCGCGCCGAGTTTGGCGAACGCTCGCGGGCCGACCGCGAACGCCGCGCCGAACGCCGCGTCGACGACGATCGTCAGCCCGTGCAGATCCGCGCCCGCATCGACGAGCGTCGCAAAATACGTGTCGACCAGGTCGCTGCGAACGGCCGCGCGCCCGATGCGCTCGTGGGTCGGACGCGGCAGCTTCGGATCGTCCAGCCGGGCTTCGATCTCGTCTTCGACGGCGTCGGAAAGTTTGAACCCGTCGGCTCCGAAAAATTTGATGCCGTTGTCTTCGACGGGATTGTGCGAAGCGGAGATCATGACGCCCGCGGCCGCGCCTAGCGACATCGTGATCGTCGCGATGCCCGGCGTCGGGATGACGCCGACGCCCACCACGTGCCGGCCCGTCGACGTGATCCCGGCAACGATCGCTGCTTCGAGCATGGGGCCCGAGAGCCGCGTGTCGCGTCCGACGACGATCGGGCGTTCGGCGGCGCAGTCGCGCGCGATCACCGCCGCGCCCGCGCGTCCGATCTTGAACGCGAGTTCCGGCGTGAGATCGGCGTTCGCGACCCCGCGCACGCCGTCAGTTCCGAAATACCGGCCCACTAAGCACCCTCCGGTCGATTCACCTAATTGGCTCCTGTCGCCGATGAACGGCTGAAGCGTGCGCGCACGCGGACGAGATTGGGCGAGACCGCAACGGCCCCCACTTCATCGCCCGCGCCGGTGACGGCGAGCGGACGAATCATCGCGTCGATGGCCGTGCCTTTTGCCGGCAGGGTGATCTCGACGCGCACTGCTTGAACGCGAGCGAGATCGGCGGCAATGCCCCGCACCGTCACCTGCGCGGGGTCGAGGCCGGCCGAATCGACGACGGTGTTCTTGAAGTCGCCGTTATAGGCAATCGAGATCGGAACGGTGCGTTCTTCGAGCCGATCGATGCTCAACGTGACCGACGCCGGCGTCAGCGATCGAATCTGCACATTCGGTGCGATGATTTGAACGGGGACGTTGAATACACCGGGATCCGCGTTTGCGGCCAAATTGAGCACCGCCTCGACTTGATCCGGCTTGACCGGCGTGGTGTTGCGCGTGGCATCGATCGTCACCACGGCAAACTTTTCGGTGTAGCGCGCCACATACCCCGCGCGCAGGCCGGTGACGACGATCGGCACGCTGAGCTGCTGATCGAAGCGTGCGGTAATGCTTGGATTGGCCGAAAAATGAAAATACGCCCAGGCCGCAACCGCGAGCGCAAAAGCAAATGCCTTAAGTGGGAAGTTTCGGCGAACGATCGACAGCACGCGGGATCCGGCTCAGCAGATTGGCCAGCATGGGGTTCACAACCTGGCGCATGCGGCGCGGCGGGCGCACGATGGCGGTCAACACTTTGTTGAGCCGTTCTTCGCCGTCGATCTGAACCGAGAGCCGCCCCGCGCGGGCCACCGAAACCGCGCCGGTCTCTTCCGAAACGACGACCACGACGGCATCGGTCTGTTCGCTCAAACCGATCGCCGCGCGATGGCGCGTCCCCACGTGGCGCTCTGCCGAGACGGCGTTTTCCGACAACGGGAGAAAGCATGCCGCGCCTTCGATCGTCGTGTCGCGCACGATGACCGCACCGTCGTGCAGCGGCGAACTCGTATTGAAAATCGCGAGCAGCAGCTCCACCGACAGCCGCGCATCGAGCGCCGTTCCGCTCTCGACATACTCGCGCAGTCCGGTCTGCTGCTCGACGACGATGAGGGCGCCCATGCGGCGGCGTGCCAGGGCGAAGGCGGATTGGGCGACGATCGCGGTTTGCTTGGCCGCGATTTCGTCGTCGGTCTCGCCCGCCGGCCGGGCGAAGAGCCGTCCGCGCCCGAGCTGTTCGAGGCCGCGCCGCAGTTCGGGTTGGAACACGATGGGCAGCGTGACGGCCGTGCCGAGCAGCAGGTACTGCATGACCGTCGCCAACACGAGCAGATGAAACAGGTTGGAAAGCGCTAAGATGATGACGAGTACGAAGAGGCCAAGCGTAATCTGCACGGCGCGGGTGCCGCGGATGAGGAGCAGCAAGTAATACGCCAGGATGGACGTCGCGATGATATCGGCGGCGTCGCTGATTCCGAACGAGATCGACGTCAGACTTGCGGGGATCACGGCAAGTACGACTCGATGATCCGCGATCGATCGAGGGCCGGCTCCTCGAGCCCGCGAGCCGCGGCGCCGGCCGCGGCGTCGGGATCCCCGAACGCCGGGGCAAGCGCCGGAACGAACGCCGTCTCGATTGCGATGAGGTCGTCGATGAGTTCGGCGGGCGTCCGCTCCGCGTCGAACCGCAGGCCGATCGTCGCACCCTCGGCGGTGCACTCCAGTATCCCCGCCGGCGCGCCCGGTCCGGCAAGTGCCTCCAATACGTTCGCGCGGACGAACGGATCGGGAACGATGACGGTGCGCGCAAGTATCACGGTTTCCGTTGGCTTCGCAAGCCGTTGAGTGAAGTCCGCCGGGCGCGCGTCATCGCCGTCGGGCGGAACGCGGCGTGGATCGTCTTCGGCGGTGAGCCGGAGCCGCGGCTGGCCAATTTCCGCAAACGCGCGCGCCATCCGATGCTCGTTCCGGGCGATATCGTCGAAGCTGTGGCCGAACCCGGAGCCGAGCACATCGTCGTCGACGGCGTCGTTCCGCGAACGTTCGCGCTCGAACGGCGCACCGCGGCGGGCCGGCTCAAGACCATGGCGGCGAACATCGATACGCTCGCGATCGTCGCGGCACTGACCGATCCGCCGATCCGGCTCGCGCTGATCGACCGGCTCGTCGCGTTCGCCGTGTTGCACGACCTCGAGCCGGTGCTGCTGCTCACCAAACCCGATCTCGCAGGCGAAGCAGCAGCCGAAGCAGTGACACGCACGTACCATCGTATCGGCGTGCCGCTGCTGGTTCTTCAGCCCAAAACCGGCCGGGGCATCCCTGAATTGCGGGCACTCATTGCGTCTCGCGCGGCCATGCTGATCGGCCAGTCGGGCGTCGGGAAGAGCTCGATCTTCCGCGCGCTGGGCGGCATCGGGTCCGTGGGCGACCTCAGCCGATTCGGCCGCGGCCGGCAGACGACGACCTCGGCCCGGCTCTTTACCATGGGTGAGGGCTTCCTCATCGACAGCCCCGGCATCGGCGAATTCACCCTCGACTCGATGACCGCCGGGGAGCTCGCGGCCCTCTTCGTCGAACTGCGCGAGCCGGCCCAGGCCTGCCGCTTCAGCGACTGCCGCCACCTTCGTGAGCCCGGCTGCGCGGTCCGCGCCGCGGTCGAGGCAGGCACGATCGCGCTCAGCCGCTACGAAAGCTACCGGGCGATCCTGACCGGCGAGGAGCCGGCCGGCTGAGCTGCGGCCCGGCCCGCGAACGGATCGAGAACGCCGAAGTGGCGCAACGCCGCAATCTATGCTATCTTGGGCTTTGTGCCCCGGGCCATGAGCCCGGGCGTTGACTCGCAACTTCGACGGAGCCCGCTCTTGCCCAACATCAAAGCCGCTGTCAAATGGACGCTTCAGACCGAAAAGCGCACCCAGCGGAACCTCGACGTCAAGACCCGCCTCAAGACGCTGTTCAAGAAGGCGAAGGCCGGCACGCTGGACGCCCCGTCGGTTGAAGCGCAATTCGATAAAGCCGCGCAAAAGGGCATCATCCATCCCAACAAGGCCGCGCGCAAGAAATCGCGGCTGGTGAAGGCCGTTCGCGTCGCCGCCGCGGCATCCGCGGCCGCCGCCAGCGCACCGCCGAAGCCGGCCCGCACGAAAGCCGCCTCGAAGAAGAAATAGCCGTCACGGATCGACGTTGATCGCGATGCGCGTCGCGCGTTCGTTACGCGCGGCGCTCACGATCCGTTCGCGTACGGCTGCGCGCGTCGTCGCGATATCGCGAGTCTTGAGCGCGAAGCGATAGCGCCATTCTTCGTTCAGTCGCGCGATCGCATAGGGCGCCGGACCTAAGACCTCCCAGCGCTCGTCGTCGCGCATCAACGCGGCATAGCGCTCGGCGGCCGCTTCCACCGCCGCGCGATCGCGGCCGATGATGCCGAGGTAAATGAGCCGCGTGAACGGCGGCCAGCGCAAGACGCGCCGGTCGGCCAGCTCACCGGCGGCGAAACCATCGTAGTCGTGGGCCGCCGCGAACGCAATCGCCGGATGTTCCGGCGAGTAGGTTTGAATGAACGCCTCGCCGGGCTGCGCCCGGCCGCTTCTTCCACACACTTGGGTGAGCAGCGCGAACGTGCGTTCCGCGGCGCGAAAATCGGCCACGTGCAAATCGAGATCGGCGGCGATCGCGCCGGCGAGCGTGACTTGCGGGAAATCCAGCCCTTTGGCGACCATCTGCGTGCCGACGAGAATGTCGCCATCGTCGACGAACCGCTCGAGCAATCGCGCGTGATCGCCGACCCGCGTCGTGGTATCCGAATCCATGCGCACGATCCGCGCGCTCGGAAACAGTTCGAGCAGCTCGTGCGCCACGCGCTGGGTGCCAACACCCAAGGCCCGGATCGGTCCGGTACCACAGCTCGGACAGGTTTGGGGAAGCGCTTTCTGCGCGTCGCAATAGTGGCAGCGCAGCAGCTCTTCGCTGCGATGAACCGTCAGCGACACCGAACAGCGCGCGCACTGCGGGACGTGTCCACATGCGCGGCAGAGCAGAAAAGGCGCCGTGCCGCGCCGGTTCACGAACAAAACGGCTTTTTCGCCCCGCTGCAGCCGCGCATCGATTGCCGAGAGCAGCGGCGTGCTGAAGATTCGCCGGTTTCCGGCAGCGAACTGCGCGCTCATGTCGACGACGTGCGTTCGCGGCAGCGCTTGCGCCGTTGCGCGTTCGCGCAAGGTCAGCAAGGGGTAGCGTCCGGCACGAGCGCGCGCGTAGTCCTCGATCGCGGGCGTCGCGCTGCCCAGGACGAGCACGCCGCCGGCCCGCCGCATGCGCTCGCGTGCGACCTCGACGGCACTATACCGCGGCACCGAATCCTGCTTGTACGACGCTTCGTGTTCTTCGTCGACGACGACGAGCCGCACGTCGCCCAACGGCGCGAAGATCGCGCTGCGCGCGCCCACGACCACGGCGATTTCCCCGCGCGCTGCGGCTTGCCATGCGTCGAAGCGCTCGCGGTCCGAAAGTGCGGAGTGCAGCACGGCGACCCGGTCACCGAAAGCATCTTCGAAGCGCCGCGCCGTTTGCGGCGTCAGCGAAATCTCCGGAACGAGCACGATCGCGCGCTCCCCGGCCGCGATGACTTTGGCGATCGTGGCAAGATAGACGAGTGTTTTGCCGCTGCCCGTGATGCCGTGCAGCAGAACCTGCGCGTACGCGCGGGCTTCGACGAGCGCATCGATGCGTTCGATCGCCGTCCGCTGCTCGGCGGTGAACGCGAAATCCGGCAGATTCGAGCGGCCGTTGCGCACGACGTCGATCGGGCGCTGCGTTTCGACGAGCGCTCCGAGCGCGATCGCGCGCCGGATGACGGCGTCGGAGTACCCGGCCAGCACCGCTTCGCTGCGTTTGAGCTCACGGCATTCGCGCACGAACGCGACGAGAGCCGCGGCTTTCTTGCCGGCGACGGGGACGTCTCCCGGCTGCAGAAAACGCACCAGCGCGTCGTTCACCCGCGCCCCCGTGATGCTTCGCGTGCGGGTGAGCGCACCCGCCGCAACCAGCGCGCGCAAGTAACCGAGAATCGCCCGGCGGTCGCCGGCCCGGCGCACCTCGGGAGCGCGGAGAAACGTCTCGAGCGTGAAGCCGTCGGGGCAATCGTTCCAGATGAAATCGAGCAGCCGCGCCGGCACGCGGTCGTGCTGCGCGCTGCTTGCGGGACGAACCGCAAGGATGTAGCGTTCGACCGCGCGCGGCAACGCGGCGGTCAACACGACGGCGCTCAAAGCTTCGCCCAGCGTGCAGAGATAGGCGTCGGCGATCCATGCGGCGAGGCCGAAGCCGGTTCGGTCGAACGCGCGCGGGACATCGGCTTTGCCGGCAATCGCGCGCAAGTTCGGCGGCGGCTCGGCTTCGTCGCGCGGACCGGAAACGACGAAACCCCAAACCACGCGCGGACCGAGCGGGACGCGCACGACATCGCCTAGCGCAAGATCGCAGCCGGCGGGCACGCCATAGGTGAGCGGACGATCGAAGCGGGCGGTTTTGAGCTGCGCGAGAACGTCGACGACGCGAGTCAGCGAAATTCGGCCGTCCCCGGCGTCGTCGTCAAGCGCGCGATCGAGCGCCGCAGCATCGCGCGCGGTATCGCCAATCCCGCTTCGACGTCGCCGATCGCGTGAGGCAACGCAAAGCGCGCATCCGCCGGAATCCGCTCGAGCACCGCATTCGCATCGATGCGCTCGTCGTGCAGCGCAAACCCCAACAGCGCGAGCACGGCAAGCACTCGCAGATGATCGCGTTCGCTGAAGTCCGCGACTTTGCGTGCGCTCAGGCAAGCCGCTCGAATGCCCAGCACCAGTGCGGTTTGCGGCGCGACGGTGCGCGTCGCGGCGATCGCCCGCGCAAACGGCAGCCCCAGATCGAGAATCTGCCGATCGTCGCCCGCGTGCATCCGGTCGACGCGCAGCGCGTCGTCGATGACCGACTCCCAGGGCCACTTGCGCAGCGGATGCGGCGAGAGCGTTTCCAAACCGTCGAAGAACTCGTCGCCTTCGATCAGCGCATCGCGCACGAGCGTTCCCAGGCCGTCCTTGGCCGAGCGCGGGATTGCGGCGTAGTCGACGATCAGCCCGAGCGGCGGCACCGCGACCGCGCTGGCGCCGCGCCGCGCGACCGGATCGACGCCGCGATCGATCGCGGCGCCGAGCGTGCGCGCAATGAGCAGCGTCCGCGCGCCGCCTTCGTACAACGCGGCGGCGAGCCGAATCGCGTCGAGCAGCGCCCCCGTTCCGCAGGCCACGACGACGGTCCGGCTGGTCGCGGCGCGGCGTTTGAGCGCGGCGTGCAGCGTGTCGACGATGGCCAGCGTCGTGCCGCGGACATCGACGACCGCGACGCCTGCACCGCCCGGCTGACGGGCAATGCGGCGGGCCAGCGGCAGTGCTTGGGTGTCGCAGAAGGTGACGAAGCGGCCGTCGCCGGCGGCTTCGCGCGCGGCCTTGGCGCAAGCGAGAGCGAGCAGATTCATCCTGCCGGGGCCGGCGATACGATTTCGATCATGCGCGTCCGTCCTTCGCTTCGCGAACCCGGCAACACTGGATTTTGCGGCGGCGCGGCGCCGATCAGGGCTGAGGCTGCGCGCCTCCGTTCGGACCGGGGACGAACGCCTCGAGCTCGGGCAGCAGTTCGACACTCTCTTGTTCGTTCGGATCGGTTCGCGCAATCACCGCAACGCACGTCTCATCGGTGCTCGCGTTGTACGGCAAGTGCGGCACGTTGGCCGGGATATAAAAGAAATCGCCCGGCCCGACCACCGAGTGATGCTCGAGCTTGGGACCGTGCCAAACGCCGGACGTCCCGCTGATTCCGTAGATCGCGCTCTCGTGCGCCACGTGCCGATGCGCCCTGGCCCGGCTGCCGGGCGGAATGCGGACGAGCTGCATGTGAATTCCGCGCGCGCCGACCGTTTCAGCCGACACGCCGGCTGCATACACCAGTCCCTGCTTGCCCACGAACTGCTCGCCCGCACGAACGAGGCGGCAGCTTTGCGGCTCGGACTCGTCGTGCGAATGATCGATGCCGTCCATTGGTGGTCGTCTCCCTTCGCGATTGCCCTCCGACGATGGTCACCAGTTCGAGCGCACCGGAATCGTGAAGACGAACGTGCGCTTGAGGCCGGTGTCCTCGGTCAAGCGAACGCTGCACGTTCCGGCGGCCTGCGCGCGCAGATCGAACTCGACGTAAGGTCCGACGCCTTGGAAATCCGCGAGCAACGGGGTTGCGCCGGCCGGCGGCGCGGGATCGGTATAGCCGGGCGGAACATCGGAGTCATTGTCGGAGCCGACGTCGATGGTGCAGGGCGGCCACGTGCCGTCGATCTGCAGCGTGACGCCGCCGAAGGTATTCGCGGCATTGTAGGTTGCGTCGTCCCGAAACAAGAGTTGAACCTGGTTGCCCGGCGGAACGCTCGGTGCACTCGGTGCTTTTGGATTTCCGGCAACGCCGTTGCAGTCCGTGTTCGGTTTGGCGGGAACGCAGACCGCGATGTCGGTGATGTTGCTGACGATCGCTTTCGTGTACGTCGGGATGGTGAAGGCCGGTGCGCTGCACGTTTGTCCGCTGCCGGCCGGCGTGCAGGGCACGTAAATCGGCGGACCGTCCAGTCCCACGAACGACGAGTCGGGCTGCGCGTTCGGGCCGAGGATGAAGTTCACGACGTCGCCGGCGTTCGTTCCAAACGTCGTGCTCGAGCCCGTCTGTCCGGGCGCGAGCACGCAGTAGAACGACGGCGTTCCCAAGAGGTGGATTCCCGCCAAGCCCGGTCCGGCATTCGGGAGAAAGCAGGCGCTTTGAAACACGGTTCCGCCCGCAACGTTCGGCGGATCGAGCGCAAGTGAATTGGGGACCGCTGCGTTCGAGGTGAGTACGCTGGCGGTGCCGGCAATCGCCGGGAGCTGCGTGAATGAGGTCGAGGTTTCCGGCAGGACGGAGATCGTCAATGCCGTTTTCGCCGGAAACGTCAATTGCGTGACGGTCGGGGTGAACGTGATGGTATGGCCCGCTCCCGTGGCATCGCCGAGCTTGGTCGACACGAGCGTTTGCGGAACCGGATTCGATTGATAGGCGCTTGCGCCGAACAGCAGTCCATCGACCGAACACGAAACCTTCACACTGAAGCGGTCGATCGCGACCGTTACCGGATGCGCAGCGGGGTTGAACAGAACGATCGGCGGGATTGGCGGACAAGTACCGTTCCCCATCGTGTTCCCCGCGGCGGCCGCTCGCGCCGACGCGATCCCGATGGTCGCGGGTGAATCCAATGTGTGCAGCGTGACGGAACCGGTAAGCTGCGCGGCAAGCGAAACGGTCGTCGTTACCGGACTCGCGCCGATACGTACGTCAACCGATTGCGCGGCTGCCGGCGCATTCGTTGCCTGAATGCTGTCCGCTTGAGCGGCGACGCCGGCGGGCGCCGGAGACGAACCTCCGCCGCCGCTGCATGCACCAAGCCCGGCGGCGGCAACGGCCGCACTAGCCGTAAGAAACAACGTGCGTAAAAACATTGCGCAGCTCCTCAACGGTGGTCTAGGCAAGTACCAGGGAACCGCGCACTCCGCCTGCACGGCGCGCAAGCCGTCCCTGCAAGCGGAGTGACTCGAGCAACGCGCGAACATCGGCGCTGATGGAGCCTGCCACCGTCGGTCCGGCGCAGTCCGTCACCACGCTCTTCATCAGCCGAGCCGGCGCCGATGCCGACATCGCTGCGGCAGCCGCACGTGCGCTGCAATCCGCCGGCTACGGCGTGATTCTGCAGCAGTGGGATTTCGCCAATCGAAATTTCATCGAGCGCATGCATGAAACGCTCAGCAGCGGCGCGCGCGTCATCGCCCTGCTATCGCCCGCCTACCTGCGCAGCGATCATTGTCAGGCCGAGTGGATGAATGCGATTGCCGACGACCCGCTCAACCGTAAACGGCGGTTGGTCGTCCTGCGCATCGCCGACTGCGAACCGCCGGGGCTGCTCGCCGGGATCGCCTATTGGGATCTCGTACCGGTTCGCGACGACGCGACGCTGTTCGCCCAGGTCGTCTGCGCGGCGGTGAGCGACGACGGAAGTGATGCGGTCGCGTCCGCCGCCGGCTATCGGTGCGAACCGCGCGCCGCGCCGGCTCCGCGTCCGCCGGTTCAAACCAATTTGCCCGCCGAACTCAAGAGTTTCGTCGGCCGCGAAACGGAAGTCGCCGAGATCGCCCGGCTGCTCGAAAATGCCCGCCTCGTCACGCTCGTCGGCGTGGGCGGCGTGGGCAAGACCAGCTGTTCGCTCAAAGCCGGAGCTTCGCTGGCCGCTAGCCGGCCGGACGGGGTCTGGTTCGTCGACCTCGCGCCGATCACCGACGCGACCCTCGTCGACGCCGAAGTTGCGGCGGTGTTTTCGCTCGTCGAAGCGTCGAATCGCTCGATCCTCGACCGGCTCGTCAAGCATCTGCGACCCAAACACACGTTGATCTTGCTCGACAATTGCGAGCACGTGCTCGCTGCGTGCTGCCGGCTGGCCGAGGCGGTGTTGCGCGCGTGTCCCGAGGTATCGCTGCTCGCAACGAGCCGCGAAGCGCTCAAAGTCGACGGCGAACGCGTGTACGCGATGCCGACGCTGGCCGTACCCGAGCGCAATGTGCGCCTCACCGTCGACGCGGCATCGAAATACAGCGCGATCGCACTGTTCGTTGCGCGCGCCAGCGGGGCCGATTCCCGTTTCGCCTTGACGGCCGAAAACGTAGCCAGCGTCGCGGAGATCTGCCGCCGGCTCGACGGCATTCCGCTGGCGCTCGAACTAGCCGCGGCGCGCGTTCGCGTGCTGGCGCCGCGTCAACTCGAGCAGAAGCTCGACGAACGTTTCCGCATTCTCACCGGCGGAGCGCGGACCGCGCTGCCGCGTCAGCAAACGATGCGCGCGCTCATCGACTGGAGTTACGATCTGCTCGACGCGCGCGAGCGATCGCTCTTGAGCAAGCTCTCGATTTTCGCCGGAAGTTTTTCGCTCGAGCCGGTCATCGCCGTTTGCAGCGATGCTGACTACGCCGATTTCGAAGTGCTCGACGGCCTGACGTCGCTGGTCGACAAATCGCTGGTGGTTGCCGAATCCTCGGACCTCGAAACGCGCTATCACCTGCTCGAGTCAATGCGGCAATATGCGCGCGAGCGGCTCGACGAGTTCGGGTCACGCGCTCCAACGGAGCGCCGGCACGCGCTCGCGTACACGGAGTTAGCCGAACAGCTCGAGAACGACTATGGGAGCACGCTGTATCGAACGTGGGTCGCCGGCGCCGAGCGGGAGATCGAGAACATTCGCGCCGCGCTGACGTGGTCGTTCGGGCCGCAGGGCGATGCCGCAGTCGGGCTGCGGCTCGCCGCAACGCTGCGCCGCATCTTCAACACTTCGCTGCCGGCCGAAGGCCGGCGTTGGATTCAAACGGCACTCGGACGGGTGGACGCCGGCTCAGCGCGCAACGTCGTGGCCCGGCTGGAGTTGGCCGATGCGCATCTGGCCTCGCGGCTCAACCAGCTGGATGCCGCGCTCGCGGCGGCGCGCCGCGCGCTGACCTCTTTCGAGGCCGACGGCGATCCGCGCGGCATCGCGAACGCGAAGCGCTGGGCGGGCCGTTCGCTGATCTATTTGGGTCAAGTGAGCGAAGGTGAAGAGCTGTTGCGCAGCGCGCTCGAGACCTACGAAACGCTCGGCTTCCGGAAAGTCGGCGGCGTCTTGCTCGATCTCGGCTCGGCGCGCTCCGCTTGCAGCGACATCGCCGGTGCGCGCGGTTTTTTTGCGCGGGCACTCAACCGCTTCGAGGAAGATCAGGACGAAGGCAACGTCGCGATTGCGGCGGGAACCCTGGCCGAAGCCGAATTTCATGGCGGCGATGCGCAGGCGGCCGTCGCGCATGCGCAAGATGCGCTTTCCACTGCGCAACACCTTGCGCGCGACATCCTTGCCTGGCTTCAAAACAACCTCGCGGCATACGCGATCGCGCTCGATCGATTCGACGAAGCGGGCCGGTACTCGGAACAAGTGCTGCAAAGCAGGCTCGAGATTCAATCGGAATTTTTGTTCGTCGTCGCATTGCAGCATGCGGCCGCGGTGCTCGCACTCGCACCCCCTGTGGATGCGCCGGGTACCTGCGCCGCGACGTGCCAACTGGGGGCGCGTTTGATCGGCTACGTCGACGAACGGATGCGCGCGATGGGCGCAAAGCGAGAGTTC
Source organism: Candidatus Velthaea sp. (assembly GCA_050012475.1). Lineage (GTDB taxonomy): Bacteria > Vulcanimicrobiota > Vulcanimicrobiia > Vulcanimicrobiales > Vulcanimicrobiaceae > Velthaea. The sequence goes on from JBEKHC010000012.1 coordinate 29,631, forward strand.
ACCGAGCAGTCGGATTACGATCGGGCGATGGCGCTCCTGACCGAGACGTTGGGTACTGCGGCGCTCGGCACGCTCGTGCTCGATGGAGCGAAGCTTTCCGAAGAGCAGGCGGTTGGATTGGCCTTGGCGGCGTCTGTGCGCCGGCCAAATCACGCTGCGATCGGCCGCGTTTCGACCTGAACCGAAAACGTTTGGGCGAGGAGCGGCGAAGGGTGCGCGTATGTATCTGGGCTTAGACATCGGCACCACGGCGACCAAAGCCGTGCTGACCGACGAACAGCATACCATCGTTGCGTCGGCAACCGCGACGTACGCGCTCCATCAGCCCGGATCCGGGATCAGCGAGATCGATCCGGCGTTATGGATCGACGCGATCCGTTCGGTCGTCCACCGGCTTCACACGACTGCACCGAGCCGGCTTGCGGTGGTGCGCGCGATCGGTTTGTCCGGTCAGATGCACAGTCTGGTGACACTCGATGCAGACGGAAAAGCGATCCGTCCGGCGATCCTCTGGAATGACGAACGCGGCGACCGGGAAGCGCGCACGTTGAGTCAAACGATGCCCGGCATCGGCGAACTCACCGGCGTGCTGCCGATGGCGAGCTTCACCGCAGCAAAACTGCTCTGGCTGAAGAATACGTGTCCCGACGACTTCGCGCGCACCGCGCACGTGGTGTGGGTTAAGGATTACATTCGCTTTTGGCTCACCGGTGAGTTCGCGACCGACATGTCTGACGCCGCCGGAGCGCAGCTGCTCGACGAAAAGAATCGTTGCTGGGCTCAACCCGTCGTCGACACGATCGGCCTCGATGAGCGAACGCTGCCCCGGCTCGTCGAAGGAACGCAGCCAACGGGAAAACTGCTCGACCGGGTGGCCGCGGAGTTGGGTCTTCCGCCGGGCACGCCGATCGCGGCCGGCGGCGGCGATGCAGCGACGGGAGCGCTCGGTTTGGGATGCGTCGACGCCGGCAACTCATTCATCTCGCTGGGCACCGGGGCGGTGTTCGTCGAGATTCAGGACACCTACGTGCCGCGGCCGGAAACGTTGCTCCATACGTTTGCCCACTGCATTCCCAAACGCTGGTATCAGATGGCGGCGATGCTCAACGGCGCGAGTTGCCTGGCCTGGGTCGCGCGGCTTTGCCGCGAGCCCGACCTCGACACGCTCTTGAAGCGGGTCGAGAGCCGCGGCGATCAACCCGGACGCCTCCTGTTCGCACCGTACCTGCGGGGAGAACGCACGCCGCATAACGACGTTCATGCGCGCGGTGCTTTCGTCGGACTCGATGCCGCGTGCGACGACACCGATCTGACCAAGGCGGTTCTCGAAGGCGTCGCGTTTTCGCTGCGGCAAGGACAAGATCTGCTCGTTGGCGACGCAAAGCCGTCCAACCCGATCGGCATGATCGGCGGCGGAGCGCGCAGCGTTTACTGGAGCAAGCTGATTGCAACGGTGCTCGATCGGCCCCTGACGATCTTTCGCAGCGCGGATATGGCCGCGGCCGTCGGAGCCGCAATGCTCGCCAGAATCTCGATCGGCGGCGCCGATCCGTATGCTGCCCATTCTTGGCCGGTTGCGCGCGTCGTCGAACCCGATCCGCAGCACGTGGCCGCGTATGCCGAACGCTACGCCGCCTTTCTCCCGCTGTACGCGGCGCTGGCGCCGTTCGCATACCCCCGCCGCTTATCCGAGCATTCCTGACGGTCGTCCAATCCGTCAAGCCGAGCAAGTCCTTGCGCCATTGCGAGCGCGGCTCGCGTTGCGGGCGCCGCAGCCGATAACTGGTGTGGAAGACGAGCCCCGCGTGGCCGTACTTCTTTGCAAGTCACCGCAACGGAAAAGGAAAGAAGTTTCATGTACGCATGCAACGGGACGATGCTGCTCAATACGTGCGATTATACGCTCGCAGAAATTGCAGCCGGAGCAAAAACAATCGAAGCGGGCGGAAACAAGTTCGATTTCAACGCCAGCGTGATCGGCGACGGCACGACGCGCGTGCGCATCACCGGCACCACATCCTCGCGCAAACCTCTCAATACCGCGGTCCATGCCGCGTTTCCCAAGGCCAAGAGCGTTCAGGTCAACTTGAACTGAACGCGGCCTTTCCGCTGCCCTCGAGGCCGCCGCGTCGGCCGCCTCACGCGCGCCTCCGCGACGCTCGCCGGCGGCGGCGATCGGCCGTCGAGCCCGAATCGTAACACCCGGCGTGCCGGCTACGGCACGCCGCGCGGCGTTTCGGGAATTTCCGCTTGACGTTCCGATATCAGCGATCGACTATCAGCGATCGACGCGAGCCTGACGATCGCGCTGACGGTAGAAAAAAATGCGTCGCTTCGGGCGCAGCGCAAAAATATTGGCAGCCGCAGCGTCTTGCGCGGCGCCGGGCTCGGGCGTCGATCGGCAAGAAAGCGAAGGATCGCGTCGACCCGGGGGAGACATTGAAAGCAGCACGATCATGCGCGTGATCGGTTCTGCCTGCTGGAGCAATGTTCAAATGCCTACTCCCCCCGCTGGGAAATGTGTCAATTTCGGCCAGTGCCCCACCGCCAACAAGCGGCAGTCGATTCCCATCGCTGCAGGCGACCCGAATCCACTCTGTCCCGACTGTAAAGAACCGCTACTGATCAGCGAACCTATCGTCGATCGGCGCCGGCCGGCGTTCATCGCGCTGGGGGTCATCGCGCTCCTCGTGCTGCTGGGGCTCGGTTTCGCGATACGGCACCTTTTGGGCAGCGGATCCGCGCCGAGCGTCGCCGTCGCACCGAGCGCTCCCGCGGCGGCCGCATCGGCGCAAGCCGCCGCCACTGCGCCTGCGGCGGCATCGGCCTCCCCGCCGCTCGCGAGCGGTGCCGCGCTCACCCTGTGCGGCTCGAATACGATCGGCTCGCAGCTCGGCCCGCAACTCGTCCGCAGCTTCGTGTCACGTGACCTCGGCGGCAACAACGTACGGGTCGACCCCGGACCCGGGCCAAACGAGTCGATCGTACGGGGCGATGTCGCGGGGCGACCAGATTTCCACGTCGATATCGCAGCGAACGGTTCCGCGACCGCGTTCACCGGACTCGCTTCGGGCGCGTGTCAGATCGGTATGGCGTCGCGCCGCGCGAAGCCGGAGGAAGTGCGCTCCCTGCGCGGCCGCGGCGACTTGACCAGTCCCGCCGCGGAACACGTGCTGGGGCTCGACGGCATCGCCGTTATCGTCAACCCGACCAATCGCGTCAACGGCCTGGGGGTCTTCCAGTTGCACGGCCTCTTCAGCGGGGCACTCACGAATTGGGCCCAGGTCGGCGGCCCTGCCGGACCCGTCCACATTGACGCCCGCGACGACCGGTCGGGAACCTACGACACGTTCTCCGCCCTTGTCTTGAAGGATGCGCACCTCGCGCCGTCGGCGCGGCGTTTCGCCGACAGTGCGAAACTCTCGGACGCCGTCGCGAGCGACCCGAACGCGATCGGCTTTATCGGCCTCCCCTATGTCCGGCATGCCAAGGCGCTCAGCGTCGCCTCCGGCACGGCGGGAGCGATTGCGCCCAATGCCTCGACGGTCGGGCGCGAAACGTATCCGCTGACGCGCCGGCTCTACCTTTACACCCTGGCCGGGCCGAAAAATCCGCTCGTCGACCGCTTCATCGCCTTTGCCCAGTCCGATGCCGGGCAGCGCGTCGTCGGCGACGTCGGCTTCGTCGGCACCCTCGCGGCGCCGCCGCTAGGAAGCCACGCCGTCCCCGTGCCCGCCGACGCGCCGCCGCAGTATGCCAACCTCCTGCGCACGGCGGACCAAGTCGACTTCGACGTCTACTTCATGCTCGACAGCGGTCTGCTGGACAATAAGGCGCGCGCCGACATCGGCCGGCTCGTTTCGCTGATGAACACCGACCGCTATCACGGCCGCAAGCTCGCCGTCGCCGGCTTCGCCGACAACACCGGCGATCCGGATTACAGCCGGGGGCTCTCGCTCAAGCGCGCGCAGGCCGTCGCAGCCGAACTCGCGTCACGCGGTCTGGGCGTCGGGGAGACCTTTGGGTTCGGACAAGCCGATCCGATCGGCGACAACGCAACCCACGAAGGCCGCGTGAAAAACCGCCGCGTCGAAATCTTCATCATCCGTTAGCCGGACGCGGCGATCCGGACCGCGGCGCTTAGCCGAGCACCGCGATTCCGGTTTTCGCCCGCACCGCGGAGAGGAAGGCGGCGTAGCTCCAGGTGAGATCGGACACGCTCTTTTCGTAACCGCTCGTTCCGTCGAACTGTTCGCTCAACTCGAGATGATCGCTATGGAAGATGATCGCATTGAGGATGGCGTCGCCGGCACTCTGCAAGGACGTTACCGCTTGACTCCACGCCGTGCTCGCGCTGATTCCGACTTGAGCGAAAAACGGCGCGGACAGCGCGTCGAAGGGCACGGCCTCGTTCGCGCTCACCGTGTTGGCAAGCGTGTAGTACAGTTGGGCAAAGTTCGCGCTGCACAGCGCCCAGGGATGTCCGCCTTTGACGGGGGCCTGCGTATCGCCGTCGTACACGTCGCCGGGGTAACGCCCAAAGAGCGGCCCCAAGCCGCGCGCCTGGTCCGCACCGTTGATTGGATAAAATGAAGCAGACGTGCTGTCCGCCCACTGACTGCGAAGCAGCGCAGCAGTGGCGAGCAATTTCGTGTCGGTGCACGGAATCGCGCCGTAAATGCACGCCATCACGATATCGATATTGGGGTCGTACGGAAAGTCTTGCCCCGACGTAATCTGCGGTAACAGGGAAACGTAGTATCCGCCGGTCGCATTCCAGTGACTCGCAAGCGCGTTCTGGAGCCAGGTGACGGCTGCCGCGACGCCTGCGGGTACCGCAATGCTGAACGCGTTGGCGGTGATCGCTTGAAAACATTGGAGCTGAACGGAGCGGGCAAAGAACGAGTTCCCCTTCTGTTCTTCCCATAGGTTGAAGGTCGGATTTTGATAGACGCCGAGCAGATAATTGAGGTTCTTGCCGATAACCGTTTGCGCCGTCGCCTGCGTGGGCGCGTCGAGTTGTGGATAGGCTCGGAGGATCGCTAAGGTTTGCAGCGCCGGCCCGTCGCTTTGTTCGGTCCAATTCGGTCGCGGTTGACCTTCGATGGTGTACGATGCGAACCCGATGGGTTGGCCGCTGGTTTGATCGTTGTTCTGCGCGATGTTTGCGAAGTTCACGTAGTCGATGAGCGGCTGACTGCCTTCTCCGGGCCGGGTCGGCAAGTTCGCGGCAGCAATCTCGATCGCCGTAACCGCTGCGTCGCGCGTCCAATTGTAGACGTAGTCTTGATCGACGATTCCTAGATCAGCCGCGTATGACGGCGACGCGATGATGCAGCCCGGCGTCGAAAACAACTGACCGGGCGCCAACGGATCGGTGAAGACGAAACCGTCGCTGGCCATGTTGCGCATCATGAGCGAGAACAGGTCCTGGGCAATCGTCGGCAGGTCGGATTGCGCGGCCGATGTTTGCACGCTGTTGTAGGTAATGTTCGCAGTCGCCGTTTGTGTCATCGGTGTTCCTCGAAGCTGTGTGTCCGGGATCGAGTTTCTCGCGCCGGCTCGCACGAGCCGGTCGATACGAACGCGTCGTCGTGCGCCAATGGTAGGGTTTGGTTCGCCCGGGGAGATGCCCCGAACGTCCCGCGTCCGAGTGATAATCGAAATGATCTCGGCGTCCGCCGGGTTACTCGGCAGTCATCCAGGAGAGCCTGTTTCAGCGCTGCTGTCGGCGCGCCTGGAGCCGCACGAAACAGGGTGAGCCGCCCGTCGTATATAGCACATGAACTCGACCGAACCGGCTCCGCCGACTGCCGGCGCACCCGAACAGCCGCGGATCAGCCGTTTCTCGGGGTTGTACCGGATGCTGGCGCTCGATGTCGTCCTCCCGCTCATCGTCGTGCAGGCGTCGTTGCGAGCCGGCCTCTCGCCGGTGCTCGCGCTTTCACTTGCAGCGCTGTTTCCGCTCGCCGACGCCATCCTCGGAATCATCGCGGCACGCAGCGTGAACGTCATCGCCGGCGTCTCGCTGTTAGCGATCCTCATCGGGATCGGATTGGCGTTTATGACCGGGAATGCGCTCTTCGCGATCCTCAAAGATTCGGTGTTCACTCTCGTCTTCGGCCTGCTGTTCTTGGGTTCGCTCGGCGCTTCACGACCGCTCGTCTTTCGACTGAACCATCAAATGCTCGAGCCCCCGGGCGCCGCGGCGCTCGACCGCGCCTGGGACGAGCGCGCCGCGGTGCGGCACACCTTCCGCTTGATGACATGGGTCTGGGGTCTCGGACTCTTGAGCGAAGCGTTGCTGCGCGTGATCGCGGGTTTTGCTTTGCCCGTGGCGCGCGCGGCCGCCGTGTCGCCGTGGATTTCGTTCGTTTTCGTCGGCGGCTTGATCGCCTGGACCGTTTTGTACGTGCGGTCTCGCCGCAAAGCCGCAGAACGTTCGGGGATCGTCCTCGATTGACGCCGAGCGTGCACGAGCGCGCGGCGCCGGCCGCGACCGCGACGCATCAGGCCGGGTCGCTGCGCCGTTTGCGAAATGCTGCGACCTTCGCGCGATTCCCGCACGTCGCCATTGAGCACCACTGACGGTCCGGACCGTTCGCCGCATTGAGCATGAGGGCACCGCACTGCGGGTGTTTGCAAATGCGCAGCCGGTCGCGGTTGGGGCCGCCGAAAAGCGCGATCGCGTCTTCAGCCACCCGCGCCAGAGCAGCCCGAACCGACGCGCTCGAAACATGCCGGATTTGCAGTGTCTGCGGATCGAGCTGTTGGGTAGCGCAGCGGCTTTCTGCCGCAGCGTTCACCAGCCCGACGTCGGCGACGGAAGGTTTTCGGCCTGCGAGCAGCGCGTTGCCGATGTCGTAAATCGCCTCGCGCAATTCCACCGCGCTGCGGTATTCGGCTGACGTCGCTTCCGTCCGTTCGCCCAGCGCGGCAGCGGCGATCCATCGGTCGAGGTCGGCCGGGGCAGGCATCCGCTCAATGACAGGGCCTAAGCGGTAACCGAGGGTTGCCGTGTGCTGCTCAGATTGCGTGATACTGAGCGAGCGCGTCTGCTCAGATTGCGTGCTACGGAGCGAGCGCGTCTGCCTTCACATTACGTGACACGGTGTTCGAATTATTCAATCGGTTTATTCAATCGGTGCTCGACATCGAAGGTCCGCGTGCAAGGTCCGCCATACCGGAGGCAGGCTCACAGCACGAACGCGTCGCGCTCGTCTTGCGTCGAGCATCGTGCCGGCATAGAACTCGTCGAAGCTCAACGTGAGGTTCTCACCCGGGATTTCGATGCGCTCGTACTCAGCTGGCACGCGCACGAAGCGTCCATCGTTCTGGGGGATATGGCTTCACGCGGCCTGCTTGCGCGAGTCGATCACGATGTACCGTTCAAGGCGCACGAGCCGGGAGACCTCGACTCAAGGCGCACGAGCCGGAAGAGACCTCGACCCTATTGAGACAATCTCGAATGTTACGGATAGGGCTTGCCTCTCGGCCTTTTTAAGCGACCCTTGTGCAAGCTCTCTTTAAAGAAGGCCTTCGCTAAACGTATATTCAAGCGCAGGACCGAGCCCGCCCTTACCTTCCCGTTCGCCAGTGTCCCGAATCAGAAGTTCGAACACTAGTTTGGGAGATTGTTTCACGGTGTCGGTAGGGCGATCCCACTTATGTAGTGACATGGGAGTTCACCGGTTCTTGTGTTATACGGCGGCGGGGCCAGGGCAAACGACTTTCGCTAATCCAGACGACCAATCGAATAGGTACGGCCACCAGCCCCATAGGTTCAAGTCTTCCACGAAGGTCGGCTCCGTATAACCCTCGGGCGCGAGTGCGACCTTCCGATTCGGAGGAGCTGTGTGATTCGATCGACCGCCATTCTTGCCGTCGTGCTTAGCACGTTCGCAACGTCTCCCGCGCTGGCCCAGAGTAGCCGTGCGGCACTCAAGCCGGTGCTGCAGGGCATCGTCGACCGTTATCTCGAGACGCGTTCAAAGGCCGAGCACATCTCCGCCGTGTCGGTGAGCGTGAGTTTTCCCGGAGAACCGCAGAATCTCAACGTCGTCGCGGGGCGAACCGCGTTGGGTCCCCGATCCGCGTCGATCACTCCGACGAACCTGTTTCAGATCGGGAGCATTACGAAGTCGTTTACGGCAGCCGCGATCCTCCAACTCGAGGCTGAAGGGAAGCTCTCGATCGACCAGACCGTCGGCCGTTGGCTCCCGCAATATCCGGCGTGGCGCGGCGTGACGATTCGACGTCTGCTCGACATGACAAGCGGCATTCTTGGTTACGACAACGTCCCCGCGATGGGCAAGGCGTTAGCGCAGCATGGCCTTCAACGCCGCTTCAGCGACAGTGTGCTCGTGGGCTTCGTCGACCCAGCATATCCCGCTGCACCAGCACCGACGCACGGCTGGAACTACTCGAACACCAACTATATTCTTGCCGGGATGATCATCGAACGCGCGAGCGGGAATAGTTACGGATCGGAGATCGCGCGGCGGTTCTTAGGTCCCAAATATGATCTGAAAACGACGTACTACAGTCCGAATGTCTACCCGGCTTCGGTCCTGCAGCGACAAGTGTCGGGCTATTTCTGGAACACCGATCCCGGGAACGAGCCGCTGCGGCCCCTGCTTGGCGTCGACTTGCGCGATATGGACATGTCGTGGGCTGGGGCCGCCGGAGCCGTCGTCTCGCGACCGGAAGACGTCACCCATTGGGCGCGCGCGCTCTACCGGGGCGACATGCTTGCGCCCAAGCAACGGCGCGAACTCGAAACGCTCGTCTCCGATCGAACGGGCAAGCCCCTCACCACGACATCTGTTCGACACCCCGTCGCTTTCGGTTTAGGGGTGGGACAACTGACGAAGCCGGGGTTCGGAACGTTTTGGTACTACCAGGGTGAGACGCTGGGTTACCGCATGCTGTATATCTATTCCGAAAAGCGGGATCTCGCGATCGCGGTCGGCCTCAACAGCCAGCCGTCCGATGCACAAAACAAGAACGGCGAGCTCATTGAGCAACTCTACAAGGCCATCGTGAAATGACCTCGACCGGCTTTCGCCCTCGCAGCCGGCGAATCGCTGCAGCTACTAGCGGATTCCGCGCGACTGTTTCGGTGCGTGCACCTCGCATGCCGATTGCCGTTGGCAAATCGGCCTCCGATCGGACCTTTGACCGGTACGGCAACGGGCCGCATGACAACCGTTTGTTTTCGTTAGCGGGAGTGTTCAAATGTTCCGAGCCCGATCGACGCTCGTGATCTCGGCAATTGCGCTGACCCTCGCGACCTCAGCATTTTCGAGATTCGCGGCTTTCGCCGGTCCTTCCGGCAATGCCACGGACTTCGCCAAGCAGATCGACATCGGCGGCGGCCGCAAACTCTATTTGGTCTGCCGCGGTACTGTGCGCGTCGAGCAACCCACGGTCATTCTGGTATCGGGCTATCACGACTCATCCGACCCTTGGATCCAGCCAGAGGATTTGTCGTTACTGCCGCAGTCCGTCGGCCCGTCTACGCTCGTGGGCCTGGCCCGCACGAATCACGTATGCGCCTACGATCGCCCGGGAACGCTGCGCTACATTACCGGTCTTCCGCTGACGGCTCGCAGCAGCCCCGTCACCCAGCCTCGCACCGTGAAAGAAATCGCCCTCGAGCTGCACACCTTACTGGCCGTGGCAAAAGTTCCGGGACCCTATATTCTCGTGGGGCACTCTCTCGGTGGCTTGATCGTCCTTTTCTATGCGCGCACGTATCCCAATGAAGTCCGCGGGATCGTCTTCGTGGACGCTTTCAGTCCGACCGTCCGGACGAGGCTAGGCTCCCTCTGGCCGCTCTATCGCAAAGTTCTCAATCCCCCACCGGCTGACGAACCTATCGCTTCGCTCAAAGAGGCAGCTTCCGAAACCGTTGACCTCGATAAGAGCATCGACGAAGTTCAAGCTGCGCCGCCGCTGCGCAAAATGCCGCTGGGCGTCCTCACAAAGACCGAGCCGTTTCGCATTCGGCCGGGGTCGCTACCGCCAGGCATCACGCTGTCCGAGATCGACAATGGGTACAACGGTGCACAAAATTACCTGGTCGAGCTCGCTCCGACCACACCACAGATCTTCGCGACCGGGAGCGAGCATTACATCCAGCTCTCGCAACCGGACCTGGTCATCAACGCTACGCAGCTCGTCATCAGGCGGGCAACCGCACAGACCAGATAGCAACACGGGCGGGTTTTGGCAAGAAATCGAGCACGCCCGGTGATGATGTTCGAGAAGGTGTCTAGCTAGGCTCCATAAGTCGTCCGGGGCCGTCGATTCGATCCCTCGGAGACGCGCCAACACGCGTCGTCCATCCCGGCCATTACGAAGGTTGCCAAGCACAGGGTCAGCCGGAAATCGCGCTTATCGTCTTGCCACAGCCATCTGCCATGCGAACAACCACGGAAAGAACAGCGCACCGTACAGAGCGCCGCCCACGCGCGAAGGTTGGCGACGAGATAGGCCCGTTGCCGGCCTGGAAGCGAAGCTCGCGTCGTACGCTGCCCTGCTCGCGGTAGCACTGAGAACGCGGTACGCTTCGTTCAAGATCGCAGTCAGATGTGTTGCGTTCGGCGCGCTATTGATATCCGGATGATACCGCAGGAGCGATGAGCGGTACGCCGAGTTGATCTCGGACTGCGTGGCGGACGATTCAACACCAAGGAGATCATAGTAGGAAAAAGCACCTGACATAGAACCCACCTTCACAAGCGTTCGGATCCCAAGTAAGTAAAATACCTCTCGGTGCGGCCTTTTTAGCGTGTCGACGGCTGCAGTCGATGCCCGACATATGAAGGTACGCGGGCTGAGGATGAGGACACGGATACGTCAGAGCCGATCGGGGTCGATCGTTTGAGCTACTCGCTCACCATTCGGGAATGTATACGCAGAACAACGACACCGTCACCGTGGCCGCGAGCTTAAATACGGCCTGTGAATCTTTTGTGAACGATCACGCCATGCGACTTCACACGGCGAGAAAGGCCGCTCGGCGTGTCGTCCGGCGCACCCATGGCAATCGGCTCGCCGCGCGTGCCGCTGGATCCCCCGCGTGGAGCAGACGCAATTCTTTCGCGCGGTTACGCTCAGTGATGTCTGTAATGGCGGCGAGCGCGAAGAGGTCGGCGTCGGTCTTTGATTGGATTGAGTCCGATCTCGATAGCGACTTCGCCACCGTCCTTGCGCCGGCCGTACAAGTCGCATCCAGCGACCATCGAAGGCGCGATTGGACCCCGAGAGCAGCGTCGGCCCGATCGCCTGCGTGAGTTGGCGGTGCTGCCCGGTCTCGAAGATCGCGACGGTTGCCATCAGGACGGTCGCGCGCCTAAAGATTGGAAACGGTTCCCGACACGGTTTCGCACCGCATTGGTTCAACGTTACGCGCGCGAGCGCTTCGATCAATGCATGCTGCTCTGCCGAAAGAGCGGGCGAGCGGTTGCACGTCCACCGCATTGGCCTCAATCCTTGCTGCGACGATACTCCGTATAGTCGATCTCCAAGGCGGCGGTCTCAAACGGCTGGACGACCAGTTCCGCAGGCGCCGGGGCGGGCCGAACTGTCTCATAACGCTGTCTGAGTAAGGTGACCCTACTGAGACACGTTCCTCTACATGCCTACACTCCAGTCGCCACACCCAAGATCCGGAAGATGATCAGTCCCGTGGGATCACCGCTTACGGTGATCGTCGCGCTCGCGTGCAGATGCGCGTACGCCCCCGTTTTGCCGACGAAGAGCATGCCGCCGGAGGAGTCGTCGTATCGCGGCGGGATCGAATGGGCCGCGGCGGGGATGCACAGCGGACGCTGTTCGACGTACGAATACATGCCTTGCGCCGTTCTCGCGCCGCCCTCGACGAACAACGGGAAGCAGACGCCTCCCGGCGACGTTTCGGGTTTGGTGAAGTCGACCGTAAAGGTCCCGGCGACGGCGGCGCTACCGGCGAACAGCGAGCTCGTTGTCACGGTCCCGGTGTACGCTCCGGTGCAGACCCCTTTGCCCGACTTCAAGCATCCGCTGGGCTTGTCGGAGTTGGGAGTGGTTCGGACCCAACCAATTTCGTCGAGTTTGACCAGTCGTGGTGAGTCGGCAGCGCGGCTGCCGGCGGACGTGGACCACAACAGCGTGAGTACGAGTGCGACCATAGAAGCAAGCAAAGCGGCCCGTTGAAGCGCGGGCCTTGTGCGAGTAACGCTAAGCAACATGTCGATGCCTCCGATAATGTGCGCTACGCGAGCGGAATACGGATCGCGCCCTCGCACTATGCGCTGTGGAAAACGCCGCTGGGAGTAGGGAAAACCCTACGTTTGGCGGCGATTCGTCGGGCGCGCCGGCAGCGCGCCGCGGGCATCGTTCGATTTGAGCACAAGTGGCATTTCAGCTGACCAGATGCGCCAGCCGGGCATCACCTAGCCGGTCTTCGCTGTTTGTGCCTCGCGCACGATTTGCTCGTACACGCGTGCAGCTCCATCGTAGATGCGCTCGCCGGCTTCGTCCGGCGCCGTGTACGCCGCGATCTCGCGCATCTCCGCGATCCAGCGGTAGGCCTTGGGATACATGCTTGGCACGGCGCCGGCGAGAAAATGCCACAGATCCGGGCGCGTCTCGGCGAGCACGGCATCGAGTTCGGCACCCAACCCGTGCTTGCGCGCGTGCAGCTGCATGAGCGCGCACAGCGCCGTGAGCCCCTTGGTGACGCCGGCGTACGACATCTTGAGCGCCGACGCGCTGCCGACCGCCGGGCCGAGCACCCGAACATCGAGACCGGCAGCGCGCAGCGCAACGGCCGGCGCCGTGCGCTCTCCGCTGACGAAGACGATCGGGCCCGCTTCGCCCGGACGCGGGGGTCCGCCGATGATACCCGCGTCCAGAAAGAAAGCGCCGGCGGAACGAATCGTCGTTTCGATCTCGCGCACCGAATCGGGAGCGACTGCGTTGCAATCGACATACGTAAGCGGCTTGGGCGTGACACGCAGTGCCGCGGCGATGCGCTCTGCGGCTTGCCGCGCTTGGCCCGGCGGTACGATGGAAAGCACGATATCGGCGTGGGCCACGGCCTCGCCCGCCGTCTCAACTATTGGAATCGTCCGCGCCGCGGCGCGGCGGCGGCTTGCGTCGCTGCGACCCTCGAGCGATACGACCACGCTGCGGCCTCCATCGCGCAGCCGGGCCGCAACGGCAATCCCCATCTCGCCGGCCCCGATGACCGTTATCGCCGGCAGTTCTTCGGCCGGTGATTGCCCGACCGCGCAGGCCGGTAACGCGTCGAACGCAGAAGTGCGGCTCAAAGGAGCGGGTGCATGCAGACCGGTCGACTCGAAGCATTTAGTGACGGGGTCATCGCGGTTATCATCACGATCATGGTGCTGGATCTCAAAGTCCCGCACGGCAGCGACCTGCGCGCTCTGGGGGCTGACGTGCCGACCTTCGTGACGTACGTCCTCAGCTTCGTCAACACCGGAATCTATTGGAACAATCATCATCATATGCTGCATGCGACCAAGCGGGTCAACGGGCGTATCATGTGGGCAAACTTGCATCTTCTGTTCTGGCTTTCGCTCATTCCCTTCACCACGGGTTGGGCAGGTGAAACCCGCTTCGCACCGCTCCCGACTGCAGCATATGGTTCCGTGCTGCTGCTTGCAGCCATCGCATATACGCTCCTACAGACCGCGATCGTTGCCTACAATGGTCAAGATTCCGAGCTAGCGCAAGCGGTCGGAAGTGACTGGAAAGGCAAGGTCTCGCTCGGAAGTTATGCGCTTTCGATTCCGTTCGCGTTCATCGCTCCGCTGTTTTCGGCCGCGATTTTTGTCGCGGTCGCGGCGCTGTGGTTCGTGCCCGACCGCCGAATCGAACGTATGACCGAAGCCCGCGCCAGCCGCGAAGCGGCAGAGCCCTAGCCGCGGTTACCGGCAATTCAAGAAGACGCGCCAGGCCCGGCCTGCGGCGGTCTTTGCGCCCGCCAGGGCGTGCGGATGCCGGGAAAGATACGCCTTGCCGGCGGCGGCAGAAACGCTCAAATTGTTCGCACCTGCGGCGACGCACGCGCGGGCTGAAGCATCGTGAATCGAACTGATGAGCGGCGACGTCGTCCGCAGCTCGCGCAGCGCCTTGCCGAAGTCGCCGGTTTGGATCGCGGAATAGGCCCTTGGCCAGCTCGACTGCACGCGCTCGACAGCGCGCTGATCGGCCGGCAGGAGCGTGCAATCACACGCGACGGCGGCCGCGGGGACGCACGTTGCGATTGCCAAGATGAGACCGCTTATATAGCGCGATAGCCCGCGTGTTTTCCGCCCGCCGCGATGTTTTTGGCCCGAATTCCCGGCGGAACGCATTGGCGGTGTTTCCATTTTGTATCGATTTGAACTAATTTCTGTAAAACATGCGGCCGATCACTAAAATCGTAGCCGCAGCGCGCGCAAGAGCCTTCCTCTGGGAGGCTCGAGCACATCGCGCGGCATCGACACGTACTCGATGTCATTTCCCAAGAAAGTCACAATGCGTCACTTATTTCTCCCGAGCGCGATAACGTTAGCTCTCGCACTGAGCGCCTGCGGCGGGTCGAACAGCGGCACCGCCCTTCCGCAACAATCGACGTTGACGACGTCGGCACAGCGGACGTTGCGCGCACCACTCGGATCGAAGAGCATTCTGCCCGAGACGAGTGCTACCACCACGCAAGCGGGACTGTGCACGAAACCGGCAGATGCAGCGCATGCCGGCTGTTTCGCGACGATCCGCACCGACTCGGTGATCAGTTCGATCTTCCCGGACTCCGTCTGGGGTTTGACTCCCAGAGATTTGAGTTCACTCTACGCGTATCCGGCTCCGGGATGGCAAGGAACGGCAGGCGCCGGCCAGACCATCGCGGTCGTCGTTGCTGGTGACTACGAACTGGCCGAATCCGATTTGGGCGTCTATCGCTCGCACTTCAGCCTGCCGCCCTGTACGACGGCCAACGGCTGCTTCAAGAAAGTCGGCGCCGCCGCGACCGGGCAGACCGCCCAAACCGGCAGTTCGGCGTCGGTGTCGGCGCATCCAACGACTGCGACGGCGATCGGCTGGGCCGGCGAAACCGACACGGACACGCAAATGGTTTCGGCCGTCTGTCCGAATTGCAAAATTATCGTCGCCGAAGCGGCATCGGACAGCATGACCGACCTCGGCATGGCCGTGGAGGCCGCGATCGCCGCGAACGCTTCGATCATCAACGTGAGCTTCGGCGCCACCGAGAGCAGCAGCGACGTTGCGTGGTCTTCGCAGTACAACGGCATGAAACACGTGAAATTAGTTGCCGCCGCAGGCGACTGGGGCTACGGCGTGTACTACCCGGCGTCGGATCCCAGCGCGATTGCGGTCGGCGGCACCTCGCTCTCCGCGAGCGGCTCGACGATTTCCGAAACCGCGTGGGCCGGGACCGGCAGCGGCTGCAGCGCATACTTCAGCAACCCCGGATGGCAGCATCCGCCGTCGGTCACCGGCACCTGCACGCGGCGCAACGTCGTCGACGTCTCGGCCGTGGCCGATCCGCTGACCGGCGTGGCCATCTACGACAGCTCGCTCTTCGGTATCGTCGGCGGCTGGTCGATCTTCGGCGGCACGAGCGTCTCGGCGCCGATCATCGCCGGGATGAATGCACTCGCGGCCAATACCGCGCGCGGCCAAGGCGCACAACTCCTGTACAGCGCTGCTTCGTCTGCCTTCCTCCCGGTGACGAGCGGTTCGAACGGAACCTGCAGCCCGCAGTATCTGTGCACGGCGCTCACGGGCTACAACGGCCCGACGGGACTCGGTATTCCTCAAGGGCTCGGCGGCTTCTAGGCCGCCGTGGTCCCGCATATGGATAGCCGACGAGCGAGGATTCAAGCGGCAATCGGCCGCGCCTCACACCTGCCGGTGACACTTCTGGTGGCGCCGGCAGGAACGGGAAAGAGCACAGCACTCGGACATTTCCTCGAATCGATCGATGAATCGGTTGACGGCGCGGCGCTGCGATTCGACGTGCGGGCCGCGCACACGACCCTGACCCGATTCGTTCGCGGGGTCGCCGCGACGCTCCAGCCCAAACTTCCCAAAGTCTCCCAGTCGCTGTCGATCGCTCATGAGCGCGCGACACAATCGGCGCGACCCGCCGACGTTCTGGCAATCTGGCTCGCCGAGCACCTTCGCGACACCCGGCGGACCATCGTCATCGACAACTACCATCATTGCGAGAACGATCCCACGATCGCCGCGTTCGTCGCGGGCGTCGTGGAACGGACCCGGCCCACGACCCGCTGGATCATCGCAACCCGCTCGGCCGCCCAGCTCCCGTTCGCGACCTGGCTCGCGCGCGGCGACACGACGATGCCGATCGGCGAGGCCCAGTTACGACTCACGGCTGCGGAAGCGGCATTCTATACCGAACGAATCGCACCACGGCTCGACGCTCACGCCGCACGACAACTGCTTGAAGCGACGAGCGCTTCGATCGGCCAGATGCTCTTCGCGCTTCAGACTACCGCGGCGGACGCCGCGATCGCCAAACGCGTGCTCGACGCAGGCGGGAACGCGTTCGAACGCTGTGTCGACGAGACGCTCGCGCTGCTCACACCCGTCGAACGACGGCTCGTCATCGAGAGCAGCCGGTTCCCCGATCTCGACGAAACGCTGCTGTCAGCTGCCGGACACCTCGACGCGCATCGCCAAATCGCTTCATTGCAAGCTCTTATCCCGCAAGCATTCGAGGGCCATGGGCCGCAGCTTCGCTACAAGACGCTCTTCGCCGACGTGCTGTGGGACCGCCTCGTGGCGCAAGGTGTCGACGCGGTCCACGACGCGCACGCCCGAACCGGACACGCGCTCGCGACCTGCGACCGCATCGTCGAAGCGCTTGCGTACTACATTCACGGACGTCAATTCAGCGCAATTGCGCAACTCATCGAATCACGCGGCCTGGCCTTCGTCGAAGCGGGCTGCGGGGACACGATCCAAGAAGCGATCGAAACGCTCGATCCCATCGCGCGCACCTCGAGTCCGGTCATTCTCGCGATTCGAGCGACGTTCGAGTCGCGGCTGGGCCGGTTCGATACCGCGGAGTCGTTGTTTCAACTAGCGCTCGACCGTGCCACCGACGCCGGCGTCCGCAATCACATCGCTTACCAATACGGAACGCACTTGCTGCGGTTTCAGCGCCCCGAAGCGATCGAATTGCTCGAAACACTCGCCGAAGACGGCCGGGCATCAGGCGATCTGCGCTGCTACGCGCGCTCGGCGCTCGGACCCGCCTACGTCTTCGCGCGTCGGTATGACGAAGCGTTAGCCAGCATCGATGCTGCGCTAGAGCTCGCCCAGACATCGTTCAGCACACACCTGCGGGCGAGAGCCTTCCATCAAGCCGCCTACGTCGCACTGTTTCGGGGCGACGGCGCACGGGCGAAAACGTTGGCAACGCTCTCACTGGAACTGGCGGAACGGGACGGCTTCTTCGACATCTCCGCCGGTGCGTTGACCGTGCTCTATAACGTGGCCTCAGACCTCGAGGACGATCCGCTCGAAAGCCTGCGTCTGCTCGATGCGGTCGCGGAATGTGCCGCCAAGTCGGGCAGTCTCACCAACCATCTCTTGGCGCTGGTCGCCAAACTCGAGATCGAAGTCGAACGCGGCGACGAAGACGCGATCGGCGAACTCGACGAGAAACTCCGCACGATCGACGTGCAAAGCTGCGGGCGCGCGATGTATGAGGCGCTCGTCGCTTCGCAGGCCTTGCGCGCCGGCTGGGACGGCGATTTCGCGGGCGCGTATCATTTGCTGTTGTCGAGCGCCGAATTGCAGTGGAGCGCCGACCGGAAAGCGCTGCGCTGGGCCGAGATTTCCGTCTATGCGGCCGCTGCCGGGTTGGCCGTCGAAGCGACGATGGCCGTGCGCTCGTCGGTCGAGTTGCTCGACTCGCTCGCGGGCGGACATCGGATCGCGCGCGCTCGCCTCTTTCTCGCACTGACGATGATCCTCTTAGGGCGGATCGAATCGGCTGCTGAACTCTTCGAACTCATCGATGCCGATCCGCATGCTTCGTCACCGCGGCTGCAGGCGCTGCGCCGAGCGCTGCAGGCGCTCTCCGAGCGGTATCGCGGAATTCGAAACCAAGGCGCCTTGATCGGCCTGTTTCAAACGCTCGCCGAGCAGCAGTTCGGCGGCGTGGCGCGCATGATCATGACTTTCCCGCTGGCCGACAATGCCACGCTGCGCCTGGGCAGCCTCAATTGGGGCGAACGCTCGATCCTGGCCAAGCTGACGCGGGGCGACCTGCTCGTCAGCGCGCGCCAAGTCGAAACGATCGTCGCGAAACTCGGTTGCCACGACATCGCGACGGCCATGCGGGCCGTCACGCGCAACGCTCACTCGCCCGAACTGGGCGCCCACGTCATCCTCCAGGAGGCCTGAGTCGTTCGATGCTTACCCTCAACGATCCGCAAAAATATCTCGATCGCTGCCGTGACGAAATCGTTTGGCGCATCATCAGCGACGGGGTTCTCGAAGGGCAGCGGACGCTCGCGGTCGGTGTCGTCGCCGAAGAATTCTTCGATCGTTTGATGATCGCGCTCGAGCGCAGCTCGTATCTCGACATCGTCACCTGGGTGGACCGGATTTGTGAATCGTATCGCGGCTTTCCCCAAATTGGTTCGATGCTCGCCAGCGCGTGCCGGTCGGTCATCGCGCAACTGGGCGACGCGGAAGTGGGGGCTGACGAACTCGTGCGCGGCCTCGGCGCACTCGAACACTCGATCTGCGCGGTCGCCTTCAAGCCGCGTCCGCTGCGCGTCAAGTCGGAGGCTCCGCTGGATGAAGTCGACGTCCTGATCCGGGGACTGATCGATCGCCTCGAGGCAGCCGATCCGCTGTCCGCCGAACATTCGCTCGCGGTGTCCGCTTGGTGCCGGCGCATCGGGCGGCGGCTCTCGCTTTCGGAGACCGAAGTCACCTACATCGCACGCTGCGGCCTCATGCACGACGTCGGCAAAGTCAAAGTCGCCGGTGAGATTCTCACGGCGCCGCGCGCCTTGACCGACAGCGAATGGGTGGTGATGCGCTCGCATTCGCTCGCCAGCGAAGAGATCGTGGGCGCGCACAAAGCGTTGCGGAGCTTCGCGCCCGCCGTGCGGTCGCATCACGAGCGCCTCGATGGCCGGGGATATCCCGACGGCCTCGTCGGTTCACAAATTACGCTCGCGACGCGAATCGTCACGGTCGCCGACGCCTTCAACGCGATGATCGGACGCCGCGCCTATCGGCTGCCGATCTCGCCCGAAAACGCGCTGGACCGTTTGCACGAAAACCGCGGCGGTCAATTCGATCCGATCGTCGTCGAAGCGATGGCCAGCGTCGTCGGACACAATTGACAGCAGCGTGGTTCAGCTGCGCTGAACGCGCGGCGTTCGGCGCTTCGGGCCAAGCCGCGGCGGCGTTTGGCGCTTCGGGCTATGGTGCGTCGCGTTTCGGCTGCGCCGGAAAGTTCGGTTAGACCTCTTGCGCGTGGGAGAAGATCGCGGTGAGTTCGGCCGGGTCCGTGTACACGCCGCCCAGCGCCGCCAGCCGATCCATCACCGTCGTCATGCCGAGCCGGACGATCCATTCGGCAGCGGCCTCGATGCTTGCCGGATTGCCGCCCAGATGACGGATCAGCGCGCGGCCCGCAGCGGCATCGCCGCCGCCGTGAAAGGCCAGTAAGGCTAACGCCGCTTCGTCGTCGAGCGGAGGAACGACGATCGTTCGTTCAGCAGCGATGCGCAGCGGCGCATCCGCGGCTGCGACGATCGAAACACTCGACGTCCGCTCGCAAAGGTGGCTGCACAGAGCGCGGATCTCGGTTCGCGCGTGCTGCACATCGTCGAGAATGACGATCGCTTGGCGATCCGCAAGAAAATCCGTCACCGCGTCGAGCGCGCCTCCCGGGTCGATCGAGAGGTCGCACGCGGACGCTAAGGCGATCGCGGGGTCGATATCGGCGCGCAGCAGTTCGGATTCGACAAACACAACGGGGCGGTGAAGCCGGTTTGCAGCTTGTTCGGCGACCAGCATGAGCAGCCGGCTCTTGCCGACTCCCGGCGCGCCTACGATCGTCAGCATGCGCGTGTGGTGCAGGGCCGACATGATCCGCGCAAGATCGTCGTCTCGGCCGAAGCTGGGAGCGTCAGCCGACGCGAAGGTGTTGCCCCGTCCGGTCAGCTTGGCGACGACCGGGGCCTTTGAGACAAAGGTTCCCGCGCAGATGCGATTTCGCCCGAAGCGCTTTGCTTGGTACAGCGCACGATCGGCCTCTTCCACGAGTTCGGTCATCGTGCGTTGACCGGTTGGATTCGCTGATGCGAGTCCCGCACTGAGCGAAACACGCCCGAGCGTCGTGCCGGCATGTTCGATATGCAGCGTCGCGAGCCGATCGAAGACATGCTGCACTTCCTCGACGGCGAGCTCCAGCGACGTTTCTGCAAAAACGAGCGCGAACTCTTCGCCGCCGTAGCGAGCCGCAAAGCCGTCGTCTCCGTCGCGCCGCTTGACCAGCAGCGAGGCAACCTGCTGGAGACAACCGTCACCGGCGATATGTCCGTATCGATCGTTGTACGGTTTGAAATAGTCGACGTCGACGAGCGCCATGACGAGCGAACTCCCGCGCGTTGAAGCGCGATCCCACGCTTCGGGCAGATGTTCGTCGAAAGCCCGCCGGTTCGGGATGCGGCAAAGCGAGTCGACGTTCGCCGTTTCCCCGTCGCGCCCGCGCCGCTCCGGGCGCTGACGGTAACCGATCGCCGCCGCAAGCGGCGCTGCTAGGAGTTGCAGGCTTTCTTCGGTCTCCCTTGCAAGCGCTGCTGTACCCGCATGCACCCGCATTATGCCGATAACCTTGCCGTCCAGGCGAAGCGGAAACTCGGTGCCCGGCTTGCTGCTTGCGCCGGCGCAGGCTAACAGAATCTCGATTCGGGCCGGGTAAACGGCGGCGCTGAGCGCCGCTTCGACGTTTGCGATCAGCGACGGAAGCGAACTCGGCGTTTCCACAGCAGCGGCGATCGCTCGCAGCGCCGTTGGCAATAGCAGCATCCGTTCGTAATTTCGGCAATTCTGCACGGAAAACGATGCTGCTGCCCGGCGCGAGCGTTTTTCGCAGCCCAATTGGGTCGCGCGCAGGCGCGCGCGAGGCCATCTTTACCGAGAAAAAATGCTACCCGGCGGTCTTACGCGGATGTTTGCGCGGACGGCGCACGGGCGTGGCCGACGGGCCCGTCGCGCCGGAACCGTTAGCCGATTCCCGCGCCGGTGCCGGCACCTGCGCTTGATGCGTTATCGTCCCGATCTGCGAGCCCAGGACGTGCCGTACCGTCACGTCGTGAATCGAAGCGAGGAAATCGTCGTCAACGAGAAACACGTCGAAAATTCCCGGCACGCGTTCCTTGAGTTTCACGATTTCCGCCGGCGGTTGAGGTTCGAGTTCCGGTGCGATGACTTCGATCGCCCGATAGAGGCGGTTCGCGGCATCCTGGAGGTTCATGAGCCACTCCTTTCCTCGGCGGCCAGACGCCCCGGTTGGGTCGACGCCGCAGTCGCGCGCGGAAGTTCACGATAATCCGCGGTGCTCGCTCGGACGGCGAGCCGCAAGCTTGGGGACATCGATCATATCATGCCGGTCGTTATCCCGAAACGGACGAGCAGCACTATTCTTTCGAGCGGTCTCGCTCCATTTGGAGCGCCGCCCAAAGAACACGGCGGGTGACGGTATCTTCGCTGAAAAACGGAAGCGAACTTGATGCGGAAACGACCTGACATTCTGCCGCCGGGGGCGCAACCGTTTTCGGAACGTGACGGTGCAAAGATCGAAGCAGCCCTGCGCGCCCGGGCGAGCGGCGATCTTCCCCGAACGCGGCATCGTGACGGCACCGTCCCACGTTTTGTCAATCGGCTCATCCTCGAGACCAGCCCGTACTTGCTCCAGCACGCGCACAATCCCGTGAACTGGTATCCGTGGGGCGATGACGCGTTTGCGGAGGCACAGCGCGGCGGGAGGCCCGTCTTTCTCTCGATCGGCTACTCGACGTGCCACTGGTGTCACGTGATGGAAGAGGAATCATTCGAGGATCTCGAGATCGCACGCTTTCTAAACGAACGGTACGTCGCAATCAAAGTCGATCGCGAAGAACGCCCCGACGTCGACGCCGTCTACATGACCGCCGTTCAGACGCTGGGTCGCGGCGGCGGTTGGCCGATGAGCGTGTGGCTGGACGCCGATCGGCGCCCGTTTTACGCCGGCACCTATTTTCCGGCGCGCGACGGCGACCGCGGCGGAACGAGCGGGTTCCTCTCGCTTCTGCGCGGGTTGGCTGACGTCTACCGCGCCGAGCCGCACCGGGTCGCCGAAGCGGCGCAATCGATCACCGCCGCGATCCAAGCGGCGATGGCCGGCAGCTCAACCGGCGGGACCGTTCCGGGAGTCGGCATCCTCGCGGCCGCGATGGACTTCTGCCGCCAGGTGTACGATCCGGAATACGGCGGCATGCGCCGAGCACCGAAGTTTCCAGCGAGTTTTCCGGTGCGTCTGCTGTTGCGGCAGTATCGGCGAACCGGCGACGCCGCATTGCTCGCGATGGCGGAGCATACGCTGGAAATGATCGCTGCGGGGGGCATGCACGATCAGCTCGCGGGCGGTTTTCATCGGTATTCGACCGATGAGCGATGGCTGGTTCCCCACTTCGAGAAGATGTTGTATGACAATGCGTTGCTCGCGCTCGCGTACGCGGAGGCGTGGCAGGTGACCAAGCGCCGCGACTTCGCGCGTATACTCCGGACGACGCTCGACTACGTGCTGCGCGAGATGAGCTCGCCGGACGGCGCATTTTTTTCGGCGACCGACGCGGATTCCGAGGGCGAGGAAGGGACATTTTTCGTTTGGCCCGAGGACGAGATTCGGACGTTGCTCGGTGCGGCCGCGGAACGTTTCATCCGCTTCTACGGGGTGACGCCGCGGGGCAATTTTGAAGGCCGGAACGTGCTCTTCGTCCCGCACCGCGACGAAAACGAGTGGGAGGCGCTCGGCGAGGCGCGCGAGATTCTCCGGGCAGCGCGCGAGGCGCGCCCGCATCCGCTGCGTGACGAGAAGATTCTTGCGTCGTGGAACGGGCTGATGATCTCAGCGCTTGCCGTCGGCGGGCGAATCGCGGCGAATCCACGTTACGTCACCGCCGCGGCGCGGGCCGCGACGTTCGTTCTCGACAACCTGTGCCGGGACGGCCGCTTGCAGCGCAGTTGGCGGGACGGCCGGACCTCCGGGCTCGGCTTCCTCGAAGACGATGCGTTCTTCACCGCCGGGCTGCTCGATTTGTACGAGGCGACGTTCGATCAACGCTGGCTCGCCCAAGCGTTGACGCTGGCCGAAAGCACGCAACGTCACTTTGCCGATGACGACGACGGCGGCTGGTTCCGTACCGCCCGCGATCACGAAAAGCTCGTCGCGCGCGAGAAACCCAAAAATGACGGTGCCGAGCCCAGCGGGGCGTCCGTGGCGCTGCTCAATGTCCTGCGGCTGCATGCGTTCACCGGCCAAGACCGTTGGCGGCAAATCGCGCAACACGCGCTGCGCGCGTACGCACCGGCGCTCAACGAGCAGCCCGCGGCATTGCACGAGATGTTGCTCGCGCTCGATTTCTTCACCGACGAACCACTCGAAGTCGTTCTCGTCTGGCCGTCCGCGCAGCATGGTCCGGCCGCCTTCACCGATGCGCTGCGACAGATATTCCTGCCCAATTGCGCGCTGCTCGGTGCCCGCGAAGGCGAGCAGCTTCACGCTTTGGCGCGCCTCGCCCCGATCGTCGCCGGCAAAGCCGCGGTCGCGCAATGTCCCACCGCTTTCGTGTGCACGCTGGGAACCTGCTTTCTTCCGACGACGGAACCGGCTGTCATGGAAGACCAGCTGATGCGACTTCGAGCACCACGCTAAAGGCGGTGCCGAGCAGCTTCGAAATGATTGGATTGCTCGGTCAGCGGGAACGAACTCCGCTCCGGGTGGCTTTCTCACCCGGATTCCGTGTGAGAAATCGAGACTGACCCATGAAGATTCGTGTCGGCTACGAGCTGATCTACGATTGTCCGCAGCCGACTCCGATGATCCTCACGTTGAGCATTCACTACACGCGCGCTTCGGATATCGTCATCCCCGATTTCCTGACGACGAACCCCTCCGTTCCGATCTCGGCGTATCGGGACGGCTTCGGGAACTGGTGCAATCGCATCGTCGCCCCGGCGGGGCGGATTCGGCTGGCCAGCACCGCCGTCGTTCGAGATTCCGGCGAGCCGGACCCCGTCGTCGAATTCGCGCAGCAGCATGCCGTCCAAGACTTGCCGGAAGAAACGCTGGTCTTTCTGTTGGGCAGCCGCTATTGCGAAACGGATCTCTTGTCGGAAGTTGCCTGGAGTCTGTTCGCGGGGACCGCGCCGGGTTGGGCACGCGTTCAGGCGATCTGCGATTTCGTGCACCAGCATATCACCTTCGGCTACGAGCATGCGCGCCCGACGAAAACGGCCTGGGACGCATTCAACGAGCGTCGCGGCGTCTGCCGTGATTTTGCCCACCTTGGCATTGCGCTGTGCCGCTGCATGAATATTCCAGCGCGCTATTGCACCGGATATTTAAGCGATATCGGCGTCCCGCCGCCGTACAGTCCGATGGATTTTTCGGGTTGGTTCGAGGCCTATCTGGGGGGGCGGTGGCACACGTTCGACCCGCGCAATAACGTGCCGCGGAAAGGGCGCGTGTTGATGGCCCGCGGTCGCGATGCGACCGATGTGGCGCTCAGCAACACGTTCGGTCAAAGCACGCTCACGGGTTTCACGGTTTACACCGACGAGGTTACCGACGGCAGTTGACGCCGCCCGCCTCTGCGCTTCAACCCACGTTCATACGAGCTTCACGAAACACTCTTATCTTAACGGTATGGCACAGGCGTTTTCTCGCATTTTACTTGCGTTTGACGACTCCGCCGGTTCCCGCACCGCCCTCGAATATGCTTGCGCCCTCGCGCAGGCAGGTGCGACTCTAACCGTTGCGCACGCGGTCAAACAAAACAACTTCGTTACCTCGGCGGTGGCGGCGGGATTTTTCCCGCCGGTCGATCCAACGTCGATGATTGCCGCGGCCGACGAGCAAGACGATTCCGTCTTGGGCGCCGCTATCGCAGCCTGCGCGGCGCACGGCATTCTCGCCGAAAAAGTCTTCGTGCACGATTTGCCCGCGGGCATCATGGCGGTCGCTCGACGAACGAACGCCGACGTGATCGTGGTCGGGACCCACGGCCGTACGGGAGTCGCGCGGACGTTGCTCGGCAGCGTTGCCGAAAGCATTTTGCGCGCGAGCGACGTTCCCGTTCTGGTGGTCAGCCAGCACGTTGCGCCGCCGCAGCGCGATGCGATCTTGCAGCGCGCGCTTGTCGCCATCGACGATTCGGATCCGTCGGAAGCCGCACTCGCACTCGCGGCACACTTGTCGAAATGTCACGGCACGCGCCTGACGTTGTGCAGCGTCATGGCTGCACCCGCGTCAGGAGCCAAGAGCGTCGAGACGGTCTCGAGCAATTCGGCGTTTGGCGCAGCCCGATCGTTTCTCTTGGAAGACGCTGAGGTGACCGAAGAAATCGCTTCGTTCGTCGATACCGAAATGATCGTCAAAGGCGACCCGCCGGACGCCATCGAGAAAATAGCGCAGCAGCGCGCCTGCGACGTCATCATCGTCGGCACCCACGGCCGCCACGGGGTCCGCCGCGCATTGGAAGGCAGCGTTGCCGAAAACCTTGCCCGGACGAGTACCGTGCCGGTGCTCGTGGCGACGGTCCGACACGCCGCCAGATAGCTTGCCGGGTTTCTAGCGAATCGGCCGGACCTGCGCTCGGGTCACGATCCACCCCGCACGCGCAAAGTGCAGCCGCAGCGGGATGGTCTCTCCCGGGCGAAGGTCGTGTCGCAATTCGAGCATCAGGTGATAGCCGCCCGGGGCAAGCATCGTCGTCCCGTGCGCTGGAATGGGAATCGACGATACGGCTTTCATCGAGACCAGGTCGCCGTTCATCGGCACGTTAGCCGGCGGCGGCGACATTCCGGGCACGGCGATCGTGAAGGTCTGGTGCAGCCCGGCATGGCTCGCCAGCGGCGAAGCGGCGCCGATCAGACGGTCGGGAAGCGCCGCGTCGTTGCGCAGGATCGCATAGACGACGGCGATTTCGGTGGCCGGCCGGGACCACGCGTCGCTGACCGTGATTGCCGGCGAGCGAGCGTCGCCAACGCCCGGCACCAGCAACGCGAGCAAAAGTCCCAATGCGACGCGGCGCTTCATCGGAATCTTTTCAAGCGCGAGCTAGGCGCCTTCGGTGGCTTTCTCATCCGCCACCGGCGAGAGATTTGCCAGGAGCATGGCTTGAAACGCGACGACGTGTTCTGAAGAATGGGCCACGGCGCGCGCGACGTCGCCCGAGCGAATCGAGTCGAGCAGATCGCGGTGCCGCGTCGGAACCTCGGCGATATCGTTATAGTAGTGGCTGAGTTTTCCGAACAGCTGCAGCATCGGGGTCTTCAAGCTCTCCCAGATGCGCAAGATTCGCCGCTGGCCGCACAACTCGAAGATGAGTCCATGAAACTGCAGATCGAGCAGGATGGCCAAATTCCAATCCTTGGCCCGGGCCGCGAGATCGAGCCGGTCGACGACCTCCTGCAATTGCGCGAAATGCCCGGGTTCGTTGCGGTCGATCAAAAACTTCACGGCGACCGGTTCGAGCGCTTCGCGAATCGAAAGAATTTCAACCGCGTCGGCGGTCGTGAGCGAAGCAACGTGCGTGCCGCGCCGGGGCGCGGTGATGACCAAACCCTCGTGTTCGAGCAGCCGCAGCGCATCCCGGATCGGACCGCGGCTCGTCCCCATCTCCGCCGCGAGATCGCGTTCGACGATCCGTTGCCCGTCGTGCAGCTCACCGGAAAAAATTCGCGCGCGGATGCGCGCCGCGACTTCGTCGAGCAGCCCACGATAGGCTGCGAGCGGGATTACCTCCGCGACCTCGCTATTTTGGGGACCCTTAGCCATGCCGTCCATTTTCGCGCGGACCGAAAAAAAACCATCGCGGGTCGATGGTTAACCATTGACCAACTGCCCGAAGGATGGTAAAGTCTCGGAAATCCGTTGAGAGGATTGTTGACTGTGGAAGATATTTCTCTTGTTTGGGCAGTTGCTGTACTGCCGGCCGGCCTTGAGATGGCCCGCTTGGCAACGGGAGAGTACCGCGAGGTCCGCGGCCTGCGGGCCGGATGTGAGGTGACCCGATGAATCTTGCGAGCGGCCTCGCGCGCCGGCGCGACAACCCGGTTCGTATCGCGCTGATCGGCGCCGGAAAGTTCGGAACGATGATCCTGTCCCAGCTCCGGCATGAGCAGGGCGTCAAGCTGTGCGTGATCGCCGACCTCGACACGGGCCGCGCGCGCGAAGCCGTCGCGCGAACGGGCTGGGCTGCCGAACGCTTTGAAACGGCGGCGACCGCCGACGCCGCCAACGATCTCGCGCGCGCCGACAAGATCGCGCTCGTCGAGTCCGGCGAGACCGCAGCGGCGTGCGACGTGGACATCGTCATCGAAGCGACCGGATTCGCGGACGCCGCGGTCCGCCACATTTGGACCGCGATCGAACACGGCCATCACGTCATCAACGTGACCGTTGAAGTCGACGTCGTTGTCGGACCGCTGCTCTACGCCCACGCACGCAAGCACGGCGTCATCTACAGCCTTGCCTACGGCGATCAACCCGCGATCATCTGTGAACTCGTCGATTGGGCGCGCACCAACGGCTTTCGCGTCGTCGCGGCGGGCAAGGGCACCAAACACTTACCCGAATACAAACGCAGCACGCCGGAAACCGCGTTGGCCTTCCACGAGTTCACGCCCGAGCAAATCGCCAAGGGCGGCTTCAACCCCAAGATGTTCAACTCGTTTCTCGACGGGACGAAGCAGTCCATCGAGATGGTCGCGGTCGCGAATGCGACGGGTCTGGGGGTTCCCGCCGACGGTTTGAGCTACGCGCCCGCCTCGGTCTACGAACTCGCAACCGTGCTGCGGCCGCGCTCGATGGGCGGGGTGCTCGATCGGGCCGGCGTCGTCGACTGCGTGACCTCACATTATGCTGAAGGCCGTGAAGTCCCCAACAATATCCGTTACGGCATGTTCGTGGTCTTTACGTCCGACGAACCCTACACCATCCGCTGCTTTAGCGAGTACGGCTTAGCCGTCGACCCGACCGGGCAGATCGCCTCGATGTGGCGCCCGTTCCATCTCATCGGCCTCGAGATCGGCACCTCGATCGCGAGCATCGCCGTCCGCGGCGAGGCCACCGGCGCGCCCGAAGCCGGCTTCATCGGCGACGTCGGCTGCGCCACGCGAAAAGCGATGCGCGCCGGCGAGCTCATCGACGGCGAGGGCGGCTATGCCGTCTACGGCACGACCGCAGCCGCCGAACGCTCGATCCGCGAACGGCTCGTGCCGATGGGGCTTTCGCAGGGCTGCACCCTCGTGCGTGACGTGCCCGCCGATCATTGGATTACCGAGGCCGACGTCAAATTCGACGAGTCGTCGTTCCTTTGGAAGAAGCGCCGCGAGCAAATCCGCAGCCTCACGCCCTCCGTCAACGCATAGCTCAACCAACCCAACGCATTGCGCGCAGCGCAATCATTTTCACACCGAGATTGCCGGCGACGGCAAGGAGATCGTATGCGAATGAAATCGTTGAACGGGATTCCGGTTCTCGCGTTTGCCCTCGTTCTATGCGGCGGCAGCATCGTGTCCTTCGGCGCGACGTCGAGCCGGGCCGCCGATGCGGGCTTGTCCTACAGCAATATCGATACCGAATTAGGCAAGCTCCCGACGCCCAAGAAACACTATCGCTTTGCCTACGTCAGCAAGACGCTCATCAATGAGTTTTGGCAAGCCGTCAAAGTCGGCGCCGATGCGGCCGCGGCCAAGGACGGCGTGACGATCGATACCCAAGCGGCCAAAGACGAATCGTCGCTCACCGAACAGCTCAACATCGCGCAGACGATGCTCAGCGGGGGCTACGACGCGCTGCTGATCTCGCCGCAATCCGACTCCAATCTCGGTCCGGCAATCGAACAGGCGAAGGCCAAGGGTTTGCCGGTCATCGATATCGACGACGCGCGTGCTCCGGGCGTGAGCACCTATATCGGAACCGATCAAGTATCCATCGGCATGAAAGCCGCCCAATATATCGCCCAAAAATTGCCGCAGGGCGGCGAGGTCGCGGAGATCGAAGGCCAGGCTGGTTCGCCCAACGCCCGCGCGCGCATCAAAGGCTTCAAGCAAGGCGTCGATGCGAGCGGAAAGCTCAAACTCGTTGCCAGCCAGCCCGGCAATTGGGACCGCTTGACGGCGCTCGACGCGGCCGCGACGATCATGCGCGCGCACCCCGACGTCAAAGCGTTCTATGCCAACAACGATACCATGGCCTTGGGCGTGGTCGAAGCGGTGCGCAACGCCGGAATGACCGGCAAGGTCATCGTCGTCGGCACCGATGGTATCGGTGCGGCCAAAAAATCGATTGCCGACGGTCAGCTCGATGCGACGGTCGCAGAGTTTCCGCTGCAGGAGGGTGCGCTGGGCGTCGAGATGGCGATCCGCCAACTCGAAGGCCAGAAACTGCCGGCTTGGATCATTTCGCAGCAAGATGTCATAACGAAAGACAACGTCAGCAAATTCCAATGATGGAACGGCAAACTTCCGGCCCCGTACCGGCGCTCGCACTCGAAGGCTTGTCGAAGTCGTATCCGGGCGTGGCCGCGCTGCAAGACGTGTCCTTCTCCGTCGCCGGCGGCGAGATTCACGCGCTGCTGGGCGAAAACGGGGCCGGCAAGTCCACGTTGCTCAAGATCGTCTCCGGCGCGGTCCGGCCGGATGCCGGCCGGATCGTGCTGGAGGGGACGCCGCTCGAACTGCGCTCGCCGCTCGAAGCGCGCAACGCCGGAATCGCGCTCATCCATCAAGAGCTGGCACTGGTTCCGCACATGAGCGCGGCAGCGAACATGTACTTGGGACGCGAAGTCAAGCGCAGCAACTTGACGCTGGACCGCGCAGCGATGGTAACGCGGGCGCAGGAACTCGTTCGCCGGCTGGGCGTCGACATCGACGTGCGGCGCCCGGTGCGCACGCTGTCGATGGCCCAGCGGCAATGCATCGAGATCGCGCGCGCGCTGTTGTATCGGGCGCGGGTGCTGGCTCTCGACGAGCCGACCTCCAGTCTCACCAACCGCGAGTGCGACGCGCTCTTCGTTCTTTTGGAATCGCTGCGCGCCGAAGGCGTCGCGATCATCTACGTTTCACATCGGCTCGAAGAAGTCGGCCGCATTGCCGACCGTGCTACGGTGATGCGGGACGGACGCGTGATCGGCACCGTCCAAGTCGCGCAGACGCCGCCGGCCCAACTCGTGACGATGATGGTCGGCCGCGACCTCTCGGAGATGCAGCAATCGCCGTATCGTCCGCCGGGACCCATCGCGCTCAAAGTCGACCATCTGACATCGGCTGCGCGACTGGTCGACATCTCGTTTGAAGCGTATCGCGGTCAGGTGCTCGGAATCGCCGGCCTCGTCGGTTCGGGGCGCACCGAACTCCTGCGCGCAATTTTCGGTGCCGACCCGATCGACGCCGGCACCATCGCCGTCGACGGCAAGCCGCTTCCGCGACGCAGCGTGCGCGCGGCGATCGGCCGGAAAATCGGCTTGGTACCCGAGGACCGCAAGGGTGAAGCGCTGTTCGCCCGGATGTCGATCCGCTCGAACATGACGCTCGTCAGTCTCGCCCGTTTCGCGCGCGCCGGCATCATCCGGCATCGGCCGCGCAACGTCGAGGCCGACGAACTCATCGCCGATCTCGATCTGCGCCCGCGCGACAGCACGCGGGCCGTCGGTCAGCTCTCGGGCGGCAACCAGCAAAAGGCCATCGTCGGTCGCTGGCTCAGCGCGAAAAGCGACATCTTGCTCATCGATGAGCCGACGCGCGGCGTAGACGTCGGTGCCAAAGCGGAAATCTATCGCCTCATCGGCACGCTCACCAGCCGCGGCGCGGCAATCATCATGGTGTCGTCGGATCTGCCCGAGGTTTTGCAGGTCAGCGACCGCATTGCGATCATGCGCGAAGGCCGGATCGTCAAGGAACTGGACCGGCAATCCGCTACCGAGGAAACGATCATGCATTACGCAACGGGCGGAGTTTGAGCATGCAAAACCTGCAGACCAAAGAGATCGAGGTCGTCACGGCAGCCGGCACGGCAGCGGCATTGCGGCGCACGCAATCGATCGAACGCGTGCGCCGGCTGGGCATCGTGTTCGGCTTCTTCGTCGTCTACGGCGTGTTCGCGCTGCTCAACCATCAGTTCATGAGCGTGGCGAACCTGACCGCGGTCGCGCTGCAGTCGTCGATCAACGCGATCATCGCGATCGGCATGACGCTCGTCATCATCAGCGCCGGCATCGATCTTTCGGTGGGCTCGATCGCGGGTTTGGCCAGCGTAGTCGCGGCAACGGTGATGGTGACGCAGGGCGTCGGCGCGGGGATCGCCGTCGGGCTTGCCGTCGGCCTCGCCGCGGGTGCGATCAACGGTGTGCTCATCGCGCGCCTAGGTCTGGCGCCGTTCATCGTGACGCTCGGAACGCTGGCGCTCTTTCGCGGCGCGGCGCTGGTATTCACCAACGGCCAGCCGATCTACGGCATCCCCGAACCTTTCCGCGCGATCTTCGCCGGCTCGATCGGGCCGATTCCGACGCCGGTCATCATCGCCATCGTGTGCGCGCTCATCGTTGATTTCACCTTACGGCAAACGACCTTCGGCGAGCACATCTTGGCCATCGGCGGCAACGAAGAAGCGGCGCGGCTGTGCGGCGTTGCCGTGGGCCGGGTCAAAGCGCTCATCTACGTGATCGCCGGCGGGCTGGCGGCGCTGGGCGGCTTCGTGCTCGTCGCTCGCATCGGGGCCGCGGAGCCCATCGGCGGCACCGGCTACGAACTCGACGCCATCGCGGCCACGGTCATCGGCGGAACGAGCTTGTTCGGCGGGGTGGGAACGATCGGCGGAACGCTCATCGGCGCCTTGATCTTGGGCGGCCTGCGCAACGGTTTGACGCTCATGAACGTGCAGTCGTTTTGGCAGCAAGTAGCAAGCGGGCTGGTCATCATCTTGGCGGTGTTGATCGACAAACTGGTCCGCCGCGCAGCATAGAGCACCGAGGGATGATGGACGGACAGCTTGCGGGCAAACACGCGCTCATCACCGGCGGCGGCCGCGGAATCGGGCGGGGTATCGCGCTCGCCATGGCCGAAGCCGGCGCGAAGGTCAGCATCGCCGACCGCGACGCCGACGTTGCCGAACAGACCGCGCGCGACCTGCCGGCCGGCACCGCCGTCGCCGTGGCGATGGACGTCGCGGATCGCGCGAGCGTCGAAGCCGGGTTCGATCGCGCCGAGGCGGCGTTTGGACTCGTCGATATCACGGTCGCGAACGCCGGGATCCTGAAATTCGCACCGTTTCTCGAACTAACGACGGCCGATTGGCAACAACACCTCGACGTCGATTTCACCGGCGTCTTCCATGCGGCCCAGGCGACGGCGCAGCGATTGGTGCAGCGTGGGCGCACGGGCAGCGTGATCGTCGTTACCTCGGTCTCCGCCGAAGTTCCCTCCCGCACCCAAGGTCACTATTGCGCGGCGAAAGCCGGCGCGCTCATGCTCGTACGCGCCATGGCTTGGGAGCTTGCAGACCGCGGTATCCGCGTCAACTCGATCGGTCCCGGCTGGATCGACACGCGGCTGGGCGCCGGGTATCTTGACGTTCCCGAACGCCGCGCTGAAGTCATCGCAACGATTCCGATCGGGCGCGTCGGGCTGCCGCGCGACGTCGGCGCAGCAGCCGTCTTTCTGGCCGCCGACAACGCATCGTACGTCACGGGCGCGCACCTGCGCGTCGACGGCGGGCTGGCGATCGGCTCCGACAAGACGTAGCGGACGCGCTTACTTGATGAGCGCGACCGTTTCGCGAAAGCGTGGGTGCTCGGCCGTTTCTAGCCACTCGAAGAGGACCATCTCCGTGGTTACGATCTCGACGCCGTGACGTTCCATCCGGCGCAGTGCCGTCGCCTTGCTTTCCGAACGCCGGGAACCGACCGCGTCGCTGACGACAAAGACGCGCCGCCCGCGCTCGATGAGACCCAGCGCGGTCTGCAAGACGCACACGTGAGCCTCGCAGCCGGCCACCACCGCGACATGGCCGGCAGCGAGGTGCTCGAGAAAGCCCGCCGTGCGGACCGAATCGAAGGTCATTTTGTGAAACACGGCCACGGGATCCGCGGGCAGTTCGGTGACGGTTGCGCCGAGCCGCTTTGCGTTCTGTTCCGTGAACACCACCGGCACGGCCAGCAGCTGCGCCGCGGCGATCAGCCGCCGCGTGTTTTCGACGACCACTGCATGCTCGTCGATGACCGGCACGAGTTTGGCTTGAACGTCGATCACCACGAGCGTTGAGGTTTGTGCGCCAAGCATCAGCATCATGTTGTTCTCCCCTCGAGTTGGACGATCCGATCGCGGACATACGCTTCCATGAGCGCTTGGGCACTCGCGCCGAACATGCGAATCCGGCCGGTATGCAATAATAACAACAAACCCGCGGCATGCGCGAAGGTGGCCACGACGACTAAATCGGCTCCGGTCTTGGATGCGCCAAGCGTCGCGGCGGCGTGCGCGATCGGCAACAGAGCTGCCTCGAGCGCCGCATTCAATTCCTCGTCACGTTCGCGGCCCGGCCCACGCGGAGAATTGTGCCGGGTCATTCTGCGGAGCGGACGGCTCTCGCAGCGGGCGCAAGCCTGCTGCGAAACCAGCCGCCAAGAAGCAGGAAGATTTAACCGTACAAATCATAACGGTCGCCCATGCTGATGACGGGCAGCGACTACCGAGATTCACTGCGCGCCTATCGGCCGCGGGTTTTCGTCAACGGGAGCGCCGTCGAGAGCGTTGCCGACGAACCGTTGCTGGCGCCGGGGACCGCCGCCGTGGGCGTAACGTACGATCTCGCGCATCGGCCCGAGCACGCCGACGTCATGACGGCCACCGAGCCGGTATCGGGCAAGACCCTCAACCGCATGCTGCACATCGACACGACGTCGACCGACCTGCTGCGCAAGCTCGAGGCCGTCCGGCTCGTGTGCCGGGTAGCGGGCTGCGCGCAGCGGTATCTCACGCACGACGGGCTCAACGGGATATTCTCGGCGACCAAACGCACCGACGATGCGCACGGCACCGACTATCACCAGCGCTTTCGGAACTACCTAAATGACGTTCAAACGCGGGATCTCACGCTGGGTGTGGCAATGACCGACGCCAAGGGCGATCGCTCGAAGCGGCCCGGCGCGCAGCATAACCGCGACGTTTACGTTCACATCGCCGAGCGCCGCGCCGACGGCATCGTGATCCGGGGGACGAAAGCGATCGTGACCGGCGCGCCGTACGTGCACGAGTTCCTAGTGATGCCCTGCCGCACGCATACGCGCGAAGACGCCTATTTCGCCGTCTGCTGTGCGGTGCCGGTCGACGCGCCCGGCGTGACGATCGTCGCGCGCCCCGCCGGCCGGCCCGGCGAAGCGGCGGCAACGTTCTCGGCAAAATACGGTCAGTCGACGGGCGTCGTGATATTCGATGACGTCTTCGTGCCGCACGAGCGCGTTTTTCTGGCCGGTGAGACGGAGGAAGGCGGACTTCTCACGACGTCGTACGCGACTCACCATCGCCATTCGTGCATCGGCGCTCGCGCGGGATTCGGCGATCTCTTGATCGGGGCAGGCGCGTTGATGGTCGAGGCCAACGGGCTCGATCCCGACCGCCACGGGCACATCCGCGAAGCGATGGTCGAACTCATCACGATCACCGAAGGCTTCTTCGCCTGCGGCGTGGCCGCGTCGGTGTACTGCGCGCACGACGAGGCGGGTAGCGTAATGCCGGACCCGGTGTTTTCCAACATCGGCAAACTTCTGCTGGCGACGAAGATCTACGACATGCACCGCTTGGCGCACTGCGTGTCGGGGGGACTCGTCGTTGCGTTACCCGGCCCCGATGAAGACCACAATCCCGCCACGCAAGCGTCGCTCGCTGCCGTGTTGGGCGGGCGGCCCGATATCTCGACCGAGGCGCGGATCGAGGTCGCGCGGCTGATCGAGGACCTGACGGTTTCGCAACAGGGCGGCTGGTACTCGGTGATCTCGCTGCACGGCGGCGGCTCGCCGGAAGCGATGAAACGGGAGATCTGGCGCAACTACCCCGTGAGCGAGAAAACCGCGCTGGTCGAGGACTTACTCGAGCGCGGTATTCTCGCTGACGGCCGGCGCGTGCCGAAGCAGCCTGGCCGGTGTTGCCCCGTCGGGTGCGAGGTGCCGACGCCGTAGCGTTGCCGGCGGACGGGCACAGGAAACGCGTGATGTTATCGATAACATCCACGGCACGAGAGAGCGTACCGATGCAAAAGACATCCGTTTCAAAGAGCCGTAGCGCAAAAGTATCCCTGGCTTCCGGCGCTGCAACGATGCAAATGGTCGCTGATATTGCGGGCGTGTCGGCGATGACGGTGTCGCGCGCGCTCAAAGACGACGCGCTCGTTTCCAAAGCGACGCGCGACCGCATCCTGGCCGCAGTCGATCAGACCGGCTACGTCCCCGATGCAACGGCGCGCATGTTCGCGACGCGCCGAACCGGTTTCGTTGCCGTGCTCGTGCCGTCGCTCAACAACTCGAATTTTGCTGACACCGTCCGCGGCTCGTCCGAAGTTCTCGATGCGGCGGGATTGCAAATGCTGCTGGGCGACACCGAGTACACGCTTTCGCGCGAAGAGTCGTTGGTCACCGCGGTGTTGCAGCGCCGCCCCGAGGCGGTCATCCTGACCGGCGGCAATCACACCGCGCGTGCGCGCAAGATGTTGGCCGAGGCGAAGATCCCGCTCGTCGAGACCTGGGAGATCCCCAAGGAGCCGCTGGGTCATCTCGTCGGTTTTTCGAATCGCGAAGCCGGCGCGGCGATGGTTCGCTACTTGTATCAACGCGGCCGCCGGCGGATCGGCTTCATCGGCGGCGCGGCGAATGCCGATACGCGCGGATCGGAACGTCGCACCGGCTTTCAACAAGCCGTCCAAGAACTGTCTTTGCCCAGTGACCGCATCGTCGCGCTGGGGAAACCGTCAGAGTCGATGAGTCAGGGCGCCAAGGCGCTGGAAGCCATGCTGCGGCGCTGGCCGGATACGGATGCGATCCTGTGCGTCTCCGACCTTTCGGCGTTCGGCGTTCTTGCGGAATGCCAACGCCGCGCCATCGCGATTCCGTCGCAGTTGGCCCTGGCCGGCTTCGGCGATTTCGAGATCGCGCGCTGCTGCAATCCGCGGTTGACTACCGTCGCGGTCGATTGCGTCGGGATCGGCCGGCGTGCGGCCCAAATCGTGCTCGATGCGCTCGCGGCGCGCGAGCGCGGGGAGCCGCCGCCGGCGCCCCAGACCACGCTCGTCGAATTTCACGTCATCGAGCGCGAAACGGCATAACCGGCTGCCACTCTCTATAGCCGCAAGGCGCGGAACGCCAAGATCCGTGGCGGTCGTCCGATGCGGCGGTGACCGTTGAATCCGCCAGCTCTGCGCGTTGGTTATCTGCCGACAATCTTGATTGTCTATCCCTCGTGTGAGCGCAAATATCTCCTAGCTGCCACGACTCCCAAGTAGACCGAGCTTTTTGGGCCCACGACGAAGCGCTGCCGTCTGCTTGAGAATCCATGGCAGTTCTGCAGCGGCGAGTGGGCACATAGGCACCTTGACGTGTGACAACTTACCAGCAATGTGCTCGCCTTCGTGGTGCCAAAGTCGAAGTTCTCTCTCGAGCGGCACCGGTAGCACGCTTGCTGCGAACGGCAATTGCCAATAAAGACGTTATGGCGGCTAAGCCCGTTCCCTTATGCCAGGCAGAGCGACGGCAAAGCATCTCGAGCCGCCTTGGAATTTCGACGCTGGCCCGTATTCACAGCGGTACATGCCGCTTGCGGCAATCAGTTGGAAGCCGCGCTTTACGCACAACACTTGCGATCGTTCTCGTCTTTGGCGCGCCTTCACATAGCTTGGCAGCGGTTGCCACCGCAACGCCAGCCGCTCCGGCGGTGATCAATCTTTCGGTGGTCAACGTTGAGCGAGTGGCGAAGCTGCTTCGTTCGTTGTACCCGCGAGCGCGTATCACGTGCGATCCGTCATCGAATGCGATCGTTGTCGTGGCATCGGCTGACGACGTAAATGGAATGCGTACGGTTGCCAGCGGCATCGACGTCAAAGGTCCGCGTGCCACGACGATCGATACAGTTCAGCTGCACAACGCCGCCTCAAGAGATGTCCTTCCCCGTCTGGCGCACCTCTTCCCAGCGGCGCATTTTCTGAGCGCTCCCAATCAGACGCTAGTCGTATCGGCGAGCGCGACGGATGTGCCTCAGATCAAGGCCGTGATCGCTGCGATCGATGCACCGGTCGCGTCAGCGCCACCCAAGCCGGTCTATCCGTCTGAGGTGCTGCATGTAACGCAAACCGGGGCGAAGCGGGTTGCGACGGCTTTATCAGAAGCGGCGTAAAACCTCGGCCTTCCAGGCCGGGGATATAAGCCGCCCATCGATTTTGCAGAATGCCAGGGGTATGGCACACTGCGCATGATATGCTTCTTCTAACGTGAAACGCCAGCAGGGATACGTTTTCCGGCTCACCCCGAATGCCGCCCAGGATTCTCTGCTCCGGCAGTTCGTCGGATGCTCGCGTCTTGTTTGGAATGCGATTCTGAGCGAGAACGAATTCCGCTACGCTGCCGGCGATCCGCTCCCGATCGGTTTAAAATCGTTCGGGAGCCGGCTTCTTGTTTTGAAATCGCTGTATCCGTTCCTAAAGGATGTCTATTCGCAGCCATTGCAATCGACGCTCGTCGATCTAGCGAAGGCGTATAAGCGCGCATTCGGTCCGGAACTCGGTGCCGGGATGCCGAAATTCAAGAAAAAGCGGAATCCGCAAGGTATCCGGTTTCCGCAGAATTTTCGTGTCGAGAACAAGCGCGTTCATCTGCCGAAAATCGGCTGGATCGGTTTTCGATGCAGCGCTCGCACGATGAAGCGTAAGATCGAAGGCAAGATCACCAGCGTTACGGTCAAACTGAAAGCTGGACTGTGGTACGTTTCGTTCGCAACCGAACGGGAAGTGCCCGATCCGGTCCATTCGATGATGGGCGAAGTCGTCGCTCTCGACCTGGGCATCGAGCATTGGGCAGCCTTTTCAGATGGAACCTTTCTCGATGGAGCGAACGCTTTCAAAAAATACGAAAAGCGGTTGGCTTTCCTGCAGCGAAAACTCGCTCGCTACGTACCGTTCTCCAAGAATTGGCGGAAGATCAAGGATAAAATCGCCAAACTCCACATCAAAATCGCTAACATACGAAAGGATCAAACGCACAAAGCTTCTTCGACGATCAGCAAGAATCACGCGGTCGTCATTAAAGAAGATCTTCGACTCGTTAATATGATGGCTTCCGCGAAAGGGACCATCGAAAACCCCGGAACGAACGTCGCGGCGAAATCGGGTCTGAACCGGCGGATGCAAGATCAGGGCTGGGGCGAACTCGACCGTCAGATCGACTACAAGGAAAACTGGCTTGGCGGGCTGCTGCTGCGGGTGGACCCGCGCAATACGTCGCGTACATGCAACGAATGCGGCCATGTCAGCAAGGACAATCGGCTGACGCAAGAGTCGTTCGTCTGCGTAAGATGCGGACACGCTGCGAATGCCGATACGAATGCGGCGAAGAACATTCTCGGAAGGGGCGGATGGCCTCGGATCGTCTGCGAAAGCAGAAAGCACTGCGCTGCGTGAGCGGCGCTGCCGTTGGTTCGCCAACGGAATCCCCGTCCTTTAGGGCGGGGAGCACATCAACGCACTTGATAGCGAATCTGCACGTTGCTACGTCAGGGGCAGATATCATCGTCAGCGGCACGACAGAGGACATCGCGCAAGCGAAGGCGATTGTTGCCGACCTCGATCACCCTGATGAAGGTTCGGCGTTCAGCGAACTATATCGCTTTCACAACGTAGACGCAGGCTCGGTAGCGGCCTTATTTGAGCGATCGTTTCACGATATCACGATTCAAGTAGACAAGGATCTCAACGCGATCACGATCTTCGCATCGTCAGCGATCCAACAACGCATCTCCGAGGCGGTCAATCAACTTGATGCTGCGCCGACGGCGGGTACCAGCCCCGGAAGCGGCACTCAGGGCGTTGGTGCCGCCGCCGGTACAGAAGTTATCATGCTCAAGGCGGCCGTGCCTTCGTTAGCCGGCACGGCATCGACCTCGGCGGCGGACATCGCGCAAAGCGTCACCCAGGCTCTTGCCGGAGTGACGACGGACCTCAAGATTACCGTCCATCCGAATTCAACGCGTCTGATCCTAACGGGCAGTGCCTATAGTCGAAGCTTGGCGAAGGATCTCATTGCGAAGCTCGATACGGCCGAGCCGCTAGTCGAGCTGGATACCGAAGTGTACGAGGTCGACGAGGGGGTTCAACGACAACTGGGTTTGAAATTCCCGGCGGCTGCAGTGTCGACGACGTACAGCGAACAGCAATCGACGGCAACCGACGGGACAGCGGCGCCCCGGCTTCGGTTGCAGCCGCTCACGCGCACGCCGCTGAGCCTGGAAGCGCAGCTGGACTTTCTGGTGAGCAACAATCACGCGCGGATCCTGGAGAACCCTCGCCTAACGACGTTCTCCGGGCGAACGGCCTCGTTGCGCGCGGGTGAGACCGTCAACGTATTGACCACGACGGGCGGCGGCACGGGAACCGTTGCGACGACACAGATCCAATCGTTTCAGACCGGTGTAACGCTGGACATAACGCCGGTCGTCAACGCGGACGACTACGTGACGGTAACGTTGCACCCGTCGGTGAACACCGAAGCCGGTATCAGCGCGGCGGGGGTGCCCAACATTCAAACGCGGGACACGACCACTACCGTTGGCTTGCACGACGGTGAAACGATCGTTGTGGGCGGTCTCATTGAAGATTCCGACTCTCGGTTAGTGCAGAAGATTCCGTTCCTGGGCGATCTCCCGGTGATCGGCCGTCTGTTTCAAGATGTCGGGGTAAGTCATACGCGCAACGAGTTGGTCGTTACGGTCATGCCACACATTCTCAAAGCCGGGCGATCGAGCGCTCAATATGCAATGGACCTGCCCACCGTGCCAAGCGCAACAGAGCCGGCGTAACGTTGCGGCGGCGCTCCCGGCGACTGCGCTTCAGGGCAACGACGGGGACGGTTCCGTGTCCACGCCGAGCGCTTCGGTCGTAGCCGCGGCCTCTCAGGGCCCGATGCCGGTGCCGAGTGCGTTTGGCCAGACAAACGTCTATACGTTTGGGTCGCCGCCGCCAAATGTGCAACGGAACGTTTCTGGCCTATAGTTACGATGACTTCAGCAAGCTGCAAACCGTTCAAGACAGCGGTATAACGACCCTGACGTTGGGCTATCTTGGCGACGTCATCGCCACGAGCCCCGGCGGGACCTCGTCGTACATCGAGCAGTCCTATCCCAAGCCGACGAGCTACACGCAGTCGGGATTTGCCGTCATGAGCGGTCCAAGTACGCGCACGACGAACATCAGCTACTTCACGCTAGTCGACCCGCGACAAGACCTGCCGCAAACCGTCACTCAACCGTCAGTCGACACGCCCGGGCAGAGCATCTCGACGACCTATGGCTATACCGTGCAAGGCCTGCTCACGAACCTCGTCCGAGCGGGTTACGTCAATGGAGCGGCGTCTTCGCGCTCGGTGTCGGCAGCGTACGATTCACGTGGACGCGTGTTAACCACGACGGGTCCGCGGACCGACGTCGCGCAAGTCACCAAGCTGACTTACTTCTCCGATACGGACGCTGATCTGGGGCGCCGCGGGCAACTCCAAACCCTCACCGACGCACTCAACCACGTGACGACCTACGGCAACGGCGCATCCCCGTACAATACCTACTCGCCATACGGCATGCCGGCGAGTTTCACCGAGCCCAATAGAGTTCTGACGGACTTCACCTTCGATGCGCGCGGACGTCGCTTAAGCCAAATCGTCAAAGGCGTCACCAACGATCCAGCCGATCTGCAGACGTCCATAACGTACGATACCGACGGTAAGCCGACGCGCGTTGCCAAACCGTTGGGCAACGCCGTGAGCGCTGCGTACGATGCCAACGACAACCTGACAAGCTTGACTCGACTCGATGCCGGCGGCCTGCAGCGCGAGCAGGCAGTTTATGGCTACGATGCCGGAAGTAGGCCGATCTCGACCACCCTGCAGTCTTGCACCTTACCCAGCAGCGCCTGCTCGACGTGGAACGCCGCCTTTGCGTCGAGTTCCGCGTTTTCCACTAACAACCAGGTCACCTACGAAGCGTTT
>JBEKHC010000013.1:0-70492 GCA_050012475.1 Candidatus Velthaea sp.
CCGCGTGAGGCGCCGATGACCAGCAAAGTTTTTGGCGGACGCTCCGGTGCAGTTGTCATATCAACTTGATAGCATTATTTAGGTTGTCATGTCAACCAGCATCGGGTAACATGAAGACTATGGCCCGTTCCAAAAATCTCACCGACCGCGAGGCTCGTCTCTGGCACGCCTGGCTGCAAATCAGCGAGGCAGTCACCTCACGGGTTGCCCGCGATGTCGCCGAAGCGAGCGGCTTGTCTGCGGCGGAGTATGCAATACTCGTCCGTCTCCTCGAGATCGGCGACGGACGACTTCGCCAGCGTGAGTTGGCCGCTGCGTTGAACTGGGACAAGAGCCGAATCTCGCATCAGCTGACCCGGATGCAAGAGCGCAATCTGGTGACGCGAACGAAGACAACGCAAGACGGGTCGCAAGTAGCTATTACGCGGCTCGGACGCGACGCGTTGGAGCGAGCGCGGCCGATTCATGCGCAAGCCGTGCGACGTCATCTCATCGAGCGGCTCACGCCCGAACAAGCCGCCACGATCCTCAACCTCGCCGGTGCCTAAAGGCATCCAGTGGCCTTATATCTTCAGCCCGCAACCGCGCGCGCTCGGCGTCGGCGAGAGCACTGCTGCGCACAGGCCGCGCAACCACATCACCGTGCCGAGAAACACTCGCACCTTTCCATGGGTGAACGGCCCGAGGACCTGACACCGCATTGATCGGATGCGTTCGCAGCGGCCGTGGCCGGACCTAAGCGCCCCGCGCGGCTAGTCGTTTAGTGGGCCTCCGCCGTCAACGCGTTAGAAACGATTGTTATACTTCACGCCCGTCGCGAGGATCGTCCCGTGGACCTCATATTCGATGACGACGACCCGGCCGTCGTCTGTCTCATGCGTGATCAACGTATCGGCAGACTGAAGCACGATGTTATCGACGTAGCCCCTGAACGCAGCCATCAGATCGGTCCGCCCGTTGATGACGCGAGGCCAACCCGGGACGTCGTAGAGGACCTCGTAGACCGTGTCGTCGCTGACGATGTCAAAGAAGTGCTCGCCATCGACGAGATCGCCCAGTGCCCCTCGAACCAGATTGAAGTACGGGGCGGCCGGTTGGTAGTCAGCGTATTTGGGATTCGGCATGCTGGGCTCTCCACGCGCTTCGCAACGTTGGTTACGAAAGGTCAGATCGACTGCGGCGGTATTGCGTATACGGTACTGCAACTACCGCTCACGTACCGCGGCCTCTCCGCCTCTGAGCGGCGCCGCCGGATCGCCGAAGCACGCGACCGCGTCGCGATGTCCCATCGCGCTCGCCATTTTCCCCTTGCAGCTTTCGGGCGGACAGCAGCAACGCGTGGCTGTCGCGCGGGCCCTTGCCGGCGATCCGGCGGTGCTGCTTGCCGACGAGCCGACGGGATATCTCGACAGCGCGAACGGTGAAGCCGGTACGGGCCTGCTGTCGGAACTGCATGCAGCAGACTTGACCATCGGCATGGTTACCCACGACCGCCGCTTCAACCGGTACGCAACGCGTACGATCGGTCTGCTCGACGGGCGTGACGTTCCCGCCAACGTCGCCGCAGCGATGTCAGGCGACGCCGACATCAGACGGCATGATTCATCCACGCGCCGCGGACTGCTCGCAGCGTAGCGAGCACGCGGTCACATTTCTGTCTCGGTGTGCGTTTCGACTCACGGCAACGGCGATAGCTTGGCTTGCAAAGGAAACGTCTAGGCGCACGCATTGTCGGGGTCCTGCCTCAACGCTCGCCGAGTGTCGCTATAGAGTCCTTTGTCCTTCCCGGGATTGACCACCGCTCGTTCAACTATCAATCCGCAGCCTGTAATACTTCAGTCAGTTGTAACTCAATCTGCAATTCGCAGCGTATGGTGGCCTCCAATCAGCACACCATAAGCTTATTGAGTGTGCTGCTGCATAGCAGCATTTCCG
Organism: Candidatus Velthaea sp.; assembly: GCA_050012475.1. Taxonomy (GTDB): domain Bacteria; phylum Vulcanimicrobiota; class Vulcanimicrobiia; order Vulcanimicrobiales; family Vulcanimicrobiaceae; genus Velthaea. Next base: position 1,936 of record JBEKHC010000013.1, read on the forward strand.
GGGTCGTGCGAATTGCAAGTCGGAGTGCAGGCAGCATCGCTTGCTCACGTGCATGCGAATTTTCGTACATCCGGTGATCGCCGCGAGGTGAGCGAATGGGCGTCTACGTCGGCCGTCAGGCCAATCCTTACCGGACCGGCTGCAGGCCGTTTGGTTACGATTTGCGAGCCAACTATCGTTCTATCAAGAGGATGTAGGTTCAGCTATGTTACTTGCCGCTCGGCAACGACTATTTCGAGCCGCGAGAGTCTCGATATACGTAGTCTCATTGCGACGTCGAAAAGAAGGACCGCGTTCCCAGCAAGGCGCCGTTCACCGCGACAACATCGCCTGGCCGGCTGAATTCCGCCCTGGCTTCCACCTTACGCATCATTTTGCGACACAATGTTTGATGGTAATGTTAAGCGCCGCAATGCTCGTCGCTGCGAGCTCCACGGCGAGCGCTGCGACGTCTGGGTCTTCCGGAGGTTCGGCCGCACCACCATCGGCACCAGCACCCGCTGCCGGCGCGCCGGCAAGTTCTCCGCCCGCGTCCAGCAGCAGCTCCGGCGCCGCCGGTCCGACCAATGCAAATGGGTCACTATTTTTCAGCACGAAAAAGGAGTCCCTGTTCGTGCTGGTGTACGCGGCCGACGCGCTCACCGCGAACTTCTTATCGTATGAAGTGTCGATAAATTTGGAAGCCGCGTTGAAGAATAAGTTCTGGCTGCTGCCCGAGCCTGCTTGGACTCTCACGGATTTTGCGACGCAGTGTCAGAACGATCCGATGACTCAAGGTGCTTTTGTGGTATACGACGTCGAGAACGATGTCGGTAGCAACAACTATTTTGCAGTGCTGAACACCTATGCGCATCTCTACGCCAAATCATTCTTCGTCACGTGCAGCCGGCAGCAACCCCGGTACTCGCCCTCGAAATCGGATTCATCCAACAATGTCATTACCCAAGTAAGCCAAACCGCAACCTTCAATGAGTATCCGGGCGCAAAACCGACTGCCTCGCCGCCGCCGACGAGCGTAACCCACGAAGACGACTCCGGCTCAGCTGCTGGTCCAAAGGACACGAGCGGTTCAAAGGACACGGCGGTGTACCCAACCGGGAATAATTTGACGACGTCGATATCTGCCAGCATAATTCCAAAAATGGAAATCTCCTGGCTGAGTCGCAACGAGCTCGACACGCCGCACAATGCTGCGAATGAATATTCGATCCCTCTGCTGTCGGCCGTCGTCGCGGGTGCATATCTCGCCGCGAGAAGCATCACCGAAACGACCTCGATTCAGCAGACTGTCCCGCAAGTTCCTGGAACCACGAATTTCGGATCAACGCAAATAACAACACAAAAGCAGGGCAACAACTCCGTCCTTCCCTATGGACTCGCGTACCTGGGCGCTTCTCTGAGTGCGCTGTCAAATACGACCCTCGGCGGATCGAATCAGAACCGAGTGCTAAAAAGCGCTGCCGCCGGAGTCGCATCTGCCTTGCGACGAGAACTGCGGACCGATTGTCTGGACTTAAAGACACTCGGACACGGAAAAACGCAGGTAATTGCCAGAAAATCCGACTCACCCGATCCGTGCAAGTTTTTCAGTGAAGACAAGCTATGAAACCTTTACCTGGCACAAATAGACACTCAGCGGCGAGGCGCGCCTTTTCAGCACGGTTGACCGCGACATTGCCGCTAACGCCCCGCTCCCGAAGGAGCGGGGCACTAGGTCGTGCTCGTCTGATATCTTTTCTGCTTAGCGCGACACTCGTTTCTACGGTCGGTTGCAGCAATTCCAGCAATGTGGGTGACTTTACGTTTGGACATTGCGTCACTCCCGACGGTGCGGTCTCGATGATATATCCGGAACCCAACGCTACGACCGTCTCGACGAATTTCATCCAAGTCGTTGTCGCGAGCACGAGCGTTTCTAACTTGTCAACGTATCAAACGCTCCTTTCATCCACCTCGACCGCTGCGGTAACGTTTTCCCCCTTGAAATCATTCACGAGCTCACTTCCTACTCCCAGTGCAACACCTCCGTTTGCCAGTCCAATCTATTGGTCCAGTGGGAACCCTGGGACGACCTGGCCGCTGGGAGCGACCGTCGCCGCGTACTTGGTTAGCACCGGCTGCGAAACTCCGCAATTCTATCTTGGGTCCTTCACGATCGTCCCGAAGTGAGGTCGAGGTTTCGTTGCGTTGCGGCGCGACGTTCTGATTCCATGCGAACGCCGGCCGTCCGCTCCGCAGTGAACCCGACAAAGCGGTGCTGCGCTGGCGCGTCGAGCGCACGTGGTAGTGACCCGAGATGACATTTCGCGCCGCCGATCATCGTAGTCGTTTGTTTTCGGGCTCGGCCGAAGTCAGATTTCCGAGGGAGCGGGGGATGTTCTGATTTGGTCCTGGCCAAGGGCGCAGCGGCGAAGTTTGCTTTCGCAAACGAGCGGCATAGCGACGACGTCCAGGGCTAAATCAGAGCATCTCGACACTATGGAAGGGCGCGCGTTCTGCGGCCCTTCCATACTGTCTAGGTTGCCGAGCACCGGCTATATCGATTCGTCATGCGGCAGCCGCGTTGTTCATCGACCCGGGCAAGCCACCGAATACCGACTCTTCGAGGGCCCCTTTGGCGATGCGCTACCGCACCCCGGACAGTACGTTGCTACCGATTCGCAACCGTGAGACGCTGCACCTGACACCAGCACACAAGCGCGGAATTGGCACAATCGAGCCGCCGCTTGCGTGACCGGCCGATGCTTTTCGACCGGACCGACCGTGCGACAAAAATGGCGGGCGCCTGGGCTCCATCGAACGATTTCGGTCATGGAAAAGCGGCAGACCTCGAAGTTGCTCACGCGTACAGCCGAGATGTCGGTGCGCTATCTCGACGCTGTTTCGGAACGCAGGGTCACGCCGACCACGGACGCGCTGTCGGCTTTGCGCCGATTTCAGGAACCACTGCCCGAAACGGGTTGCGATCCGGACGACGTGCTCGCGCTTTTGGAAGATGCCGGCTCGCCGGCGACCGTTGCGAGCACGGGTGGCCGCTACTTCGGCTTCGTGACTGGCGCGACGCTGCCGGCGTCGCTGGCAGCGAACTGGCTTGCGAGCACGTGGGACCAAAACGCCGGAATGCGCGCTATGTCGCCGATCGCCGCTGCGCTGGAAGATGTCGTGATCCGCTGGGTCTGCGAATCGGTCGGCTTGCCGGTCGACTGCGCGGGCGGCCTCGTGACGGGCGCGACGATGGCGAACTTTACGGCACTCGCCGCCGCCCGCTACTCGCTATTGGCGCGCGAGGGCTGGAACGTCGTCGACGACGGTCTGTTCGGTGCGCCGCCGATCGACGTGGTCGTCGGCGCCGAAGTTCACGCATCATTGCTCAAGGCGCTCAATTTACTGGGGCTCGGCCAAAAGCGTGTCAAAAGGGTGGATGTCGACGAACAAGGGCGAATGCGCGCCGATCGGTTGCCGGAGTTGACGCGGAACACGATCGTTTGCATTCAAGCGGGGAACGTCAATACCGGAGCCTTCGACCCGGCGACGGAGATCTGCGCCGCCGCGCACCAAGTGGGAGCATGGGTTCACGTTGACGGCGCTTTTGGATTTTGGGCCGGCGTGTCGCCGCTCTTCGAGCATCTCTGGCGCGGATGCCGAGACGCCGATTCTTGGGCAACCGACGCCCATAAGTGGCCGAACGTCACCTACGATTGCGGAGTGGCGCTCGTGAAGGATGCCGTGGCGCTCCGGGCAAGCATGGGAATTTCGGCTGCCTATCTAGCGGCAAGCGACCTACGCGAGCCGCTCCACTACGTTCCAGAGTCGTCGCGACGTGCACGTGGTGTCGAGCTGTGGGCCGGAATGAAGTCGTTGGGCCGCTGCGGGCTGCGCGAGCTCGTCGAGCGAACGTGCGAACACGCCCGCCGTTTTGCCGCAGGCTTACGCGAAGCCGGCTACCCCATATTGAACGACGTCGTCATCAATCAGGTTCTCGTGTCGTTCGGCAGCGCGTCGACGACGTTGGACGTCATTCGGCGCGTGCAAGAAGACGGCACGTGTTGGTGTGGCGGAACGGTCTGGCAAGGAAAGACCGCGATGCGGATCAGCGTGTCGTCCTGGGCGACGACCGAGGCCGACGTCGAGAAGAGTCTTGCTGCGATCCGAAAGGCGGCGAGTGAAAGCATCGCATCACCGGCATGAATGCAGAGAACCAAAGCTCGACGTACGGCCCGATCCGATGGAGAGGACTCAGTCGGGGGAGCCATCGCTGACCCGCAGCCGTCCGGAGCCTGTCGCGGCGCAACTGCGTCAAGCCGTCTCGCGTCGGACTGCGTCGCGAACGTCAAAGGCCGTACAGGCGCTCCGCGTTCGCATAGAACATGGCATGCCGTTCGACGGCCGGAAAGGCGGCGAGCACTTCTTCAAATGCGCCGTACATTGCAGTGAAGGAGCGATAGAGTTTGTCGACCGGGAAGTTGCTGGCCAACATCACGCGGTCGACGCCAAAAAGCTCGATCGTCTCGAGCACGAACGGACGCAGGCTGGCCACGGTCCACGATCGGTTGCCGATGAATGGGCCGGAGATCTTGACTGACACGTTCTCACGCGCCGCAAGCAGTCCCATCCCGCGCCGCCAAAGTTCGACGGCTTCTCCGTCGCGATCGACCGGCATTCCCATATGATTCAAGATGATCGGCTGATCAGGGTGTTTGGCGGCAAGCTCGGCAGCATCGGCCATCTGCGTCGGATAGAGCTGCAAGTCAAAACGCAGGCGGTACTTATCGAGCAGGGCGAACCCGCGCAGCCACGCTGAGTCTTGCATCAGATCCGGCCGCGAAAGATACGTCTTCCCCGGATCCGAATGCCAGTTCAAGATTTGCCGAATGCCGCGTGTGTTGGCATATTGCCGATGACCGGCCAGCACATGTTCGACGTTGCTTTCATTCAACGCCGCATAGGCCACGATGCCCTGCGGGAAGCCGTGGACGTCGGCGATCGATTGCAGCCACTGCGTTTCAGCGACCGGATCCGGCCCCGACCAGCCGGCTTCGACATGCACCGATTTGACGAGCTCGTAGGCACTGGTATCGGCGAGATAGTCGGCGATGAAGTAGTCGTGTGCGATCGGAGTAATATCACCGTCGGGACCTTCTTCGGGCGGCCGTCGTTGCAGCCACTTGTACTCGTGATGCGTGAGATCCCAAAGGTGATGATGAGGGTCGATTATTCGTATGCGATCGCTCACGGCGCTGTTCACCTCCGGCTTTCAAACGTTCTGCGAAAACCGAGCCCGCGGGCGGCTCGGACGTCACCCGCCCGCAGCCCCCACAAAACCAACGGCGGCCCAAGCAGAATCTGCATGCTGACCTTGTCCGCGAACGGTTTGCGCGCGCCGGTGTGTCCGGCATTGAATTCTTTGCCGACTTGGAGACCCGCGGTCGCCAATTGACGCGCGGCGTACACCGTCAGGTAACCGTGGTCGTCCGGATTCCACAGGACGGCTACCGTTGCCCTACGGCCGACATGTTTCGCCATCTTATCGGCGAGCGACGCGCCGAACGCATCGTAGTTCACGTCGACCCCGCTCAGCGCCGTCACGCCTCCGAACCGCTTCACGATGCCGAGCATCTCGAGCGTCCGCATTTACGTGCCGCTTGCGCTCATCGTGGCGGAACGCCCGTCAAATCGCGATACTTGCACTAGCTCCACTGTCCAGTAGCCCTCACCGACTTCCGCACACGAGATCGACCCATGCCTGGTCCAGCGCCGGTAACGCAGCTTGGTTGCCGCAAGCGCTTCGTTGTTCTCATGATGCCGGATGAGCACCGCATCCCTCCAGAACGCGCTGAGCCGCGGCCCGCAAAGCATCGCGCGCCGGCCCGGGCGACTCGATCGTGGCGACGCCACCGAAACTTAGCACCCAGGCAACGATTTCCTCGAGCCGTGTCACTGCGAAGCTCAACGCGACGCTTCCATCCTCGCGTAGGGCGAACTGTACTTCGCTTGGCCAGCGGCGGCAACGGACAAAGGCCGCGGCCTCCGGGGCGACGCGCACGATGACTTCTTGAACCGGTCCATCGCCGACCATTGTTCCAAACGAAAACCGCAAGGCATCGTCGAGGCTCAACCCCGGATCGGGAGTAAACGTGTCGTTCTCGATGGTCACACTCTCCATCCGGTCGATCGCAAATAACTTGGGGACCAGCTCGCCCTCGAGAATACCCCACACGTAGTACCGCCCGTCGTGGGCGTGAACGGCATATGGCTGAATCGTCCGCTCGTCGCGTTTACCGCCCGCGGTTCGCGCATACGTGAACGCCAGCCAGCGGTGCTCGCGTACGGCGGTGAGTGCCCGATCGATCGCCGCCCAGAAAGCGGCGTCGGCGCGGGGCTGCGGATGGCGCGACGTCACGACGGCTGCAGCTTGCGGGTCGTCGAGCGCAATGCGCGCTTCGAGAACGGCGAGCACGTCTTCGAGCGCTTCGTACGCCGGCCCGCCCAGCGCGGCGACCGCGGTGCGCACCTGCGCGAGTTGCGCACGCGCCCTCGCGTCCATCCCGTAGCGCGCGACCGAGGCGGATTCCGGTAAGTGAAAGTGGCCGTCGGTCCGGTTGTACGTAAGCGGCAGGCCGGCCCGCGTCAATTCGGCTTTGACTCGTTTGAACGAACTCTGCGACGTGACGCCGAGGAGGTCGAACAGCCGGACTTTGGTGATCTTGCGGTCTCGTTCGAGCACGCGCAGCACCTCGATGATGCGCTCGACGCGACCGGTTCGCGGGTCGCCGGCGGGGAGGGTCACCGGCTGACCCGGGTCATCGGATGGCCGCGCTGACACGACCGCCGGCGATCCCGTACGATGGGCGCATGAACCCTCCTGATTCGGCCTCGAACGACCCGCTCCGCCTCGATCGCCTGCTCAAAAGCGCCGGTTACCGGTCCTGCCGGATCGACGCGAAGAGCCGTATGGTCAACTTCATCTGCCGCACGCGCGAGTGGGCACTGGCCATCCGCCTCACGCCGGATTGGCTAAACATCACAACGCTGGTGTGCGAGTTACCCAAAGGGCCGGGTGTGCGCGCGCGGCTGCTCGAGTGGGTGCTGCAGGTCAACCGCAACGTCTCGCTCGTCAAATTCGGCATCGCAGGTGCGTGCCTGAATCTCGAACTCGACTACCGCGCCGAGCACATCGACGAAACGGTGCTGTTCAATCTCATCGGCCTTGTACAGACGGTTGCCGAGGAGCAGTACCCGCGAATCTTCCGGATCGTCAACGGTGACGACGTGCTCGAATCGCTCGGCCGCACGCTCGATGTGGGGAGCGCGTCGTGACGCTGGCAGACCGCGTCGCAGGTTGTCTGTATGGTGCAGCCATCGGCGACGCGCTTGGCTCGGCGTTTGAGTTCGTCGATGCGGCGACGATCCGCCGCTTGCTGCGCGAGCCCTTCGTCTGGCAGTATCGCGCGTCGGTTTCGGGTTCGTTGCTCCATCCGCGCGAGCCGGGCCGGCCTACCGACGACACTGCGATGGCCCTATCGGTGGCCGGCGCGATCAGCGGCGGTGAACCGCTGACCGCAGCGCTGTTCGCGCGCCGGTTCCTCACCGATTTAAACTGCGGGACGGGACGCTTCGGCGAGATGTTTTGGAGCGGCGGCCCCGGCGGTGCGACCACTCGAGCGCTGTCGCGGCTGCGGGCGGGTGCCGATCCAGCAACCTGCGGCCACCCTGAAGATGGTGGCAACGGCGCGGCGATGCGCGCTTACCCGGTCGGGTTCTTGTCTGATCGCGATGAGGTGCTGCGGGTTGCCGCGCTGCAAGCACGTGTGACGCACGGGCATCCGGCCGCGATCGCCGCGGCGCAGGCGGTCGCGGCTCTCGTACACGACGCGTTGGCCGGCCGCGCACCGTCGCTGGATCCGCCGGCCGGCATCGACGAGGCGACCTTCGTCGCGATGTGGCGGGCACTGCATCGCAATATCGTCTTTGGCGGCCCGCTGCCGGCGGAGCTGCGCAATATCGCGATGAGCGGTTGGGCCTGCGTTGCGGGCGCGCACGCGATTGCGGCCGCGTTCGCCGGCGATCCGGAGCGCGCGATCGCGGCTGCCGTCGGCTCGGGCGGCGATACGGACACTGTCGGCAGCATCGTCGGCGCGATCGTTGGCGCGCGGAACGGATTGCACGCGCTGCCGCTTCGCTGGGTGGACGGTTTGCGAGACCGACAGTTGGTGGAGGCGGCGATTGTGGATCTACGACTTGCGCGAACCGGTGTCGCTGACACGGCCTCGAACGAGCTCATGTTGCGCGGAGCAGTTCACGCCCCTAATTCAGAAAATCGATCAGTCGAGCAGCGGAGAAACCCTGCATAAACCCGTCGCAACGGCAAGCGTTCGATTTCCTATGCCGATTGAGAGGAAGGAGGTTAGCATGTCACATTTGGTGTCAAAACGATGCAGCCGCTGCCCGGAAATGATGCACTACGTTCCACCGGAACAAACCATGCATGAGCGCTGCAGAAACTATCGGCCGTGTCCTGGTACGTGCGGCACGGAATCAACCGGGTATGAGATCTGCTCCGAGTGTCGGCCAAAGTTCTCTGTGCCCTCCCGCTTTCGTGCGTATGTCGATGCGCTAATCGAAGGTGGGCGGCTGGATACCAAGACCCAATTTGTTTGCCAGTTTTGTGTTAAGATCCGGTCTCAAACGGACGACGTACATTTTCTTTTGAATAAAGGGTACACCCAAGACTTCTCGTCGCCGTATAAATCGCCGAAGTGTGATGCATGCTTTCGGGACACGAGGAGCTATCTTTTATAATAGCTCGGGTTCGGCCCAGCCTTACTCGTCGCTTTCAAGCGATTTTGATCGCGGTGATTGCGTTGCGGGCGGGTCGTGCTGCCCGGGCTGCCACGTTACAAGCACTGGTAATCCTCGCCTGTGCACTCTTCCTGCAGAAGATCGGCATCTTCAACAGCCCGACGCTACCAGTTGCTGAACATCTGCAGTACCGTTGCTAGACTGGCGCGTATGACCACGATTTGAGCGCCCCGGAACGCCTCGGTCGGGCCAGCAAGTTTCAATCGCGCGCCGCAGCGTTATCAAAAATGGCGATTCGTTCGTCCGCGATGCGCTCGCCTCTGGCGATGCTAAGAACGCCCCAAGGTCCCGGATTGCACGGAGTATCGACTACGCTACGATGCACGGCCGCGCGACGCGCGCGAGGACCGTGGTTTTCATCGACCGGAGCGGCCAGCCGGCGGGAAGCCCGAGCGGCGCCATCGCGCGATACTCCATGCCCGACACTCCGACTGCCGAGTCCACCGCAACGAACGAAATCTTGCTGGCACCGAGCTGACGTTTCACCACACGATTCACATCGGCTCTCGTCGTAACGCATGCGGCAAACCAGGCTCGACCTTTCCCGCATGCGGCCAGGCTGACACAATTCACCGATCGCTCGAGCGTGACGCCATAGCAATCGCAGAATGCGCGCGTATCCGCGAGCTCGGGATCGGTCTCTGCGCGAAAACATCGTTCGCCGAAACATTTCCATCGCAGCTGTAGAGCGCGGCAGCTCTTGCCTCTTCGTCAGATTGCGTCTGTGCAAGCTCGAGCGGTAACCGGAAGCCTTGCTTCTTCAAAAGGGACCACATCGGGGTCCATAGCCACATCGATTGCGCACAATCGACAGTGCCGAATGGCCCCGCCGGGCCAGCGCGCCCTACCCGATCTGCTCGAGGCAGACTCCATCAAGCACGCGCGCCGCGCCGTTGCCGCGCTCGAGCGTGACGGCTACGAGTGGACGCCGCTGGGCGGAAAAGAGAGCAACTTCGGCCTCGTCAATATTGGGTCCGACCCGGACTTTTGCGTTCTCGAGCGCATCGCGAACGCCCTGGATGCCGTCATCACGAAGCGGCGCGTCACGCGCCCGCTGCGCTCGTCCCGAGTTGGGCGCGCAGCGCGCGGCGGTCGCCGCGCTGTTTGGCATTCCGCAAGGAGGCTGACGCGTGCGGCCGTTGCGTTCGAGTGCAGCACGCTCGTCCGCCATTTCGACTACGATCTTGAGCGCTACCGTAGCGACGTGCGGCTGCCCAAACGGAGCATCCTGGCGCTGGTGCGCACCAGCCTGTTCGATCCTGTATTGCCGTTCACGATCGGCGAAGGGCACACGCGCTTTCGGCACGACCCGCAAGCGCCGGCGACGGTCGTGTACGCCGGCCGATTCGCCGACTTGCAGCCCGCCGACGCCGCGCTCTACCGGTATGCAGCACGGAGCGGCTTGAGCAACGCAATGGAAAGCGTCAGCAGGTTTCGACCAGCCCGGATGGGGCAACGGTTCGCCATGCGTCGATTGGTCGCGACTCGCGGTATCAATGGGAGTCTTGGCATCGCCGTCCCTTTTCGGCCTCTCAAGACCGTCAATGGCGGGTCGAACGAAGCTTCATTTGAGTTGCCAGCGCGACCAAGATCAGCTATACTGGTCAGACAAAATGACCAGAAAGAACAGCTTCTCGATGCCGGCCACCGAGTTCAAGGCGCATTGCCTCGAACTGATGGATCGTGTCGAGAGCTCGGGCGTGACGATTACGATAACGAAACATGGGAAACCCGTGGCGCGGCTCGTTCCCCTCACATCAGAATCCACGTCCTTCTTCGGCTCCCTACCGGTAACGGTCGTCGGCGATATCGTCGGCCCGACCGGCGAAACGTGGGACGCCGAGCACTGATTCTCCTCGACACGCACGTTGCAGTCTGGTACGCCGCCGGGATCGAGCTAAAGCCGCGCATCGTCGCACTTATCGGCGAGGCTGCCCAGCAAAACGGCGTCTTCCTATCGGCGATCTCCGCTTGGGAAATCGGCATGCTCGTCGCCAAAGGGAGATTGGTGCTGGGCGGTTCAGCCGAAGCCTATGTTCGTGATTTGTATTCCCGTGAAGGAGTTGTTGAGGAGCCGGTCACGTCGACGATCGCCGAGCTCTCGTCTCGTCTTCCCGGCGTCTTTCATGGCGACCCAGCCGACCGCATCATCGTCGCGAGTGCCGCGCTGCGCTCAGCGACGCTGGCTACGCGCGATGACCGGATTCTCAGCTACGCTCGGAAAACGGGTCTCGTGAAAATCGCGCCGTGCTAGGGGCGGTGTTGGGCGCCGCAGCGCCATGACGCCAAACAGCTTCGCCGCCGGCCCGTTCGCCGCACCTTGCGATGCATCGGCGACGCTTCGCGAACGGTTCGATTCGTGAAAGCACCGCCCGACCAGCGCGCTTTACTCGAACTGCTCGAGGCCTATTCCATGAAGGACGCGCGCCGCGCCGTTGCTGCGCTCGAGCGGGACGGCTACGAATGGACGCCGCTGGGCGGAAAAGAGGGCAACTTCGGCCTCGTGAATATCGGGTCCGACCCCGGTTTTGCGTTCGTCGAGCGCATCACGAACGCCCTCGACGCCGTCATCGACGAAGCCGCGCGTCACGCGCCTGCTGCGCTCGTCGCCGAGTTGGACTCACCGCGCGCGGCGGTCGCAGCGCTGTTCGACATTCCGGAAGGACGTGTCGTGCACTGCAGCGCCGAAGCGCAAACGAAGCTTGCCGGTGCGGTCACCGTCCGCATCAGCGACGGCAGCAGCGTCGCACGACCGCTGCTCGACGTGAGCGATCGCGGCACGGGGATCGCGCCGGACGCCATGCCCGCCACCATCCTCAACTTAGCGGGCAGCAACAAGATCGCCAAACCGTATCTGGCCGGCGCCTACGGTCAGGGCGGTTCGACCACCTTCGCCTTCTCGCCCGACGGCACGGTGATCGCCTCGGCTACCGCGGACTCAGAGGTCGGCGTCACCTTCGTGCGCTTTCGCGAACTCGACGCGCGCACGAATAAAAACGGACGCTACGAGTATCTCGTGCGGCCCGGCGCCCGCGGCGTCGGCCGCCTGACGCGTGCGGCCGTTGCGTTCGAGCGCGGCACGCTCGTGCGCCACTTCGACTACGACCTCGAGCGCTATCGCGGCGACGCGCGGCTGCCCGAACAAAGCATTCTGGCGCTGGTGCGCACCGCCCTATTCGATCCGGTATTACCGTTCACGATTGTCGAGGCGCGCACGCGCTTTCGGCGCGACCCGCAAGCGCCCCCCGCGGTCGTGTACGCCGGCCGATTCGCCGACCTTCAGCGCGCCGGCGCGGCGCTCGAGTACGCCCAGTCGGTGGCGATTCCGCTCGAACCGCGCGGTGCTGACAACATTGCCGCCGCGCATTATTGGGTGCTCGCTGAACCCAGCGCGCTGCTGCATCCCGATCCGCGCCAGCCGGTTGTGATGACGAACTTCGGGCAGACGCACGGCACCGAAGAACGCCGCGTTATCGTCGACCTCCTGCGGCTGCCATACCTCAAGAACGAGCTGGTCATCCAGATTGAGCTCGACGGCTTGAGCGCCACGGTTCGGCGCGAGCTGCTCTCGACGACCCGCGACCGACTCAAACGCGGCGCACGCTACACCGCCCTCATCGACGCCATCGTCGATGCCCTCGGCGACGATCCCCAACTGCAAGCAGCTAACACGCGCCGGCGGCTGCAGCTCCTCGAACGCCAACAGAAAAGCGATTACACCAAGCTGCGCCGCCGCTTCGCCGAGCTGATCGAGAAGTTCGCGCCGGGGGACGAAGCCGCGGCGAAACGCGGGGCGGGAAACGGCGCCGTGACGGCGGCAGGCGGCGCGTCCGAAAGCGGACCGGACGCTGCGGGAAATCCGTTGCCGACCCTAGCGCATCCGACTTTTTTGCGCATTGCACGTGGCGACGAACCGCTCGCGCTCAGGCGCAGTCGGCGCAGCATCGTGCGGGTGGAATCCGACGCACCCGACGGCTACCTCTCGCTGCACGAAAACGCGCGTCTCGTGGTGGTCGATCCGACGCTTACGAGCATCGCCTTCGTGCGCGCGTCGGATTTCCGCGGGGGCCGCGCGCGGCTCACCGTGCGCACCGCGTTGCCGGCGGGTTCCTGCGGCGAACTCGCGGTGCGCTTGGCGGATGCCGAGGGGCGCGTCTTCGCCGACACGGCACCGTACGCGGTCGTCGATCCACCGGCGCCCGAACCGGCCGCCGACGACGGCAAGAGCCGCCTGCGCGTGCCCAACATTTACGAAGTCTATTCCGCCGACTGGCTGCGTCACGAGTTCACCGATGCGAGCGTCGGCCGGGCATACGAATCCACCGATGACTACAGCATCGCCGTCAACATGGACAACCGTCACGTGCGCCGTCTGCTGACCACGATCGATTATCAAGCGGCCGGGATCACGCGCGTGCGGTCGAGTTATCTCGTGCAGACGGCGTTCTATCTCTTTCTCCAGCACGAAGGGCGCCGGCACGACCCCGCGATCGACGACGCCGCCCTCGAGGCCTATCAGCAACGCGAACTCGATCGCGTCGCGCAGACCATCGTTTCCTCGATCGCCGCCGTTGAGCGCATCGACTCCGCAGCGCTGCTGGAAATCGACGCGTAGCGGGAAGGCCACGGCGTCGTTGATTCGGGGCTTCAATCGCGGTCAAGTATTGAGCCACTATGTTCACCAGCACCAGCAACGCAATTCCGCACGCGTCGGCACGCTGATATCTTTCGCCCAGGCGCTCCAGTCGCCGCAGGAACGAACAGAACAGAAATTTTTCCAGCAGCGACAGCCGCGTTAGGAAAGCTTGTCAGCGGCGCCTGGCCTGGAGTTTCGGTTCGCCCCAGCGTCACACGATCAGGCCTAGGTGGCAGTTCGCCGCGCCTTTAACCCGTTCATACGCTGCCGCAGAACGTTGGGCACACGTCTTGAGGGGTAGGCGCGCCGGCCGAATGCAGCACGCGATACAGTGCCCGCTCCTTATCGCACGTTTACGTTGCCGCCGCTTTCGTTCCGTGGCTGAAGTCAAGCCGCGTCGACCTCTATGAACTCACCGCTTGGAATCGGGATCGGTAAACCGTCTTCGCGCTTTCCTGCAATCTGCATTTGGATAGCTTGACGGATCGACTCTCGCCAGCCTTGCCGCGCAGGAGTTGCATCCATCTGATCGCGAGTGTGCTGTCGGGGGCATCGCGCTTCGAGGCCTGGTCCCGGCGAAGGCGAACCGCGCCCTGGCCGGCAAAGAGTAGGTCGAATCGCAGAGCGGCTCGTTGGTGGTCTGATCGTCGGCCGATCCGTACGCCGAAGTGGTATTCGTGAAGCGACTGCTTGCGGTTGCCGGAATGCGCGTGAACCAACGCGAGCATGAACTGCGCTAAGGCGAACCGCGCTGCTCCACCTTTATACACTTTTCGATACGAGGTGACCGTCTTTCGGGTCGGATGCAGAGGTCGCGTGAATGCAGCACCTCAGAGAAAGAGTCCGTAGTTACGGACTCTTTCGAGTGTACTGAGTTACAATGAGTCAGGGTGCCGCGGTGTGCCGAATTTCGCTTCATCCTAAGCTTCTCGGAACCTTACCGTAAGACTCACGTTACCGGTTCGGAGCTCGATCGACCGACATCTCGGCCGGGAGGGAGACGCCGCTTGACTCCGTTCGATGCCGACAGCAGGAGAACTCCGTGGGATCAGTATGCGAGCCGCTTAAATGGGCCGCCACTTGGTTGAATAATCTGCTACGCCCATGACGAGATAATCTGCCACACCCATGACGCTCATCCGATTCATGCATGTCGTAGCGAAGTGGTCGTTTGGCTGGGATTTCGGAATGCTTGGAGCCGCGATAAAACCGACTGACGACCATTGTCCGCGCTCACGCTTAGAACGAAAAGGATTTGGTTATCATTAATACGTTTCGCGGACTGAGGAGAGCGGACCCCAATGAATGCTAATGCTGGCGCGGCTTCGGCCCTTATCGGTGAGATGGTTGGCACATGGAGAGTCCAGGAGTGGATGTGGGGTGGTCCGGGCAGCGAAGCCGCGTCATTGCCTGCGGCAGTAGCCGAGCGACAGGCGATCGGAGCTGAGTTCGTCCAAGAAGTGATGCGCGCGCCGGCCGGCGGGAAAGGCGCTTTTACCCGCATCTCTTATTTTGGCTACAACGCCGTGAACCAGCAGTTCGAGTACTTTTCTCTCGATACACGAGCTCCGCAAATGATGAACCAGCGGAGCATTGATGCTGATGTCGGACCCTCCGGCGTAAACCTGCTCGGCGGCACCTTCATCGCGCCGCAGTGGGGCAACACCACGAATGGAGCGTTTCGCTATCGCATTGTCGTTGGACCGGTTCAAAACGATCGTCAGGAAGTGGATCTCTACCTGACTCCGCTTTCGGCGTCCGCCCAGCCCGAATTCCTTGCATTCAAATACGTCTACTCGCGCGTGCGTTGATCGCGCTTAACGCATCGCCGGTACAAGCGAACCCACACTTTAAACCCACACTTTAAAATGAAGTCGCCAGCAACTCCGGCGGCGTCGCTCGCCAAAAAGTGCTCCGGCGCCGAGAACGGTTGATCCATTTCGAGTTCCGAGACGGTCGGATTAGTGTTTTTTCCCGGGTCCCAGAGCGAACTCGTAGCTCGCGTAGGCTGAAAATGCGTTGTCGCCGTGGATCGAGCGGCCAAATGAAAAGAGCATCGCATGGTACGGCCCAATCTGCGTCGTCAACCCGAGGCTCGCCGCCGTCGTATCCGTTCCGCCGATCGTAGGGGCACCTTGATGAAAAAGTTCCACCCCCAATGTCGTCGCCGTGGAAAGCACGCGTTCGACGGCACCGCCGACGAACGTGTAATCGCGCAGGCCGGGACCGGTGTTGAGGTAGAGACCCCCGCCGCCAAAAGCAGTCCAAGCGCCGGAACTCTTTTGCAGCCAAAGCGGCAAGAACGTCACTGCGTGACCGCAACACATCGCGGGGATCTCGATGCTCGGATAAAACGAGATCTGCGGCCGATTGTCCGATTCCTGGACGAATCGAACCTTGACGCCGAATTCAGTACCGCCGTAGCCAAAGCGGTGCCCGCTGCTCGCGTCGTCGTAGTCTAACGGCAGGGCTGTCGATACTTGAACGTTTGGCATCGCTCCGTAGTTGAATTCAGCAAAAGGGACACTTGCACGAATTCCGTCGCGTCCCTCATTGTCGTATTGGAAGCCCGTATAGATTTCCCAGTGACGGTATTCCGTGGGCTCCGGATCGTCCGTCACGAAGGGCGGTCCGGCGACGGCACGCGGCGTGCAAACACTCGCAACGATCGCCGCCGTTAGCCCCACGGTAGACACGAACCGACCCTTCTTCGGTACGAACCGAAAGGTCATCGAGCTGTACCGATGCCAAGCTCGTGCTCGGCAAACGCCTTCAACCTGCCAATCACTTTATCGCGTTGCAACCCCGGAACAGCGAGAACCAATCATAAACTCCCTCGGGAGGTCGCGATGGTTTGGGTGAATTCAATCCAGTGACCGTCCGAACATTCAGAGTTTTGCCTCAGCAGCTTGGCAGCGGCGAAGCACTTGATCGGTGAACCGTCGCGAGTAGGGGCTGCCGCCCCCATCGATGAGTCGATCCTTGAATGTGCTCGTAGGGTGCTGGCGGCAGAACACGTTCCTAGCTGACACCGAAGACTGTTCTCACTGAGAACCAGGACCCGCACGGCTTGAATCGCAAACACGAACATCCGCATAAATCCGTCGATTGCGTGGATCGAGCTCGCACTAACCTCCGGCACCGCTCGTCGGATCTCGTTGACCGAGCTCGTGCAAACTCCGGCACCGCTCGTCGGATCTCGTTGACCGAGCTCGTGCAAACCTCCGGCACCGCTCATCGGATCTCGTTGACCGAGCTTGCGCAAACCTCTGGCGGAACGTCCAATCTCGTCGATCGAAGTCGCGCAGACTTCCGACACCGATGGTCTTGCCGCTGAAGCTCTGCACGTTCTTGGCCCCGAGTTAGCATCGACGACGAAAGCGGGGAACGCGCGCCGCTGATGACGGCGAAGACGACCAAGCGTCGCGGAAGCCGATCCGTATAGCCGACGCGTTTTCTGGTCTTGCAAGAATCCCGCCATTGCTCGGATGCGCGCCCTGTCAGCGCCGGCGCCCGCGTTCGTTTCGATAGGCGATGAGCGCCGGCGCGGCCAACGGTTACAAAACCGTAGGAGCAACTATGAGCGCTTCGAGCAGTATCACCCGTCGTCGCTTCATCGGCGCCACAGCGGCACTCGCCGCGGCTCCGTGCGTGCCGCGGAACGCGAGCGCGGCCTCGTCGTACGCGCAGTCCGTGCTCGCGAAAGGACCGGTTGGATTTTGGCGTCTCGCCGAGCGCACCGGGACGACCGCCTCCGATGCCTCGTCAGGCGGTCGCGCTGGGTCCTATCGAGGAAACCCGACGCTGGGCGAGCCCGGCGCGCTGGCCCACGATAGCGCGACCGCCGTTCGTCTCGCCGGCCGGGGCGAGTACATCGAGATCCCAAACGACGAGGCATTCAGCCAACCCGCAAGCGGCCGCGGAATGACCGTCGAAGTGTGGATGCGTCCCGATGCGCTTACGTTCGCCGGCCAGACGTCGCAGAAGTACGTGCATTGGCTGGGCAAGGGTGATGCGGGTGCCTTCGAGTGGGGTTTCCGCTTTTATAGCAACGACTCGCCGTCGCGCCCAAGTCGCATTTCCGCGTATATCTGGAACCCTTCGGGCGGCGAAGGCGCGGGTGCGTATTTTCAAGATGAATTGGAAGTGGGGCGGTGGATTCACGTCGTGGCGTGTTACGATCCGGGCGACCGCTCCGATCCCGCGGCGGGCGTGAGTATTTACCGCGACGGCGTATTGCGCGCAGGTCCTCGCCGCAGCCGGGCCGCGCGCTACGCGAGCTACGATATCATGCCGGCGCACCGCGCCGCGCCGCTGCGGCTAGGCACCCGTGACTTGGCCAGCTTCTTCACCGGCGCGTTGGACGACGCGGCGATTTATCCCCGCGTGTTGAGCGCCGCTGAGATCGCCGACGATTATCGTGCAGGCGCCGTTTAGCAGCAGATCATCGCAGGGTAAAGTCGGATTCGAACCAGCATCGCGGGGCACGAACGAGGTGAACGAAGTACATCGGTATCGGGCAGCTGCAGGGTGTTGACGCATGCCGCCGGCAAAACATGTCTTCGCGATCGTAAACGACGGCCGCGACATCGATGAATTTAAAGCGACTGCAGGCCGCCAATCATCCAGCTTGATCCTGAAATCAGCAAGGTTTCGCCAAACTCGGACCAATTTGGCAGCGCCTTCGGATCGGCGATCAGGTGCGGGACCCAAACCAACGCTGCAAAGAGCAGCAGCATCAAGGTTAGTAGGCATATCGTACGTCGTACTTCACGATTGATCAGGATGGCAACCGCTGCCAGGGCAAACGCTGCCGTCGTCAATAAGGCCCAAAACATTTGGCTTGGCGGAATCCAGGTTGGGACTAGATGAGCTGTCGCACGGAGATAGACTGCCTGCTCTAGGGCGAATGACACCGCGGAGAGGCCCAGCCCAACTCGTGCCGCGCGAGCGAGTGACGCCAACCGCCCCGCGTTCCGTTCGGTATTACCGTACGCCGCCACCGCGCCGCTCAGGTAGGCCACGTGCTCGAAGAAATTCCCGTATCCCACATAAACGGCCGGCGCGGCAACAATGGCCGGAATGCACGCCAGCGTGAGGAGGAGGTATGCGACACCGATCACGGCCGACGCGACGCGCACCGTACGCCGGAACAGCAGCCCAAGTCCGCCGCCGACTTGAGCGATCCCGATTGACGCGCCGACGATTGTGGGGACGGCGAGCCCCCTGATTTGCCGCGCGGATTGCCACAAATCGGAATTGTGCCAGCTCAGTCCAACGACGCCGCAAAGCACCGCCGACGTGGCGAAAAGCACCCGCCCGTACGACGATACTTTCATGGAGGCAGCGGCGCCGGCAACCTGGCCGCAAAGGGACCCTTCACCATGCCCTCTCGAAGCGAGCGAGAACATCGCACCATCCGGGCCGTTTTCGGAAACAGAGCAGCAGCGTCGACGCGGCGGTCACGTCCTTCACGAACGAGCATTGCCGAGAAGCCGTTCTTCATCCACTCCACCCGATCCACTCAGCGTATGAGCGCACGAGCTTGTGGACGAAGCTGACACCCTCCCTCAGAGAAGGCACGGAACGGGTGTCGCACTCGACCACGCTGTCTACCTTCCCCGCGGCGCTCCGGTAAGCGGTGCTGCTCGCGATTTTTCAGTCAACGTGAGTTCAACCCACCGAAGACTCGCCGACGGCTCCAGTTGTTCTCGTGGTCGGCAACGCGAAGATATTGCTGCGACAGTTGCACGGGAGAGTGAGCTACTGGAAGTTCTTTACATGGATCCGCGCATGATCGCCACCGTGAGCGACGAGATCGATTCGACGCTGGCAATGAGCTTTCGAATAAATTCGAGTAAAGAAGAGCGCTTGGGACTGTTTCATCCGCCCTACCCAACCAAGCAAAGCAGAGGCGCCTTGTCATCCACGATAGGCATGGTTGTAGCCGCTTTCGGTGGGTCGGGGACACGCCCACGCCGCGCGTTTTTGTAGCGATCGCGGGGCACCAGACGCGCGCCTGCCGACAGCCCTGTGTTTCGGACTGCGCCACAACCGGCGCATGTTCGACGGTGTATGTCGACGGTGTATTACGAAAATGCGACGGTGCACGGTTATCGGGCGGCCTGCCGATAACGCAGATATGCCGTTGAATTTTCGTGCTCGCTTACTCTCTACATGTCGCGTGATACTCTTGGCCGGATTCGCGGCCGCGTTCGACGGTTGCGGCGGCGGTGGAGGGCTTGCCCAGCTGCCGCCGGTCACGCCGCAACAGGCGGCGACCGTGTCGAAAGCCGTCAAGGCCACGACCTTCTACGTCCAGCTGCATCCGGCGGACGCACCGAACCGAGCGCTGCTGCAGACGCTTCACGATCAGTGGCACGCCGGCGGCATCCGAATGGACTACATCGTCGGCAACTTCGCGTTCTACGATGCGCTCATCGCCGATGCGAACGCCGTCGGCATGAAGCTCGACCTGATCACGCCCTACGGAACGGCCGACTCGACTCCGGCTTCGTACGCTGCGGCCGTCGCGACGGCCGCGCAGCGGTACGCCGGCAACAGCATCACCTGGGAAATCTACAACGAGCCGAACCTCAACTTCCCGAGCAGCCTCGGCTCCGGGCTTGACGGATACGTCGCGCTGGCAAAATCGACCGCGTTAGCGATCCGCGCCGCCGACAAATCGGCGACGATCATCACCGGCGGCACCGGCGGGAACGACACGAAGGACTTCAGTTTCGCGATCGCCGCCGGCAAGGCGCTCGCGCCCTACGTGGACGGCGTCTCGATCCATCCGTACAGCATCGACTACGATTCGTTCGGATCGGCCATCGTGGAGGTCAACGCCGCCACCGGGTTGACCGTATACATCTCAGAGTGGGGCGACAACAACCAAACCGGCCTCACGCAGGCCATGCAGAGCGCTCGCGGACTTACGCCGATGTTCTGCGTGTACGAGTATCAAGAGCAATCGAACGAAATCGCCAGCGGCGACCCGAATTGGAGTCTCAAAGACGGCGCGTGGCAAGCATTCGCGGCGGGAACGCAGTAGCTCAGGCTGCCGGTTCTCCCGCGTCCTCTCTCTTTCTGCAGCACGAAGGCTGCCGGCAGGACTCCGCGACCGACGACGTCGCGCAAACCATCGTTACCTCGATCCTGCAGCATGAAGGCTGCGGCAGCCTCCGCGACCGACGATGTCGCGCAAACCGTCGTTACCTCGACGCAGCCGTCAGGCGTATCGACTCCGCAGCACTGCCGGAGATCGACGCGCAGTGGAAAGGCCGGCGAAACGGGCTTCGCGATCGATCTCCGGTCGGAATAACCGCGAGCGGAATGCGGTTTGGCCGAGTCGCCGCCGCAGGTCGCGCCCAGTGCAGTCGGACCGCGAAAACACCGCCACCTCAGGTTTGCGGCGGGGAGTTGACATGGGTGGTTGCTTCGGCATCGCCACTGCGATCGCGGCTTGATATACGTTAGCACGTGGGCCGCTCGGCCAAATGCGTTAGGCGCGACGTGAACCTTGGCGCGCAAGAGTTGAATCCTATCTGATCGCGACCGCGCACCCCGCGGCAAATCATCGGGCCATTCGCACGCCAGGCTCCGCAGCACACGGCGGCGGATCACGCGCCAGCGATGATCGGCGAACGTCTTACGCTGCGTTGGGGTTGAGGCGCGGATAGAAGCGCGAGAGCCAGTGCACGATCTCGGCTCGTGCGACCGCCGAGTTCCCGAGTTGGCAATGCTGTTCCGCTCCCTCGAGAGCGGTGAAAACGCGCGCCGTTACCGATTGTGCGCACACGAGTTCCCGCATGATGCGGTGAATATATGAGATGGTGAAGAGATGGTGCTGCAAGACGAAGCGACAAAGGCCGAATCGCGAGGTACCGATGTTCGGAGATATCGGCCCGCATAATCGTCTATGCCGGCGAGCTCTCGATGAGCGACGTGGCGAAGTCCGCGACTGTCTTCTATTTCACGAGGGGCGTGTGGGCGTTATACAGACACCAGCCGTCTCGTCCGCTTTGTTTCGCCGTGTACATTGCCGCATCGGCCTGTTGGATGAGCGCGTCCGCGTCCAAGCAGTTATCCGGGAAGACGCTGATCCCGATGCTGCACGAGATCGCAACTTGCTGTCCGCCTAGTTCGAGCGGAACACGAACGGCGGTTCGCACGCGCTCCGCGATCTGCACGACGTCTGCCTGGCACGTCGCCGCGCAAGCCAGCACGAACTCATCGCCGCCGAAGCGGCTCGCAATATCGCCGCTGCGCAGAGCGGAATTGATGCGCGCCGCAGTTTGCGTCAGTAGCGCGTCGCCCGCGTTGTGACCGAAGGTGTCGTTGATCTTCTTGAAATGATCGATGTCCAGATAGAGCACGGTGACGCCGGTTCCGGCCGACCGTGCTTCGTCCACGAGTTGAGCGAGCCGGTCGATTAGCGAGCTGCGGTTCGCGAGATTCGTGAGCGGGTCGTGGCGCGCTCGATGTGAGAGTTCGGCCGCGGAGCGAGCGAGCGCCTCTTGGGCGCGTTTGAGATCGTCGATGTCGGTGAGCGTATTGAGGCGCCGTCGCGGCATCTCGGCCGACTCGGGCAACACCACCGAGCGCGTCAGGAACCAGCGATAGTAGCCGTCGGCGCCGCGCACGCGTACCTCGTTCTGCTGGATTTGCAGCGGCGCCGCATGACTCGCGCGGATCAATGCTTCCACGAGGTGCACGTCGTCGGGGTGCACGAATCTGGCGCGCTGCCGTTTGGAGTGTAACACCTCCGTCGTGCCCGCAAAGCGTGCCCAGCTCGGGCTAATGTATTCAAGCGTCTCCTCGGCATCGCGAATCGCGATCATATGACCGAGATGATCGAGGACTGCTTGTGTTTTGCTAGCAAGCTTGAGATCGTGGATATCGGTGCACGAGGCGACCCAGCGCACGATCTGCCCGCGGTCATCGCATAACGGTTCAGCGCGCGACGCGAACCAGCGGTACATCCCGTCCGACGCGCGGCGGAGCCGAAGCTGCGTCTCATACGGCTCACCGTTCGCGCGAGCGGCTCGCCAAGCGTCCGAGCAGCGCGCGATATCGTCGGGATGCACGATCGAGAGCCAGCCGTCGCCAAACGATTCCTCGGGGCTGAGGCCGCTATAGTCGTACCAAGTTCGATTTCGAAAGTCGCTCGATCCGCTTTCGCTGACGACGAAGACGATTTGCGGCATCGCGTCAGCGAGCAGTCGGTACTGGCGTTCGCTTTCGCGCAGTGCCCTTCGCGCTTCACGCCTCTGGGTCGCATCGTCGAGTCTGGCAATGATTCCGGCGACGTTTCCGTCGGCATCGAGCAGCATCCGTACGGTGGTGTCAGCCCAGAGCTGCGTGCCGTCTTTCCGCAAAAAACACCATTAACCAACGACTTCGCCGTTTTCGGCACGCTCGTGGCTTGGCAGTGAAAGCGTGGCACCCGCGGCATGCGGTCCGTCGGCGGACAGGAACGCCGAAATCGGCTTGCCGAGCAGCTCGTTCCACGAGAAGCCCATCATTTGCACAATCTTCGCATTGACGAACGTGGTCTGCCCCGCACTATCGCACAGCCAGACTCCCTCGTTCGATGTTTCGACGATGAGTCCGAAGCAACGTTCAGACTCCCGGCTCAGGCGGTCCATCCTGCTCAGCGGGCAGGTCCGGATGTCGGGCACGCGGCCAGGCCGCAAGCCGCCTGGGATGCCCGGCACGGAGAGCAGCTGCGGCGAGAGATGCGCAGCGAGGCGATCACGGCAGACGGATTACCTGTAAGCGGCCGGTACATCGCGCGCAAAGAGTTCGCTAGCCGGCGCTCTAAGACTGTCGCAAAGTGCAACTACCATTGTACGTACCATCGGCGTTGCGGCCACAACGGACGAGGCGGTCGGAGGCCTTGTTGTTAGGGTTCCGTCAAAGCTTATTATGTAGCGGCCCGATAAACATCCAGCGCCCGGACCGATTACATCACGAGCTACTATCGCTGGCAGGGCGACAAACGGGTCGCCAAGGGCAAATTCCGACCGCTGCGCCGTCCGCTGCCCTCAGCGCGGCGGGCTATCAAAGTAAGCGCGCATCACGGCCTGCCTCGTTCGGTCGATGGGCGTGGCGCTATTGTGCTCTGTCGCGCTCCTCGGTTCGATCGAACCTCTCCCAAGCGGCTCGCAGACGGCGTATTCCGAGATCGAGAACAACGGATTACGCCTATACGCGCGCGCTGCGAGTGGACGCCGGCTACGCGGAGCTCGTCCAGCACAATCCCCTTCGCGGTATGCTACGAAACGCACGGCCGCGATGAACCATATTCGCTCCGCGAGCTCGCGCGGATCGTGCGCCGCAGCGTGACGGAGATCCGCAGGGACGCCCGCCACGTCGAAACGTTAGACCGGTTGCGTCACCGGGCGTACGCGGTCATCTGCGAGTATCGCAGCGGCCGTCGGGAGACGTAGAAAGACCCGTACGCGGACGCGGAGGTTCGCGACACCGCCAAGAGCGTCGCCGGCTGGGTTTCGTCGCGTTACGTCGGCGGCAACCCTCTCGCGGGTTCGGGCCCAGAGCGCGGCACGCCGCGACAATGACCGCCAGCGCGCCACGGCGGCCTGCAGAACGCGCGGCAAGATCCCGCGCGACGATTAACTTGCCGAACCGCATGTTGCCCGCGTTGCCTGCGCGCCAGCCGAATAGTCCCAAGCCGCAAGAGCCCTGCGACTGGAAGAATACCGCTTGACCCATCCGTCGGCATGCGGTTAGGCGTACAAGAAACGTGCGACCCTCGATCAATCGAACTGACGTCGAGTTGTTTTTGACGCTCGTAGCGGCCATAGGCGGATCGCTTGCCGCAGTCAGCGCGTTCGTGGGGGCATCCTACGAGAAGGCGCGAGTCGATTTGGAGCGGCGGCCCGCGATCCATTTGTCCTGCCGTCCTGAGTTCGCGCCGCTCGACGTGGCCGAACACGCACCGCCGCCCGCGCAGACCCTGTTACTCACGGCCCGAGGCGGCCAGTGGGTGCACAACAGCGGGCCAACTCCGTTCGCTCGCTGCGCGGTAACGAATTACGGTCACATTCCCGTTCTCGACGTGCGAATTCCCCTGTTTCTCTCCTTCGGCCCGGGCCGGGCCCCGCAGTCCATTGCGACGGTCATCGACGTTCCGGGTCTAGCCGCCGACGCATCGTTCGATTTCGGGTTGCTCAATGGGTCCCGGTCGCGCCTGACATATCGCTTCGGTCGCGCGGCAAACCTCGCTCGCGTGGATCTCGACGCGCCGACGAAGGAACGATTGTTCGCGGACGACGGGGTCGCGGAACTCGAAACGCGCTCCGTCGATCCCTCTTCACCAGACTCCGGCAGGGCATCGGCGGCACCCAACACGACGGTCGACATCATCGACTTTGCGTACCGTCCGCGCGAGTTGAAGGTTGTCGTTGGCACAACGGTTACCTTTGTCAACAATGACGCCGAGCCGCACACGGTCACCGCGCTCGACCGAAGCTTCGACTCGGGCGCGCTCGACGCGAAGAGTGCTTGGAGCCGCCGCTTTCAGAAGCCGGACGGTATGGGTTCCTATGCGGGTTTCATCCGTACATGCGCGGCACCATCGTCGTGAAAGGCGCCGCGAGATAACTCGCGGCCCTTCGCGCGACGGGCAATAACGTACGGCGCTGGATCGAACCTCGTATAATCGCGTAATCGCGGCAATCGACCAATGCGGCCAGCACGAACAACGCTGGAGGAGACTGGTCCGAAGTGACGGGCGGACGTACAACGGCGACGACCCTCACGTAGTCGAAGGAGATCCTCGAATGTACAACTATTTCGCCGATCGGCGGCTGATACGAACGACAGCGTCGCTGGCAACGTTTATGCTTGCCTCCTCGCTGATCTTAACGCTGGCCGGCGTCGCGCCAGTCGACGCTGCAGATGCGAACGCATCGCGTTCGCCGGATCCGCGGGCCATCGCGCTCATTGACCAACGCGGCGTTCCGTTTGCGCTGCGCGACCTGCGTGGCGGGCCCGTAATCGTGACCTTCATCGCGACGCGTTGCCTGGATGCGTGTCCGATCGCAAACGCGCTCTTTGCACGCCTGCGGTCGCGGCTCGACCGCGACCATATGGCGGCGACGCTGCTGACGTTGACGCTCGATCCGCGCTATGATACACCCGTTGTAATGGCCCGCGAAGCACGCCTCCTCGCCGCACGCGTACCGGGCTGGCGGTTCGCCACCGGTTCGCCCGACGCAGTCCGCGCCCTCATGCGCGCCTTCGGCGTTGACGTCCGGCCCGATCGCCGCGGTGTGCCCGACGTGCACACGACCTTCGTTTACATCCTCGACGCGCGCAGCCGACTGGCGCGCACCTTGCTGCTCTCAACGACGTTCGTGGACGAGGCCGCGGAGATGCTGCGCGACCCGGCTTTGCGCTCTGGCTGAGCTAGGATCGACTTGTCTTTCGCCACATTAACGTACCTTTGTTCGCCGTCAGGTGCCACGAAACAGCAAGCTATAATGCAAAGACCGATTAACAGTGTAGCTTTTGGTCAAGGGCCCTGTACGGCACGTTCGTCGGATTTCCGATACACTTGATGTTAGGCAACTGCTGCACAAGGAGTTCAGGTGCTCGCGTTTTGGCGCAATCGGAAGATTGGATTCAAGGTACTGACAGCTTTCGCAACGGTGATACTCTTGTTCGTCGCGGCGCTTGCGGCGGTTTACACGATTGACACACAGGCCGACAAGATGCAGGCTTTTCAGGATACCAGGCTCCTCCCCGCTCAAACCGCCATGATGCAGCTGCGGTACACCCTGCGACGCGCCGACGACGACGGTGCCTATTTTATCCTCGAGAAGCGTCCGGCCAAAGCAGCCGCGGACATGAGCGCCTACCGTAAAGACGTTGAAGATCTTTCGAGGACCTTGGCCCAGGCGGGGCAATATGCGAATAGTGACGTTCAGCGTCAAACGATTGCCGAGTACCACAGTTTCCTGGATGGCCCAGACGGATATTTAGCCAGCAACAAAGCGGCATTTTTGCTCAAAGTACGAGGCAGGTTCAGCGAAGCGGCAATCAAGTACGCTGACACCTCGATGACGAAGCTTGTTGCCGCAGGGCTACGATATCAGAACGACGCCGCGGTCCAATTTTCGGCGAGTGATGAAGCTCAGGGGCGCCTGGTATCATACGGGCACATCCTTAGCATTGGCTTAGCAACCGTCGCGCTGGCGGTAGCTCTCCTCATTGCTGTATTACTGTCGGGCGGCATCTCGCGCGCGGTCGGCGGAGCGACGGAGGCGATCGGGTCGATCGTCACGGAAGACATCGCGTCCCTGCGTGACAGCATCAAAAAGCTCGCCGACGGAGACCTTACGGGTTCATTCCTGTCGGAGCGGCCGATGCTGCCCGTGACGGGACGAGATGAAATCGGAGCACTCGCTACGTCGTACAACACCCTTGCCACCGCCCTAAACGACACGGCTGTCGAATATTTAGCGGCGGCCAAGAATCTGCGCACCCTTATCACCACCGTTTCGATGACGAGCCAGTCACTTGCAACAGCATCCGACCAAGCTTCGGCTGCAACCAAACAATCGTCGTTCGCAATTGACGAGATCGCTCATGCAGTCGAATCGGTCGCCTCCGGCGCTCAGGTCCAATCAGACCAGGTCGGCGACACGGCCACCGCGATCGAGGAGTTGGCTCGGACTGCCGAACAGATCGCCACGGTTGCCACGCACCAAGCGTCGACAATCGCGAAGACGACGTTAGCCATCTCGACGCTAGATAATGGGATCGTCGAGCTGACATCACAAAGCGCGTCGCTAAGCTCAGCTGCGCATGAAGCCGCGAGCGAAACGCAGCGCGGAACCGACGCGGTGTCAGCGACTGCCTCAACAATGGCCTCGCTGAGGGAGGCTTCCCTCAAGGCCGTAACAGCCATGGAAACCCTCGAAGACCGAACCTCGAAGGTTGGCGAGATCGTCGAGACCATTGACGATATCGCCGATCAAACGAACCTCCTGGCGCTCAATGCCGCAATTGAGGCAGCGCGGGCGGGCGAGCATGGCCGGGGCTTCGCCGTCGTGGCCGACGAGGTGCGCAAGCTGGCGGAACGCAGCGCTCGGGCAACCAAAGAGATCTCCCAGATTCTGGGCGACATTAAGTCGGAAACCGCCACTGCGGCCCGCGCGATGCGCTCGTCGTCAGCCTCGATGGACTCCGGCATGGACGTTTCCCAACACGCTGCGCAATCACTTTCGGCTGTTGGCGGGACGATATCCGAAACAGAAGCCATCGCCGATTCTCTTGCGAATCGCGCTCGCGAAATGCAAGACGCTTCGACTAATGTGAGCACGAATATGACCAGCGCCTCAGCGGCAGTCGAAGAAAACGCAGCCGCTGCTTCAGAAATGCGCTCGACGACCGAGCACCTGACCAGCATTATGGTGCCGATAGCGGAAACAGCTTCACGAAATGCGGAAGCCGCACGCGCCGCTGCCGTCTCGACCCGCCAACTCGCGAGCGGGATTGCAGAGATCGACGCCACGGCCCGCACCCTGCGGGACAACGCCGAGCAACTCTCAAGGGTTGTCGCGACCTTTACGATCGGCGAATCCCTTGCGGCGAAAGCACCTGAGCCAGTCGACTTCGACGCAGCGACCAAAGCGCACGCAGACTGGAAGCTCAAGCTCCAAGTGTATATTAAACGTCCTGATCGCAGCCTGAAGCCAAGCGTGGTCGGTGCAGACAATCTTTGCCCACTGGGCAAGTGGCTGCACGGCGACGCCAAGAAGCAGTTTGGACACTTGCCGGCGTTCTCCACACTGGTGAGCGACCATGCGCGATTCCATAAAGCGGCGGCAGATGTTATTGAGCGCGCCGATCGCGGCGAATCGGTCAAGGAGGAAGTCACCTTGGGTACGGCGAGCTCGTTTGGGGCGGCGTCGCTCGCCGTTTCGATATCGCTGGCAGCGGTGCAACAGATCGCGGAGCGTAAGGTCAAAGTCGTCGCCTGAAACGATAAGCCGACGCGGTGTTCAATTGGCGCTGGGTCGACGCTCGACCAAACCTTGGGTGGGCGGAACGCCCCCCGCACGGCCAGGAATCTGGGCGACTGGGCGAGATTCTCTGCCGCGAGCTGGGCGGACGCCACGTCCGCGATGGGCTGCCCGGCGACTTCCGAGTACCGCCGGACGACCGCCATGAGCGTTGGCCTGAGCCAAAGGCGCGGCTAAGCACTGACCAAGCATGCGCCGAAACACACAGCATGAGGGTCGACCGGAGGCAAGCGACAAGGGCGGTGTTTCTCTTGAAGCGGCCGTTCATTACGCCACGCCTTCAGGGTCGTACCAAGCGTCGTGGCGATGTTCGTCTGGTTTTGCCGGTTGGCGCGGGTCCGTGCTACCCCCGGTAGTCGCCCGCGTTCGGTCTTTGCATCGTCGCTTCCATACACGGCTTCACGCTGGTTGATGGTCGAGCAGCTGTCGCCCCAGGATAGAGCTGACCCCGAACGTCGCATTTGCTCTTGGCGTGCGATGCTGGTTGGCACGGCGCTTCTCACCGTACCACGTATGGGCGCCGTGCGTCGCACGTCGATCCAGCCCGCGCGGACGCGGCGCACCGTCGCGCCCAAAGAACGCCCCGCCATCGCGAGTATGTCGCCGATCTTTGGCGCAATTGCATTAGCGCGGAACGCGATCGGCCGGCGCCGGCCTGTCTCCGAGCGGTGCCTGCGACTATTGCAACCGATGCCTCCGAAGCCCGCTGAGAAGCCGTTTGACACCGCTCTGATCGATGTCGTACTTGACACCTTGCTTCAACGCAACCCACCGCCGCAAATCGTCGCGATTGACGAAATGGGGTTCTTCGTGCCAATGCCGCCGGCCATGCCGGCTCAGGTAGGGCGTCTTTTCAATGGGCGGACCTCGGCATTACAACTTGTCACTGCTTCTGACTTGTCGATCGTGGTCGCAACCTGGGAACGGGCGCTGCGTAAAGGCGTTGCCGACGACCGCGTCCAGCTTCTCGCCTCGGCTGACGAGCGGGTTGAGCTGCATTTCGTTGATTCGCGGCATCGCTACGGTGTGCTGCTGGGGTTCGTTTTCGTTTCAGGAACCCTCATCGAAACAGCGAACGCAGATCAGACGGTCATTCGACCGCGTGTATGGCACTTGAGAAAAGACCAATTCGCCGTCATCCGCGAGGTTGATGCGGTTATGAGCGAGATCCTTGGCTGGACTCCCCAAGAGATGATCGGTCGCCGATCGACAGAATTCGGTTTCGCACTTATTCGGACTCTCTATCATGCGCCTTCAACGTAGCCAGGATCTGCGGGTCTTAGAGCTTATTGTTCTCGGACTAGTCGAACCTGGGCACATCACCGGAACGGAGTGCTGTCGACTACCGACTCGGCCGCATGATTCCTGGCCTCACCCCGATTAAGTGCAGCAAGCGGCACTGCGCCGCCCGTCAGCGATTCGCCCGTCAGCGCTGATGAAGCGGGTCCAAAGAAGCGGGCGTTGATTTCGTCTGCTGGCAGCGGCCGCGAGAAGTAGAAGCCCTGGACGACGCGACAGCCGATGGCGCGCAGAGCGTTGAGCTGTTCGGCGGTCTCGACGCCTTCGACGACGCATTCGAGCGCTAGACTTTGCGAAAGCGTGAAGATCGTCGTCGCGATGGCATGGTCGAATTTGTCCGCAACGATATCCTTGATGAACGCGCGGTCGATCTTGAGCGTATCGACTGGAAAATATTTGAGATAAGAGAGCGAACTGTAGCCGGTACCGAAGTCGTCGATGGCAAGCCGCAGACCCAATGCTTTGAGCCGCGTGAGAGTTTCGATCATGTTACCGAAGCCCTCGACCATGACGGTCTCCGTCAATTCGAGTTCAAGCCGTTCCGCGGGAAGGTTGCTGTCGGCCAGCACGGTTGCGACGAGATCGACAAAATCCGGACGCGCGAATTGCACGGTCGAAACATTGACGCAAACCCGCACGTCGATCTCGCGGTCGGCCCACGCGCGCGCTTGTCCGCAAGCAGTGCGCAACACCCATTCGCCGAGCGGAACGATCAGGCCGCTGCGATCGGCGAGAGGAATGAAATCGAGCGGCGAGATAAATCCGCGTGCCGGGTGGTTCCAGCGCACCAGCGCTTCGACGGCCACGACGCGGCCAGATTCGATGTCGACCAGCGGCTGGTATGCGAGCTCGAACTGACGATTCTCAAGCCCGTCGCGCAGCTCGTTCTGCAACTCGAGGCTACTCGCGGCATCGGCCGCGAGTTGATTCGAGTAAAAACGCAACTGGCGGCCGCTCGTCTTCGCGGCATAGATGGCCGTTTCCGCGGCAATGAGCAAACCCCGCGGATCGTGGCCGTGGTGGGGTGCTAGACTCACGCCGGCGCGCAGCGTCACGAAGTGCGAACGGCCATCGATTTCAAACGGCTGCGCTGCCGCGGCGATCATCCGTGTCGCCGCATCCCGAACGCTCGCCGGCGCGGCGACGTCGGTTAGCAGCACCGCGAACCAGTCCCCGGTAATGCGTGCGACTGTGTCGCCGCCGCGCACGCATTCGCCTAAGCGCAGGCCGACTGCGCGCAGGAGCTCATTGCCGCGCACGTACCCGAACGCGTTGTTGACGGACCGAAAATCCACAATGTTCGCGAGGATGATCGCCGTGATGCGGCCGTCGACAGCGGCTTCGCGAACCGCGTCTTCGATGCGCAAGAGCAACAGTTTTTGATTCGGCAACCCCGTGAGCGGGTCATAATGCGCGGCGCGCCAAACCTCGGCGGCAAACTGCCGCTGTTCAGTGACGTCGACGATCGTAGCGTGGCCCGCTTGTGCTGACTCCGGACCAAAAGTTCCGTGCTCTTGAAAAACCCGGCGGCTCGAGTCGCCGCTGCCGCGATACTCGACGGCATACGGCAAGCGGTCGCGTACCGCGTGCGCGATCACGACGCCGACCGCGGTCACGTCGTCGGGGTGCACGCGTTCGCAAAGAAAGCGCGGATCCGCGGCAGTCAGCGGGTCAAGGGCAACTATTCGCGGCGGCGCCAAGATTTTCGCGTCGCCGACCGTGGCCAGATTGTTCGATGTCTCAGCGAACGCGGCCGCATCCGTGGGTCGTGCGCCGTCGGTGCCCAGAAGACCGGCAGTCGACCATCCGCGGACGAGAATGTTTATCTCCTCAAAGCCCGCTTTGCGGAGCATCGTGATGGAAACATCCTGGTGCCCCCATCGAAAAGCGAACGAGAACGTGAAGCGTTCGGAGCCTGACTCGTGCGACTGCGCGAAGGCGTCGAAACGGCCGCGAAAGGCCTGCACGTTGGTGCAGGGAGCGACGTCGCTAAAAAAGTTAAGCCCGACGCTCCGTATCGAACACCGATGGGCAAGCGTCTTCTCAGCGAGATTGTAGCGCAGGATGGTTCCCGATCGGTCGAGCGTGATGACGCCGTAGGGAAGCGCATCGAGCGCTTCGCGGCTTAGCTCGAATATCTCCCCATCTTCGGTCCGGCTTTCAGGCAAATGCACGCAGGGGTCTCCATCACGGCCGCGCGCGGTGGGCCGGCCCGTCAATGACCGTATCGGCGGCGCGGGACCATATCTTAACCCCCGAAGAACGTTCTCGGGTCGTCGACCTGGCAGCCTTGCGCGACGAAAACCATTGTGGAAGCTACACGGTCGTTAAGTTAAGTCGCCACGAGAGTAAAAAAGGGGCCGATGCGATGCGTGGCCCCTGAGGTTCAGATAGACAACGATAAGGGATTCTCGCGCTAAGACTTCCCTACTTAACGAAAGAGATCTCTTGCTCCTTAGAAGGGAATCTCGTCGTCCAGCGCTTCCTCATCCAGACTGGAATGCGAACTGGGCGTCTTGGACATCGGTCGGACGTTGTCGTACGAGCCGCCGTCGCCGTTGGCGCGCGATGCGCCGCCTCCGCCGCCTTTGCTGTCGAGCATCTGCATGTTGTCGATGACGACTTCGGTGGCTTTGCGCTTGTTGCCGTCTTTGTCTTCGTAGGAACGGATGACGAGCCGGCCTTCGACCAGCACGCTCATGCCCTTTTTGAGATACGTGTTGCACGTTTCCGCGAGTTTGTAGTTGCCGCTGTCCCACGCGACGATGTCGACGAACGTCGTCTCATCGCCGCCTTTGGTGCGGCGGTTGACCGCGATGGCGAACTTCGTCACGGCCGAGCCGGATTGGACGTACCGGATTTCCGGATCGCGAGTTAAGTTGCCGACGAGAATGATGCGATTATAACTGCCTGCCATGACCTGCCTCCGAGTTGCTGCCGCCTTCCAAAGCATAGACGGCAGAAGTGCCAACGGGTTGTCACACCCGGGCGATTACGAAAAACTAATCGTCCAGACGGATCAGCAGCGCCCGCATCACGTCTTCGCTCAGCCGCATCTGCCGCTCGAGCTCTTTCGCTTGCGCCGCGTCGCTCTTGAATTTCATCACCACGTAATAGCCTTCGCGCGTATCGTCGATTTCGTACGCCAACCGGCGCTTGCCCATCTTCTCGATCTCGCCGACGACTTCGCCGCCGTTGTTGGTCAGAACCCCGGCCAGCGTCGCCACGCGGGCATCGATGTCGGCCTCTTCGAGACTTGGCTTGAGGATATAGGTGACTTCGTAGTCGATCGCCATGGTGATCCTTCTCTGGACGCCGGCACGGCCGGCGGCCCACCGCAAAGGCGGGCAGCAGGAAGCGGGCACCGTCGGCGCCCGCGCAACCCCGGGATCATATCACGCGGGCGGTCTCCCAAACAAGGCAACGAGTCGGCCGCGGCCCAGCCCGACGCCCGGGACGACCGTTGGAACGGCCAAACAAAGGTCCTTCCTTCTACTGCTTTGGCACGGTCGAACGCTTGGCCCGGTCCAACCCGCAGTCGGTTCGCTCAACCGGCCTGGTGCTTCGCGGCTTGCACTACCGCTCCGCCGGCGGGCGCAGCAGGATGCGTTCCAGCGGCCGCTCACGATCTGAGGGCGCGCGCCGGCCGGCAACCGCATGGGAGCGGCGGGGGAAGGCTCGCTGCCACCTTCGCTCGCCTGCGGCCGCCGCCGGTCGAATCAGCGCTGACTCTTGCCCGAAAACAGCACGCGGCGCAGACGATTGAACGCATCGCCGAGCGCGGCGATCTCATCGTGACCGCGCACCGGAATATCGGCGACTTCGGCACTCCCGTCGGTCGTCTGATTCGCGGCGGTCGTGATCCGGCCCAGCGGGCGGACGACCAGCGTCGTCATCAAGATGTTGAGGATGATGAGCGAAACGAGGGTGAAGCAGATCAGCGCAGTGATCAGTGCGCGCAGCGCGCTGTCGATCAGATGGGTCGAGACCGCGGCAGGAACCGACACGATCTGCGCGCCGACGATCTCGTTGAGCTTCCAGCCGAAACCGTTGGTCGTTCCGTACTGCAGCAGCATCGTCGGGGGCGCCGCCTGCGGCGTGCTGTGGCATTCGAGGCAGGCCGGTCCGACGGCGATCGGGTGCGCCAGGAAGAGCGAGCGTCCGTCGGGCGTATCGCGTTCGCCGCTAAATTCGTGCAAGTCGGGCGCGTTGCGAAACTCGTTGACCACGTCGGCTTCCCAATCCACGGTCCGGTCGCGCGGATTGGTTGGATTGAGCGTTGCCTCTTTGTACGTATAGGCCGGATACTTGATCCGCAGGTTGTTGAAGACTTGCGTGGCGGCGTAGGCCGGCACCCACTGCGGATGAAACTCGCTCGTCCGGCGCACGCCGACGAGCGGTTTGATCTGCTCGTTCGTGTACGTGCGCATCGCCGCTGCGGCTTCCATCATCAGCTGCGCCTGCGCGAGGACCTCGCTGCGCGCATTGCGCTGCAAATACCCGTAACAGAGCGTGCCCGCGATCAAGAGCATGATCCCGAACGCGGCGACGAAGATGATGGTGAATTTTGGAGCGAGCTTCATGAAACGGCCTCCCGGCGGGGTGCCTTCCGGCACACCTAGTGTACGTCAGCCGGGCGGCGGCTGCGGCGGTTTCGGGCTGCGGGATGCGACGACGAGCGCCGCCGCAAGTGCCCAGCCCAGGACGATGACCGCGACGATTTGCCCGGTCGCGAATCCGAACGCGTTGAACGCGTAGAAGCCGGCGACACTCGCGACGGCGCCGGCGAGGGCGCCCATGAGCAAACGCTGGGCGGAGCCGTCGAGCGCCGCCGTCCGCGGCGCGGCGACTTGCGCGGACGGCACCCGGCGCGTGACGCTGCGCCCTTGGAGCGGACGCGGCTCGAAGGGCTCGCTGTAGACGCCCGCCTCCAACGGCTCGTTTTCAAAAGCCGCGAAGCGCCACGACACCTCGCTCGAGCGCGACCCGCCGGCCGGCGAGGCGACGATGTGCGAGCAATGTTCGAGGGCCGGCAGACTTTCGGGCTCGTGGGCCAGCAACGAGCGCACGAATGCGGCGATCTTTCGCACGTCGGCATCGGCGGCCGTGCCAAGCGCCGCGAATGCCGGCGAAGCCGACGGCCGAACGTAATCCGCGTGCCGCAGAGCCAAGGATTCCTCGCCGAAACCCAGCGTCTCCCAGACCGAGCGGTCGCGCGCGACGGCAACGATCGAGAGATACACCGACCACGCCGAGAAGTTGTCGAGTTGCGGACCGAAATTCTGCGGCTGCCGGCAGGGGTGCTGAAAGTTCGGATGGCCGTCCTCGGGGCTGAGCAAACCAGCGAACGCGGGCACGAACATCCCGTCGTAGTCGATGAGTTTGAGTTCACCCGACTGCGTCACGAGGACGTTCGACGGCTGTAGATCGGCGTGCGCCATCCCCAGCGCGTGCAAATCGCGAACCATCTCGACCCAGGCTCCGGCCAAGCGCTGCAACGCCAGCGGCGCGTCGAGGTGTTTGGCAATGTAGGTGTCGAGCGGGTCGCCTTCGACCCATTCCATTTTCAGAATCGGATAGATCCGCGAGCCAACGACGATCCCGTTTTGGAGGTACGCAAAGTCGACCGTGTAGCGGTTGTCGCTGCGCGCGAGAAAATTGGAGATCGCGCGGTACCGCTCGGCGCGTTCGGGCGACGCGAAGTTGAAGCAGCGAACTGCCCAGGATTTGCGGGCGTCACCGACTTTGTACACGCTGGCCACTTGGCCGCGCTTCGCCTTGGGCAAGCCGAGCACGCTGTCCGTTTCAACCGTTGCGGCCCGCAACGCCGGATCGCGAAACGCGTTAAGCGGATCTTGTAGCGCGACGACGTAGTCCGCGAACGCCGGCCACGGCTCTTCGACCGTCGTCATCGAGCGTAAAATTTTCGGATGACTGCTTCCTTCAAAACCGGTTTTCCATCGATTCCGAGCGGTCGATGATCACCATGCGACGCGCCGAAATCTTGCGGCATCAGAACGCCGCGTAGCAGACGGTTCTTTCATCGAAAACAAAGCGACGCCTCCGTTTTCGCCCGTCCTCCGGTCGAAAGTCCTCTGAGCCTTAGGTCATCTTCCACCACTCCGCGGGATCGGATGGCGGCTCCGGATCCGCGGTGGCGGTGCGATGCAGAAGCTGGCGCGCGCGGGCGATGAGGGCCGCGGCATCGATGTGCGTCCACGCGCTCATGCGCAAGCCGTAATCGAGCGCCCTGACGTAGTCGGCGCGTTCGACCGCATCGTTGGCCACCAGGCCAGAACGCTTCGATGCGTTTCTCTTTCGCGGCGACACGGCGCGGATGGGTGACCAGATTGGCGAGTAACTCGCGGCCCTTTTTTGGAGCGGCGGCCCCTGCAGCCAACCGTCGCTGCCGCGCAGCTGGAACTGGCCCAGGCAGCGCACGTTCAAGCCGTGCGCGAGCGCGGTTTCGTGAAGGTTGGCGGTTGCGGTTGCCGTCAACCTCTGGCTTGGGCGCGCCGGATTAACGCTGATTCTTGCCGTGGAACAGGCTGCGGCGCAGCCGATTGAAGGCATCGCCGAGCGCTGCGATTTCGTCTCTGCCATGCACCGGGACGTCGGCGGCCTCGGGATTGCCGTCGAGGGTCGCATTGGCAGCTGCGGTGATTCGTCCGAGCGGCCGAATCACGAGCGACGTCATGAGGACGTTGAGGATGATGAGCGACAGCAGCGCGAAGCAGATCAGCGACGTCACGAGCGCCCGAATCGCGCTGTCCGTCAAGCGCGTCGCGACCGCTGCCGGGACGGCAACGATCTGCGCGCCGACGATCTCGTTGAGCTTCCAACCGAAGCCGTTGACCGTACCGTACTGGACGAGCATCGTCGGCGGCGCCGCCGCGGGCGTGCTGTGGCACTCCAAGCAAGCCGGAGCGACAGCGATCGGATGCGCTAAGAAGAGCGAGCGGCCCTCGGGCGTGTCACGCTCGCCGACGTATTCGTGCGAGTCAGGGGAGTTGCGGAACGCATTGACGATGTCGGCTTCCCAATCGACGGTGCGGTCGCGCGGGTTGGTCGGATTGAGCGTCGCCTCTTTGTAGGTATAGGCGGGATATTTGAGCCGCAGGCTGTTGAAGACTTGCGTTGCCGCGTACGCCGGCACCCACTGCGCGTGAAATTCGCTCGTGCGCCGCACGCCGACCAGCGGTTTGATCTGGTCATTGGTGTACGAACGCATCGCCGCCGCGGCTTCCATCATCAACTGCGCTTGCGCGAGGACTTCATTGCGCGCGTTGCGCTGAAGATAGCCGTAACACAACACGCCCGCCACGAGCAGCATGACGCCGAACGCTGCCACGAAAATGACGGTGAATTTTGGCGCGAGTTTCATCAAGTCGTCTCCCGGCGACGAGCGTGCGATAGGCTTGAGTGTACGCGCCGCCCGTCCTAAAAGCGTCCAGCGAACGTCGCCGGCGTCCCGCGCTTACGGTTCGGGCGGTCCCGGGTTGCGCGAGGCAACCGCCAAGATCCCGGCGAGCACCCAACCGAGCGCGACGATGGCGACGTACTGCCAGGCTGCAAACCCGACGAGTGAAAAACGAGGTAAACCGGCAGGCTCGCATCCGACCCGGATGCCGGCGGCGGGACGACCGGTACGACGGGAGCCGTCCGCGGCTCGAAGGGTTCGGCGTAGTCTCCCGGCGGCAGTCGGCCGCTCCTTCGCACTTCCACTTCGTTCCGCCGGCAAAAGGATCGTCCATCGAGCCCGAACGGTCGACGATGAACAAAAGCACGACGGGTTTCTGCGGCTGATTCGGCCGAATACGACATTCGTTCGGTTTCCAAAGCGGGTCGATGTATCCGTGATCGCCCACGGCTCTATCGAAAAGCTCTCCGCCCGAAACACCGCCGGCCACCGGGGCCGGCGGTCATTCGCTGATGCCGACTTGACTTAGGATGAAGGCGAACGAAAAGGCGCGTTCCTTGAACGCATCGTAACGGCCCGACGACCCGCCGTGCCCGGCCGCCATGTTGGCTTTGAGCAGCACCGGATTGCCGCTCGTCGTGAACGAGCGAAGCTTCGCGGCAAACTTCGCTCCCTCCCAATACGGAACTTGGCTGTCGTAGAACGAGACTTCCAGCAGCACCGTCGGGTAGGCTTGCGCGCGGATATTGTCGAGCGGCGAGTACGTCCGGATGTAGTCGTACGCCGCCTTCTCGCCGGGATTGCCCCATTCGCGATATTCGCTCGTCGTCAGCGGGAGCGACGCGTCGAGCATCGTGGTGAGCACGTCGACGAACGGAACCTGCGCGACCGCTGCGCGGAACAGATCCGGCCGGGCGTTGATGGCCGCGCCCACCAACAAGCCGCCCGCGCTGCCGCCTTGGATCACGACGCGTCCCGGGGCCGCATAGCCGCGTTCGATGAGTCCGGTCGCACAATCGACGAAATCGCCAAACGTCGTCTGCTTGTTAAAGAGATTTCCGGCCAAGCGCCAGGCTTCGCCGTATTCGCCGCCGCCGCGAATATGCGCGATGGCAAAAATCATTCCCCGGTCCAGCAGCGCCAGTCGCGGAGCCGAAAACAGCGGCTCGATGCAAACGCCGTACGAACCGTAGCCGTAGAGCAGCACCGGCGCCGTTCCGTCCCGCGCAACGTCTCGCCGGTGGACGAGCGAAACCGGAATGCGCGTGCCGTCGGAAGCTGCAACGAAAATGCGTTC
Organism: Candidatus Velthaea sp.; assembly: GCA_050012475.1. Classification (GTDB taxonomy): domain Bacteria; phylum Vulcanimicrobiota; class Vulcanimicrobiia; order Vulcanimicrobiales; family Vulcanimicrobiaceae; genus Velthaea. The sequence goes on from JBEKHC010000013.1 coordinate 40,503, forward strand.
GGCGGTATAGCCGGCCCGTTCGTAACCGGGAACCTCGAGGCGTTTGACCAGCGTGCGCGTCCCCGAGGCGATGTCGAGATCGTACACGGACAGCGGCGTGACGAGCGACTCGAACGTGTAGCGCAGGCGCGGCGTTTCGAACTCGTAGTTCGGTCCGATCCCCACCACGTAGTCGGGCTCATCGAACGCCAGCGCCTCGAGCGCGGTCGCGTTCGCGCGCAAAAGCTCGATCGACGCAAGCCCGTCGCGCCGCCCCGTGATCGCGACGAAATCGCGGAACGCCTCGACGCCGGTGATCGTCACGCCCGGGCGCTGCGCGATCAGTTCGTTCCAATGTTCGCGCCCCGGCCGAGCGACCGGAGTCGTGAAGACGCGAAAATCCGGCGCACCTTCGTTCGTCCGAACGTAGAAGTCGCCTGCGCGATGCTCGAGGTAATAGCGCACGCCGTCCTGGCGCGCGGCAAAGAGCTGCGGCGATGATTGGGGCGCGGCAGCGGACAGGGAGCGGACTTCGGTGGTGTCCTTGGCCTGCGACCGGATGAAGATGAATGTGCCGTCACGCGAGCGGTCGACGGCGACGTCGTACAGCTCGTCGGCCTCGAAGTATACGCGTTCGGCATTCGCAGCACGACACTCGCGGCACCACACCGTGTTCGAGCGTTTCGTTACGGCGTCTTCCGTGACGTACACCAGCGTGCGATTGTCCAGCGCCCACGCGACATCGTCCACGCGTTCGATCGGCTCGCCGACCGTCGTCCCCGAAGCGAGCTCTTTGACGTGCAGCGTATAGCGTCGGTACCCGGTATCGTCGATCGAATAAGCCAGCAGCTGGCCGTCGTCGCTGACCTCGAATGCTCCCAGCCCCAGGAACGCTTTGCCCGCGGCAAGCTCGTTGAGATCCAGCAAAACCTCCTCGCGCTGGGCAAGACCGTCGCGGCGCCGGCAAAAGATCGCGTACTGCTGCCCTTCGAGCATGCGCGTATAGTAAAAATAGCCGTGCCGGCGATAGGGCGCGCTCATGTCGGTTTGCTTGGTATGCGCAAGCATCTCGGCGTAGAGCGCTGCGCGCAGCGGCTCCAATCCGGCGGTGATCTCGCGGGTATACGCATTTTCGGCTTCGAGATGCGCGACGACGTGGGGATCGGACGCGTCGCGCAGCCAAAAAAACTCGTCGATACGCGTATCGCCGTGCAGGGCAAGCTCTCGCGGAAGGCGTTTGGCCGCCGGCGGAGCGATGCTGGGGTGCGCCGTGCCCCCATCGACGTCAGCGGAGTTCGTCACGCGCACGTCTCCCGCGTGAGCATGCCCGTCCCCTCTCAAGCGGCGGTCAAGACATGATGAGTCCGCCGTCGACGTTGATGGTCTGTCCCGTAATGTACGCCGCGTCGTCGGAAGCCAGGAACGCGACGAGCCCGGCGACGTCGGCCGTCGTTCCGGCGCGCTTCATCGGGATGCCGCGGACCCATTCGGCCATGAGTTCGCCCGGCGCATAGGTGCCCAGCAGCTTGCCCCACGCCGAATCGTTGTACGCCCACATATCGGTATCGATGATCCCGGGGCAGAACGCGTTGACGGTAATGCCCGCCGAGGCGAGTTCTTTGGCCAAGCTTTGCGTGATCCCGACCACGCCGAACTTGCTGGCCGCATAGTGCGGCGTATAGATGAACCCTTGACGCGCTTGCCCCGACGCGGTGTTGATGAGCCGGCCCGACCCTTGGGCGACCATATATTTGGCCGCCGCCTGGCAACACAGAAAGACGCCTTTGGTGTTCACGTCCATCACGAAATCCCACTCGCGCTCGGTCAACTCCGGCAGCGGTTTGATCGTGATGACGCCGGCGTTTTGAATCGACACGTCGATCCGGCCGTGCTCGCGCGCAACCGTCGCGTAGAGCTGCGTGACCTGCGCGCTGTCGGTGACGTCCACGATGTGCGCGCTCACCGCGCCGCCGAACTCGCGCAGCGAGTCGGCGACTTGGTGAACGAGGTCTTCGTTCGAGGCCACGGCGACGGCGGCACCTTCGGAGGCGAAGCGCTTTGCGATACCGGCGCCGATGCCCCGGCTGGCTCCCGTGACGACCACGACTTGGCCGGCAAATCGACTCGAACCGTGCACGTTATTTCCTTGCCTTTCCCGCTTTGGGCGGTTGGTGACCGTTCGTCGAGACCAGCTTTTCGGCCGTGAAACGATCGGTAATGAGAACGTCGACGAATGCACCGCGCAGCGCTCCCAGCAGGGCGTCGACTTTGCGCCCGCCGCCGGCAACCCCGACGACGCGCCGGACCGCGCGCAACTGCCCGAGCGTGATCCCGATGACGCGTTCCTCGAGCGACGAATGGATCTCGCGTCCGTTCTTGTCAAAGAAGTTCAAGCAGATATCGCCCACCGCGCCGAGCTTGACGAGTTCGTTGAGCTCGGCCCGGGTGAAGACGTTGCCGCTGTCGGCAAGCAGCTTCGAGGGTTCGACCGCCCCGATGCCGACGAGCGCGATCGTCATGCGCGAGAACTCTTTGACGGTGCTGCGCACGAACGGATCGCTCAAGAGCACCTCCTTCGCGCGCGCCGAACTCGCCACACCCTGCGTCGACAACAGGAGCGGCGTTGCGCGGGTCAGTTTGGCCAGCCGAACCGTGAGGTTCGTCGCATGCGCCTGCACGCTGGGATTGCCCATCCCGCCCAGAATCTGGACGACTTCGTTCGCCCCCGGCGGCTTGACGGGATGGATGTTGTCGACCATGCGCAGCAGCGATTCGCTCCACGACGAGATCCCGATGATCTCACCGCTTTCCAGCGTCGTCTCGAGGTAGTGCGCAGCAGCCTCGCCGATGCGAGTGAGAATCTCTTCTTCCCGATCTTCGCTGCATTCGGCGACAACGGCCTCGGAAATCGGGAACGTCTCGCGCAGCCGCTCCTCGAGTTCCGGATACGTTCCGCCCGGAACGTTGACGGTGATGCGCACGACGTCTTCTTCCCGCGCTTTGCGCAGTAAGCGCGAGATCGTCGTTTGCGAGATGTGCAGCCGCTGGGCAATGTCCGCCTGCTTCATGCCGTCGGTGTAGTACATGCGGGCGATGCGGGCGGTCAGCCGGAGCTCGTGAATGCGTGCCATAATCGTGTGGAACGGTTAGTGGTCTACCAGCAGACGAATCCCCCGTCCACGAGCAGATCGATTCCGGTGCAGAACGACGCTGCGGCGCTGGTGAGGAACACCGCCGGCCCGACGAGTTCGTCGACGCCGGCCATGCGGCCCAGCGGCGTGTCGGCCTCGAATTGTTTGGCTTGTTCGGCGACTTCGGGGCGCGTGTTCATCGGCGTCGCGGTATACCCCGGACTGATCGAATTCACCCGGATTCCGCGCTCGCACCACTCCATGGCCAAACTCTTGCTCAAATGAATGACCGCGGCTTTGGAACTGTTGTAGTGCGCTTGCAGCAAACCCCGGTTCACGATCGACCCCGACATCGACGCGATATTGACGATCGCGCCTTTTTTGCGCGGCAGCATCACTGCCGCTTCGGCCTGACACGACAGGAAGATTCCGGTGAGGTTGACGTCGAGCATGCGCTGCCACTGCGTTTGAGGCATCGTTTCGGCGGGTGCGGCGTTGGCGATGCCGGCGCAATTGACGGCCACCGTAAGCGCTCCCAGCGTCGACTCGACGGCGGCGATTGCCGCGGCTAAATCCGTGGCGCTGGTGACGTCGCCGGGAACCGAGAGCGCGCGCGCACCGGCCGCCTCGACGCGGCGCAGGGTGTCGGCGACCCCCGAACTGCCGGGAATGTCGAAGCACGCCACGCCGGCGGCTCCGGCTTCAGCCAGACCGACGGCCAGCCGCTGCCCGATGCCGCTGCCGGCACCCGTGACGAGCGCGGTTTGCCCGTCGAGACGAAAAAGATCACTGCTCATGCGGTAGCAAGCTCCATGACGGCGACGTTGGTCGCCGCGGCGGCGTCGAGAATCCCCATCTGCCGGCCGCGGCTGAGCACCATCACCCGATGCGAAAGTCCGAGCACTTCTTCGAGATCCGAACTCACCACGATGACGGCCATGCCGGCGTGCGCGAGTCCCGCGATCACTTCATAAATGGCCGCGCGGGCGCCGACATCGATGCCGCGCGTCGGCTCGTCGAGGATAAAGACTTTGGGCGAGCGCGAAACCCAGCGCGCAATCACGACCTTCTGTTGATTTCCGCCCGACAGAAAACGCAGTAATTGCGGCGGCGACCCCTTGACCCCCAAACGTTCGATGGCTTTTTGCGCGAACGCGCGGACGTTGCTGGGCCGCACCCAGCCATGCGGCGCGACCCGATCCAGATTGCCCAGCGCGATATTTGCCGCGACGCTTTGGTCGAGCAAAATGCCTTGCGCTTTGCGATCTTCGGGAACGAGCACGAGTCCCGCGTCGATCGCGTCGCTGGGCCCGGTGAGCTTGAGCGGTTTGCCCTCGACGATCACGGCTCCGCTGCGCAGCGGGTCGGCGCCGGCAATCGCCCGCACCAGCTCGGTGCGTCCGGCTCCGACGATGCCCGCAATACCGAATATTTCGCCCGAGCGCACGGCGAAACTGATGTCTTTGAATGCGCCGGCGCTCGAGGTGAGGTCCTTGACCTCGAGCACGACGTTCATGCCCGGTTCGCTGGGCTGGGGAAAGATCCGATCGACGCTGCGGCCGACCATCTCTTCGACGAGGACGTTGACTGCCAGCTGCGCCGAGTCGTGCTGCGCGACGAGCCTGCCGTCGCGCAGCACCAGCACGCGGTCGGCGATCCGCGCGATCTCGTCGAGCCGATGGCTGATGTAGATGAACGACACGCCTTCACGCCGCAGCTGGTCGACTTGTGCGAAGAGACGTTCGGTTTCGTCACCGCCGAGCGCGGCGGTCGGTTCATCGAGAATCAGCAGCTGCGCACGGAGCGTCAGTGCTTTGGCGATCTCGACTTGCTGCTGCGCGGCGACGCGCAGCGTGCGCACCAGACGCGTCGGCGGAACGTCGAGGCCCAGCCGTTTGAGCTGCTCGCCGGCGCGGCGATTCATCTCCGCGCGGTCGACCTTGCCCGCTTTCATCGGCAGCCGCCCGACGAACACATTTTCTGCGATCGACAGATCGGGCAGCAGCCGCATCTCTTGGTGGATGAGGCCGATGCCCGCCGCAATCGCTTCGCCCGGCGACGCCGGAGCGTACGGCGCGGAGTGCCAGGTCATGGTGCCGTTCGTCGGCGGATAGAGCCCGGCGATGATCGAGGACAGGGTGGATTTTCCGGCACCGTTCTCGCCCAAGAGGGCGACCACTTCACCCGGCCGGACGTCGAGATCGATGCCGTCGATCACGCGAATGTTAGCGAACTGCTTGCCGATTCCGCGCAGGGAAAGCCCCGGATTCGGAGGCCCTCCCGGCGTGAATGCGGCATTCATCGATGCAGGCACGACGATCACCTTATTCCAGGAGCGTGTCGGGTTTTGCCCGACACGCGACGACGGGATGGGTGCCCTCGGGCGATGGATTCGTCGAGCGAAGCCGAGGCGAATCCACTGAATTGCTTCGCACGATCGAATCGGATTCCGTCGAGCGAAGCCGAGATACATCCATCTATGGATGCTTGGCGATGTATTGGTCGACGTTGTCTTTGGTCGTGAGCATCGCTTTTTGCAATTGCATGGCCGGGACGCTCTGATGCGCGACGAGCTTGAGCGCGGAGTCGAGCGCGAGGCGGCCCATGAACTGCGTCTGCTGAGTCATCGTCGCGTCAACCGATCCGGCCTTGACGGCTTTGAGGCCGGCGACGTCGCCGTCAAAACCGACGATGAGGACTTTGTGGTCGAGGTTGGCGACCTTCACGGCTTGCGCCGCGCCCAGCGCCATCGCGTCAGCGTGACCGAAGAACACGGTGATAGCCGAGTCGCGCTGCAGCATGTCCTGCGCGACCGCAAAACCCTTGTCTTGCGACCATTCCGCGGGCTGTTTGGCGACGATCGTGACGCCCGGCGCCTTGTCGAGCGCTTCTTGGAAACCCTTGGTACGATCGACTTCCGGCGTCGTGCCGAGCTGGCCTTCGAGTGCGCCGATACGCGCTTTGCCGTTGGTGACTTTGATGACGTATTCGCCGAGGGTCCGCGCCGCCGCCACGCTGTCGCTGGCGATGAAGGTGTCGCCGGGCGCGTCGGGCGCGTTGCGGTCGACGGCGATCACCGGGATGTGCGCGGCTTTCGCGGCGCGGACCGGTACGCCGGCGGCCGTCGCGCCGGCCGGAATGTAGATCAGTGCCGAGATGCCGCGCGTGATCAGATCTTGAATTTGACTGACCTGCGTTGCGGCATCGCCCTTCGCATCGACCGTGACGACGTCGACGCCCTTGGCCGCGCCTTCGGCTTCCACCGACTGCTTGATCTCGTTGAAGAAATCGGCCTGAAGGTTCGCCACGGCGAGGCCGATGACGGGCTTCTTGTCGTCCGCGAACGCACCCGGGGCCGCCGACGAGACCATGGTCAATGCAAGCGCCGTGGCAGCCAGGCTCCTGGATAATGACATTCGAACTCCCTCATTGTTAGCAGCGGATTCGACGGCGTCGAACCCGTCGCGGGCGGCTCGAACGAGCCGCCCGCAGTTGAGTTACGTGGTAACGGTTTTAGGTGCGGCGGCGCAGGCTGTCGAACGCGACCGCGATCGCAATGACGGCGCCGACGATGATCTGTTGAATGAACGGTGACACGCCCACCAGGTTGAGCCCGTTGTGCAGCACGCCGATGATGAGCACGCCGACGATCGTGCCGCCGATGCCGCCGATGCCGCCGCTCAAACTCGCGCCGCCGATCACGACCGCCGCGATCGCGTCGAGTTCGTAACCGAGTCCGGCGCTGGGCTGCGAGGAATCGAGCCGCGCCGCAAAGACCACGCCGGCGACGCCCGACAAGATGCCGGCGACGACGTACACCCCCGTCGTCAGTCCGTCGACGTGGATGCCGGCCAACCGCGCAACTTCGCGGCTGCCGCCGATCGCATACAGGTTGCGCCCTACCGCACGATACTGCAGGATCAACCAACTCACGATCAAGAGCAGGATGAACAGCGCGACGGTCGCCGACAAAAAGCCGAAGTGACGTTCGGTCGAAAGCGCGGTGAACCAATCCGGATAGCCGACGATCTGTTCGCCGTTGGTGATGATGTTGGCCAAGCCGCGCGCGATCGTCATCATCGCAAGCGTCGCGATGAACGGCGGTAATTTGGCTTTGGTGACGAGCAGCCCGTTGCCCAAACCGCACGCCGCCCCGACGACCACCGCCAAAACGATGGCGAGCGGAAAGGCCAGCCCTTTGTCGTTCGAAAGCCAGCCCATCACCATCATCGAAAGCGCCAGCGTCGAGCCGACCGAAAGATCGATGCCGCCGATGACGATCACCGCGGTCATGCCGATCGCCATGATGCCCAGCACGGTAACTTGATCGATGACGTTGAGCGCGTTGCGCAGCGACAAAAAATACGGGCTGAGCACGGCGAACACGACGCACAACAGCACGAGGCCGATGAGCGGGCCTTGCGCGCCGCCGATCAATGCGATCCACGAACGGCGCGGGCGGTCGGGCGAAGATTCTACCGCTGCGGGTATGCTAGAAGCCATTGGCGACTCCCCAGTCGTCTAGTTGAGAACCGTCGCCGGCGGCCGCGCGACGGAAGGGCGAAAACGAGCGCGCGCGACGGCGGCGCTCCAAACGCGGCGGCCGCCGGCCCGCGCTGCGGCGTCGCCGGACGGCTCGAACGTATCGCGACGGCGGGGCAACGCATCCAACGCCTGGGCCGACCACAGCCCGGCACCGGCGCCGGCGAGATGTCCGGCGCCCAGCGCCGACAACTCCGGATCGCCCGCGCGCAGCACGGGCCGGCCGGCGACGTCGGCTTGCAGCTGCATCAAGGCATCACTGCGCGTCGGGCCGCCGTCGGCCAAGAGTTCTTTGGGTTCGGCGACTTCGACGCCGAACGCGTCGACGACGTCGGCGATCTGATGCACCACCGCTTCGAGTGCGGCGCGCGCGAGTTCGGCGCGGCCGGCCTTCTGCGTGAGGCCGGTGATGAGCCCGGCCGCGTCGAGATCCCACCACGGCGCGCCCAGCCCGCTGAAGCTCGGCACGAACGCCACGCCTTCGCTGTGCGCCGTCGAACCCAGTTCGACCAGTTGCTGCGGCGTGAGCGCGAGCAAATCGGCCAGCCACCGCAGCGCAGCGCCGGTCGAACGGATGTTGCCCTCCGCGGCAAAGGCGACGTCGCGCGTCTGCCAGGCCACCGTCAAGCACAGCCCGGGGCCCACCGTTTTGGGCGCGGGCAGCAAGCCCATTACCGATGAGCCCGTGCCGTACGTGACTTTGAGCGAACCGGCCCCGACGCCGTGCGCGAACAGCGCCGCGTGGGAATCGGCCAAGACGCCGAACACCCGCGCGCCCGCGGGCAGCGGCAGGGCATCGAGCACGGCGGGGAACGGCCCGCTCGACGGAACGATCTCCGGCAGCGCCGCGCGCGGAATATCGAAGAGGGCCAAGAGTTCGTCGTCCCACGCGACGCGCGCCGTGTCGAGCAGCTGCGTGCGGGACGCGTTCCCGGCCTCGATGAGATGCGCTCCGGTGAGCCGGTACAGCAGCCACGAATCGACGGTGCCGAAACACAACTCGCCGCCGCGCGCTTTGCTGCGCTGCGGATCGACCGCATCGAGCAGCCAATGCATCTTCGCTGCCGAGAACATCGGGTCGAGCGGCAAACCGCTGCGCTCGCGTACGATTTTTTCAATGTGCGGCGTGCGCAGCGCGTCGCAATAGGCGGCGGTGCGCTGATCCTGCCAACTGATGAGCGGTGCGAGCGGCCGGCCCGAACGCCGATCCCAAACGGCCACCGATTCGCGCTGCGTGCTCAAGCCGATGCCGGCAATGGCGGCCGGATCCACGCCGGCCAGACATTCCTGCGCGGCAACGAGCACGCTGTCCCAAAGCGCATCGGCATCCTGCTCGACCCACCCCGGCCGCGGATGCGTCTCGCCCAGCGGCGCCGATGCGCGCGCGACGATTGCGCCGCCGACATCGATGAGGACGCATTTCGTGGCGCTCGTGCCCTGGTCGATCGCGAAGACCAGCGGTGCGGGCGCGCTCACGCGAGCAGCTCGCGCGCCGCCCGGACGATGCCGTCGGCAGTCAAGCCGAAATGCTCGTACAAGAACTCCGTTTTGCCGGTCGGCGCGAAGCCGGAGACGCCGAGGATGCGCATCGGCACCGGGCGCGTGCGGACGACGGTTGCGGCGACGGCGGCACCGAGCCCGCCGGTCGTGCGCGCTTCTTCGACCGTCACGATGCGTCCGGTGTCGGCGGCGGCGCGCACGACGGCGTCTTCGTCGAGCGGTTCGATCGTCGTCATGTTGAGGACGCGCGCCGACACCCCAGCCGCCGAGAGCTGCTCCGCGGCCTCGAGCGCGCGCGAAACCATCACGCCCGTCGCGACCAGCGTGACGTCGGTTCCCTCGCGCAATTGCAGCGCTTTGCCCAACTCGAACGGCGCGCCGGCCGGCGTGACGGCCGGAACTTTGACCCGTCCGATGCGCAGATAGCTGGGCTTGTCGGTTTGCACCGCCCAGCGCATGACGTCGCGCGTCTGCTGCGGATCGGCAGGCGCCACGATGATCAGGTCGGCGATCGCGCGCATCCACGAGAAGTCTTCGATCGAGTGATGCGTCGGGCCGAGCTCGCCGTAGGCCATCCCCGGACTCATCCCGCACAGCACCACGTGATAGCCGTTATAGGCGACGTCGCTCTTGATTTGTTCGAGCGCGCGGCCGGTCAGAAACGGCGCGGCGGCGCAGACGAACGGGATGTACCCGCCGTTGGCGAGACCGGCGGCGACCCCGACCATATTTTGTTCGGCGATGCCGACATTGATCAGGCGCTCGGGAAACTCGGCGGCGAACGCCGTTAAATTACTCGAGCCAACCGAATCGTTGCAGACCGCGACGATCCGTTCGTCCTCGCGCGCCAGCGCGCTCAGTTCAGCGACGAAGGCTTGGCGGCAGTCGAACGTTTCCACCGCAACGGAGAGTTTGCTCATGATCCGATCTCCGCGAGCGCGGCCTCGACCTGTTCGGGCGACGGCACTTTGTGATGCCAACTGACGCCGTCCTCCATGAACGACACGCCGCGCCCTTTGTGCGTATTCGCGATCACGCAGCGCGGCCGCGCGTCGCCGCGCGCCGACAGCGCGGCATACAGCGCGTCGTAATCATGACCGTCGATCGAAACGACGTCCCAGCCGAAGCTCGTCCATTTGTCGGCCAGCGGTTCGAGCGCGTTGGTTTCCTCGGTCTTCGCGCCCTGCTGCAGCCGGTTGCGGTCCACGACCGCAGTCAGGTTGGCCAGCTTCCCGTGCGCGGCGGCCATCGCCGCTTCCCAATTGCTGCCTTCTTGCAATTCGCCGTCGCCGAGCACGACGTACGTGCGCCAATCGGCCCGCGCGAGCTTGGCCGCCAGCGCGCAGCCCACGCCGACCGGCAGGCCGTGTCCGAGCGGACCGGTGTTCGATTCGACGCCCGGCACTTTGCGCCGGTTGGGATGGCCGTTGAGCCGCGACAGCGGTCCGGCAAAGGTCGGCAGCAGCGACTCGGGGATGAAGCCGGCCAGCGCCAGCGTCGAGTACAGCGACACCGCGCAGTGGCCTTTGCTCAGAATGAAGCGGTCGCGCTGCGGCCAGGCCGGATCGGCCGCGTCGTAGCGCAGCACGCTGAAAAATAGCGTGGTCAAAATGTCGGTGACGGAGAGATCGCCGCCGACGTGACCGATCTTCGCGGTGCCGATCGTCGTGAGGACCGAGCGCCGGATGTGCGTGGCGGCTGCCGCCAGGCGCGCACGCCGTTCGGCCGGATCTTCATCCGGGCGGGGCCGGCCCGCGACGGGCTCCGGCACGATCGGGGTTAGCGGTGGATTCGGCACTGGCTGCACCTCAAGAATATTTATTCACTACTGATTATTTAGTCCGCCGTAACCGTACGCCGTTCATCGCCCGCTGTCAATCATTTCTGCGGTGAGCGGGCGTACATTAGGCGGCGATCTGCGCCTGCAGCGCCATTTTGCGCTGCATTTGGCCCTGCAACTGATCGAGCACGACGGCTGCGATGATCACGCTGCCTTTGATGACCATCTGCCAAAACGAGCTGACGCCCAGCATCACCAAGCCGTCGCTGAGCACGCCGATCACGAACGCGCCGATGATCGTCCCGCCCACGCTGCCGCGGCCGCCGGCGAGCGACGTGCCGCCCAGCACCGCGGCAGCGATCGCATTGAGCTCGAACGTTTCGCCGCTGGCCGGATGCGAGGCGACCAATTCGGACGCGACGACGAGCCCGGCGAAAGCCGCGCACAACCCGGAGATCGTGTACACGATGATCTTGATGCGATCGATGCGCACGCCCGAGACGAGCGCCGCGCGCTCGTTACCGCCCACCGCGTAGACTTGGCGGCCGAACGGCGTGCGGGCCGCGACGTATGCCGCCAACGCGCCGAATGCGATCAGCGCAACGATCGAAAACGGCACGCCGGCGATCGTGCCCGAACCCAGGAACGGAAAGCCTTCATTGCCGAGTTCGGGCCGGCCGACGAGATTGGGAAACGTTTGGCCGTCGGAGATGAGCAGCGCCGCGCCGCGCGCGATATACAGCGTGCCGAGCGTCGCGATGAACGGCGCTACGCGCAGCTTGGTGATGAGCACGCCGTTGAATACGCCGACGAGCGCGCCGACGAGCAGCGTGATGAGGATCGTTTCGACGACGTTGGGATAGATCGTGAGGTGCAGCGGCGAGATCCGCAAGCCGGCGTCGAGCAGTCCGCCGGCGACGATACCGCACAAGCCGACGATCGAGCCCACCGAGAGATCGATCCCCGCGGTGAGGATCACGAACGTCATGCCGATCGCGAGATAGGCGTTGATCGCGACGTGCTTGCCGACGATGAGCAGGCTGCCGACGGTGAGGAAATTCGGCGCCGTGATGCTGAAGAACGCGAACACCGCGATGAGCGCGATGACCGTCCGCAGCTTCATGATGAGCAGCATGGGCGAATAGCGCCCTGCGGCCGGCCGGCGCAGGGCGCCCTGCGTGGCTATGATCCACCTGCCGTCGCCGCGTGGCGCGGATGCGACGCCAGCACGAGCGCGTCTTCGGTTGCCGCGGCGCGCGGAAAATCAGCGGTTATCGTGCCGCTGGCCATCACGACGATGCGATCGGCCACTGCCATCACCTCATGCAGATCGGACGTTGCAAATAGGACCGCGAGCCCGGCTTCGCCCAGGCGCCGCATCGTGCGGAACACTTCCGCTTTCGCTCCGACGTCGATGCCGCGGCCGGGTTCATCGAGCAGAATCGCTTTGGGCTCCGTAAGGAGCCCTTTGCCGATCACGACCTTCTGCTGGTTGCCGCCACTGAGCGCGGTGATCTCGACGTCGGGCGTCGACACCTTGATGTTGAGATTGCCGATGATATCGCGCACCGCTTTCTTTTCGCGCGGCATGTCGAGTGCGAAGTTGCGCACGAAGCGCCACAAGCTCGAAAGCGTCAGATTTTGCGCGACCGACAGCGGCCCGATGAGGCCCGCGCTCTGACGGTCTTCGGGCACCATCGCCAAGCCGTTCTTGATGCGCTGCGCGGTCGACTGACCGTCGAGCGATTTGCCTGCGAGCTTGAGCGAACCGGTCGCATCGGGCTGCAGGCCCATCAGACACTCGAAGAGCTCCGAGCGGCCCGCGCCCATGAGCCCGTAGATGCCGACGACTTCGCCGGCCCGCACGGTCAACGAGACATGGTCGACCGCGAAGCCGCCTTTGGCGCTGGGCAGCGTGATGTTTTCAGCGACGAGAACCGGCGCTGCGTCGGCGTGCGAATCCGGCGCCGCCGCGACCGCGGCCATCGCGCCGACCATTTGGCCGACGATCCAGGGAATCGAAATGTCCGCCACCGCCGCGCGCGCCTGCACGCGCCCGTCGCGCATCACCGTGATGTAATCGCCGATGACCATGATCTCGTCGAGCCGGTGCGAGATATAGATGATCGCGACGCCGGCCGCTTTGAGTTCGCGGATCACGCGAAAAAGTATTTCGACTTCGACGCTGCTCAGGGCCGACGTCGGTTCGTCCATGATCAGAATCCGCACGTCCTCGGCCAGCGCTTTGGCGATCTCCACGATTTGCTGCTGCCCGATGCGCAGATCGCCGACGAGCGTTTGCGGATCGATCGTCTGTTCGAGCCGGCGCATGAGTTCCGCCGCGCGCTCAGCCTGACGCCGGCCGTCGATGTCGATGCGGTAGCGCAACAGCGGCGCGCCGATGAAGATGTTCTCGGCGACGCTCAGATTCGGGCAGAGGTTCAGCTCTTGGTAGATGATGCCGATGCCGTGGCCCGCCGCGTCGCGCACGGTGGGAAACGTAATCGGCTTGCCGTCGAGCAGCAGCTGTCCCGACGTCGGCTGCTCGACGCCGGCGAGAATCTTCATCAGCGTCGATTTGCCGGCACCGTTTTCACCCACGAGCACGTTGACCGCGCCGCTGCGCACCTCGAAGCTCGCCTTGTCGAGCGCGACGGTGCCGGGAAACACTTTGCTCACGTCGACCGCGGCCAGCACCACGGGATGGTCGGCGGCCGAGTTCACTTCGCCGACACGCCTTGCGGACGCAGGCGTACCGCGGTGACGGTGATATCGCCGGTCATCGCGGGGTCGATCATGGCGCCGACGAACTCGACGGTCGAGCCGACGCGCGGCGGCGGTTCGAGGCCCGCGTGCGCGAGCGCGGCCGCGCGGTCGTTGAGCGCGCGCGAGACTTCCGCGTATTGAATCTGATTGACGAAGTCGCCGAACGCGATGAACGGCAGACTGTCGCGCACGGCGGTCCCGAAAATCACCGGTCCAACCTGCAGCGTGACCGCCAACGGGTGCGGCGAGCCGACGTCGACGACCATTTCGCCGTGGCGCGATCCGGTGCTCATCGATTTCACCACGCCGCTTCCGCGCACGGCGAACGTCCACGGTGTCCCTTCGCCGCCCGCGTGCCGGCCGAATCGACTCCCGGCGGCATCTTTGTCTTTGGCCAACGCTTGCACGACTTTCGCGATCGGAAATGCATGTTCGTCGAAGAACGGTACGGCTTTGCGATCCCACAGCGTATCGACATAGATTTTTGCGTCAAAATTGTTGGGGTCGCTCGGATCGAGCGCTGCCTTATCGGAATCGCGCACGATCTTGCAGCCGCTCAAGCTCAGCGTCAGCGCCAGTCCGGCGCACAACGCGCTGCGGCGCGAGACAAAAAGAGCCATACCGGGTGTCGCCGGATCGCCGTCCGGCCGTAACCCCAGCGGGCTGCGGCCGGATCCGCGCGATTCGTCCCTGTTACTTGAGCTGGAAATTGTCGAGTTTGCCGGCGTTGGCGGTCGTGATGAGAACGCAATCGATCGATTGTTTTTCGGGCTTGCCGGTCTTGCCGCTCTTGAGATATTGATCGGCTTCCTCGACCGCCAGCTGCGAAATGCGGTATGCCGGCTGCATGACCGTGGCCTGGATCTTGCCGGCTTTGATTTGATCGCGAACGTCGTTGCTGCCGTCGAAGCCGACGACGAGCACTTTGGTTTTGCCCGCGGCTTGCAGCGCGGCCGATGCGCCCATCGCCATCGTGTCGTTGCCGGAGATCACGCCTTTGATGTCGGGGTGGGCTTGGAGGATCGATTCCATTTTGGAGTTGGCTTCGGTCTGGCTCCAGTTGGCGCTCTGCGCTTCGACGAGCTTGAGATCGGGGAGCTGATCGAGCACGTCGTGATAGCCCTTGGACCGGATGTGCGCGTTGGTGTCGGACTCTTTGCCGAGCAACTCGACGTACGTGCCTTTTTCGCCCATGACCTTGACGAATTGCTGTGCGCCCAGGGTCGCGCCCTGATAGTTGTTCGAGACGATCTGCGCCACGGCGACGCCCGTCTTGTTGATTTCGCGATCGATCAGGAACGACGGAATGCCGGCCGCTTTGGCTTTCTCAACTGCAGCGATCGACGCGTCGGCGCCCGCGTTATCGACGATGATCGCCGCCGCCTTGCGCGCGATCGCGGTATCGAAGAGTTGATTCTGCTTGTTGGCGTCGTCGTCGTGAACGAGGACCAGCGTCTCGTAGCCGAGCGCCTTGGCCCGCGCTTCGGCGCCTTCGGCTTCGCTGGCGAAGAACGGATTGTCGTGCGACGGCGTGATGATGGCAATGAGCTTGCCCGCGGCGTGCGCCGGCGGCATGTTGAAGGCCGACGCCGCGAGCACACACGAGAGCAGCGCAGCGTATTTCGCGAGTTTCATCTTCAAATTTCGACTCCTCACTTCTATCTGCGAAGTGGTGACAAGCGTGAGCCGCCGAGGCGCTCGAAAGGGCGCCCGGCATTCTCGACTCTGACACGCCGCGCGTGCGGCGAACGGCCAAACTGTTTGCATGAATATATATTCATGCAACAAATTCTATGCGTGTCCGGAATCTAGCACTCCGGCCGCTCGCTGTCAATCATGGGAGCCGCATTCTCGCCCGATTTTGGAAAGAAATTTTAGTCAGCCGTGCCGCCGAGCCGACTGCGGAAGACGCCCGGGAAAATCGGCGATCTGCCGCCGCGAGAGTGTGCGTCGATCAACTCTCGCTGGCAATCGAGGCCGAAGGGCTACGCAAGCGCTAAAGAAACATCGCCAATCCGCGCCTTTCCAAGAGCAGACGGACGCGTGATCGAAGACGCGCAGCCGCCTAAGGAAAGACTAGACGGAAAAGGAATGATTCGACCATGCGAACGGTGCGCGAGATCGTGCTCCCCCAGACGAAGCCGGAGACCGAGTGGATCGGCGGTCGGCCGGCCCAGAAGGTGAGCCCGACCCGCAGACACAGCATGCTGCAAGGCGCGTTTTATTCTGCGCTGAAGGCCTGGGCGAAGGCCGGCAATCGCGGCCAAGTCGGACCTGAGTGGCGCTTCCGCGCTTCACCACCGGGCGAGGACGTTCATCCGCTGGTCCCTGATGTCGCCTTCATGTCGTTTGAGCGGTTGGTGGTGCTGGCGCCGCGAGACCGTGATACTCCGCCGACGGCGCCGGAGATCGTTGTCGAAATCCTGTCGCCTGACGACCGGCAAAAAGACGTCGACGAGAAGCGCCGCGTCTACTTCGCCTGGGGCGTCGTGCTCGAGCTCATCGCCGATCCGGAAAAACGAATGCTCGATGTCTACGATCGCGACGGTCGCCACGAGCGGGTCGACGCAACGCTCGAGACATACTCGCCCGCCATCTTTCCCGATTTGGCTTTGCCGCTGCGTGCAATGTTCGCCGAGTTGGACCTTCCGGAGTAGCGCGCGAAGCAGCAGAACACCACATCGCGCAAAAAAAGCCGAGCGTCGACCAGCCTGGTCGAAGCCGGCTGGCGCGGCCGGCGACTCCGTCAGACCGAGGTGCTGACGCGCGCCTCGCGCTTGGTCACGCGGTACACTTCACGCACGTCTTTGAGGTGGCCGAACTTGCGCAGCAGCGTGTGCAGATGATCGAGATCGCTGATTTGCGCGGTGAGCGAGATGAGGGCGCTCTTGTCGCGCTTGACGCGCGCGTTGACCGTGGAAACTTGGGTGTGCATCTCCGAACACACGCCCATCACGTCTTGCAGCAAACCGGCGCGATCGCCGGCTTCGATCTCGATGTCGACCGCGTGGGTGATCTCCGTCGCGTCGGCCCACTGCGCTTCGAGAATGCGCTCGGGCGCGCCGTTCATGTAGGCCACGTTGGGGCAGTCAGCCCGGTGCACGGAGACGCCGCGTCCGATCGTGACGAAACCCATGATCGGATCGCCCGGCACCGGGCTGCAACATTTCGAGAGCCGCACGAGCACGTCATCGACGCCCGCAATCCGGATCCCCGATTTGCTGCGCGCAATGCGGCGCGCCGGCACGGGCTTCGCGATCGCGGCGAAGTCGACGACGTTGTTGGTCTTGAGCTCGTCCTTGAGCCGCTGCACGACGTTGCTCGCGTTGACGTCGCCGAAGCCGATCGCCGCGAACAAGTCGGACACCGTCGTGTAATTGAGCCGCGCGGCGATCTTCTCAATCGCTTCGCCGCGCGCCGCATCCGCGCGCAGCGACTGGCGCGACAGTTCGGCCTCGACCGCCTCTTGTCCGAGGACCGCGTTCTCTTCTTTTTTCTCTTTGCGAAACCACTGCTTGATCTTGTGCTTCGCGCCCGACGTCTTGACGATCGACAGCCAATCCAGCGATGGCCGGCCGCTGGATTTGTTGAGCAAGATCTCGGCGATGTCGCCGTTCTTGAGCTGATAGTCGAGCGGAACGATCTTGCCGTTGACCTTCGCGCCCACGCAATGATTGCCGACGTTGGTGTGCACTTGATAGGCAAAATCGAGCGGCGTCGAGCCCGACGCCATCGAGAGCACGTCGCCCTTGGGCGAAAACACGAAGACCTGGTTCTCGAACAGATCGAGCTTGAGATTCTCCATGAACATGCGCGAGTCGCGCATGTCGTTCTGCCATTCCAGCAGCGAGCGCAGCCAGGTGAGCTTCTGCTCGAAGTTGTCGGTCCGGCTGCCCTCTTTGTAGCGCCAGTGCGCGGCGATGCCGTATTCCGAGGTGCGGTGCATCTCCAGCGTGCGGATCTGCACTTCGAGCGGATCGCCGCCCGGCCCGACCACCGTCGTGTGCAGCGACTGGTACATGTTGGGCTTGGGCATTGCGATGTAATCTTTGAAGCGGCCCGGCAGCGGCTTCCACAAACTGTGCACGACGCCCAAAGCACCGTAACAATCCTTGACCGTGTCGACGATGACGCGCACGGCGGTCAGGTCGTAAATGGTCGAGAAATCGCGGCCTTTGGTCATCTTCTTGTGAATCGAGTAGAAATGCTTGGGCCGGCCGGTGACTTCGGCTTTGACTCCGGCGCGCTCGAACTGCGAAACGAGTTCGGAGATGACCCGGGTGACCGTCTCCTCGCGCTCGGTGCGCTTCTTGGCGACGCGCTCGGCGATATCGCGGTACGATTCGGGATCGAGGTAGCGCAGCGCGAGATCTTCGAGGTCCCACTTCATGCGCCAGATGCCCAGCCGGTGCGCGATCGGGGCGTAGATCTCGACCGTTTCCTTGGCAATCGCAAGCTGCTTGGAGGGCGGCAGCGAGGCCAGGGTCCGCATGTTGTGCAGGCGGTCGGCCAGCTTGATGATGATGACCCGGATGTCCTTGGCCATCGCCAGGAACATTTTGCGCAGGTTTTCGACCTGCGCATCTTCTTTGGACTGATAGGGGATTCGGGTCAACTTGGTCACGCCGTCGACGAGCGCGGCAATCTCCGGGCCGAAGCGATCGGCCACCTCCTCGCTGGTGACGACGGTATCCTCGACGACGTCGTGCAGCAGCGCCGCAGCGATCGTTGCGCGATCCATTTCCAAATCGGCTAGGATGTCGGCTACCGCCAACGGGTGATGGACGTAGGGCTCGCCCGAGGCCCGCAGCTGCCCATCATGCGCCTTGTCGGCCACCGTGTAGACCGACAGCAGCCAGTCCCCATCGAGCGTGGGGTCGTATTGCTGGACTTTGGCGATCAGATCGGCGATTGACATGCGGTGCGGCCTATCATAGTTCTAACACACGGCAACCGCCAACCGCTGCGGGCAAAGAAAACGTCAAAATAGCCGCCCGTGCGGTCGGACGGCTGGAAACCCACCGGTCAGTAGGTAATGAAAGCGGTGACGTCGACGCTCGGAAGGCGCGCGCGGCCGCCCAAGGCCGCCAATTCGATCAATACGGCGACCCCGACCGGATCGGCGTTCAGTTTTCCCAACAAGCGAAGGGTCGCTGCGACCGTCCCGCCCGTGGCAAGCAGATCGTCCACGACGAGCACCCGCTGTCCCGCGCCCACCGCGTCGTCGTGGATCTCGAGCGAATTGGTCCCATATTCGAGCGCGTATTCTTCGGTATGCTTGGTGCCCGGCAGCTTGCCGGGCTTGCGCACCGGCACGAATCCCGCGTTCAAGGCATAGGCCAGGGGCGCACCGATCATGTAGCCGCGGGCTTCGATCCCGATCACGCAGTCGATTCTGGCGTCGCGATATTTGTCGACGAACAGGTCGATCATCGCCTTGAACCCGCCGGCATCCTTGAGCAGCGGGGTGATGTCGCGGAACAGAATTCCGGGGATTGGAAAATCGGGGATCTCTCGAATGAGAGCCTCAACGTTGGTGCTGGTCACGGGCAAGGCCGTTCGCTTCGCCGCCGACGGAACCCCGCCGACGCGGCGCTTCGTTATGGTAGTACGAAACCTGGCATCGACCCGGCGGCGCCCAGAGGAGTGACGAATTGAAGGCGAAGTTTTTCACGGCGAGTGCGCTTGCTGCGGCGGTCACGCTGAGTTCGATGGCTCCGGCCTTTGCCGACGGCGCAGCGAGCACCCGAAACATTTTGATCGGCGGTGCGGCGGCGGCTTGGGGGCTCGTCAACTGGAGCAAAAAGCGGCACGTCAAGCAGGAAGAACTGCGCGAGCAGGCGCGCCGCCAAGCGCAATACCGCTCGTATTTCTACAACAAGTACGGCTACTACCCGAACAACGATCAATTTCGCGATTGGTATTTTCGGACATACGGCGTGAACCCGTCATAACCCCGACCCGTTCAGCGCCGAACCCGGAGGCTGACCGGTGAATCCGCCCGAGAGCCACTCACCGGTGAGCGGCTCTTTTTTTGCGCGTGACAATATCCGCACCGCGCTGGCCTCCCCCCGGCGGCGCTGGATCATTGCGCTCGCGCTTTCGATCGCCGTCAATGAGATCGCAATCGGTTTTTTGCGCTTGCCCGAAGCCGCGCCCGAGCTGCCGCCCGTCAAACCCATCCTCATCGCGCTCGAACGGCCGCGGCCGACTCCGCGACCGACCCCTCGTCCCACCCCCCGGCCGACGCCCAAGCCGACCCCGCCGCCCGTCGTCCACGTTCCGCCGCGGGCCACGATCGCTCCGGTGCCCCAGGTCGCCGCCGCCAAGGCCGCGGGGATCAAGGCGCCCGTGCACGGCGGCGCCGAATCAAAGCCGATCCACCACTTCAAGAATTTTGCCGTCTACCAACTGCTGGCCAAAAGCGCACTGGGACGCGCCGCCGGAGTCCGCGGCACGGGTGCCGGAACGGGGGTCGGGCCGGCAGCGGGCGGCGGCGCGAACGGGACGGGCGCGGGGAACGGTGAGGCCGGAACCGGGACCGGCGCCGTTAACGCCAACACACCGTGCGGAGAGGTGCTCTTCAACGTCCGCGGCGCACCAGAGTACCACAACGGCGCGGCGACCGAACGCATCACGGCCACCGTGCAGTTTCCCGACGGCCACACCGAGACCGACACGTTCCCGTACACCTGGACGTACCAGGACGGCGAACGCGACGACCCGTGGTCGTCGACGAATCTGGCCAACCACAACCTCACGGTCCGGCTGATCTTCCCGCCGCCGGGAACGGATACGACGTCGTATCCGCCGCTCATCAAATACATCCTCGACCATTCACGCGCGAACGGAACGACGGTGCTCGAAGATTGTCCGAATCAAACGCCGCTGCCGACGCACTAACGCTGCGCCTCGCGGTCGACGCGCGTGACCTTGTCAGCGACCGGCGGGGCATCGGGACGTACGTGCGCGCGCTCGTGTCACGCTTCGCGCAGCGCGACGACGTCGCATTGACGCTGCTCGTGCGGCATCCGTTGCCGATGTCCATGCTGCCGGCGCTGCGCGCCGCCATCGGCGTTTCGCGCGCGCGGCGAATTCGCTGCGCGAACCGCGTGCCGCGCGACGTCGACGTCGTCTGGCATCCTTGGAACGGAACGTTTTTCGCCGGCTCGATTCCGGCGGTCGCGACGATCCACGACCTCATCCCGTTTGCGTTGCCCGCGCCCGACGCGCAGCGGCGCGCTTCGGAGCAGGAGCCGATCCGGCGAACCGCCGCGACGGCTCGCGCGATCGTATGCGACTCGGCGTTCACGGCGAGAGATGTCGCGCGCTATCTCGACGTCGCGCCGCATCGTTTGCACCGGGTTCCGCTGGGCGTCGATCCGGTCTTCTCGCCCGGCGAGCCCGACGCGCTGCCGCCCGCGCTGCGCAACCGGCGCTACGTGCTGTATGTCGGTGCGCACGACCCGCACAAGAACGTCGGCACGCTCATCGCGGGACACCGGCGGGCCTTCCCCGGCGGCGAGGTCGCGCTGGCATTCACCCGCTCCAACCCGCTCGCGCCCGAAGCCGTGGTGTGCGACAACGTCTCGGTCGCGACGCTCGTCGCGCTCTACCGCGGCGCGACGGCCGTCGCGATTCCCTCGCTGTACGAAGGTTTCGGGCTGCCGCTGATCGAGGCCCAGGCCTGCGGCGCCCCGGTGGCGGCGGCGCGCGCGACCGCACTGCCGGAAACCGGCGGCGACGCCGCGCTTTATGTCGACGAGCCGCGCGACCCGGGGGCGTGGGAACGCGCGCTGCGCGAGATCACCACGAACGCCGCGCTCCGCACCGCGCTCGTGCGGGCCGGGCCGGTACATGCCGCAACGTTTACCTGGGAAACGTGCGCGCAGCGGACGTTAGCAATCCTCAGCGCAACCGCCGGCCGTTCGCTGTTCGCTGCGACATGATCCGCCGCACCCGAAGCGAACGGCAGTCAACCGTGATTCGAACCGGCGCCGACGCGCTGCTGCCGACGGCGGCGGCCCGCGCGCCGTCGATCGGGATCGGGACCGCGGCATGATCGCCGCGCACCTC
This sequence comes from Candidatus Velthaea sp., assembly GCA_050012475.1. Lineage (GTDB taxonomy): Bacteria > Vulcanimicrobiota > Vulcanimicrobiia > Vulcanimicrobiales > Vulcanimicrobiaceae > Velthaea. Next base: position 62,277 of record JBEKHC010000013.1, read on the forward strand.
ATCGTCGGCCGCAATGAGGAGTCGTTTCTGCCGGCGCTGCTGCGCAGTCTCGAAGACGTCGTCGACCGCGTCGTCGTCAACGACAACAGCGAAGCTCCCGCCGGCCCCAACGCGCGCGCGCTCGCGGAGTCGGCGTTTGCCGCGCGCGGCGATCTCATCGTCGACCGCGCGCCCTTCGTCGACTTCGCCGCGGCGCGCAACCGCACGCTCGACCTGCATCGGCGGCTGGGGTTGGGCGAGTGGGCCGCGTTCGTGGATGCCGACGAAGTCCACCGTCCGATCGCGGCGACCATCGCCCGGAACTTGTCGCAGCTGCCGCCCGGCATCGCGATCGTCGACGGCTACACGCGCCACTATTTCCAGTCGTTCCGCCTGTATACGTCGATCGAGCGCCGCATGAGTTTTTTTCGCGTCACGCCCGGCGTGCGGTGGACCGGACGCGTCCACGAACGGCTGGCGGGCGTTACCGGCAGCCGGCTTGCAATCCCCTATGTGTACGACCACTACGGCGCCGTGTTTTCGATGCACCGCCAAGCCGCCAAAGGCCGGCAGTATTCGAGTTTGGGTCAAGCCGGTTCGATCGTCGCGGAGGAAGACGAACCCAACGTTCGCGTCATCGACTATTTTCACGCGCTCTGGCCGCTGGTCTTGCGCTATCACGGCGACCACCCGCCGGCCGTCGCCGATCTTCGCGCCGCGCTCGAACGCAGCGAACACGAGCGGTTTCTCTGGAGTGAGCACACGGCCGCGCAATTCCAGCCGCTGCACGTGCGCGCCGCGAACCTCGTGCGGCGCGCGAACTTCGAGTACCGGTGGCGCGGCCGCGCGCTCGATCCGCGCGCCCAGCGTCTGATGCGCCCCGGCGAAAAGCCGCGCTAAGACCCGCACGAACGCGCGCCGGCGCTGCGCCGGACCTTGCTGCGGCGACCGCCGGCGTGAACGATGGCACAACGCTTTTCAAATCGTCCACCATTGGAGGTTTCGTGAACATCGATCCTGCGCGCCCGAATCGGGCCGTCATCCCCGGGAGCGAGAAGTCTGCCGATCCGCGCGCGACGATCGTCGCCGGCGTCGATCCGAACGAACGCATCGCGGTCACCGTTCGACTGCGCCCCGATCAGCCGATCCCCGACGGCTACGCCGGGCAGCCACCCGAAGAATTCGAGCGCCTTCACGGCGCGCGTCCGGCCGACGTCGCCGGCGTCAGCTCGTTCGCGCAGGAGTACGGGTTGGACGTGGACCGCGTGAGCGTCGCCGAGCGAACGGTCAAGCTCAGCGGTACGGCAGCGGAGATGCGGCAAGCTTTCGACGTCGACCTGGCCCATTTTCAAACGCCCGAAGAAACTTACCGCGGACGCGTCGGCACGATCAGCGTTCCACAATCGTTGGCCGAGGCGGTCACCAGCGTCACCGGGCTCGATGACGGTACCGTTTCCACACCGCATCGCGTCACCGCCGAAGCGACGGCGGCAAACCCGGGATTCACGCCGCTCGACGTCGCACGCGCGTACAAGTTTCCGGCCGGCGACGGAACCGGCGAGCACGTCGCGGTCATTTCTTTAGGCGGGCGCTACGACGACCGGGTGCAGGCGGCGTATCAAAAAGCGCTGGGCATCGCGCACGTGCCCTTCAATGTCGTGAAAGTCGACGGCGGGGCGGACCAACCCACCGACGCCGGCCCGACCGGCGAAAACATGCTCGACGCCGAGATGATCGGCACGCTGGTTCCGCAGGCCGACAAAACGATGTACGTCGCGCCCAACACCGATCGCGGCTTTCTCGACGCGATTTCGACCGCGCTGCACGATGCGCATCACAACAACGCGATCTCGATCTCGTGGGGCGGACCCGAGATGCGCTTCACCCCGCAAGCGGTGCGCGCGTTCAACGAGCTCTTCAAAGAGGCGCGCGCGATGGGCGTGAGCGTGTTCTCCGCGGCGGGCGACAACGGCGCAACCGACGGCATCCCCGACGGAAAACTGCACGTCGACTTCCCGTCGTCGAGCCCCGGCGCGATCGGTACCGGCGGCACCAAACTCACCACCAAGCCGGACGGCTCGATCGCCAAGGAGACGGTCTGGAACGAACTGCGGCACAAACAGGGCGCGACGGGCGGCGGCATCAGCGACGTCAATCCGAAACCGCCCGCGCAGTCGCACCTCCCGATCGCCGGCCGAGGCGTACCCGACATCGCGGGCGACGCCGATCCAACCACCGGCTTTCGCATGCTCGTACCACTGGGTCAAGGCAAAGCCGGACTCGAGCTCGTCGGCGGCACGAGCGCGGTCGCCCCGCTGTATGCGGCGCTAGCCGCGCGTATCGAGCAGAATCTCGGCCACCCGATCGGCGACTTGCAGCAAGCGCTCTACGGCGCGCCGGCGGATGCGTTCCACGATATCACCAGCGGCAACAACGACGGCTACGCGGCGCAACCCGGTTGGGATCCGGCCACCGGGCGCGGCTCCGTCGACGGGACGGCGCTGCTGGCGTATCTGCGCGAACGCCCGCAGAACGTGCAGCTCGGGTAGCGCCTCGTTCGCGCGCCTCGCCGTTCGGATCGTCGCAGACGCTTTGAACGCACCGGTGCCACGCCCGCTGTCGTTCGGTCCGCCGAGCTACTTGATGAGTGGAACGTTTGACGGATAGATCGGGCGGTTGATCACGTGTTCGAGGACCCCGGCGCCGGCCTCCAGCACCAGTTTGCAGAAGCGGCCGAAGTTCTCGCGCTCGGCCTCGCCTTCGGCAAAGCGGCTGTTGCTGGTCAGGTCGATCTTGTCTTTGACCTCGTGAAAGCGAACGAACCGCCCTTCGTCGTCCTCACCGGTTTCGAGTAGCCCGGCTTCGTCGAAAATTCGCACTGCCGCACTCACCGTGCCGGCATCGACTTTGTCCATTTCCAGCGTCGATGCGATGTCGGCATACGTCAGCCGCAGCGTCGCGTCGCTCGTCAAGCGCCGCATCTCGCGGTAGAGCGCGCGCAGCGTATGCAGCGTCGGCGCGGCGCGTTCGAGGATGAAGTCGTTGATACGCCGATCCTTGTCGCCGAAGAGCAGATGGATCTGCGCCTCCTCGCCGTCGCGGCCCGCGCGACCCGATTGCTGATTGAACTCGGTAAAATCGAAATTCAAATGGTACAAGAAGACGTTGCGCACGTCCGGTAAGTCGATGCCTTCACCGAACGCCGACGTCGCGACGACGACGCGCAGCGCGTTCTCGCGAAACAGGCGCTCGATCTCCATGCGCTCCGCCGCCGGAACGCCCGCGTGATAAAAGGCGACGTCCCCAACCGCGGCGCGCAGCTTCTCGGCGAGCTTCGTCGCTTCCGACCGCGAGTTGCAGTAGACGATCGATTTGCCCGGTTCCGTGACGCGGGCCGCGATGTAGGCGAATTTGTTGGTAACCTCGCGCGCGTCGACCATCGCGAGGTTCGCGCGCACGGTCGGATCGATCACCCAGGCATCGATTCGCAGCGTTGCCGTGATGCGCGCGAACGCTTCATCGCCCGCCGTCGCGGTCAAGGCCAAGACCTGCGGCGAACCCAACGTCGCAACGGCATCGCCGATCCGGCCGTACGCCGGGCGATGCTTGGACTCGAAGACATGGTGTGCTTCGTCGACGACGATGAGCGCCGGGCGGCTGATCGCCGGCGTGAAGCGCTCGAGATGAAAGCCGAAAAACTCCGGCGTCGCGCACAGGATGTCCCAGGCGCCCGTTTCGAGCGCGTCCATCAGCGCGGCGCGCTCGCCGGCGTCGATCGAACCATTGGCCCGGAAGATGCGCAGACCCAGCGGTCCCAGGCGCCGCTGCAGCGCGTCGAACTGGTCGTTGGCCAGCGCGCGCAGCGGGTAGAGCACGACGGTTTTGGCCCCGCGCTCGAGCGCGGCGACGGCGGCCGGATACTGGAAACACAGCGATTTTCCACGCCCGGTTCCGAGGATCGCGAGCGTGTTCTGCCCGGCCTCGACCCGCTCGAGCACCGCGCGCTGCGCATCGCGCAACGGCCGGTCGCCGATGAGCGCGCGCAGCACCGCGTCGCGCGAATACGCGCTGCTGCCGGCCGGCAGCGCGCGCTCGGGCGGCGGACGATCTTTGCGCACCAGCAAGTTGACGCCCAGGCTGCGCGCGCCGCCGCCGGTCAGGCTGCCGATCTCGGCGCGATAGCGTTCGCCGGCAGCGAACTTGGGCGCCAGCCGGCGCGCGATCTCTTTGCGCAAATACCCGATCCGCAACGCCCCGAAAAACACGCCGACGGCGTTCGGATCATGGGGGTTCTGGGGCTCGCGCCGCAGCTCGAGTGGTGCGCCGGGCAACAGACCGCCGATGACGTCTTGGCGTCCCTCGAACGTCACGCCGACCACCTTGGTGAAAAACTCGGCGGCGTCGCCGATCGACGCAAAGCGGTCTTTCTCGAGATAGTCCTCGCCGTGCGCGTAGAGCCGGTCGAGAAAGGCGGCCGGCGTGAGCTCCGGTTCGGCCGCCACCGGGGGGGAAGACTTCTCGCTTTCGGGCCGGCCGAAACTCGCCAGCAGCGCCTCGAACGCGGCTTCCGAGCGCGTCGGTGGCGGCAGCGCGCGCTTCGACGACCGCGGTTCGCCGGTCATCCGGAAACGGCGTTACTTCGCGTTTTCGCCGGGCGGCAGATCGACGCGCGCCGGGGCCACGTAATGCGGCGCATCGACCGCCTCGAGGTTGAGGTGTATCTCCTCATGCCCGAGGTCGAAGTCGCGGTCGTGCTGACCCGCGTTCTGAGCATCGAGCGGATCGAGCCGGTCGAGGTGTTCGTCGACCGAGACCTCGTGCTCCGGCTCGAATTCCTCGAAGTTTTCCTCGTCGTACGCCGGTTGCGCGCCGGGATCGGCAACGCCGACGGCGCTCGCGGGCGAATCGGGACGGCGGCGCTTATAGCGCGCGGGCGCGCCGGTGCGCTGGGTCGCCGCCCGCTCGCGCTCGCGACGGGCCTTGCGGGCAGCGAGCACGGCATCGCGGTCGGGCACGGCAGCCGCTCCGGCCTTCGCTGCTTGCTGCCGCGCCTCGGCCTTGGTGCGCGGCATTTCCAAATTCGAGCTGCTGATATGCGCCCGTTCGCGCTGCGCGTTCTGGAGCTTGGCGACCAGCGGGGCGGAGTAAAAAATCGAGTGATACCCGCCCGAGCAGATGCCGACGAGCAGCGCGAAGGCGAAGTTCTGCAAGCTCGCGCCGCCCAGCGCGAGGAGCGCGACGAGCGTGATGACGACCGTGGCGAGCGTGTTGACCGAACGCGTCATCGTCTGCAAGATCGACGTGTTCACGATCGTGTCGAACTTTTGGCCCGCCATGAGCTTGACGTTCTCACGGATCCGGTCGAGGATGACGATCGTATCCATCACCGAGTAGCCGATGACGGTCAGCACGGCAGCGAGGAATGCGTCGTCGACGCGCTTGTCGGCGATCGCGTAGATGCCGATCATCATCGCGGAGTCGCGCACCAGCGCGATGACGGTGACCAAACCGAAGATGTAGTTCCAGCCGAACCGGAACGCGATGTACAGGAACTGGATCGCGATCGCGATGACCAGCGCTTTGATCGCGTTGAACAGATATTCGTGCGACAGCGAGGGCCCGACGGTCGAAACAGAAACTTGGCTTGGGTCGATCGGCGCGATCGCGCCCAGGGCGGCCTTGAGCGGACCGCTATTGTTGCCGAAGTCTCGTTGTGTTTCGACCGTCCAGCGCGGCGTGCCGACGTCGCCGGGTTTGGACAGCGTATTGATCTGGGCGTCGGTAACGCCGACCTTTTGCAGCGCGGCCGCGATCTGATCGCGCGTCACGCTCTGCTTGTAGGTGACCGTAATGTCGGTGCCGCCGGTGAACGACAGCCCCAGCCGCAGCGCCGAACCGGTCGTTGCGAAATGATAGATCATCGCCGCCGCGCCCAGCGCGATGATCGCGTACGAGATGTACGAGACGGTGTTGAACCAGCCGACGACGTTCCAATTCAGACGACGGAAAAACATCGCTTACGCTCCGTACGCCTTGTGGTCGGTCACCAGATCGTTTTCGACGATCACGTCCATGAAGAACCGGGTGACGAAAACGGCGGTGATCAGCGAAAAAGCCGTGCCCCAAAACAGCGTGTAGGCGAATCCCTTGACCGTTCCGGTGCCGAGCAAGAACAAGACGCCCGCGCCTACGATCGTGGTGAAATGGCTGTCGAATACCGATGAAAACGCGCGCGCGAAGCCGATCTTGGTCGCTGACCGCAGCGACTTGCCCGACCACAGCTCTTCTTTGAGCCGCTCGAAGATCAGCACGTTGGCGTCGACCGCCATCCCGATCGAAAGAACGAAGCCCGCGATCCCCGGCAGCGTCAGCACCGCGTGCGCGATCGACAGCAAGGCGAGCAGCGCGACGACGTACACGATGAGCGCGGCATCGGCCAGCACCCCCGGCAAGCGGTAGACCACGCCCATGAACAGGAGCACGAGGGCCAGCCCGATCGCCGCCGCGACCAGCGACTTCTGCAGGTCTTCCTTGCCCAAGATCGGCCCGACTTCGTCCTTCTCGACGATCGTCTCCGGAACGGGCAGCGCGCCGGCGTTGAGTTCGTTGGCGATCCGGGTGACATCGTCTTCGGTAAAGGTGCCGTGGATCAAGCCGCTGTCGGTGATCACGCCTTCGATGGTCGCTGCCGACACGAACTTCTTGTCGAGGAAGATGCCCAGCAGTTGGCCCATGTACTTTTGGGTCAGATCGCCGAACTTCTTGGGATCCTTGGTCTGAAAATTGATCTGCGGCTCGCCGGACTGGCCGTAGGCCGCCTGCGCGCCTTTGAGATCCGCGCCCGAATACACGATCGCGCCGGAATCTTTATACGCCCCGTTGGGGTCGTTGGCGTACGTCTTGTCGCGCTGGATGCGGGCATCGACGGCCGGCGGGATGATTTTGAAGTCGAGGACGGCCGCCTCTTTGAGCTGGCGCTCGACTTCGTCGGGGTCTTTGGCGGCGGGCAGCTCGACGAGCAAGCGGTTGGTCCCGACTTTGGTGATGACCGGCTCGGAGACGCCCAAGCCGTTGACCCGGGTCTGTACGACCTGCTCGACCTGACTCTGGATGTCGGGCGTGATCGTCTTGATCGTATCGGTCGGCTGGAGTTCCAAAAGCACGCGAACCCCGCCCTGGAGGTCGAGGCCCAGGTGGATCTTCTGCTGGATCGGTAGGATCGCCCAGAGACATAGGCCGACCACTGCTAATAAAAGGACCGCCTGTAGCGGTCTCTTGAGCTTATTCCACATACCGCGCGCTTCGGGAGGGGAGAACCCAGGCATTGTAGCAGGCCCAGAGACCAGCGTCAAACGGACGCCGGAGCGTTCGGGGGCGTTTACCAGTGACGAACTCCAACGGCGTTGACGCGGGTTTGCTACGTAGTCGCTACCGCCTGACCAAACAACGGGCGGCTGTTCTCAATGCCCTCGACGACGGCGCACACCTCACCGCTGAAGCGTTGCTCGAACGGGTTCGAACCCAGCTCCCCGGCGTGAGTTTGGGGACGATCTACCGCACCGTCGACATCTTGCGCGAGATCGGATTGGTCCAGGTGTTCTCGCACAACGGCATGGCCGCGCGCTACGAAGCCTCGCTCAGCAAGCACCACCATCTGCTGTGCGACGTTTGTCATGACATCACCAACGTCAACGTCCCCTCGCTGGGTCCGGTCGCGCGCGAAATCGCCGCGCAGCACCGCTACGCGGACGTGGACGCCTTGCTGACCGTCACCGGACGCTGCGCGAACTGCGCCCTCGAAGCCGCGCACATCCCGGGCGACCGCAGCGACCGGGATCTCGAAACGACGTCCGCGCACCGCGACTAAGACGGGTCCGGCGAACAACGCGGGCGGCTTACGGCGTAAACGCATCTCCCGCCGCTTCGTCGCGCGCTCGGGCTGCTTCGCCGGCAATCATTCGATCGAGTTCGCTCTTTGCGTCGTCCGGAACGTCGGGCGATGCGAGCGTGTCGCGATCCTCCATGGCAACGAGTTCGTCGGAATCGTTGGACAGCGGCTCTTCGTCATCGACGGGCATCATGGTTCGTTCGTCAACACTCATGCTGCAATCAACTCCTGCGGTGCACTCGACGTGCTGCATCGCAAACGGTACTTCACGATGAACGGCGCGTCGCCCGGCATTTTGCACGCGGTGATTCACTCGCTGCTCCGCAACGGCGCGCCGATTGCCAGCCGT